>JBDWQQ010000127.1:0-11127 GCA_039986455.1 Halioglobus sp.
CCGGCCGGGAGGAAGACCGCCTACTATTCGATCATCAGCGTTCGTTGGCGGCACTTTGGGGATTCGAAGACGGCGATAAATTGGCGGTGGAGCAGTTTATGCAGCTCTACTACCGATCGGCCCAGGCCCTGAGCATGCTCAACGAGGTACTGATTCAAAACTTCGACCAGGATATTTTGACTGCCGAAGGTGACCACGAAATTCTGCAACTCAATGGCCGTTTCCAGATGAGGAATGGCTACATTGAGGCGCGCAACGACAACGTCTTCAACGTTGACCCCTCCGCAATTCTTGAGGTTTTTCTGCTCAGCGCCCGTAACGATGCCATCAACGGCATAGCCGCGCCGACGATTCGCCTGCTGCGCAATAGCCTAGACCTGATCGACGAGAGCTTTCGCGCCAGCGATATCAACAAGAAGATGTTTATCGATTTACTGCGCTCACCTTACAAGCTAACGCGCCAACTCAAGCGCATGGTTCGCTACGGCGTGATGGGGCGCTATATACCGGCATTCGGCAACATCATCGGCCAAATGCAGCACGATTTGTTCCACGCTTATACAGTGGACGCACATACGCTGGAAGTCATTGAGAATATGCGACGCTTCCAGATTCCAGAGTTTGCCGATCGATTCCCCGTTACCAGCCGCGTCGCCGGGAGACTGCCCAAAATTGAACTGCTTTATCTGGCCGGTCTTTTTCACGACATCGGCAAAGGCCGCGGTGGCGATCACTCCGAACTGGGCGCCGTCGACGCACAAGAATTCTGCACCGCTCACGGCCTCAGCCAGCGCGATACCAATTTGGTGGTCTGGCTAGTGCAAAACCACCTGACCATGTCGGCGGTGTCGCAGCGACGCGATATTTCAGACCCGGATGTGATTCTGCAATTTGGACAGCACGTTGGGGATCAGGATCGACTGGACTACTTATTCGCCCTGACGGTCGCAGACATTAACGGCACAAACCCCACACTGTGGAATGCTTGGCGCGGCAGCCTACTGCGACAGCTTTACACCGAAACCAAGCGGGCACTGCGCAGGGGCCTCGAAAACCCAATCGACAAACAAGTCTGGATCGATGAAACCCGAGAAACTGCTATCGACTCACTCGAGTACCGCGGCTTTACTATCGAAGAAATCGAAGAATTATGGCAAGAACGTGGCGAAGATTACTTCCTGCGTGAAAAAGCCGAGGATATCGCCTGGCACACCGAGGCAATTGCAGGGCATCACGACAAGAGTACTCCGCTGGTCGTTATTCGCTCCAGCGCGGACTCCAACGTCGCCAATACCACGCAAATTTTCATTCATGCCCGCTCCCACGCTCAGCTTTTTTCGAGCATTTGCGCTCAGATTGAGCAACTGGACCTGTCGATTCACGACGCGCGTATTTACAACGCAAACGACGGCATGACCCTGGACACTTTTTTTGTTCTTGGCTCCGACGGCAAATCCATTGCTGAGGACAGCAATCGGATAAACCATATTCGAGAACACCTGTCAGAGACGCTTGGCAACGCATCCACGGCTCGAGACATCGTGCAGCGACGCACACCTCGCGCCAAGAAGTCGTTTTCCGTACCGACAGAAACGGTCATGGCCGTCGACGAGGTAAAGAACTACTCTGTGCTGGAAGTCGCTACTCCCGACCGTCCCGGACTGCTCGCCCGCATTGGTCGTATTTTCGTGGAATACGATATCGAACTTCAGGCGGCAAAAATCCAAACGCTGGGCGAGCGCGTCGAGGATGTATTCTTCATCACTGACGCAAAACAGCAACCTATTACCGATCCCGAGTTGTGTGAAGCCATTCAGCAAGCGATTCGCGATGAACTGAATGAGCAGGCAGCCGCCTAAACCCCGGACGTTTTAATGAACCGCGATCTGTTGCAGTTACAGCCCTACCCGTTTGAAAAATTACGGCACTTGTTCTCCGATCTTGAGCCGCCAACAGATAAAGCCCCGATAGCGCTCTCGATTGGCGAGCCGAAACACCCGTCACCACCTTTTGTGGTTCAAGCACTCGCCGACAACCTCGACAAGCTCTCCAATTACCCGCTCACCAAAGGCATACCAGAGCTGCGGGGCTCAATCGCCAATTGGCTGCAAAGGCGCTTTAAGCTGCAGGAACTGGACAGCGAAACCCAGGTTTTACCGGTTAATGGCACCCGTGAAGGCTTATTCGCGTTTGCCCAGGCTGTGGTGAGCGCTGAACCCAACGCGTTGGTAGTGTCCCCCAATCCGTTTTATCAAATTTATGAAGGCGCAGCACTGCTGGCCGGCGCACAGCCCTTGTTCATCAACTGTGACGAAGAGGGTGGCTTTCTTCCTGACTTCAGCACTGTAACTGAGGAACAATGGCAGCAATGTCAGCTAGTGTTTTTATGCACTCCGGGTAACCCCACCGGTGCGGTAATGCCGATAGAGCAACTGCAGCAACTGATAGGACTTGCGCGCGAGCATGATTTCATTATCGCCTCGGACGAGTGCTACTCAGAAATCTTTTTCGACGAAGATCAACCGCCACCGGGGCTACTACAGGCCTGTGCTGCCATGGGCGAACACGACTATCACAACTGCGTGGTGTTCCACTCTCTCTCGAAACGCTCCAATCTTCCAGGGCTCCGATCCGGCTTTGTTGCCGGCGACGCCGACGTACTGTCAAAATTTTTGCTCTATCGAACCTACCATGGCTGCGCCATGCCACCCCATCATCAGATCGCAAGCGTGGCCGCCTGGAGCGATGAAGCCCATGTCATCAGCAACCGCTCATTGTATCGAGAGAAGTTTCAGGCGGTGACCGATATTTTGAACGGGCATCTTGACGTCAACATGCCCGATGCCGGTTTTTATCTTTGGCCGAAAACACCCGTGGCGGAAGCTGAATTTGCCCGGGAACTGTATGCCAAAGAACACGTTACCGTGCTCCCTGGCAGCTACCTTGCCCGCGAAACGCAGGGCTACAACCCTGGCGAACGCCGTGTACGCATGGCCCTTGTCGCTGAGCTAGACCAGTGCATAGAGGCGGCTGAGCGCATCGTTCATCGCGTTAACCAATGGTAGGAATAGGTGCATGCTAAAAGCCGAGCGAGTCGACTATATTCTCAAGCGCCTCCAGGAGTTGTACCCAGAAACACCTGTACCATTGGATCATACGGATCCGTATACCCTACTGATTGCCGTATTGCTCAGCGCTCAATGCACTGACGAGCGAGTCAACCAGGTTACGCCCGCACTCTTTGCGCTGGCGGATAACCCACATGACATGGCTGGCTTAGACGTAGAGCAGATTCGGGGAATTATTCGCCCCTGCGGCTTATCTCCCCAAAAATCCAAGGCCATCAAGCGCCTCAGTGAAATCTTACTGGAAGAGCACGAAGGCATCGTCCCGGCCGACATGGAAGCCCTGGAGCGACTGCCTGGCGTGGGCCATAAGACCGCCAGCGTGGTCATGTCCCAGGCCTTTGGTGTACCGGCATTTCCCGTGGACACTCACATTCATCGTCTGGCGCAGCGCTGGGGTCTGACTTCCGGTAAAAATGTGGTGCAAACCGAGCGAGATTTGAAGCGACTGTTCCCGAAGGAGCAATGGAATCAGCTCCACTTACAGATCATTTTTTATGGCCGTGAGTTTTGTTCCGCCCGGGGCTGTGATGGCAGAGTGTGTGAGATTTGTACTACCTGTTATCCGAACCGGAAACACCCGAAGAAAACGCTCAAGCCTTGAGCATTTCCCAAACCGGCAACTAGCGCTGGTTAGGCTCGTAGGGCACTCGCCCTTTCATAAATTTTTCTCGATTTTCACGCTTTTTGTCCTCGCTTTTGCGCAATAGGACATAGACAGCTCCGGTCCCTCCATGACGCGGCTGAGCACTGTGAAACGCCTGCACAATATCGAGCTCGCGCAACCAGTGGTCCGTGCACCCCTTGAGAATAGAACTGCGTTCGCGCTCCGCCTTACTCTCGCCCTTGCCATGAATAATCATTACGCTGCGGATGCCGAGCTGATAGGTCTCCACAATAAAATCGTAGAGTTCCTTGCGCGCTATCGACACCGTCATGCGGTGGAGGTCAAGACGCGCTTCGGCTTCATATCGCCCCTGCTTCAGTTTGCGAAAGACGCCGTTTTGGATACCCGGACGCTTGAACTCCAGCACGTACCAGGGGTCAAGTGGCGTGATGGCCAAGCCATCCTCGGTCAGGATGTTGCCATCACGGGTCTTATCCAGCACCGCCGCCTCACGGCGCAGTTGCAACGACGAATCACGTTCATTCTGTTTGGTAGCCACGCGCACGCGCCTGTCTCGTTTCAGGGGGGCAACGTCCGTCATTTCATCGAGGAACAGGCTCTCTTCGTCGTCTGTCATAGATACACTCACTCAGCTGTGGGCTATTATAGCGCCCAAAGAAAGGCAGCAGACACACAAACATGGACAACAACAGCGCCGACAAGTGCCCTCTATGCGGTAGCGACAATCAATGCGCTATTGCGGCAGGTCGGCCCGCAGAAAGTTGCTGGTGTATGGAGATAGAGATCTCCGCAGCCGCCCTGAGTGCACTGCCTGAATCTGAGCGCGGCGTACGCTGTATCTGCCCGGGCTGTGGCAAAAGCGAGAGGAAAGAGCATTGAAAGGTAATGTGGTAGGTGGTGTTGGTTATCTGGTGGAGGGTGCGAAATTGCTGGGGCACCCCTCACTACGACTGTTCGTATTGGTGCCGCTGACAATTAACATACTGATTTTTGGCACCCTGGTCGGCTACGGGTTCAGCTATCTGGCAGACTTTATGGAGCGCTGGTTATCGGGAATCCCCGATTGGTTGAGCTTTATTGAATGGATACTCTGGCCACTGATCGGTATCACTTTCAGCCTGATCACGGGCTACCTGTTTACCGCTGTGGCATTAATCATCGCCTCGCCATTCAATGGCCTACTGGCGGAAAAGGCCGAAGAATTGGTGACAGGGAAGCCGGTGAGCGGCCCTGAAGGCCTGGCCAATGCACTCATGCTGGTGCCACGAGGTATCATTCGGGAACTGGCCAAGCTCATGTATTACGTGCCCATGGCCGCATTTGTGCTGTTAGTGACTTTTATCCCCGGGCTGAATGCCGTCGCGCCTGTGCTTTGGTTTTTACTGGGCGCCTGGATGATGTCGATTCAATTCGTGGATTACCCCATGGACAACCACCAGTTAAGCTTTGGCGATGTCAAAGAGGCTGTGCGCAGTCGGCGCCTGAGTAGCATGGGTTTCGGCGGAATCGTTGCCCTGTGTACGGGGATTCCCATCGTTAACTTCTTTGTGGTGCCTGCCGCAGTGGTGGGAGCGACCTTACTTTGGTGCAAAGAGCTGGATCGAGTCAGATGACAGGTAAAGTCTTGGGAACATGCAGGGCCTAAAGAGCGTTCAGGCCCCGCTTAAGCGGGGATAAGAATCCTCAGCTGATCTGTCAGACCAGCAACTCGGCAGGCGGATGGGTGCACTCCAATGGCGCACCCAGCAGAGCCTCGAGATCTGGCAGCAAGAAAGCATCATCCTCACTGGCAAAACTGATCGATGTACCCGTGGCCCCCGCGCGTCCGGTGCGACCGATACGGTGCACATAGTCCTCGGGATCTTCCGGCAGGTTGTAGTTCACCACATGACTAATGCCATCCACGTGAATCCCCCGACCGGCAACATCTGTCGCCACCAGCACTGTAATTTCACCCTGCTTAAACTGCTCCAGAGTCCGGGTGCGCTTGGCCTGCGGAATCTCGCCCGACAGTACTCCGCACTTAACACCCGCTTTACGTAAGCGTTCATGTAAACGGCGTACCTGGTCGCGACGATTGGCAAACACAATGACACTGCTGCAGTCATCGCTGCGCACCAGATTATTGAGAACCCGGAAGCGTTGCTCCGAACTCACCATATAGACTTTCTGGTCAACCGTGTCGGTAGCCACGCTGTCTGGCTCAATTTCCACAGTTACCGGTTCATAGGTCCACTGTTGAGACAGGTTAATAATGTCCTGGGTAAACGTCGCAGAGAACAATAGCGTCTGGCGACTTTCCTTGCGCGGGCAGGCGCGCACAATACGCTTCACCTGTGGGATAAAGCCCATATCCAGCATTCGGTCGGCTTCATCCAGCACCAGTACTTCCACATGGTCCAGAAACAGGTCACGACGCCCCATGAAGTCCAGCAATCTGCCCGGCGTTGCAACCACCAGATCCACGACATCGCGCTGCAGACGATTCAGTTGTTTTTGATAGTCCATGCCGCCGATCAGGGTGGCAACCTGTAAACCGGTATGCTTGCTCAAATCCGCCGCGTCCGCAGCAATCTGCATCACCAATTCACGCGTCGGTGCAATGACCAGAGCACGAGGCTCACCCACAAAGCGCTCTCCCTCCACGGGGTGACACAACTGGTCATTAAAAATAGTAATCAGGAATGCAGCGGTCTTACCGGTACCCGTCTGGGCTTTACCGATAGCATCGTGACCCTGCAAGGTATGGGGGAGCACCTGGGCCTGAATAGGTGAGCTGTACTGAAACCCAAGGTCAGCAATACCGTGCATCAGTTCATCTCGCAGACCGAGATCGTGAAAGCGGGTTTCGCCCTCTTTCTTTTCAACCTGGAAATCTTCAATGCTCCACGGCGCCGCAGCCACTTTTGGCTTGCGCTGACGTCGATTTCGACCCTTGCCCTGCTTGCTAGTCTCATGCTGCTGGCCCTTCTCGGAATGGGCCTGATGGGGCTGCTCTTTACGGGGAGCTTTCTGCGTTGCCGGGGAAGACTGGGCTGACTCTCGGGCCGGCTCTTTCTTGCCGGACAGACGCCCAACTAAACTCTTGATCAATTCGGTATTTCCTGTGACTGCTCAAAAAACGCGCTAGTCTAGCATTTTTCCCTGCACAGATGTGGATAGATCCAAAATAGCAGCCGTGTCCTAAACACGGCCGCAATCGCCTCTTTTGAGGCTGTTAGCGCGGGTTAGGGAACAACCTAGACAGGTAGTAATCCACGCTGACATAGCGACCACCACCCGTGAATAACAAGGCAAACAGCATAATCAGGTAGGTCACCGCAAACTCAATGCCATTGTTGAGTACCACAAAGCCGCCCTTTTCAGTCAGCCAGCTATAGTTGCCGTGTTCACGCAGGATATCCTTGGCCGCACCCAGTCGCACCGCTACCTCCTGTGAACTGGAATCAGCAATGGCTGCCCAACCGCTGTCCCAATGCACTGCGAAAATCGCGACTAACATGGTGACCATCAAGGGAATCGAAATCCAGCGAGTGGCCAGACCCAGCAGTAACAGCAGGGCACCAATCGCCTCGGTGTAGGCCGCCATATAGGCCAGCAGCTCTGGAGCGGGTAAACCCAAGCCCCAATCAGGGTTACCGAACCACTCGATAGTGCTATCTATACCCGCAAGTTTCTTGGTGCCTGCCATCCAGAAAATGGGCACCAGATACAGTCGCAAGGCCAATGGCGCGAGGCCATCAAGGTGCTGGAGTCGCGGAAAAATGAAATTATGTATGTTGTAATATAACGCGGCGATCGCATTCATCGAACAGTTCCCTACTGGTTTGTTTTCTGTGTGACAGCTAAAACCCGCAAAAGGTTTCCCGCGCGGCAAAATTCACACTTCGATACGAGTACAACGTCACCGACATGAGTCAGTGGAACGCCTATAGAGATGAAGCCCGCGCCATGGTCATTCTCGCCTGGCCCATCATCATCGCTCAACTGGCCCAAATGGGCACCGGTGTTGTCGATACCATCATGGCGGGCCGCTATAGCGCCATGGATCTTGCTGCTATCGCCATTGGATACAACATCTGGCTGCCACTATTTTTGCTAACCCTGGGTATCATGCTTGCCACTTCCGTGCTGGTTGCCCAGGATTTCGGCGCCGGGAAATTACAGAACATTCGCGACACCCTGCCCCAGGCCTTGTGGCTATCGCTATTACTTGGGCTGATCGTAGGACCCGCTTGCTACAACGCGGAGCCTCTGCTGGACCTGCTTGACCTGGACAGCACGACCCAAACCAAAAGCCTCGATTACCTGCAGGCCGTTGCCTGGGGACTTCCCGCTACGGTGCTGTTTCAGGCACTGCGTTGCCACACACAGGGAATCGGAATTCTGCGACCGTTTGCAATCGCCAGCGTACTGGGATTTCTCGCCAACATCCCGCTTAACTACGCCTTGATCTATGGCAAGTGGGGATTTCCGGAAATGGGTGCCGCCGGCTGTGGGTGGGCAACGGCAATCTCAATGTGGCTGGGTGCCGTGCTGATTGGTGGCTATATCCTCATTGAGAAAAGCATTCGCACCTACCTACCGCCCCTGCAGTGGGTCGCGCCGGACTTTTCGCGGATTGGCGAAATCGTGCGGCTGGGAATTCCGATCGGCCTGAGCTTTTTTCTCGAGATCGGCGTGCTGTCGCTGCTGGCGCTAATGATCGCCACCATGGGCAACAGCGCAATGGCTGCCCACCAGATTGCCTACAACGTCTGGGATGTCATCTACATGCCACTCATCAGCATGGGCTCGGCCATGGCGACACGAGTCGGGCACGCTATTGGCAGCGGTGATGAGGCCGCCGTTCGATTGTCGGTCAACACGGGAATCGCTCTCACCTTGCTGGTCGGTCTTGCCTCTACGCTACTGCTATTGCCCATGCCCGAACTACTGATCAGCGCCTACACCAGCGACCCGGAAATTCACCAGATCGCGGTTCGACTCATTCATCTGGCCGCGCTTTTCATTCTTATCGACTCGTTGCAGGTGGGTATATCCTATTGTCTGCGAGCATTCAAAGACACGCGCTACCCCTTTGTCATCATGTGTCTTTCCTACTGGGGACTCACCCTGCCGTTGGCCTGGTGGCTGGGATTGCGAGTGGCAGATAACCCCGCCGATGGTACCGCGGGCATCTGGGCCTCGCTGATCGCCGGTATTTGCTTATGCGCAGTTCTGGTGACCTGGCGACTGGTCCGCACGTTAAGGCGGCCATTGCCTGAACTGGTGGCTATCGCGGCAGATAAGAGCAATCAGGACACTGCTGCCGGTGACTCACCTTAAGCCGCTGAATTTGCATATTTCGAAGATCCATCATCAGCACCGCGTCACGCAGAGGCTCGCCGTACTGGGCTAACAGCTTTAGCGCCTCCATGGCCTGCAGGGATCCAAGCACCCCCACTACCGGGGCCAGCACCCCGCTCTCACTGCAACTCAATGAACTGCGCTCGCCCTCATCGGGATAAAGGCAGCGATAACAGGGCCCGCCGCGATGAGGGTCAAACACTGAGAGCTGTCCTTCGTCACGCACCGCCGCTGCCGAGACCATCGGCACACCGGCAGCGATACAGGCCCGGTTAAGTTCGAAACGCGTGGGGTAGTTATCACTGGCATCTACCACCAAATCTATGCCGACGAGCAATGAGGCCATGGCAGCTGCATCCAGGTACCGGGGCTCTACCTGCACCTTAACTTCGGGATTCAGCGCCGCAATTGAAGCAGCAACGGAGGCCGCCTTATTGCGACCAAGATCAGCATCACCGTGGGCTACCTGCCGCTGCAGATTGCTTAATTCAACGGCATCACCATCGGCCAGCACTAAGCTACCGACCCCAGCGGCGGCAAGATAAAGAGAAGCGGGGCAGCCCAGACCTCCCAGGCCAACCACCAGCACCGACGAGGCCTGCAAACGCTCCTGCCCGGCGATATCAAAATCAGGCATTAGTATTTGACGGTTGTAGCGCAGCAGCTGTTCGTCAGTGAGCAAGCCATTGCCCTCCTGTAATGCGGTCCTGTCCGGCCAGGTCCTGGCGTGTTGCTACCGTGCTGAACCCACGCTGGGTTAATATTTCTCGCACCGCGGGACCCTGATCGAATCCATGCTCCAACAGCAACCAACCCGCCTCATGAAGGTAATCAGGCGCTGATTCAACGATAGTAGTTAAGTCCGCAAGGCCTGCATTGGCCGCGACCAATGCCGATTCAGGCTCAAAGCGCACATCCCCCTGGGACAGGTGCGGATCACCCTGTTCCACGTAGGGCGGATTGCTCACCAGCAGGTCAAACGAATCATTATCCACGGAAGTAAACCAATTCGACTGGGCAAATTCGACCTGTTTCAGGTTGTTCGTTATTGCGTTGTCTCTGGCCAGCTGCACGGCCTCGGCACTGACATCCAGCCCTTTCACCTGCCAGTCGGGCTTTTCACTGGCCAGCGCCAGGGCAATGGCGCCCGTGCCAGTGCCCAAATCAAGCACAGCCGCCCTATCCGGCAAAGGTAACCCCAACGCCCACTCCACCAGAGTTTCTGTTTCGGGCCGGGGAATGAGTGTGCTGGGGGCAACCGCCAAATCAAGCGACCAGAATTCTCGATGCCCGGTCAGGTAAGCGATGGGTTCGCCTCGATAGCGTCTTTGAATTAACTGCATGAAGTGTTGTAGTGCTGCTTCCGGGACTTCCGATTCCGGCCAGGTGTAAAGCCAGGTTCGCGTTTTATCGAGGCAGTGACACAGCAGGATTTCGACATCCCGTGCGGGACTATCCCCGGGAAGATCTCTGGCGCTGCGCAGGAGTTCCTGCACACTGGCCATCAACTATCACCCAGAGCCGCCAGCTGATCGGCCTGATATTCCTGACGCAGAGGATCTACTACGGAACCCACATCGCCTTCCATCACTTCTGCCAGCTTGTATAACGTAAGGTTAATACGATGGTCCGTGAGACGCCCCTGAGGGAAATTATACGTCCGGATACGATCAGAACGGTCGCCTGTACCTACCAGGTTGCGACGCTGCTCTGCCTGTTCTTCGGCGACTTTATCCTGCGCACTGGTGAGTAACTTGGCCTGCAGCAGAGACATCGCCCGGGCTCTGTTTTTATGCTGGGAGCGCTCGTCCTGACATTCCACAACAATACCCGAGGGCAAGTGAGTAAGGCGCACGGCAGAATCGGTTTTGTTCACGTGCTGACCACCCGCACCGGATGCACGGTATGTATCGACCCGTAAGTCAGCCTTGTTGATTTCAACTTCGTCCACCGCCTCAGCTTCGGGCATGATAGCAACGGTACATGCGGAGGTATGGATACGCCCCTGTGACTCTGTCTCGGGGA
>JBDWQQ010000128.1:0-19405 GCA_039986455.1 Halioglobus sp.
CGGTTTTTCCAGTGCCTGTTTGCGCCGCAGCCATCACGTCCTGCCCAGACAGTACTGCCGGTATCGCCTTGGCCTGAATGGGCGAAGGCTCACTGTAGCCCTTCTCTTCCAGCGCTTGCAGCAACAAGGGTGATAAGCCCAGTTGATCAAATTTCATTTCAGACATCTCACAGAAAATAGTTATGCATTGGCTTCAGCAGGCACCAACCTTAGTCAATAGTTTTCACGGTGGGTAGTCCTGATCAGGACTTTAAAGACGCCCTCATGGCATCAAGTTTGCCCTGCAAAAAGACCGCATCGTTACTAAAAATCCACTCGACTCCTCTATTAATTTCGCGCAAGAGGCAGTTTCGAGAACTGGGAAAGCCAGTGCCTATTACCTGCCCGGCGGCATGGTGTTTCCGCCTGATTTTCTCTCCCAACATCAAATAGTGGCCTGCCAAACCGCAGTAGTTTCGCTCAAGGCTAAGCCTGCTTAAGCTCGACGTGTTCGTCTGTGCCACCGGTAACAGAACATCAGGTTCTAGAAAACTCACCACTACGAACAACTCGGGCTCCAACGAGAGCACATGAAAATCCTTCTTAGGAATAATATTGCCCAGTATCTTTTGCAAAATACGGCGCTGCAAATCCAGATTCACAGCGGGGTCGCTTTTTAGCTCCAGCATCAAATGTGTGTTGCCACTATAGCGAGCAACCACTTCCTCAAGCGTCGGAACTGCCGGCAACTGGGCCCGTAGATCAGCAAACTCGACCGAATCTATGACGATATCTTTGCCAAATACCCTTTCTGTTGAAGCGTCATGACAGATCACCGGCACATTATCTTTCGTCCAACGAATGTCACATTCAACGCCCCAGACTCCAGCCGCCCTTGCAATGTCGAAGGCAAGCAGGGTATTTTCCATGACAGTGCGGTTATCATGTTCGCCGCGATGGGAGATAATTTTGCAATTACGCAGCGCGGCATCGTCAGGCAGGGCCCTCGGTATCATCGCCATCACACGGTCTACGATAGACATTGCCAAATTTTGCAGTAATTCTTTCAAGCCTTCATTCCTGAGCCTAGATCAGCGGGCTGTTGAGCAGTGACGGACCAAACTCTCCAAACACCCGCATCGTTAAGAGAAATCGTTTCCTGGGCATTTTACGATTTTGCCAACTCAGGCTACACCACTGTAGTCCTAACCACCATCTACAGCGCTTATTTCGTTGGTGTTGTGGCAGCAGACCTTGACAATAGCGCGCCCGGTTCTGCCACCCTGCTATGGACCTTAGCCATAGCCGCTGCAAATTTCATCGTTTTAGTCAGCGGTCCCATCGTGGGTGCTATCGCTGACTTCCGGGCCAGTAAGAAAACTTTTCTAATTGTCTCATCAGTGGCCTGCGTTGCCGCAACAGCTCTGCTGGCGGGAGCCGGACCTGGACAGGTAGCCCTGGCCGTCATTTTACTAACGCTATCTTCAGTGGCTTTTACCAGTGGTGAAAATTTGATCGCCGCTTTTTTGCCAGAAATTGCCAGCCCAAAGAATATGGGGCGTATTTCTGGTTACGGCTGGAGCCTGGGTTATTTCGGGGGCCTGCTCACCCTGGCCTGTTGCCTGGCCTATATCAATTCCGCCACGGCGCGTGGGCTCGATGCAACGCACTATGTTCCCGTTTGTTTGCTAATCACCGCGATTGTGTTTGCCGTCACGGCCACTCCAACGTTCCTATGGCTTAAAGAAAGAGCTGAACCCAAAACCCTTGCTTCAGGCCAAAACTACGTTAGCGCTGGCTTTAGTCAGGTAATAGACACCCTCGGACATGTGGCACGACTACCGGACCTGTTTCGTTTTCTGGTTTGTATCGTGCTTTTTCAGGCAGGAGTCGCCACGGTCGTCGTAACGGCTGCAATTTACGCGCAAGAGGTGATGCAATTTGACAGCCAACAGCTAATTGTTTTGATTATGGTAGTCAATCTCACCGCCGCGGTGGGTGCTTTTCTATTCGGATTCGCCCAGGACCGCTTCGGTTCAGTCAACAGTCTGGTCGTTGCGCTACTGGTCTGGATTCTCGCTATCGCCGTGGCATTACAGGCCAGCACCGAAACCGATATCTGGCTTGCCGGCAATCTGATAGGTCTTGCCATGGGCGCGACTCAGGCAGGAGGTAGAGCGTTGATAGGCCAACTCACTCCACGAACCCATAACGGCGAAATTTTTGGACTCTGGGGATTGGCCAATCGTACGGCAGCGATACTGGGCCCGATCAGTTACGGCTTAATCAACCGCCTGGGCGGCGGTGACCACCAGCTATCACTCATATCTACTCTGGTGTTTTTCGTGCTGGGGCTCGCTCTGTTATTTACGGTCAAGGAGCAGCGCGGTCAGGCTGCAGCGGCGAAGATCAACTAGCTCTCTGCTGTTGCAGACGATAAGCACGTGACCATTGAATCAGCCCCCAGACCGACAAAACGGCATAGACACAAATTAGCGCAGCATAAATATCCAGCGATCGATCCATATACAGCCAGATAGACGCAAGGTTAAGCACGATCCAATACATCCATGTCTCTAGTACTTTCTTCACTTCCATGTAGGTCGCAGCGAAACTAAACGCGGTGGTAAAAGCATCGATATAAGGCCGTTGGCCGTCTGTATAGACGCTAAAAAAAGTACCCAGCGCTATCGCGCCCAATGATGATGCTAAAATGATCAGCGCATGCTTGGGCAGCGCATAACGCACTATAGGGTTGTTGCTGGTGGCATTGCGTTGGCTCCAGCGCACCCAGCCCCAGAACCCCACCAGAACATAATAAGAGTAAAGAATTGCCTCGGAGTAAAGCTTGCCATCAATGAACAAGTAAATGGATAGCAACGAACCGACAATGCCAAAAGGCCAACAGATAATATTCTCTCTGATCATGAAAATCACATAGATAAGCCCCGCCAGAGTTGCGAAGATTTCTATCCATGTATTGATCGGCATACTCAATTCCAACTAGATTGTATTATCAGTCGCATCGCAAAAGCCTGTTCGCCCCACGATGACAAAGCATAACAACAGTGTCGCTATTGACTGACACTTACAGCCACCAGGAGATATCCATTCCATAGGTACGTGGCGCTCCCAGTTGATAGTAGGTCTGATTGCTCCAGGCCCCAAAATCATCCCGTGGATCGGCTCCAAAATACAAACCGTGCGTGGAGTAGTCTTCATCGGCCAGGTTCCGACCCCATAAGTTCACTGTCACGCTATTACTTGACCAGCTAAGACTGGCATTGAGCAAATCATAGCTTTCCAGTTTGCCATCGTGGTAATAGCCAAAGTAACTTTCATCACGACCTTCTATTTCTACAACGCCCGAGAAGCCTGCTGGCAAGATGGCGCGAACACCAGCGTTGTACTGGTAACTGGGCGACTTACTCTGGTCCCGATCTTCTTTCACCACAAACTCGAAGAGATCAAGGTCAAACGTGGTGATTTCATCAACCTCAGTTTCCAGCCAGCCGACATTGGCAAAAACCTGAATCGCCTCTGTTGCATTGAATGAGGTTTCCAACTCGATGCCATAGCTGTCTGAGTCAGAATTACTGTCCAGATAACCGATCCACAGACCGGCCGCATCGTCCCACATCCAGTTTTCCAGCTGTGCATTTTCGCGGCTTGCGTAAAACAGTGCCCCTCGCACTTCCAGCCGGTCATCCAGTGCCCTTGCTTTAAGGCCCAACTCTCGATTCAACAAAGTCTCCTCATCGAAGCGCAGCTTTGTTTCCATGAAACCTTGAAAATCAGGACTCATAAAAGCGTATTGGGAACCGGCGGCAACGTTGACACCACCGGGCTTACTGGCGATGGCCAGCGTTGCATAGCCAAAGACATTGTCACTGAAGCTGTACGTGAGACTTAATTCCCCGTTGTAAAGATCATCGTCGCCATCATGGGAGACACCATTGCTATCTTCATAGCTGTCTTCAAAACGCTCTATGCGAAGCCCGCCTGTGAGCGTTAGCGCATCAGTGAAGGCATACTCCAGCTCGCCATAGGCCGCGTATCGATCTGTTTCGTAGTCGCTAGCGCTTTGATACAAGCCGTACCAGACACTTGGGTAAGCATAATCAAGTGTCTCACCGCTTTGATTGCCGTAAACACCGATCGCATAGCGCCAATTGCCAGCAGCGAGTGCTTCCGCGCCGCCCAGTAAACGCACATCGAACGTAGTCTGATCACGGTCTCGATCAAACATTTCCTGAGCCGTATCGTGCCCGTAAGAGCAGGTGTTGATCTCACACACTTCGGGCGATATCCAGTCTGCATCGTAGCTGTAACCCAGATCTGAATTAAGATCGGTAAGCACAGCTTGCAGGGTACTGTTTGCACCAAACTGCCACTGACCTTTCACACTAACGGCCAACGTATCCTGTTCGTCCTTACCCGGTTGGTCGGACCAGGTATACCGATCGTTATCCAGTGAATAAGCGTCATAACCATTTTCGGATTTAAAGCTAAACAGCGCCAGTTCATATTGAACGCTATCGCTGGGCTGCCAGGTCAGCCGGCCGCGTCCAGTGACCTCATCAAAACCGTTGCTGTCATCACGGCCCTGATGTTCATTTTCCACATAGCCGTCACCTTTATTCTGCTGCAGGGCTATTCGACCGGCGACCGTTTCACCGATAGGACCGCTAAGCACAGCGCCATAATTGTAAGCGCCGTAGTTACCCACGCCTCCGCGCACCATTGCCTCGAACTCGCTGGTGGGGGCGTTGGTATTGATTTTGATCATGCCGGCATGGGCACTGGCACCGAAACGGGTCCCCTGGGGACCGCGCAAGACTTCAACCTGGGATACATCAAACAGCATGCCAGCGTTCGCGGCGCTGCCAAGCTCCAGGTCATCCACCATCACACCCACTGAGGGATAGTATTTGGGTTCAGCGTACTGTTCCAGATCGCCTACGCCCCTAATCTGAACGAAGCGGCTGCGGGAAGCACCGGTAGACCAACTGACATTCGGTGCGGCGCTGAGTACGTCTTCCAGGTGCTGCGCTCCGCGCTCTTGAATGGTCAGTTCACCTAATACGCTGACGCTTGCCGCGCTGGTCATTAAGTCACTGCTGCGGAAATCCGCAGTGACAATCACCTCTTCAAGTTGATCAGCGGCCGAAACGGCGCAGGCGCTTACTGACAATGCCAGTAGTGTTGTACGAGATAGAATCTTCATCTTGGTCTCCGTAAAAATCAGAGACCCGGATGGCGGTGGAGAGCTACAGGCCATGGGCGACGCCAAAGGCAGATACCTATTCCTACGCCGGTGTTATCCGGATCAGGTTCAAAGGGTCTGTTGCGAACAACATCTCAGGCAAACGAGCCACCCCTTAGGAGCGACGGATTCTAGACTATCTGAATATCTCGAGCAATTGTTGAATAGCAACTAATCTGGACGTCGTCTGTAAAGGTTGAGAGAGAAAGCCACTTGCAGCTCCAGGCTGTCCAGTTGGGTTAGTTTTTGCTTATGCTCCCGTCGACCACCGTAGGCATAGGGAGTCATGGCGATCAAATCGCGCAGCTGCGTATCGGCTAGCTGCAAAGTAAACTCAAGCTGTTGGGTATCAACAGGTTCGAACGAAGGCAGGTTTCGCACCAATTGATCGTGGTGTCTGGGGTTTTCATAAAGCAGCTCGCGAAGCTGCCACAGGTGCAAAGGCGCAGGCGACACATCCAGGTAGTAACCTCCCGGTCTGATCACGCGGGCTAATTCCTCAGGGTCGGTGGGAGCAAAAACGCTAAACGCAACATCGACAGACCCATCGGCCAACGGAATATCGAAGGAACTGGCAACCGCAAAACAAACACCCGGAATCGCCTTCGCCGCCAGGCGAACGGCTGGCTTGGCGATATCAATGCCGTAAATGCTAGTGCTGCCGGCTTCCCGGTTCAATACGCCGGTGTAATAGCCCTCTCCACAACCCAGATCGAGCACTGGACCCTGGTTGTCAGCAAGCGTGTGAATCCAGGTGCTCAACTTTTCAGCGAGCGGGCGATACAACTGAGCGTCGTGGACACGCCGGCGGGCTGCAACCATCTCTCGATTGTCACCTGGATCTTTACTGCGCTTACGACTTGCAGGTAGCAAGTTGACGTAGCCTTCCTTCGCCAAGTCAAAGCAATGTCCCGCTTCACACAGAAGTGAATTTCCGTCTTGGGAAAGGGGCTTACGACAGTTGGGACAGATCCAGTTCAAGGGAGACGCCGGCAGAATAGTATGCGTTATTGTATGAGCTCTTTAGCAATAATCCATCGTAAAATGATCTTACGAACAATGCTTGGCTATTCAGCGCGAAAGCATCGGTCGCATCAACTGTGAATTCCCGTTCGTTGGCCGCCCTGAACTGGGCCGTCCGGGATCGGGTTGAACCGGTGGGCGGTAAATGGGCTGTTCGGGCTTGGGTCTATATCCTGGGCGCCAGGGTGGACGGCCCGGCCGGTTATAGTAACCGCTATCATAGTTCCAGGCCGTACTGTAGTGATCCACCAGCGTCTGTGACTCCTGGGGCTGTTGTTGAGGCGCGTTGCGAGCCGCTATCTCTCGCATTTCTGCACGGTGCTTTTCTCTCTCCCTTCGATCATCGGCCATCCGGTCGGTGGTTTCCCGCATGTCATCAAGACTTTGTTGATAGGCCTCAGGGTCTTGTGGTGCTGCAACGTTGAGGCGTACTTCTTCGACGTCCTGCTCATCCACAGGGGGCGTATCGGTAAAGCTCACTGCGCCGGTCTCATCGACACTGCGATACACGGTCTGTGCCTGGGCCGTCAGGCAGCTTAAAAGCAATATAGGGAGCAGTCGTTTCATTTCAAACGCCATTTAATCGTAGCAATTACTATTATAGACCATCGTTAAGTCGCCAGGTTCTATGGAAAAGCGCCTGGAAAAGTTGAACTGCTTCACAAATTTTCAGGCCCATCGGAACTGCATCACAGTTTAAAGCGGCGTTTCTGGATTACATCGCCGTGCTGATTACACTGGAATCATGAATATTAATAACACAGATCATTTCCTGCTTGCTGCGACCGATAAAGAATCCAAGCGCAGTGCAACCACGTTCGAATTGGCGTCTGTCACCGTCGTTGCCATCTCAGTGATTGCACTCAGCGGATTCCTGATCTAACCGATTAGCTCTTAATCGGCGCAGGTATTTCCAGAGTCAGCACTACCGTGTGCTCATCTGGCGACTTGCTGTCGTCGCAGTACGCTTTCCTTCGCCTGTTATTATCGGGATAATGCGCAAGCCTCTGTGCTTCTTAAAGCACAGACAGCTTCACTCCAGCCGTTTCCCGCTATAGGCAAATAGATTGAACACCAGCTCTGACTTCAATGTTTCTCAACTCGGTGACAGCGACACACAATTGCGTGCACGCTATGCAAACGACGGCTACTTGCTCATCAAGAAGGCGGTGGCCGCTGAGCACTGCAATGCCCTGTTGACCGATATACTCGAAATGCTAAACCCCTATGTGACGTTTGACAGTCGTAGCCATGCGCCGATTCTTACCGGCGAACCGTTCTACGAAACTGACGCCACCTGGGATGAGGTCTACCCAAAAATTCAAAAGCTTGAATCCTTCCACCGGTTTTTTCACCAACCCTGGATGCTAGACATCATGGCGCGCATACAGGGCTGCGAGCCCTGGGTGTATCCGATAAAGATGGCAAGGGTCGCTACCCCGCGAATGCTGGGCTATGAAACCCCGCCCCACCAAGACGCTTACTCTCACCACGCCGGCCCCACGATGGCCGGAGTGTGGGTGGCACTGCACGACGTGGATGCCAGCATGGGTCGGGTAACGGTACTGCCACAATCCCACAAAGGCGGCGTTAGAAAGGTCTTTGAAGCGCAGGGCGTTGGCGGCGTGCAGTGTGAAATTTACGACCATGAGACTCACTGGCACGTCTCTGACTTTGAACAGGGAGACATGTTGATTTTCAATTCTGCAATGGTCCACCGTGCCGAGCCAAACACCGCTGACAACAAAGTTCGCATCAGTGTCGATACGCGGTTTTGTGACTACGGTGCAGACGTTTTTTCAACCAATCTGGAACCCCACCACGGCTGGCGTATTGCAGACCTGAGCTGGGATTCTATTTACCGAGACTGGCAGAGCAAGGAAGGTCAGTTCTACTGGCGCTCCTACCCCCACTGTTTTTAGGCCAACTATGAGTAAAAAATCTCCACAGGCTTTTAATCCCGGCAAAGGTGACCTGACGAAACTGCATGAAGTGCAGGCGCAGCAAGCCATGACCCTTGATGAGAACCGCCCAGAAGCAATAGCAAAGCGACACGCCAAGGGCTATCGCAGTGCGCGCGAAAATCTGCAGGCGCTCGTCGACAAAGATTCCTTTGTCGAATACGGACAACTCGCAGTGGCTGCACAGCGCGCAAGGCGCAGCCTGGAAGACCTGCGAACCAACACCCCCGCCGATGGTGTCATCACCGGACTGGCAACCGTTAATGCGGATCAGTTTGGAGAAGACAACACAGCCACCGCCGTAGTGATTAATGACTACACCGTTCTCGCCGGCACCCAGGGTTTCTTCCACCACATGAAACTGGACCGCATCATTCACATTGCCCTTGAGCGCAAGTTACCCGTGATTATGTACACCGAGGGCGGAGGTGGACGCCCCGGTGATACCGACATTCAGATAGGCGGTGGCACTTTGGACGTTAGCTCATTTGTAGAGTGGGCTACGTTGTGCAATGAGGTACCCACCATCGCTGTCAACAATGGATACTGCTTTGCGGGTAATGCAGCTCTCTACGGTTGCGCAGACATTCGCATCGCAACGCGAAACTCATGGATAGGCATGGCGGGACCGGCAATGATTGAAGGCGGTGGCCTGGGTCAGTTCTCGCCCAGGGAAATCGGCCCTATCGAAGTGCAAAGCAAGAACGCCGTTGTTGACCTTGTGGCTGAGGACGAAGAGCATGCGACAGCGCTTGCCAAGACCGTCATTGGCTATACACAGGGCGACCTGAGCGACTGGCAGTGCGCCGATCAGGAATCACTACGCACCGTTATGCCTGCAGACAGGCGCTATGCCTACGACATTCGCAGCATCATCGAAACTCTCGCCGATAGTGGGTCGTTCACAGAACTGACGCGCGCTTTTGGGGGCGCTGTTATCACCGGCTTCGTTCGTATTCAGGGCAGAGCCATGGGATTACTGGCTAACGACTGCCGGATACTTGGCGGCGCGGTCGACTGCGATGCCGCTGACAAAGCGGGACGATTTGTCACACTGTGCGACAAACTCGGTCTACCACTGGTCTCTCTGTGCGACACGCCAGGATTTATGGTCGGCCCCGACAGCGAGGTGCAAGGTGCCGCACTGCGTATGGGCACTATGTTTAAGGCCGGGGCAAAAGTGAAGGTTCCAGTGGTCGCTATTATTTTGCGCAAGGCCTATGGGTTAGGCGCTATGGCTATGACCGCAGGTAGTTTGAAGGTACCTGTATTTACAGCTGCCTGGCCTACGGGAGAAACTGGCCCCATGGGGCTGGAAGGCGCCGTCACTCTTGGCTTTAAAAAAGAGCTGGATGCGACAGAAGATCCGCAGGCACGTGAAGCACTATTTAATCAGCTCGTCGATGAAATGTACCAAAGGGGCAAGGCCACTGAATCGGCGGCGGCCACAGAAATCGATGCGGTTATCGACCCCGCAGAGACCCGCAAGGTCATTCTGAGGGCGCTGAACTAAAAGGCTCTCGCCCAACATCCCAGTCGGGTCAAGTGCCCTGCCAGAGCGAGATGATCTGCCCCGAGGCGGGATCCGCCTTGCCAGCCAGCACCTGCTGATACACTGCGGTGGCACCATCGACTCCGCGACTGCGTTCCACTCGCAGCCAGCTGTCGCAGAATTGGCGAAACCCGACATAAGCGCCGCCAAGGCGCATCATAAACTCGGCACCACCCAACTCCTTACTGCGAGTTTGCAGGTGCCCCGGAGCGAAGAAAAACTCCGGAGTCGCTCCAGGCAAATTATCGACGGGACCAAAATCTTCAAAATGAGTTGCCCCAATACGACAGGAATATTTCATATTGTCGCCATAATGATGATGGAGGTCAGACAGTATTTTTTTGCTGCCTGCCATATCCACCATGACTACCTGCTCTGAGTTGTCTAATGATGCAATGGCATCGTAGGTGACGACTTTGTCGTAACACCCCAATCCCTCGCAGAACTCAACATTACCAGCGGAAGTAACAGCGATACTTGCCAGCTTGCCACGCTGTTTAACGCAATGGGCCAGAGCGATACTGGTTTTACTGGAGGCACTGGTGATCAAACAGCTACGGGCATCGAAAAAATTATTCACTTCAAGGAAATCTTCCACCAACCAGGAAGTCATAAACAAGCCGCGCAGCAGGCTATCCTGATCTTCTCTCGCCTCTTCGTAGATTGGATTGCCAGTGGCTCGATCAAACTGCGCATAGACCGGGGCGAGGCCTTCTCGGTGGGCCGAGACGTCCGTAAAACCCTGCGGACTGACTTTACCCGCCAACACTTTCAAATGCGTGCCCATAGGGAAAAAGCCCCACACCCGCTCACCTTCAGTGATCGCAGGATGCGCTGACGCTTCCACCTGTGCCCAGCCCATCGCCGGCAGACGTCCCCAGCCCTCTTCCGCTGGAAAAAAACGCCAGTACCCCAGCGAATCGCCCGCAGAAGCATAGCTAATATTATTCGCTGTCAGCGCCAGTCGATCTATGCGCAGCAACACTTCGTTATCAGCTAATGTTGTATCGACGTCGGCATTGACCACGCGAGTAGTCTTCCAATCATCTTTTTGAATTTCGATGGTCTCGCTGATGTTCGCTTTATCACTCATTGACTTACCCTATTACGTTTAGCGGCTGGCGTACTGGCCGGCTAATCCCTGAATGGCTTCATAAAATCCCGACATGGTTTCCTGCACAATTTCTTCGGCACTTTTCACTTCATCGATCCGGCCGACCACCTGACCCGATAACGGGATGGAGGCCTCCATATCGCCACCGAAGTAGAGTTCCTGCACCCTTGCAAAGTACTCCATCGCATTGAACGCTCCCTGGGGTAACAACTCCTGGGTCAAGTCAGTTCGTAAGGCTCGCAGCGCGGGCCTGGACTGCTGGTTGAGAAATACCGTATCCGTTTCTTTGGCAGACAACATCGCCTGCTTCCAATTGACATGCACCGGTGACTCCGCACTCGAAAGCATTCGCGTACCCATCTGCACGCCCTCGGCGCCCATTGCAAACACTCCCGCCATGGAAAGCCCATCGCTGACTCCGCCTGCTGCAATGATAGGCAAATCGGTTTTCGAACGAATTAGCGGTAGCAATACCATGGTCGACACAGGGTCAGGGTTCTTGAAGCCACCGCCCTCACCGCCCTCGACAATCAAACCGTCAACGCCGCAATCAATAGCCTTAAGTGCCATATTCAGCGTGGGCACGACGTGGAACACCTTGATGCCGGCCTCCTGAAATGCCTGGGTACAAACGCTGGGACTGCCTGAGGAAGTAGTCACAAATTTGATGCCCTGCTCAATAACGAAGTCAATGACGTTGGTGCCTTTGACATAGGACAGGGCTACGTTCATGCCAAAGGGCTTGTCGGTGAGTTCGCGCATCTTCGCGACTTCGGCCTTGATGTTGTCAAACTCCCCCGACGAGGTTTCGATAATGCCAAGGCCGCCTGCATTGCTCACCGCAGAAGCGAGCTGAGCCCGCGCAATCCAACCCATGGGCGCTTGAATAATGGGATACGCAGTGCCGGTCATTTGGGTGACCCGATTGCTGATGGGTGCTGCGGTCATCGATGTTCTCCTAAACACTAATACTTAAATTGTCACATATACTGTCATTTTGTAACACAAACTGGCTGACGACAGCGAGAGAGCGAACGCATAGCGCGCTAAAACTTTTTCGGCATTACGTTTGCAGGGGCCGTTGCGAGCTAATCAAGGGTCGCAGAATGACAGAGTTAAAGCCCAGTTTTCGCTAAACGACAGGGCTGTCTCCGTATTGCTGAAGAATTTCGCGCAGTTTGCGACTAATTCTGGTTTGCTGCCGAATCATCTCAAGCTTAGGCCAGGTACAGCGCTGTCCAGAGTCGATCAGTTTGTGCATCTGCTTCTCCCCTGGGAAGGTGAGTAACGTTAGCGGGTTAATCAGCTTATAGTCCGGCAAAATATTGATATCACCGACGTAATCCTGATTGATCACCGAGCGCATGAGGCTGGTTGCCTGCGTTACGGTTCCGTTACGCTTGTCTGCGCGATCCAGAATCAGCGTCATGGCGTTAAACCACTCCCTGGCAGAGCGACGAGCGGCATTTTCAATCAGCCCTATCGCTGTGCGCTTGCGGTGACCATCTGAAACAAAGGGCAGGACATGAGGGTTAGTCTGGCTGACGATATAGTGGTTCACGCCATAGAGACGCGCTAGGCGCTTGGCGGGCATATCATCGCTCACTGAGCCGTCTACCCACTTTCGCGAGGGAAGGTAGCTCTTGCGCTCCCCGTGGCTATCCAGGGCCTGCAAAGTCACCGGGGGAAACACACCGGGAACCGCGGCCGACGCCATTACCGCACTGCGAATCATCACGCTCGGAGAAGTGGTTGCATTCAGCAGGCGCGACGTCTGATGGGTTTCTGCCGGCGCTACAGACACATTCATCGCACGACCGGTTTTGGCAAATGCCTGCTCAAAGGTTAGATCCGGAATGAAGCTGGCTATACTCTCTTCCAGTTCACTAACGTGGGCAACGCCATTTTTGCTGGCGTCCTTGGGAATTCGATCAAGGAAATACTCCGGATCCAATAGGCCCGGCAGCTCATCATCGGTATGACTGCAAACAATGCTGCCAACAATCGCGCCACCGCTTGAGCCGGACATGACACTGGGCAACAGTTCTTCTTCGGCCAGGGCCTTGACCACGCCCACATGGAAAAACAACAGCGATCCCGAACCACTCATCATAAAAGCGGAATGACCGAAGCAGTGACTGGCGCGTCGAAAAAAATCAAACTTTTGTTCGGGAGTGACATCGCCGCTGGACTCTTCAGCAAGATGCTCCAGAGAATGAACAATCTCGTCGATATAGTCTTCGACCAGATGTTTGGTACCCGTCTTGGCGCGACCGTAAAGCCCTGATCGCCCCATCCCGCCCATGTTGCCGTGGATACCCTCGTTCAGGGTAAACAGCATGCCGCGTGTATCGTGTCGCGCCTTCAAACTGCGCAAGCGATCCAGGCGAGTTCTAATTGACACATAGTCGTACTGGCTACTGTGGTCCTTTCTGCGCCACAGGTCCTGCTTGGTGTACTTATCGTATGCCCGAGCAGCGTCGAGCCACTCTTGATAACTGCCAGCACTATTCAACGAGCGCTTTAATTGCAGCTTGGTGACTACAGCCATACCTGGTCTCCCCTACCTTTACTCTAGAGTACGATATTCGACGCGGGTTATGCCAGTTCTGCAGCCTTCGGATAAGCAAACAGGCCGAGACCAAGCGTTCGTCAACGCGCCAACTCTAGGGTATTAATTGCTTCACCGTACATTTTGACATAATCTGTGCCATTTTGTACAGTTTCCTCTTATCCAGACTGCGGCGCCATCGCCGCGCCTGTACTACACTCACTTCGTCATCAAACAGGATTAATCACATCATGTACGAACAGTTAAATCAGGTCGTAGAGCAATTGACCTCCCCCGGTCAAATGTTTGAGGTTCGCGAGAGTCAAGTTGCAGGAAACACGCTCAAGACCTGGGCCATGGCACCCTCTTCGCTGCGAGATGTATGGTTGAGTACCGCTGGCCATGGAGATAAGGACTACCTGGTTTATCAGCAAGAGCGCTGGACCTATACCCAGGCGCACAAAGAGGTTGCCAGCATTGCGAACTGGCTCAGTGCCAATGGCATTAAGCAACACGATCGGGTCGCCATCGCGATGCGCAACTATCCCGAGTTCATGCTGACCTACTGGGCGCTCAGTTGCATTGGCGCGGTTTCCGTCGGGATAAACGCGTGGTGGGTACCCGAAGAGCTTGAATACGGACTTCAAGACTCGGAAACGAAAATGCTGATTTGCGATACTGAACGACTGGAGCGCTTTGCCCAGATAAGGAAAAGCTTCCCGGGCATGCCTGTGGTGGCGGTCAGAGTTGATGATTGCCCCGAATGGGCCACCCCTTTCTCCGAAGTTCTGGCATCCCCGGCAGCGCTTCCAGAGGTTTCTATTGAGCCTGAAGATGACGCCTGCGTGTTCTACACCTCGGGAACCACCGGTAAGCCAAAAGGCGCACAACTCACTCACCGGGGTTGCGTCAACAATATCTTTAGCTCGTTGTTTTCCAATGTGAGCCAAATGACAGCGCAAGCTCTGATTGAAGATAAAGAGCCCCCCAATGCCAGCGCCCCCGGCGGCCACCAACCGGCCGCCATCCTCGCCACACCGCTCTTTCATGTCACCGCCAATAACGCAATAGCACAGGTGATCACAGTATCGGGCGGAAAATTGGCCCACATGTATAAGTGGGATGCGGGCGAAGCCCTGCGGCTTATTGAAGAAGAAAGAATTACCAACTTTTCAGGCGTTCCGGTAATGACCAGGGAAATCATTAATCACCCGAATTTTACTACAACCGACACGTCTTCGCTGAAGATGCTCGGAGGCGGCGGCGCAGCTGTGCAGCCAGATTTAACGGAGAAAGTGATGAAGGCTGAAAATAGTAAGGCCATGCCGGCACAGGGCTATGGTCTTACGGAAACGTGCGGTATCGCTGCGGGTAGCTGGGGCATTTTCCTCAACGACAAGCCCAATGCAGCAGGCCGTCTGGTGCCCGTGTTTGACGTTAAATGTATCGATTCAGAGGGCAACACCCTGCCTCTGGGTGAAACGGGGGAAATCTGTCTGAAGGGCCCTCAGGTCATAAAAGGCTACCTCAATCGTCCTGAGGCAACGGCTGAAACAATCGTCGACGGCTGGCTACACACCGGCGATATCGGCTTCGCTGATGAAGATAACTTCATCTATCTGGTTGATCGGGCCAAAGACATGGTCTTGCGCGGCGGCGAAAATGTGTATTGTTCAGAGGTGGAGGTCGCCATCTTCAAACATGATGCGGTAGCCGAATGTGCCGTATTTTCAGTCCCCGATGACCGTCTGGGCGAAGAAGTCGGCGCCGCGATTTTTCCCAAAGAAGGTCACACGCCGAGCGCAGATGAAATTCGCGAGTTCTGCAAATCGAAAATCGCTTCCTATAAAATTCCTCGGCATATCTGGATCCTTGAGACCCCACTCCCCCGCAATGCCAGTGGAAAGTTCGTCAAACGGTCATTAAAGGATATGCTAGACGTTTCAGATGCTGGATAAATAATAATGACGATAAAAACACACCGACGCGCCTGCCACCTGTGTGAAGCTATTTGCGGGTTGGTCATCGAAACCGACGGGTCTGAGATTCTTTCCATCAAGGGCGACAAGGATGACCCCTTAAGTCGCGGGCACATCTGCCCCAAAGCCATCGCTCTGAGAGACTTGCACGAAGACCCGGATCGCCTGAAGGCCCCCGTTAAGAAAGTGCAGAATGATGCGGGCGAGGCCACCTGGGAAACCATCAGCTGGGCCGAAGCGTTAGACACCACTGCCCGAGAACTGGCGAAGACTATCGCTGTAAACGGCGTAAACGCTGTCGGCATTTACCTGGGTAACCCCAGCGTGCACAACTACGGCATGATGACCCACCAGAGCAGCCTGTTTCGCCACATCAGGACCGACAATCGTTTCTCAGCCACCAGCGTTGATCAGCTACCCCATCATCTGGTTTCGCTTTGGCTGTACGGTCACAAACTGTTGTTACCGATTCCTGATGTAGACAACACTGACTACTTCCTCATGCTGGGCGCCAATCCGCTGGCTTCCAATGGCAGCATCTGGACCGTGCCGGACGTCAAAAAGCGATTGAAGTCACTGCAGGAGCGAGGGGGCAAGCTCGTGGTCATCGATCCCAGGCGCAGCGAAACCGCTGACCTGGCCGACGAGCATCACTTTATCCGCCCGGGAACAGACGCCCTTTTCCTAGCTGCCGTGCTGCATACCCTGTTTGACGAAGATCTCGTCAACACCGGCCATCTTTCAGCGTTTACGACGGGTCTTGAAAATGTAAGTACGGCCATCGACAGTTTCACTCCCGAGTTCGCTGCCAAGCACACAGGCATTAGCGCCGAGGCCATACGCTCCATCACCCGAGATATGGCGAGCGCCGAACGCGCCATTTGCTACGGCAGAATGGGCATTTCCACACAAGTGTACGGCGGCCTATGCCAATGGCTGTCTCAGTTAATCAACATCGCCACGGGCAACCTGGACAAGCCCGGAGGCAGTCTGTTCACAACACCGGCGGTTGATACCGTTGCCGCGAATGGACCCGGTGGCTTTAACCGACATCGCAGCAGAGTTCGCGCCCTGCCCGAGTTCGACCGAGAGCTGCCTGCGAGCGCAATGGCAGAGGAAATCGCCACCCCCGGTGAAGGACAAATCAAGGCACTGTTCACCGGTGCTGGCAACCCGGTGTTATCGACACCCAATGGCAAGCAACTGGACGAGGTTTTACCGCAACTTCAGTTTATGGTTTCTCTGGACCCCTACATTAATGAGACAACACGCCACGCAGACATTATTCTGCCACCGACATCGGCGCTGGAGCACGACCACTACGACCTATCATTCCACGCTTTCGCTGTGCGCAATACTGCCCGTTACAACCAGCCAGTTTTTGACAAACCTGAAGGCGCCATGCACGACTGGGAAATTTTTTCCGAGCTTGGCAAGCGACTGGAAGAGCTTCTGGATTTGCCGCCGCAACAGACCGTACCACCCGACCAGATAGTCAACATGGGACTGCAGGCAGGACCCTACGCAGACCAGAACCTCTCTTTGGAATTACTGAAAAAACATCCATCAGGTATCGATCTGGGCCCCTTAAAATCTCAGCTACCAAAACGCCTTGTCACCGCGACCAAAACGATTGCCTGTGATGCTCCGCTCCCTATGAAAGACCTTGAGAGACTTCATCTTGAGTTCACCGACAACCAGGACAGCGGACTGCTATTGATAGGCAGGCGACATATCCGCTCGAACAACTCGTGGATGCACAATTTCCAACCACTCATCAAAGGACGCGACCGATGCACGCTGATGATGCATCCCGAGGACATGGAGAAACTCAAAATCATTGATGGAACAAAAGTGAGCTTAAGCTCCAGAGTGGGCGCCATCGAAGCTTCGGTAGAACAAACTGAGGAACTCATGCCCGGCGTGGTAAGCCTACCTCACGGTTTCGGTCATCACCGTGCTGGCATTCAAATGAAGAAAGCCAGTCATCGCCCAGGCGTTAGCTGCAACGATGTGACCGATCACGAGTTACTTGACGAACTTACCGGGAACGCTGCCGTTAATGGAGTGCCAGTGACGGTAACGCCGGTCTAGTTTGTGGCAGCCTAGAACAGGCTGCACACCTCCCCTGTGCGGAAGGCTGTCACGCCCTCCGCCCAGTCACCGGTGGCAACCAGGTCGCCATTGTCCGCCTGACGAACCTGCGCACGGCCACCGTCGTTAAACTCGAGCACCAGCGAATACAGACGCTCTTGCGGATAGGACTGCGCCACCAGATCGTCCCGACAAGACACGCTTTGGTTACTGCGATGTGCATCGAGCACCACAACCCCACTGACGGGCTCGATACTTCCCGACAACTCATAGGTCACATGACACTCGGTAGACTCACTGTCGATATTGTTCGAGTGGGTGTAGGTAGTTTCCGTGCCATTGGCTGACCCGCTGCTGAAATCGAAGGACAATTCAGTAACTTTGTACTCGGTAGTCGCCAGATAGGCTTCGCTGTGCTCTACCTCGCAACTTCTGAACGCGCTCGCAGGCAGCGAAAGAAAGGCAATACTTGTCAGGGTGAGACATTTAACAATAGTGCGAGTCATGTAACCCTCTGCTTGAAACCCCGAATCTCTCCCTATACTAGACCAGCTCACTCGACAGGTCACCGGCGACGTTACAAAAACAGGCCCATCAAGCTGGACAATCCAGGTGGGGCACTAACGTCACCAGCTGCAAATAAACTACACTTAGCCGGTACTCAAGGAGATTGATCGTGACACTAAACCGAAGACAGGTTCTCTACTCTGCCGCAGCACTTGCTGCAGGCGCCCCACTTGCCGCTTGCAGTGACAGCGAACACACCGTGTCCATAGACACCCGCTGGCCAGCCAGCCCTTTCGGCGCAGATTCTACGGGTGAAGAAGTCACGGCAGGATTAGATTTGTCCGGCAAAGTTGCCCTCGTGACCGGGTGCAACTCAGGACTGGGTTACGAAACGATGCGAGTGCTGGCGCTGCGAGGCGCCCACGTTGTAGGGACAGGACGAACCCTGGAGAAGGCGAGCAAGGCGTGCGCTAGCGTCAGCGGCCAGACGACTCCCCTAGCCCTTGAGCTCTCGAATTTTCAATCTGCGGTGGATTGTGCCCAGTCTGTTTCAGACTTGGATCTGACGCCTGACATACTGGTACTCAATGCGGGCATCAATACCTTCGGCGAGCTGGAGTTGGTTAATGGCATAGAGAAAATTTTTACCGTCAATTTCCTCGGCCATTTCGTTTTAACCAATCACTTGCTCCCGCTAATGCAGGCAAAGCAAAATGGCAGAGTTGTTCACGTGAGTAGCCGGTCGGGCTACCGTCAAGCGCCCGCCGTGGGCATCGACTTTGACAATCTTCGCGGTGAAAAGACCTTTGATGCCGGAGAAGCCTATGGCAGATCCAAACTCGCCAATGCCTTGTTTTCGATTGAGCTCGCCGAGCGCCTGCAGGGTACCGGCGTATCCTCCAATGCGATTCACCCCGGTCTGGTTCAAACCAATATTGCACGAACTGCACCCACGCTAATGCGTTCCGCCTTCGAGCTGTTTGGTGGTGTCATTGCGAAAAGCCCGGCGCAAGGCGCCGCTACCCAACTGTACGTCGCTACCTCTGCTGCATTGGACGATGTATCTGGAGCTTACTTCGAAGACTGCAATGCTGTAACGGTAAGCGGGCAACATCACATGACCGATAGCGCGATGGCAAAACAACTCTGGACTACAGCTGAATCGATGTGTGGGGAATACCTTTTGTAGTGCCGGGTGAAATCCAGCTATAGGTCAATGACATTGGAGCGAATCATCACTCCGCCATCTACCACCAGGTCATGTCCGGTAATGAAAGATGCCTTTTCGGAGCAAAGGTAAGCCACGGCGTTGGCGATTTCCTCTGGTTCTGCGAGGCGCGCCATTGCATGGGCATTCAATGTTTTTTCTTTCATTTGCG
>JBDWQQ010000129.1:0-19400 GCA_039986455.1 Halioglobus sp.
CGGTTGGAATCATGCTTCCACTTTTGTGCCTTTGAATTACCACAGGCTTGCAAGTGAGCGCCTCCGGCGCACTTGCCATTAGAGGCTACGAGGCGACTATTGCCGTCCAATGACCATTTCTGATTTTTTTTGCCGTTACAATTGGCCAGAACCAGCGCACTGGCTGAGAACGCGAGACACTGACCATTGGATGCCTTGTAGACCCTGGCCGCCTGAGCCTCGGCGACAATCGCATGGCCTTCTTTCTGCATCGACTTTAGGGCATCAGTATTGAAATCCACCGCATGGGCAGGCGCGACGCAAGCCAGGGTGATCGTTGAAAAAGCAATAATACGTTTCATCGACTGTTTCCTTTTACTACTATTGAGAATAGGCTTTTGCAACTTAGCTCCAATAGGGGCTAGTGGCAACCGCCCGGTTAATTCAATTGCGCAAAAACTGAGAACAACTTTTGTCAAAAGCATTGAAATTCACTTTCGCAGGCCTGGCAATACTGCTGCTTTTGTCTCTGGCCGGGCTACTCGGCGCATGGGCACTGATAAGCACTGAGTCCGGCTCCAATTTTCTCGCTTCTCAACTGCGCCAAAGCATGAATGACACGCTGGAGTGGGAATCCATGCAGGGCCCACTGACTGGGCCTTTACAGTTGAACGGCGTCTCTGTTTCTCAGCCCGGCACCGAAATCAAACTGGAGAAAGCCGTTCTGGACTGGCAACCCAGCGCCCTGCTACAGGGAAAGTTAGCCCTGAACCTGCTTACCCTGGATAACATAGATATCGCCCTCACCTCCGATGCATCCAGCGCCAGTACTGATCCTTTTCAACCTGCCAGCCTACGCCCCCCGGTTGATATTTCGCTCAGAAACGTACGATTGACCAATGTACGCCTCTCTCAGGACTCAGAGCCTCCAGTCATCATAGACGCAGTACAGCTGACTGCTGAGTTGCGCGGCGGCCAACTGACCATTGAACAGCTAGAGATAGCGGCTCCTCAAGGCGCTATTGTCTTAACTGGCTCAACCTCCCTCGACAATGACATGCCGCTTAACTTACAGGTTGATTGGACATTAGCCAATGGGGAAAGTGCCCCACTTAAAGGCGAACTGGGACTGCAGGGTGACATTCAGTGGAGTGAAGCGATTGATTTCGCTCTCGCCTATGAACTGGGTTTGCAAGGTCTGACACAGTTTGAGGCGAGTCTTCCAGACTCTGATTCTATTGAAGGCAAAATTGCAGGCCGCTTTTCTGGCGATGTGATCGAGTTGGATCAACTCAGCGCTCGGGCAGCGCAGCATGACATTACGCTCACTCTGCAAGGCGCCGTATCGGACCTGGAGAGCGACGCCCCCTCTTTGGACACTCAGCTCCAATGGCAAGGCATCCACTGGCCACTCAATACCGATCAACCAGACCTCACCAGCCCCACAGGCACCCTGCAGCTGAACGGACCGCTTGAAAGCTATCAGCTCGCTATGAGTGCAAGCATTGATGGCACAGATATTCCATCTGGACAGTGGCAGGTTCAGGGCAGCGGTAACTTGCAGCAGTTCAACCTGGACACATTGAACGCTGAAATTCTCGAAGGCCAATTGTCTGCGGCCGGCCTGGTAAGCTGGGATCCGACGCCAGCATGGGACCTGCATATCGTCGGGGAGACGCTCAACCCTGAACTGATCAGCTCAGATGTAGAAGGCGTAGTTTCAGCTGTAGTGAATATCTCTGGTAGCCTGAATTCAGAGGGAGAAATAGCCGCCAAGTTTGATGCTGATCAGGTGAAAGGAGACCTACTGGGCTATCCAATCGTCGCCTCGGCCAATGGGCAGATAGCTGGAGACTTAATCAAGCTCGATCTGTTAGAAGTCAGCAGCGGTCAGAATCAGTTTCAGGCCAAGGGCGAGCTCTCGGCCACAACACTAGGCATCAACTGGGAGCTGCGCGCCTTGTCACCGGGAGAGTTCGTTCCTGGCGCTGCGGGAGCGATCACCGGTAAAGGAAGCGTCATGGGCACCGCAGAGGCGCCCATCATCAATGCCAGTATAAAGGGCCGCACGCTAGCATTGGATGCGCTGTCGACACCCCGACTGGATATCGAACTGCTTGCAGGAACCGCCGCAGACAGCGCCCTTAAACTCGATATAAAAACTGGCTCTATATTGAGCGATGGAGAGACATTGGCCGAGTCGCTATCGCTGAAAACTATCGGTACTAATGCAGAGCACGAGCTACGACTCGCTATGCTCGCCAAAGATCAGTCACTGAGCAGCCGCTTACAAGGGGGCATCACCCCGGCGCTGGACGGTTGGCAGGGTAGTCTCGATAAACTGAACGCGACTACGACTTCGATCGGAAACTGGGCACTTGTCAATTCGACGTCCCTATCGATAAGCGCGGAGGCTGCAAGCCTCGGCGAGAGTTGTTTGAATAGACTGGGAGGCCCTGGCCGGGTGTGCCTAGAGGGTGACTGGAGTAGCAGTGAGAGCAGCGTTTTGGCATTAATGGTAGAGCAAGTTCCACTAGAGCTACTCCAAACAACAGCCACAGGCGATCTTAAAGGAAATTTACAGGCAAGCCTTGCAAGCGACGGAGCATTGCTGGCCACCGGCACATTCAACATCAGTTCCGGGCTGATTATTGTTGACCTTGAGGATGGGAAGAAACAACTGGTTCACGAAGGTGGTGATTTGTTACTCAATGTCGATCAAAGTGGAACTTTGGTTGAACTTCACTTTGAGCCACCTGAAAACGGGACGTTGGATGCGAAGCTGAAGCTACCAGCACTCAACCAATTCCCACTGAATGACAGACAACCAATGAGCGGAAGCTTGCAGGCTACCCTGCCCGATCTCGCCAGTGTCGCGGCATGGGTTCCTGACATTCAGTCCGCGACCGGGCAGGTGGCCGCTGACTTAAATATCGCAGGAACACTGGAGCAGCCGCGCATTGCCGGAAAACTTGAACTACTTAACGGCTCTGCAGAAATTCCAATGGCAGGCCTTACCCTGCAGCAAGTTAAGCTTCGAATAGCGGGAGAGCCCTCAAATCCGGACCTGCTGCAAGTCACGGGCGGCATAAAATCAGGCCCGGGCGAACTAACGCTTTCCGGAGTGATCAACACTGCAAAGACGAATGCAGCCCTGGTGCTAAAGGGCGATGGATTTGAGGCGTTTAACACGCGCGACGCCCGAGTCTATATCTCTCCCGATCTGCAAATAAACTGGGAGAACGAAACGCTAAAGCTGCGCGGGGATCTGCTCATTCCAGAAGCTGACATCACCCCCAAGCTTGAATTAAGTCCGGCGATGGTGAGTCAGGACGGTGAACAGGTAAGTACGCCCGGTCAGGTCATCGCGCCCTCATCTGACGTAGTGATTGTGAACGGCACGCTCGATGCTGGCACAGCCGATGAGCTAACCGCGCCCTTCCGGATTGATAACCAGACAAGACTCATACTCGGAGACGAGATTAACGTAAAAGCGATAGGCTTTATCGGTCGTATCGCGGGCGATGTACTGTTCACCAATACACCTGAGCAAACCGAACTTGTTCCCATTGCCAAGGGAAAGCTCTCTGTGGAGGACGGCACGTTCCGCTCGTTTGGCCAGGATTTAGAAATCCGTACGGGGCAACTCTTGTTTAACAATGTGCCGGCCACTGAACCGGAAATCAATCTTCGAGCCGTACGCTGGATTGATAATGATCCGCAAGTATCGGCAGCGGGCATCACACTGACAGGCCCCGTTACCACACCCACCATGGAATTGTTCTCACGGCCCCAGCTAGAAGCCAGTGAGGTTCAAGCCTATCTACTTACGGGGCGATCGACCTCGGACCGCAACAATGTGTTGAGCATCGGCACCTACGTCAGTCCACGAATTTATGTCGGCTACGGCTATAACACACTGGAAAAAACCAGCGAGTTTAATTCGATATTCAATATCACGCCACGCTACGGCGCCGGGATTACTGTGGGCGAGGCGGACAACAACCTGAATATGACATTCACTTATGAGCGCTAATATTAAAAGCGCGCTGCGTTCAACCGTCATCAGGCTGGTATTGTTGGTAAGCCTAGTTTCGTGCACTGCCGGCCTGGCCGCTCAGCCCGTGCAGGTAGAGGTTAGTGGTCTACAGGAGGAACCCCTTAACAACGTTCTGGCATCGCTGGAAATCGTAGGCCGCAGTCAAGACACAGAACTCACCGCCGAGAACATCAACCGCATGCACGCCAAGGCTGACGCCGAGATACGCCGAGCGCTACAGCCCTTTGGCTACTATCAGCCGACAATCACCACAGACCTGCAGGCCCCCAAAGCAACCGGCGGGAACTGGCTAGCGATTTATACGGTAGACACAGGCGACCCTGTTCCTGTGAACCATGTCGACCTCTCCTTCATCGGGCCTGGATCGACCAGTGAAGACTTAAAGGGCTTGGCGGAGTCGCTGCAATCGCTGCAGGGGAACAGCCTTGATCATCAACGATACGAAGCTGGCAAGCGCAAGCTGATCAGTGACACACGGGAACTGGGTTACCTCAATGCCGAATTTTTAGAACACCGCGTAGAAGTCGATCTGAAAGAGTACATCGCCAGCATTACTGTGGTCATTGAAACAGGCCCAAGGTTTGTTTACGGAGACATTGAACTGAAGCAGGGCAAGTTCTCCAGCGACTATCTGGCACGGTATATGATTCTTAAGCCAGGGAACACCTTCAAGCACTCTGAGCTTGCCCAACAACGTAACCTGTTGAGCGCTAGCGGCCATTTCAGTGAAGTCGTTATTAAACCCGGCGAACCAACGACGGGCGAGAACCCGGAAATACCGCTGGTCATCGGCATGGAACCGTTACCCGCAAACCGTTATCGCGGTCGCGCCGGCTGGGGTACCGATACAGGATTTGGTCTTGGACTGGATTGGACTCGCCGTCATCTGGGCAAACGAGGCCACCATTTCAATGTCGGGGTCGCCGTAGCAGAAGAACGGGAGCGGTTGGCTGGTGACGTTAGCTACACTGTCCCACTCGACCCATTACGTGGAGAAGCCTTCGAAATTGGTTTACGCCACGAAAGCAAAGACCTGAACTACACCGACGTTAGCTTAGATGAGGGTGGAGAAACGCGCATCGCGACCAATCTTGCAACTGCGCTGTGGCGACTCCCTGTTTCCAAGTTTGGCGACTTCGTTCTGCAGTCCAGTGCGGGAGTCAGCCTGGTCGGAGAAAACTACGATATATTTGAAGTCCTGTTCGGCAACCTACCCAGCTCTGCACAGGATTCAATCATCGAAAGCATTGGAACCGAGGCCTACGAGACCCTGGCTCCAGAATTCGAAGCAGTGGTCCCTGGACTGAGCTTTAAGTTTAAACGCACAGACGACCCGCTCTATATTCGACGTGGTGATTACCTGAGCCTTGAACTGTTAGGGGCCAGTGAGGATCTGGGTTCAAACATCGATTTCTGGCAGGCCCGCTTCTCTTCCTGGAGTATTTGGCCGGTGGCAGATCAAGGACGCTTCTTGTTCCGTTCAAATCTGGGTTACACGGACGCAGAGAGTCGTTCAGTGCTTAACGTCAACTTCAACCAGATGCCTGAATACTACGAGTTTCGTGCCGGTGGTGCGCGCAGTATCCGTGGCTATGGCTGGGAGACTCTGTTCCCCAGTGATGCCATTACCGGCGGCAAACACTTGATCGTTGCCAGTGTTGAATATGAGCATGAAATTATTCCTGATTGGAGCGTTGCCGCTTTTCTTGACGGCGGTAACGCATTCAATGAATTCGATGACTTTAAGGAAAAGCTGGGCACGGGCATTGGCGTGCGCTGGCGTTCTCCCGTCGGACTAGCCCGAATAGATCTTGGCTTTCCACTGGATGATGCTGATGAAGCGTTTCAGATATACATCACCGTGGGCCCGGAGTTCTAGCTACTTTGTCCAGTACTATTGGCGGGCACTGACTTGCCGAGCACGACCCTGCCTACTATGCTTAGCCCTGTGAAAAACACCCAATGAGGAAAACCCAATGATAGTAAGAGCCATCCAGACATGCCTTGCGATGACGGTGCTGGCGGCATCTGTCGTTACCATGGCAGCTCCCATCAGCCCGGCCGACTACCAGCGCGTTGTCGACGAAGCCTACGCTCAGTTCAAGGATGAAAAAGGAGGCGCCAACGCCGACTACATTCCGATCCTGGCCACGGTACCCAGCGAAATGTTCGGGGTGGTGATCATCACCCGAGACGGTGAAGTGTACTCGGCGGGCGAGCTCGATTATGAGTTCTCCATTCAGTCTGTCTCCAAGCCCTTCACGGCTTCATTAATCATGCAGCAGCAAGGACCCAAGGCTCTACGCGAAAAAATTGGTGTTGAGCCCACAGGGATGGCCTTCAACTCAAAAATGGCGCTGGAGGTTTATGAAAGCCGTTCTGTGAACCCGCTAGTTAACGCCGGTGCAATCGCTGCTGTCAGCATGGTGGAGGCCTCATCAGAGAAAGATCGTTGGAAGCAAGTGTTGGCCAACATCGAGGACTACACTGCCCGCGACTTAAAAGTTCTCGAGGAAGTTTACGACTCAGAGTATGAAACCGCTTGGGGCAACCGCGCGATCGCTAATCTGCTGTTCAACTACGGACGCCTCTACAGCGAGCCCGAAGAAGCGTTGCGTGTTTACACTCGACAGTGCTCCATCGGCATCAACACGCTGGATCTGGCGATGATGGGCGCCACCCTTGCCAATGAGGGTGTTAACCCCAAAACGGGCAAGCGCGTCCTCGACAAAGCACACGTGCCAGAGCTGTTGGCAATTATGGCTACCGCTGGTTTTTACGATGAATCAGGAGAATGGATGTACAGTGCCGGACTTCCCGCCAAGACCGGTGTCGGTGGTGGCATCGTTGCAGTGGTACCCGGCAAGTTCGCCATCGCCACTTTCTCACCCCCGCTTAATCCGGCCGGCAATAGCGTGCGTGGTCTGAAGGCTATCGGCTATATTTCTTCAGAGTTGGGTGTCGGCCTCTACGGTCCCAACGCGGGAGAATAACTACAACTGGCTTTCTATCGGCAATAGTCGATAGAAGCCAACCTGAAACCGGCGCCACCAAGTGCTCTGAGGTTCCTTATGAACCACCTGGTGGTCGTCGCCGTTTTGATAGGTCCAACGCAGCTTCCCTTTCTCGTCCAAATCCACTCGCCACGTAGTGCGACTTAAGCCCTCGAAAATCTTATCTCTAAATTCTGCACCCGCTTCAGCCGACTCAATGAATATCCCCATCTCGGTATTAATTTTTATCGACCTGGGGTCAAAATTAAGGGAACCGATAAAAATACTCTCTCGATCAATCATGGTTGCCTTGGAATGCAGAGTCATTGATTCCGGCTGGTGGCCCCACAAATTTTCGCCATCCACAGCGTCAACCTTCACTTCATAGAACTCAGCGCCCGCCTCCAACAAACGTTTACGGTAGCGAGCGTAACCCGAGTGCACCGGGACATGGTTAGTGGAGGCTAGCGAATTGGTGACTACGACGACTCTCACTCCCTTTGCCAGCAGTTCCTCTGTGAACTTCGCGCCGCTTTCCTGGGGAATGTAGTAAGGCGAAACAATAAGGATTTCTTCCTTGGCTTCCATAAAACGGCGTGCCATTTCATCGATCAGCACCTGCTCATCCCTGTCGCCCATAGCAGCCTGCAATTTCTCAGGGCGATCCGTCACCAAAGTGGCCTCAGCCGCAACAGGTTCTACTCGATTTTCACGCAAATCTTTCAGTAATGGACTGTTAATCGCTGTCGCGTAGAGGCCGCTGCCGCTGCTGGAGGTTTCCTCTTTAATATACTCTCGCCACTCATCTAGCTCAGCAGTATCTACGTCGAGGCCAAAGGCCTCCATAGGTACTGCCAGATCACTGTTCCAGAACATATCAAAGCCTTGACTGACCTCCTCGACAATAGCGCCGACTATCATGATCTCATAATCATCGAACTGAACATCCTGATTGATTTCGAAATACTCTTCGCCAATATTTCGACCACCGACAATACTCATTGCATTATCAACGGTGAGAGATTTATTGTGCATTCGTCTGTTAGCGCGTTTGAAATCGGTGAGATAACCGAGATAGCGGACACTTTGTCTGGCCAGCGGGTTGAACAAGCGGACCTCGATATTGGGATGAGATGAAAGCAAACTAAAAGCTTCGTCGACCCCGGGAGAAAAAATATCATCAATCAGCAGCCTTACCCTGACACCGCGATCCGCGGCCGCCAGTAGGCCCGATGCAAACAGGGCGCCGGCGCGGTCTTTTTTCAGAATAAAGTATTGGGCATCGATACTATGCTCTGCCCGCTCTAACATTTTCAGGCGCAGTCCAAGTGCATCCGCTCCCTGCGGCAACCCCACAAATCCTGCTTTGCTGCCATGCTCCTTTTTCCAGTCTAGCCCGAACTCACCTAATACCGTTTCGTCCGACACCGGTATCGCCTGACTCGCCTCTCGCGGATAGTCAAAGGGCACACTGGCGCAGGCTGCAAGAAACAAGGTGCATACAAACAGCGTTGCGGCACGAAACACTGCGCCACGTGCGTTAGGGATAGTTCGCATAGACAAGGTTCCAGTCAGTAAAGCGAGTGGCTCATTCTCCCGTTGCAAGGGACTAGCGTCAATCAATAGCCAAGAACTAACGCCCATCGCGATTAGTAGCCCGACTCAAGATCAACAACGTGCGTCAAATTAATTCCCTGGCGCCGGCGCTCAAAATTTGCCAAAAACGCCCTGACCACGTCGTCCGCAAAGCTAACGGCAGAGATGTGAGGGGTGATGGAAACCTGAGAGTGTTGCCATAGCCAATGATCCGCTGGTAAAGGTTCCTCAGCAAAAACATCGAGCACGGCGCTAGCGTTGTTATGGGCCTCCAGCCAATCACGCAGCTCGTCCTCACGCAGCGCATGACCTCTTCCCAAGTTGAAGACCGTCGCATCGACTGCTAGCACGTTTAATAACTTGCCACTGAGAACGCCTTGCGTCTGCTCGGTTCCGGGTAACGTATTGACCAGCACATCAGATCCTCTCAGCAGCTCCAGCATATCGCCTGAAGGGCCAACACGATCAAAATACTCGACCGGAGCGCCTGATCGTGAAATGCCGACAGTTTGCATCCCAAATGACTTGGCAACGCTTGCGACATGACCGCCGATGGTGCCGGTTCCCAGTATGCCCATCGATTTTCCGGCAAGCGTTTTCGGAGGTCTTGGAGACCAGCTATTGGCTTCCTGTTGCATGCGAAAAAAAGTTAGCGAACGTGCCTCACTCAACAAGTAGGCAAAAACATACTCCGCCATTTGTGGCCCGAAAATATTTTTTAAGCCAGTCACGAGCACACCTGCGGATCTTGCTTCAACGACCAAAGCATCAACACCGGCCCAGGTCGACTGTATCCAGGGCACTTTTCCGCCCTGTCGCAGATAGCGCGCCGCGAGGTCTGGCTGGGCGAGAAGCACGTCATAACCGTCGCCGAAGTCGACGGGATTAGCGCCGGCATCAGCAGTGATACCGGCGGCGGCTAGCAGTTGCTGATACTGATGATAATCCTCATCGAGTATCAGCACATTCATCGGTTTACTTTGAGCCACCAAGCTATCACCCCGCGCGTGTTTAAGGCCTGAGCACTAACGGGCCGGGCTGTCTTCTTGTTTGCGAATCCGGAAGAATATCGCATAAAGCGTTGGTACGATCGTCAAGGTCAGCAGTGATGCAAAACCAAGACCCGCCATAATAGTCACCGACATGTTGACAAAAAATACGTCTGACAACAGGGGTATTAAACCAAGAATAGTCGTGGAGGCAGCTAACATAACAGGCCTCATTCTACTTACCGAAGAGTCGAGTATCGCCTCGTAGGGATCCTTATCCTCCTCGATTTGTTGATCAATCTCTTCTATCAAAACAATGGCATTTTTAATCAACAAGCCTACCAGCGACAGCGCGCCTAGAAGCGACATGAAATCGAACGCGCCCCCGGTCGTCAACAGGCCTGCAGTAATGCCGACGATCGCCAGCGGCACGGTTAGCCAAATAATCGCCGGTTGGCGTAGCTTCCCGAAAAGGAAAATACTGGTGAGTATCATCAACAGGAATCCTACCGGCAGCGACTGGCCGAGTCCCGCCTGAGCGTTCACTGAGTCTTCGTATTCACCACCCCACTCCAGCTTATAACCCGCTGGTAACGTCATTGCCTCGATTTGAGGCCGCAGTCGATCGAACAAGGCTGTCGCCAGGTCTTCATTGGGGTTACATGAGGCAATGATCGTCTGGATACGGTCGCGGCCCCGAATGACCGCGTTCTCCATGTGCGTTTCATAGCGGGCAACAACCTGAGAGGCTGGTACTGATCGACCCAATACCGGACTCCATATCTGAATATCCCGAACGCTGTTAATATCGCCGCGCTCGTCCTCTGGTGCTCTCAATTCAATGGGCAATAACCGAATGCCGTCGCGGTAAACACCCACAGGTGAACCCTCAAAAGCATAGCGTAAAGCACTCCCTAGCCCTTCCCTATCCACGCCCAACTGACGCCCTACCTGTTCATTAAACACAGGCACTGCAACTTTTACCGGCGCACGCCAATCGTCGCGTATATCCGTGGCGAAACCATCGTCGCGCATTATTTGCTGCGCCTTTTCCGACAAGCCTCGCAGCACGGTTGCATCCGGACCGGAAAAACGAGCTTCGATTTTGGCGTCACGGCCCGGGCCTATCCGCAGGGCTTTAATAATGGGATCAGTCCATGGCATCTCCTCGCGCATGAAAGCTGCGGTTGCCTCCCACACCGCTGGAATCTGATCACGGGTCTCAGTACGAACAATAATTTGCGAATAAACGGGTGCCGGTTCGCGCGAGTCATAGACAAGGGTAAAGCGTTGGTGAGGCCCGCCAATAACGGAATTGGTACTCACCACACCGGGTTGCTCGCGAATAAATTCGCTCACGCGCAGGGTGTCGTCTCGCGTGGTGCGAATGTCTGCGCCCTCAGGCTCCCACACGTCGACGAAAAACAAAGGTGTATTCGAGTCAGGGAAGAATCCGCCGGCAACATTACCAAAACCAATCACGGCGGCAACAAACAGACCGGCGACACCACTTACCGTAACCCAGCGATGGTCAATAGCCTTAGCCACAATGCTGCGATACAACACAAACAGTTTACCGCCGTAGGGGTCTTTACCCGCTGCGTCCGGATCGGGCTTTAGCAACAGTGCACACAACAAGGGAGTCGTACTGATAGCCGTAATCCAGCTAAGCGCGAGAGAGATCATGATGACGTAGAACAGCGAACTGGCGAACTCACCGGTATTATCAGGAGACATGCCAATCGCTGAGAAGGCAAGGATACCGATCGCGGTACCGCCCAGTAACGCCCATATGGTCTTGCCCACTGCCTCTCTAGCGGCCTGGAACGGATCCATGCCGCCATTCATGCGCACCAGCATTCCTTCCGCGACAACAATAGCGTTGTCTACCAACATGCCCAGAGCAATCACCAGGGCTCCCAGGGATATGCGCTGCAGCTCAATACCGTAGATATTCATTATAAATAATGTGCCTGACACGGTAATGATCAATACCGCGCCGATCACAATACCGGTGCGTAAGCCCATAAACACCAACAGAACCAGAATGACAATCGCCACGGCCTGAGCAACGCTGACAAGGAAGCCACTGACCGAGGCATCCACCTCCTTAGGCTGGTCGTAAACGGTACTCAACTTCATTCCAATGGGTATTGTTGGAAGCAGGCTGTTGAGTTTGCGGTCCAGCCTTTTACCGACCGCGACAACATTCTCGCCAGACACCATAGACATACCCAGGCTCAGACCAGGTTCACCGTTAACGTAGTAAAGCTTTCTGGGTACAGTCTCATAAGCGCGTGTAATCGTTGCTATATCGGAGAGGCGGATCAGTTTGCGTTGACTGGAGCTGATCAACAAATCTCCCATTGCCTGAACCGACTGAAAGGCACCGGTGGGACTGAAGCGGAGGTAGTCGTCGCCGACCTCAACATTCCCCGCATCTACCACGACATTCTGCGAGCCTAGTACGCTGGCAATTTCACCCAGTGAAATACCTAGCTCAGCCAGCTGACTGCGCGAGATGTCGAGATAAACTACCTCTCGCTGTTCGCCATCGATAACCACTTTACGAACGCCGTCGATTAACACCAACTGCTTCTTGATCGCGTCAGCTGTGTCGTATAAATCTCGCCAGGTATAACCCTCGCCGTGCAACATCAGGTAAGCGCCATAAACATCCCCAAAGTCATCGAGGATGATCGGGGCGCTGGCACCCGGTGGCAACTGTGCACTCACATCTGCGATCTTTCGTCGCAGCTCATCAAAAATATTGGGGAGATCCGCCGCCTGATACTCATCCTTGAATTCAATAAGAATGTCAGACAAACCAGGGCGTGAAACGGACATCTTGATGCGCTTGATCTGCGGCATGAGCTGAATCGCATCCTCCAGGTGATAGGTCAGCTCATCCTGAACTTCTTGTGCAGTCGCTCCTGGATACGGCGTGAGAATCTTCGCCATCTTAATGGTAAAAGGTGGATCTTCCAGTTTACCAATGGTCTGAAACGCCAACAGACCTCCGCCCACCATGATGATCACCAACAACCAGGAAATCACCGGGTTGCGGACTGAGTATTCACCGATATTCATCTACAATAACCTTCAGTCAGTCCGCGTTTATAGAGGATCATCAGCTCGGGGAGTCGCCTGTTCAGTCAACTTCATTCGAGTGACCAGCATGCCCTCAGCCAAATAAGGCCCTCCAACTGAGACAATTTCTTCACCACCCTCTAAACCGTCCAGAATCTGGATGGAGCGACCGGACATTCGCCCTACTGCCACCGTTTTTGAAGAAACCGTCATGGTATCGGTATCCAACACCCAGACTCGCGGCTTCAAACCATTATCCGCCTGCACCGACCGCGCCGGCACCCACTTCACCGCATCCTTGTCGACCACTGCACTCAGGTCAATCACGACATTAGCCGTCATTCCCGGCAATACATTGAAATCGGTGGGCGCATCCATAGTGAAGGTGGCCCTGAAGGTTTGCGTTTGATCATCAGCCTTAGTCGCCAGTTCTTTCGGTCGAAGGGTAAACTGGCGCTGGCTGCGCCCTTCAAACTGCGCATAGGCGCGCACCGTCCCCGCGGTTTCACTGCTGCGCACATCGCCCTCGTCCTTGATTCCCCCACGCACGCTGCGCACAACCGACTCAGGCAGGTCGAATATCACGTCCAACTCAGTGATATTCTGTAGCCAGATAACCGTTTGACGCGCGAGCACCTCCTCAAAGTTTTCCACATCTCGCCGGGCGATCCGGCCCTCAAAAGGCGCCGATAACACCGTATATTCGAGATCCTGCTTGGCAGCGGTCAGGGCAGCACTGGCGGTCCGATAATTAGCTTCCATACGGTCGTAGTCGAGTCGGGAGATGTTGCCGTCGACAATCAGCTCTTTACCACGCGTAAAGTTTCGCTCGGCATTGTCGTAATTTGCCTGGCGGTCCTCCACGACAATTTCATAATCCGTGGGATCAAGTCTGGCGAGCACCTGGCCCTGCTCAACCAAATCGCCCTCTTTAATTCTCAATTCCTTTAACTGACCCGACACCCGAAACGCAAGCTCGGCACGCTGAGTAGCGTCTACGCGCCCAGGGAAAGTTCGAATCGCCTCTTTGCTACCGCCACCCACGGTAAAGAGCTTAACGGGCCGCGAAGCGGGCGGAGGCAGATCACGCTCTTCACCGCCGCAGCCACTGAGCAAACCCATCGCTATACCGGCGAAAGCGATACCTAGAGGAAAGAAATTAGCCGACATAATTAAACCCCGTGATAAGACGATGCAGAGGAAACGTAGGTTATGTGCCAAACAGAGACGATAGTGAAGGTTTTATCCCAGTCGAGCCTGCCTGAACAATGCGCTTCGCAATTGACAGAATAGCACGCGTGCAAGCCCCTTCATGACCTGTTTTTTCAGCAGCAGCCACAGAAAGAGCCAAAACACGCTACAATTCTATCGACATCCGTTAAGCCAATAGATGGAAAAGGCATGCGCCAAACATCAGACACATTATTGTTACCGAATACCGTGACCTGCTCTTCAGGCAAACCCATGTCCAGACTAAGAGCCCTGACTCTACTGGCGATGTTTTCTCTGCTGGCAGCCTGTAGTTCGCTGCCCACTGACTTTGAGAAAGAGCCCAGCTATAAAATCGCAGCGGATAGCGACAACCACCTGGTTTTGGAACTGCAGGGCCTACTCGACGAAAACCCGGAAAAGTCTGGGTTTCGAACCCTCGAAAAAGGCGAGGAAGCCTTTGTCGCTCGTATGCGCGTGATCGAAAGTGCTTCCACCTCACTGGATATACAGTATTACATTTGGCACCACGACCTGACCGGCAAAACGATGCTCAACCAACTGTTGGCCGCCGCAGATCGCGGCGTTCGCGTTCGACTGTTGCTGGATGATCTGGACACTGCAGGCAAAGATCGCACCCTGCGACTAATCGATAGTCATCCCAATATTGAAATCCGGGTCTTCAACCCATTTGCCAACCGAGAGCGACGTTTGGGCGATTTCCTGGGCGACACTCGCCGTATTAATCGCAGAATGCATAACAAGACTCTGACGGCTGACAGTATGGTCACGATCTTTGGGGGCAGAAACATTGGTGACGAGTATTTTGCTGCCGCCAAAGACGTCGGCTTTGGCGATATGGATGCTCTTGCGGTCGGCCCTATAGCGGGTGAGGTTTCTGCACAATTTGACCTCTATTGGAACAGCGAATGGGCCTACCCCATGGGCGCGTTCGCCTGGAAGGAGCAACTCAGCCAAGAGGATGTTAAAGCCTATCGAGAAGAATCTGACCGCTACCTGGAAGAGGCCCGCCAGTCAGACTACGGCGATGTATTACGCCAGTATGATATGACCACCATGGCGAGTATTACCGAGTTAGAGTTCGTTTGGTCTAAATGGCTACTGGCCTACGATCAGCCCAGCAAGGTTGAGGCTAAAAAGGTCAGCGCCGAAACTCACCTCGCTCCAAAGATAAAAATGGGTATGGATAGAACCCAACGCGACCTGATCATCGTGTCCCCCTACTTCGTTCCCGGTGAAGAATTTACCGGCTACCTTGTCAGCCTGGTTGAGCGTGGTGTCAGGGTGCGCATACTGACCAATTCACTACAGGCCAATGACGTGTCAATGGTACACGCCGGCTATATGCGTTACCGCGAAGATCTGATCACCGGCGGCGTGGAGCTTTTCGAATTCAAGGCGGACGCCAATAAGGTCGTTAGAAAGCGCGACAAAGAACAGGGCAAGGATAAGAAAGAAAAGAGCCGTATCGGCGCCTCCAAGGCCAGCCTCCACGCTAAGTTCTTCGGCTTTGACGAAACCTACCTGTTTATTGGATCTTTCAACCTTGATGGTCGGTCTGTGGCGCTCAACTCGGAACTGGGTGCTTACTATGCCAGCCCAGAGGAAGCAAAACTGCTGTCACAGACATTCGATGAGTCGATACTGGAGTTCGCGTACCAGGTCTCTCTGGATAATGACGGCAACCTGAAATGGACCACCGATAAGAATGGCGAAGAGCTGACCGTTTTCAAAGAACCAGACACCACCTGGTGGAAGCGTTTCAGTACCGGGTTTCTATCCCTCGTAGTGCCCGAGTCGCAGCTTTAACTGGAACCGCGCTGGCGGAAAAACAGAGTTGCTCCCAGAACGGTTGTAAGCACCAGGCCACACAAACCCAATACGGCAATGATATTGTCCGCGACACGGTTTCCGGTCCAGCGCAGGTAATGAACATTGTAGAGCGTGTCGATCAATGCTCGGTCATTGCCATACTGCTCAATATTCAACGTGTTCCAGTCAATGCTCAGACGCACTCCCGTGTCGGTGACATACTCGTTCCCATCATTCGTTACGTTAGTCCCATAGCGATCGCTATCGATGCTAATCGCGTCCTCTAACAATCTCTCGATTACAGCCGGCGCGGGGCGCGCTTTTATCGTCATTGTGTCTGCTTGATACTGGTGCCACACCTGATCGGTTTTAGCTAACAGGTGGCGCCCCAGAATAGTTTTCATTTGACGGACTTCCAACCATTCATCTTGGACCGACACTATCGCTAAATCAGCCAGAGGATAGTAACGGGGCTCCAACTTGGTATACGCATCGCCGTATCCGGGCTGAAAAAGAAAAATGGCGCCGGTGATGCACCAGCCGATCAGAGGCAACAGTAGCAGCACACCCAGCCATTTGTGCAGCTTCCCGGTCATGATAATCGATCAGCAGCAAAGACCATCCCATCCTTAAAGCCCAGTTCATAGGTTTGCTGCAAACCTTCGGGGTTGGCGTAGTCGAATTTATCGATAGTGATTGCTTCGCTGGGTTGCACGTAGGTTCTGACCTCGGACACTGGTAATGCTGACTTATAGCGCTTACTCAACAACACCAGCGTTAAACCCTCTCGGCCATCCGCCAAGTGCGCAGGGACGTTGTCAATAATCCCGCCGTCCAGCACGCGTTGGCCTTTAAAAGGTTCGCTGGGGAGCACCGGCGGAACACAGGATGAAGCCAGTACAGAATCCACTAGTTCGGATACATCCATGGCATCTTTGTTACTGGCTACCAACTGGGAGAAGCCCAACTTACGAGTCCAGGAAGGGTGCAGTGCACCAGTCAGATACTTTTCCAGCCCATAGATAGAGAAGGCGACTAATGCGCCGAGACTGGAAGGCAGCAATCGCGGAAAACGAGCCATCAGAAACTCCACCCGCTTGTTAGCCAAGGCCTCGAGATCTTCTGGACGGAGAAATTCCGCAAGCGCCTGCCGGTACATGTCCATATGTGGCAGCAGTGGTTTGCCGGATCCCGGTTTAAGATTCGCCCAGTGAATATTGGCAGGATTTTCTGCGGTTAAGCGCTTGAAGAGTTCAAGGGCTTGCGGCCCCCTGTCCAGCATAACGGCCAACGCCATTGCGCAACCGGCACTGGTGCTTGCCGCATAATCTACTGTTTGTGAAAGCTTGAGGCCTCCCCTGTTGGCCCCATCCCAAAAACCAACCTGCCACAGACAGCGACTACCACCGCCAGCGAAAATTACGTTTCGGTAGTCGCTCACGACACAGCAGCTCTAAATTGAAATAAAATGGCGAGGACCAGATGCAACGTCATGCGCTAAAAATTTAAACGCGCCTGCAGCGCCAGCGTTCGCGGCCGGTTAAGACTGCCAATCGTCGCGGCACCAACCGGCAGGTCGCCCTGACCGCCGAAGAAGGGAAAATCAAAACCAAAGGAGCTTTTTTCATCCAATACATTACGCCCGACCAGGGCCACTTCCCAGGACTCGCCGCCACTAACCAAAGCCAGACGAATGTCCATCAAAGTCAGCGCGTCATCAAGGTCTCGTTCGCCCGCCTGCATGTATTGCTCGTCGCGGTAGTTCACCTGGCCGCTCAGACGCCAGAGAAAATCACCGTCTCTCCAGGGGATTTCATAGAGGGCATTCAGCGACACCGATAACTCCGGCGCATACGGTAGTCGTAGGTCGGTCGTTTTCTCCGTTGCATCAGCGTAGGTTGCCGATGCCCCCAGCGTGAAACCTTCGCTCAATAACCATTGCGTCTCCAGTTCGGCTCCTTTCGTTTCAGCGGGGACCGTTATAATTTCGAAACCGGTGCCGACAAAGGTAGACACCTGAAAATTTTCAATTTCTGTGTAAAACAAAGAAGCATTGAGCAAGCCTGCACCGTCAGCAAGTCTGGTCTTGAAACCGAACTCAATCGTTTCCGCTTCCTCGGTTTCGAACTCTGACTCATCCGGCGTTGCAACTTCCGTAGAAAAGCCGCCACTCTTGCTGCCTGTGGCCCAGGAGATGTATCCCATGCTCTCTTCATTGAAGTCATATTGAACATTGATTGAGCCATCGAGGTTATCCTCGCTGCGATCCAGGGGTGTAGGCGGCACAACGGGCGCCAGAGCATCGGACACGATATCAGACAGAAACCCGCCTGATCGCAAACGCTCACGCTCCCAAAGGGCATCCTTACTCTCATCGGTGTAACGCAAACCCAACGTAACTCTCCAACGATCACTGAAGTGCAAACTACCCTGACCAAAGGCAGACCAGACTTCTGTGTCCTGGTCATAGTGCCTTAACGATGTGCTATCCAGAGGCAATGGACCCACCGTGTAGGGAGGCGGAAAGCGGGTATCGGTCAAACCCGAGAAATTAATTTCACTGTCTAGGTAATAAAGGCCGAGTAGATACTCCAACCGCTGGTCGGCGGGCGATGCCAGACGGAACTCCTGACTCAGCTGTTGGTAATCACTGGTAAACGCCGTCGACAAATAGTCCACCGATAAAAAATCGGTATCGACGATACGTTCGTTCTCATACTCCGACCAACCGGTTAATGAAGTGAAGCGGTACTCACCCAGCATGTGGTCATAATGGACAATCGCGCGTTGAGACATTTGTTCGTCCTCCGACTCCCCACTACTGCTAAGACTGGTATCGGCATTTTTGTTCTGGCTAATACCTATGTCTGCACTGGGGTCCATGCCCGCAAGAAAACCAAGTTCATCGTTATCGGGCTGAAAGGTATCACCCAGAATCTCCAGATCGTCATATTGGTAACTCACCAAAAGGCTGCCTTGAGAAGCGACGTCCCACTCGCCGCTCAGGCGCAAGGTCGTTTGATCGCGCTGTGGTACTTCATTGCCGGTGGTCTGATTCGTCACATAGCCGCCCTCGGCGACATCATTGAAAGCCAATCTATAGTTACCCCAGGCAGAGGGAACATCCAGCGCACCAATCAGATAGGTGCTGTCAAATTCGAATTCGTAATCAGCCTGAACGTAGCCTCCGAATTGTGAACCGGGGCGTTTTGACACAATGCTGACCGCACCCAGGCTGGTGTTTTTACCCAGGATGTTCGTCTGGGTTCCCTTAATAACCTCTACCCGCTCAAGGTCAAAAAGCGATGCCTGGAATTCGCGAATTCGTCCTGCCCAAATGCCGTCAACAAATAAGCCCACCGATTGATCAAGGCTCTCCGCCGCAGAACCAGAACCCAAACCACGTATGGCTACTTGAGCCAGGTTTTGGGGCGTTGATTGAATAGTGAGACCGGGCACAGAGTCGGCCAGATCATTTGTATTACGGATGACAAAGCTATCGAGAACGTCGTTGTTGATGACGTTGACGGTAATCGGAATATCCTGGACGCTCTCAACCCGTTTTTGGGCAGTGACCAGCACCTCTTCCAATACCAGGGTTTGCGCCTGCGAAACAATGGGTGCCCAGAACAGTAGGGTCGCCGCAGAAAA
>JBDWQQ010000130.1:0-4836 GCA_039986455.1 Halioglobus sp.
GCCTCGTCCATGCGCAGGCCTTCCTTATAGGGCCAGTCAATAATGCTGGTATAGGACCGGGTGCCGCGCATCTCACTAGGACGATGCAGGGTTTCAAAGGCCACATAACGCGCTTTGCTGGTGGGTTCAAAGTCTTTGAGCAGGTCTGCTAACGAAAACCCGACCCACGGCACCACCATGGACCAGGCCTCCACACAGCGCAGACGATAGATTCTTTCCTCCAGCTGGTACCGACGCAGAGCATCTTCTAAATTAATTTTTCCGGGCTTGGCCACCTCGCCCACCACTTCTATCGACCAGGGATCGACGGTCATTTCATGGGCGTACTCGGCAGGGTCACCCTTACCGGTACCAAACTCATAAAAGTTGCAGTAAGAGGAGATGTCATCGGCAGGCGTGCGGGACTCGTCCGTCCAGAAACCTTCGGGGCCTTCAGTGGCGGGTTGAAATTCAAGGGGCACACCGCCGGTCGCAGGGGCCGCATTGGCCTCTATGGCAAGGCCGCCGAGCGCAGGCGCAGCCAACAGACCAGCGGCTTTCGTAAATTGTCTGCGTTGCATGTAGACCGACTCGGGAGTTATCTCCGAGGAAGGTATTGTTGGGGCCCTAAATTTTGCCATGAAGCTCACTGTCCATTGTTCTCACCTGATAGTGAGAACGCAGGGCAAGGCATTGGTTCCGTGAGACGCGCCAGAACCGAACCGGTTTTCAACCAGCGGAGGCCTTCTGACGCTTAAACACGGCCATAATCGGTCCAGAGGCCGCATAGCCCAGCGAGGCGATCAAAAGCACCAGCGGCGGATCCAGAGTCACCAGGCCGAAGACCAAAACCACCAGGATCATTACCACGAAGGGCACGCGTCCGTGGAAGTCGATGCCTTTAAAGCTGTAGTAGGGGAAGTTGGCAATCATAAGAATGCCGGTGACCGCCGTGAGGCCACCGAGAACCATCGCCAATTCATGCGGAAGCTCGTTGCCCACCCAACCCAAGTCGTTGCAAACCCAAACCGCGCTGACAATGAGACAGGCAGCCGACGGGCTGGCGAGGCCAGTAAAGAAGTTTTTGTCCGCCGTATCGATCTGCGTATTGAAGCGGGCCAGACGCAGAGCAGCGCAGGCGACATAAATGAAAGCAGCACTCCAGCCAATCTTACCCAGATCACCCAGGGCGAAGCTGAAAATCACCAGCGCAGGTGCCACACCAAAAGACACCATATCTGCGAGGCTGTCATATTCGGCGCCAAACTTACTTTGCGTGTTGGTCATGCGGGCAATACGGCCATCCAACCCGTCCAACAGTAGCGCGGCTAAAATCGCGATGGGCGCGCTGTCAAAGTCGCCACGTAAAGCAGCAATCACCGCATAAAAGCCGGCGAATAGGCCGCCGGTGGTAAAAAGATTGGGCAGTAGGTAAATACCCTGTCGTCGCACGGCCTTGCCGTTTTCAGACACTTCCTCTTCGTGCTCGTCCACCAAAATTTCAAGTGGGGCAGAAACCCCCGAGGTATTGGTGACCTCTTCTTCGACGGGCTTATTTTTCTCGTTATTTTCCATGTTCTCGATTTCCGGCGCCGATGTCAGCGCTGATTGTATCAAAGGGAGCTGGGGTAGGTCTGCCCGGCGACATCCCAAAGCGAACGCACCAGTGGACTGCTCAGCCGCTGCCGCAAAGCGGCGAGGCCAATAGATAATGAAGGCAGACCGTTGTCGACGGCGATGCTCTGCACACCCTCCCCCAAACCGCTGGACTCGATCACCAACTGAGGGGCAATTCCAACTCCAAGGCCCAGACTCACCATGGCGACTATCGCTTCGTGACCGGCAACCTGAGCGTAAATTCGCGGCCGTATTCCCTGCTCCCGCAGCCAATCATCCAAAAGCTCCTTGGTCGTGCCTCGTTCAGGGACGATCAGCGGTAAGGAGTTCCAGTCGATTCCCCCGCGTGCTTGATCTTCCAGCACCCGATCACGCACCTGACATGACGAAGCTGGCATACAAAACTGGAGTGGCGAATCCACCAGAGGCAGGAAATCCAGCCGGGTGGGCGATTGCAACGGGCGAATCGTCACTGCAAGATCATCGTGACCCTCCAAAACCCGCCCAACGCCGTCTGCCTGGTCACCGGTATGCATCATAATATCGACCGCCGGATGCGAGGCACGAAATGCCGCCAGCATGGGCGCGAGCAAGGTATGACTCGCGGTCACTGAGCAGTAAAGACTGATTTCGCCGGCGAGCTCTCCCTCACTATCGAGCGTTCGCTGCAATTGCTGCCAGTCCGCCAGAGAACGACGCGCAAAGTCGCGAAACTCGCATCCGGCGTGATTCAGGGAAACGCTGCGCCGGTCACGATCGAACAATGGCTGGCCCACCTCCTCCTCCAACCTAGCAACCGCACGGCTTACCGCCGACACACTCATGTGAAGGTTTTCGGCGGTACGACTGAAGTTAAGTGTCTCTGCGACGGAGAGAAATACAGAGAGGGCTCGAGTATCCATAAATTACCTTTGCGTTTTACGCAAAACAGTATCTCTTATTTAGCGTTTTACGCAAGCACTGTCTTTCCGTATTCTTCGTTTCCTCGACTTATCACCGTCGATCACCATCGCCCCCCTTAACAGGAGATTCCTCATGGGACAAAACTACTTCAACACCCTGCCACTGCGTCTGCAGCTGGAAGAACTGGGTAAATGCCGCTTTATGGACCGTTCAGAGTTCGCCAATGGTTGCGACTACCTGAAGGGCAAAAAGATTGTCATCGTGGGCTGCGGTGCACAGGGTCTGAACCAGGGCTTGAACCTGCGTGACTCAGGATTAGACGTTTCCTACACCCTGCGCGAGGCGGCCATCGTAGAGCAGCGCCAGTCCTGGAAGAACGCCACTGAAAACGGTTTTGCCGTAGGCACCTACGAAGAACTGATTCCTACTGCCGACGTGGTCATGAACCTGACGCCCGACAAGCAGCACACTCCAGTCGTTGAAGCCATCATGCCCTTAATGAAAGAAGGCGCCTGTTTGGACTATGCCCACGGGTTCAACCTGGTTGAGGAAGGCATGCAAATTCGCAAAGACCTGACTGTAGTTATGACTTGCCCGAAATGCCCCGGCACCGAAGTCCGTGAAGAATACAAGCGCGGCTTTGGCGTACCCACGTTGATCGCAGTACACCGTGAGAACGACCCCAAGGGTGAAGGCATGGACATCGCCAAGGCCCTGGCCTCTGGCACCGGCGGCGATCGCGCTGGCGTACTCGAATCCTCCCCCATCGCTGAAGTGAAGTCAGACTTAATGGGTGAGCAGACTATTCTCTGCGGCATGCTGCAAACGGGCGCAATTCTTTCCTTCGACAAGATGGTTGAGAAAGGCATTGACCCTGGCTATGCCTCCAAGCTGATTCAGTTTGGCTGGGAAACAGTCACCGAGGGACTCAAGCATGGCGGCATCACAAACATGATGGATCGCTTGTCTAACCCTGCCAAAATACGCGCCTTCCACCTTGCAGAAGAACTGAAAGACATTATGCGCCCTTTATATGAGAAGCATCAGGACGACATTATGTCGGGTGAGTTCTCCGGCACCATGATGACTGACTGGGCAAACGACGACGCCAACCTGCTGGGCTGGCGCGCAGCCACTCAGGAAACAGCGTTCGAAAAAGCCGAAAATACCGACGCAGACATTGCCGAGCAGGAGTACTACGATCACGGCATTCTGTTGATTGCCATGTGTAAGGCTGGCGTAGAGCTCGCCTTTGAGGTCATGGTTCAGGCTGGCATTAAAGAAGAGTCTGCATACTACGAGTCACTGCACGAGACTCCGTTGATTGCCAACACCATTGCACGTAAGAAGCTGTACGAAATGAACGTGGTTATTTCAGACACTGCCGAATACGGCTGCTACTTGTTTGATCACGCCTGTCGTCCGCTGCTCGCTGACTTCATGACCGAGATCGATACCGACGTGATTGGCAAAGGTATTGGTGGCGGTAACGATGTCGACAACGCTGAACTGATTGCCGTAAATCGTAAAATTCGCAACCACCCGGTTGAGGTGATTGGTGCGGAATTGCGTGGCTACATGACTGCGATGAAGCGTATTGTTTAAACGTTAATTGCAGCTATAAAAAAGGGGCCTGATGGCCCCTTTTTTTGTTCAAGTCTGCTTGGCAGCACTGCTCGTTTAGATCAGCATTCGAAATCCCGCCTTACCGTCATCCTCCCCGACCTTATCGGCATACTCGTGTTCACCGGCATACTCGCATTCACCGTGTTCCTCGCCTTCACCGTTATCCTCGCTTTACCGCCATGCTCGCGTTCATCGGGTTCCCAGCCTTGATTGTCACCCCCGCCTTCACGGTCATCCCCGCGCAGGCGGGGATCCAGCGGCCGTAGTCTGTTAACAGAAACACCCCAAGCAAACTAGGTTCCGGTATGCCGGACCACCGCCTTCGCGGGAACGACGGTGGTGCGACGAGGAAACTAAGCCCCGTTAGAGGCTCAGCACCTTCTCGCCCCGCGAGATACCGGCAACGCCCGAGCGAACCACTTCCAGAATGTCCACATCAGTCATCGCAGACACAAAGGAATCCAGTTTGTCAGAGGTACCCACTAACTGAATGGTATAAACGTTAGGACCGACATCCACGATCTGCCCACGGAAAATATCCGTGGTGCGTTTAACCTCATCCCTGGAAATGCCATTGGCTCGCACCTTAATCAACATCAGGTCACGTTCAACGTGTGCGCCTTCGGTCAAATCAACCACCTTCACCACGTCGACCAATTTGTTCAGTTGCTTGGTCACCTGCTCGATGTGCTAGTCATCGCCCAGGGTCGT
>JBDWQQ010000131.1:0-15391 GCA_039986455.1 Halioglobus sp.
CCTACATAGGGCATGTATGGACCGATGAAGCTGACACCACCATCGACATCCATAAGCTGCAAACCCTGGCTCACGATATCAACGTACCGCCAGACAATTTTCCTGTTCAGCGCCAGGTGTCCAAAATACTGGAAGACCGGCGCAAGATGGGCGCTGGAGCGACTCCGATAAACTGGGGTTTCGCTGAGACAATGGCTTATGCCACGCTGCTTGAGGCGGGCTATCCTGTGCGCCTGACCGGCCAGGATGTTGGCCGAGGCACGTTCTCTCACCGTCATGCGGTACTGCACAATCAAAAAGAGGAAGGCTGTTACATTCCCTTACAGCATGTTTCGGAAGATCAGGCCCCCTTTGTCATTTACGATTCCCTGCTTTCTGAAGAAGCAGTGCTTGCCTTCGAATACGGTTACGCCACGACCCTGCCGCAGGGTTTGGTGATCTGGGAAGCGCAGTTTGGCGATTTTGCCAATGGCGCGCAGGTAGTGATTGACCAGTTTATTACCAGCGGAGAACACAAATGGCAGCGCCTCTGTGGCCTCACAATGTTATTGCCGCACGGTTACGAAGGGCAGGGTCCGGAGCACTCTTCGGCCCGACTCGAGCGTTTCTTACAGTTATGTGCCGAGCACAACATTCAGGTTTGCGTGCCTACGACGCCAGCCCAGGTGTTTCATATGCTGCGTCGACAGGCGATTCGTCCGTTGCGCAAACCGTTGATTGTGATGTCGCCAAAGAGCCTTTTGCGCCATAAAGAAGCGGTCTCAACCGTTGATGAGCTGGCAGATGGCCAGTTCTATAACGTACTGGACGAAACAGATGACCTGGACAAGTCGAAAGTCAGTCGGGTCATTATGTGCAGCGGCAAGGTGTATTACGATTTGAGAGCAGCGCGCAGGGAGCGGGGCATCGACAATATTGCCATTATCCGCATCGAGCAGCTGTATCCCTTCCCTGAAGCTGATCTTCTGGATATTTTGAAGCTGTATCCGAATCTCACTGAGGCCGTCTGGTGTCAGGAAGAACCAATGAATCAGGGCGCCTGGTATTCAAGTCAGCACCACATGCGCAGAGCGCTGTTTAACCACAATAAAGAAGTCTATCTGCACTTTGTGGGTCGAGAGGGCTCTGCCTCCAGTGCGGCGGGTTATATGGCCCTTCATTTAGAACAACTGGAATCATTTATTAACAAGGCCCTGGCACCTGAAGTGCCCTGGTAGTCATAGCGCGAAGGAAGACAAATGGCGATTGAAATCAAGGCTCCGGCCTTTCCCGAGTCGGTTGCGGACGGAGAAGTAGCAGCCTGGCACAAGCAAGAAGGGGAAGCGGTCTCTCGGGATGAACTTATTGTCGAGATCGAAACCGACAAGGTTGTTATGGAAGTGGTCGCGCCCGAAAACGGCGTGTTAACCACAATCCATGCTCAGGAAGGCGAGACAATTGAAAGCGAGCAGCTACTGGCAACGCTGGAGCAGGGCGCTGCCGCTTCTGCGCCGGCTGCAAGTTCAGCCGCAGTAGATTCTGCGCCCGTCGAAAGTGCGGCCCAAGAAGATATTGCTGCGTTATTGGGGCCTGCGGCACGACAGCTGGTTGAAGAACACAAGCTTGATGTCAGCCGTATTACCGGCAGCGGTAAAAACGGTCGTATCACTAAAGAAGATATTCTCAAGTTCATGAAGGATGGTGGTGGCGCAACACCCGCCGCACCAGCCGCAGCACCCGCGCCGGCTAAATCGGCATCTGATACGCCTGTGGCGCCAACCGGTGAACGTATCGAGAAGCGCGTTCCAATGACTCGTATGCGCGCAAAAATTGCTGAACGCCTGCTCAATGCCACTCAGGAAACGGCGATGCTGACGACCTTTAACGAGGTCAATATGGCGCCAATGATGGCCTTGCGCAGCAAGTACAAGGAAAAGTTCGAAAAGGCACACAACGGAACCCGCCTCGGTTTCATGGGCATGTTTGTCAAAGCAGCCTGCGAAGCACTGAAGCGCTACCCCGAGGTGAATGCGTCCATCGACGGAAACGATGTCATATACCACGGTTACCAGGACATCGGTGTCGCGGTATCGACCGAAGGTGGCCTGGTGGTCCCTGTGTTACGCGATGCTGATTTTATGAGCGTTGCTGACGTAGAAGCGGCTATTCGAGACTTGGGATTACGCGCTCGTGATAACAAGCTGACCATAGAAGACATGACCGGCGGCACATTTACCGTCACTAACGGCGGGGTTTTTGGTTCTCTGATGTCAACGCCGATTCTCAATCCTCCGCAGACTGGAATCTTGGGGATGCATAAAATCCAGGAACGTCCCATGGCGGTCAATGGAGAGGTAGTGATTCTGCCAATGATGTACCTGGCGCTGTCTTACGACCATCGTCTGGTCGACGGTAAGAGTGCTGTTCAGTTTTTAGTGGCAGTGAAGGATTTGATTGAGGATCCAGCAAGAATTCTGCTACAACTCTAGTTTTATTTCGACCCGCCGCAGCGCGAAAGCTGTGAGTGGGTCTCCAATTTTTAGTGAGAACAAAGATGTCAGATAAGTACGATGTAGTTGTCATTGGTGCTGGTCCTGCCGGTTATGTGGCGGCAATAAAGGCGGCGCAATTAGGTCTTTCTACAGCCTGTGTAGAGCAGTGGTTGGACGACAAGGGCAAGGTTCGCCTAGGTGGCACCTGTCTGAACGTGGGCTGCATTCCCTCCAAGGCTTTGCTGGATTCAAGCCACAAGTACCACGAAGCCAAGTCCAGTTTTGGTGTTCATGGCATTAGCGTGGGCGAGACCACGATCGATGTGCCAGCCATGTTGCAGCGCAAAGATAAAATAGTCGACCAGTTGACCGGTGGTGTTGCAGGTCTGTTTAAGCACAACGGCGTTACGGCCGTTGAAGGTACCGGTAAGGTGCTGGCAGGGGCGAAGGTAGAGGTGACCGACAAAGATGGCAACGTGCAGGTGCTCGAAGCTGGAAATGTCATCATCGCAGCGGGATCTCTCCCGATTAATATCCCACCGGCTCCCGTCAACGGAGACACAATAGTCGACTCAACCGGTGCTCTTGAATTTCAATCGGTGCCAAAGCGTTTGGGCGTGATTGGCGCTGGCGTGATCGGCCTTGAGCTCGGCAGTGTCTGGGCACGGCTGGGCGCTGAGGTCGTTGTCCTGGAAGCGCTCGATGAATTTCTTCCTATGATGGATGCGCAAATCGCCAAAGAGTCTGCGAAGATATTCAAGAAGCAAGGGCTAGATATTCGCCTGGGAGCGAGGGTTACGGGCTCTGAAGTCAAGGCGGGCAAGGTGGATGTTTCCTATTCGTCTGCTGACGGTGAGCATAGCGAAACCTTTGACAAGCTCATCGTCGCGGTAGGCCGCAGACCTCGCTCTGAAGAGTTGTTCTCCACCGATAGCGGTGTGACTCTCGATGAGAGGGGCTTCATTTTCGTTAATGATTTCTGTGAGACCGAGGCGCCACGCGTTTATGCCGTAGGTGATGTCGTGCGCGGCCCAATGCTGGCTCACAAGGGATCGGAAGAGGGTGTAATGGTGGCGGAGCGTATCGCCGGCAAAGCGGCGCAGATGAACTATGATTGCATCCCGTCAGTGGTTTACACCCACCCGGAAGTCGCAGCTGTAGGCAAGACGGAGCAACAACTCAAGGCTGAAGGCGTTCCTTACAAGTCAGGCACATTCCCGTTTGTGGCAAGTGGCAGAGCATTAGCGGCCAACGACTCCGACGGAATGGTCAAGATAGTGGCACACGAGGAAACCGACCGTATTCTCGGCTGCCATATCGTAGGTCCATCTGCGGCAGATCTTGTTCAGCAGGTTGTTATTGCGATGGAGTTCGGCTCCAGTGCGGAAGATCTGGCACTAACGGTATTTGGTCATCCGACCTTGTCGGAGGCAGTTCACGAGGCTGCATTGGCCGTTGATGGCCATGCTATTCATATCGCCAACAGGAAAAAACGTAAGTAGAATTCGCCCGCGCGTGTAGAGTAAAACCAATCGCCGGCACTCGCGGGTAACAAGGGGTTTTTCGCAGAAACTTTGCAAAAGCCGAAACTAAAGCAGCAATAGCTATTTTGAAAGAGCAGGACAGCACATGAATCTTCATGAGTACCAGGGCAAGCAACTGTTTGCCGAATATGGACTGCCGGTTTCCAAAGGGTATGCAGTTGATACACCCGTGGAAGCGGCAGAAGCGGCGGATTTGATAGGCGGAGACATGTGGGTAGTAAAAGCCCAGGTGCACGCTGGCGGTAGAGGCAAAGCTGGCGGTGTAAAGCTGGTTAAGACCAAAGATGAAATCCGCGAGTTCGCCACAAACTGGTTGGGCAAGAACCTGGTGACCTACCAGACCGATGAAAATGGCCAGCCAGTCAGCAAAATTCTCGTTGAGTCCTGTACTGATATTGCTGAAGAGTTGTATCTGGGCGCGGTGGTAGATCGTTCATCACGCCGTATCGTTTTCATGGCGTCTACCGAAGGCGGTGTGGAAATTGAGACTGTCGCCGAAGAGACTCCGGAAAAGATTCTCCGTGCAACGATAGACCCGATGGTAGGGCCTCAGCCTTATCAAGGTCGTGAACTGGCGTTCAAGCTGGGTTTATCCGGCGAGCAAATCAAGCAGTTCGTGAAAATTTTCATGGGACTTGCGCAAATGTTCATCGATAAAGACCTCGCGCTGATAGAAATTAACCCGCTGGTGATTACCGATGAGGGTAACCTTCACTGCCTGGATGCGAAGCTTGGTGTCGACAGTAACGCACTGTATCGTCAGCCCGCCCTGCGCGAGATGCACGATCCCTCTCAAGAAGATGAGCGCGAGTCTCACGCAGCACAGTGGGAACTGAACTACGTTGCCCTGGATGGCAATATTGGCTGCATGGTTAATGGCGCAGGATTGGCCATGGGCACCATGGATATCGTCGCTTTACACGGCGGATTTCCTGCAAACTTCCTTGATGTGGGCGGCGGTGCTACCAAGGAACGGGTTTCCGAAGCCTTTAAGATCATCCTGTCCGATGACAATGTGAAAGCAGTATTGATCAATATCTTTGGTGGCATCGTTCGCTGTGACCTGATCGCAGAGGGTGTTATTGGCGCAGTCGAGGAAATAGGTGTCGAAGTGCCTGTTGTTGTTCGTCTGGAAGGCAATAACGCAGAACTTGGCCAGAAAGTCCTGGCTGACAGTGGATTGAATATTATTGCTGCCACCAGCCTCACCGATGCTGCACAGCAGGCAGTTAAAGCAGCAGGAGGAGCGGCATAATGAGCGTTCTTATAGACAAAAACACCAAGGTTATCTGTCAGGGCTTCACTGGCTCTCAAGGCACGTTTCACTCAGAGCAGGCCATCGAATACGGCACCAAAATGGTGGGTGGAGTCACACCCGGCAAAGGCGGTCAGGAACATTTGGGCCTACCCGTATTCAACACAGTGACCGAAGCGGTGGCAGCAACAGGCGCAGATGCTTCTGTGATCTATGTGCCAGCTCCCTTCTGTAAGGATTCGATCCTGGAAGCGGCTAACGGCGGCATCAAGCTGATTGTTTGTATTACTGAAGGTATTCCGACCATCGATATGTTGGAAGCTAAAGTGAAGTGTGACGAACTGGGCGTTCGTCTGGTGGGTCCTAACTGTCCGGGCGTCATCACACCAGGAGAATGCAAGATCGGTATTATGCCTGGTCACATTCACCTGCCAGGCAAAGTGGGCATCGTGTCCCGTTCTGGCACACTAACCTATGAAGCTGTGAAGCAGACAACTGACGCAGGCTACGGTCAGTCTACGTGTGTTGGTATCGGCGGGGACCCAATTCCCGGCTCTAACTTCATCGATATTCTGGAGATGTTCCAGAATGACCCGGCCACAGAAGCCATTGTCATGATCGGTGAAATTGGCGGTACTGCAGAAGAGGAAGCCGCAGCCTATATCAAGGCTAACGTGACCAAGCCTGTCGTTTCCTACATTGCTGGTGTGACAGCACCTAAAGGCAAGCGAATGGGTCATGCTGGCGCGATTATTTCCGGCGGCAAGGGAACTGCGGATGAGAAATTCGCCGCCCTGGAAGACGCTGGCGTTAAAACTGTGCGTTCTCTGGCTGAAATTGGCTCAGCACTGGGTGAAGTTACCGGCTGGTAATCGCCTTTTAAAGGTCTGAACCTGGAAAGGGCTCATCGAATGATGGGCCCTTTTTTTATTGCAGTAGTTTGTCCCTGTGGCTGGCCTTTGGCCTCGTTTTATTAACATTCCGCCAAACGATAGAGCGTCGTTCTCCCCAGCGACCTTCGTCTCAGTGCTGTAATTCTTAACCTTGCCCTTGAAATCACTTTAACTGGCCCCATATCTCAAGCATTGTACTTTTTCATTCAATTTCAACGAGTTAGAAACAGAGGTTAACAAATGACTGCCGATGTAAAAAAGGAAACCCTGGGCTTCCAAACCGAAGCGAAGCAGCTGCTTCACTTGATGATTCACTCTTTGTACTCCAATCAGGAGATCTTCCTGCGTGAGTTGATCTCCAATGCATCAGATGCCATCGACAAATTGCGCTTTGCGGCGCTGGCGGATGAATCCCTGTTGGAAGGGCATAGCGATTACAACGTGCAGGTAGACGTTGATAAAGAAGCGAAGACCATCACTATCGCCGACAACGGCATTGGAATGACCAGAGATGAGGTTATCGAGCACCTCGGTACGATCGCCAAATCTGGAACTGCGGCATTCATGGAAAACCTGACCGGCGATCAGCAAAAAGACTCGCAGTTGATTGGCCAATTCGGTGTTGGCTTTTATTCCGCTTTCATCGTTGCCGACCGGGTGGAAGTGCATACCCGCCGGGCGGGCGATGCTGCCGATTTGGGAGTGGTTTGGGAGTCTCACGGCGAATCCGAGTTCTCAGTGGAAGCCAAGGACAAGGAATCTCGAGGTACCAGCATCACGCTGTATCTTAAAGAAGGCTGTGAGGAATTCGCAGACGATTTTCGCGTTCGCAGTGTCATTAAAAAGTACTCCGATCACATTTCCGTACCGGTGATGATGCTAAAGCCCGCGATGCCTGCGGCAGAAGAGGGCGAAGAAGCCCCTGTCGATGTGCCTGAATATGAAGCGGTCAACGAAGCGACAGCGCTTTGGACTCGCAGTCGCACCGACGTTTCTGACGATGAATACAAGGAGTTTTACAAGCACGTCTCTCATGATTTTGACGAACCCCTGAGCTGGAGTCATAACCGGGTAGAGGGCAAATTTGAGTACACCAGCTTGTTGTACCTGCCCAAGCGTGCCCCGTTTGATATGTGGAACCGTGACATGGCTCGTGGCCTGAAGCTTTATGTTCAGCGCACTTTTATTATGGACGATGCAGAACAATTTCTGCCGCTGTACCTGCGTTTCGTGAAGGGTGTGGTTGATTCAAACGATCTTCCTCTGAATGTGTCTCGCGAAATTTTACAGCAGGATGCAGCTGTCGATTCCATGCGCAGTGCGGTCACTAAGCGCGTATTGGATATGTTGGGTAAGTTGGCTAAGAAAGAGGGCGACGAATACGCTGAATTCTGGAAGGAGTTTGGCCAGGTATTGAAGGAAGGACCGGCGGAAGACTTCGCCAACAAAGAGAAGATTGCCAAGCTGTTGCGCTTCTCCACTACGCATACTGACGTGGAGGACCAGAGTGAGTCCCTGGAAGACTACGTCTCAAGAATGGAGGAAGGTCAGGAGAAAATCTTCTACGTGGTTGCAGAAAACTTTAATACCGCGAAGAACAGCCCGCACCTTGAAGTGTTCCGTAAAAAGGGCATAGAAGTCCTGCTACTGACCGATCGCGTTGACGACTGGCTGATGAATCATATGCAAGATTTTGATGGCAAGCAGTTCCAGGACGTTGCCCGCGGCGCATTGGATCTGGCGACTGATTCAGAGGAAGAAAAAGCTGAGCAGGAAAAGCTTGAGAAGGACAGCGAGGCACTCGTTGAGCGTCTGGGTAAGGTGCTCGAGGGCAATGTGGAGGCGGTACGCGCCACTACTCGCTTAACCGAATCACCGGCGTGTCTGGTGGTTGGTGATCATGATATGGGCGCTCAAATGCGGCGTATTATGGAAGCGGCAGGGCAAGAGGTGCCGGAAACCAAGCCGATTCTTGAAGTGAACCCTGGCCACCCACTATTGGAAATGCTGGATCAGGAGCAGGACGAAGACCGCTTTGCGGATCTGGCTTCAGTTGTGTTTGACCAGGCCAATTTGGCAGAGGGCGGGCAGCTGGAAGATCCAGCGGCCTATGTATCCAAGCTAAATAAGCTGTTGCTGACCCTCAGCGGTAAATAATTACCGTCTCTGTCGTTGGAGGCCCTTGGATTCAAGTGGCCTCCTGCGACAGTACCCCCAGTTTTATCTGTTAGACTGACGCCCGGTGCCAACCAGCAAATAATAATTGGAATTCTCTATGGCTGATTCATACACCGTCGCCGTTCTGGGCGGGGGTAGTTTCGGGACTGTTATCGGCAACATTATTGCCTGCAACGACAATGCCGTTCGCCTTTGGTTGCGCAACGCACAACGTGCTCACGCCATAAATACTCATCACCAGAACCCTGATTACCTCCCGGGCTATGTCCTGGATCATCAGTTAACCGCTACTACCGACCTTCCTAGCGCGGTAAACGATGTTGATATTGTTTTTGTTGCGGTTCCCAGTAAATCCTTTCGGGAAGTGGTTTGTGAACTGCGAGCATTGATCTCCCCAGAGACACTGGTGATCAGTTTGACCAAGGGCATCGAAGCGGGTGGCTTTAGTCTGATGAGCCAAATCCTCCGAGACGAGCTGCCCGATAACCCCAGAGGCGTGCTGTCTGGGCCTAATCTGGCGAGGGAGATTGCTGCAGGCCAGGTATCCGGCTCGGTAATCGCCAGCGAGCTACCGTCTATCAACAGCCTTATTCACGACTTACTGCACTGCGATTCATTCCTGATTTACAGTTCGCACGATATGTTTGGCGTTGAGCTCGGCGGCGCGCTAAAAAACGTCTATGCGATATTGGCTGGCGTCGGCGCCGCTTTAGAGTTGGGTGAGAACACGGTGGGTATGCTGTTGACCCGTTCATTGGCGGAAATGTCCCGTTTTGCCGTTCACATGGGAGCGAACCCGATGACGTTTCTCGGTTTATCTGGCGTTGGTGACTTATTTGTTACCTGCTCGTCGCCCTTGTCACGCAACTATCGCGTGGGTCTGGCTTTGGGTCGTGGACAGCCTCTGGACGATATCCTGGGTGAAATGGATCAGGTTGCGGAGGGTATTAATACGCTTGGCCTTCTCAAGGCTGAGGCCGACCGTCGCGAAGTTCACATGCCCCTCGTCAAGGGTTTGTACGCGATACTCTATGAACGTCGGCCTGTTGCAGATGTGTTCGATGATATGATGCACACCGAAGAAGCTCAGGACGTTGAGTTTGTCACTCGCTAAACCGGGAACTAAGGAATAGGCATGATTCTAACTATCTGGCGCCACGGCGAGGCGGGTAGTGCAGTCACAGATCGAATGCGTGAGTTAACGGGTAAAGGGCGTGACGACATTAACCTTGGGTGCCATCAGTTCAGCAAACACTGCGAAGGGCAGGGCATCGCTCTACCTGAACTCATTCTATTCAGTGAGTGGATAAGGACCGCACAGACAGCAGACATTGTTTCCGACGCTTTGTCCCATGTGCCGTGCAAGAAATCTAATGCACTGATTCCGGGTCGCCGAGCCAGTGACGTTGATGCCGAACTTGATCAATGGGCCGCAAACAATGCGTTGCCTGAGCATGTTGTTCTCGTTTCCCATCAGCCCCTGGTGTCATCCCTGATCGATTATTATTTAGGTGAATATGGTTTGGTCGCACCGCTGTTACCGGGTGCTTTGGCCAGTATTGAAATGGATGCGGTGGGCCCTGCCTGCGCTTCACTGTGCTTTAGCGCCCAGCCACCTCGCTACGAGGCCTCCCAATGAGTGCATCTAGCGCTAATGAGTGCAGCTGGGAAGTGGATGGCCTGCATATCGCAGGACTCGCTTGGGGCAGCCCTGAAAATCCACCCTTGCTTGCGCTGCATGGGTGGCTGGACAACGCCAATAGCTTCGCCATGCTGGCACCTTTGCTGGATAAATTTTACGTTGTTGCCCTGGATCTTACGGGGCATGGAAAATCCAGCAGGCGATCGGCTGATGCGAGCTATCAGGTCTATGACGATCTGCCGCAGATCATTGGGGTAGTAGAGCAATTGGGCTGGGAGCGCTTTGATCTAATGGGTCACTCCCGAGGCGCAATAATAGCGTCGCTGTTGGCAGCCAGTTTTCCAGAGCGCATTCATCGACTGGTGTTGCTCGATGGTGTTGCGCCGCCGCCGTTGGACGCTAACGAATTTGTAGACCAAATGCGGCGCTATGTACTGGAAAAAAAGCGACTTCAAAACCGTAGGACGCGTGTCTATGCCAGCGAAGATCTGGCCGTTTCGGCGCGCGAAGAGCAAGGCCTGAATGCGCAAGCGTCCCAGCTTATCGTGAGTAGAAACCTGATGTCGGTTGATGGCGGGTATACCTGGACAACCGATCCTCGCCTGCGAGGTGCCTCGGCCATGAAAATGACCACCAGTCAGGTTGATACTGTGTTGCAGGCGTTGCACATGCCTACCTTGTTGCTGATGGCCGACGAAGGCCTTTCGGCATCGCACACCAGTAAGTTCACCTCCCTGGGTGAGCGTATCCCAGGTGTGATGTTGGAAACCTTTCCCGGTGGTCATCATTTCCATATGGAGCAAGGGGTCGCTACACTGGCAACCCGGATCCAGTTGTTTCTTGCCAGTGAGGAGTTGTAGGTCATGTTAAGGCTTTTTGTTGCCTTTCTGGTGTGGATGTCGCTAACTGCGTCGCTTGTTCATGCCGAGTCCCCAGAAGATCTATTGAGTCGCTTTGATGGCTACCCACATGCGGTAATCGTCAACCAAAGCGATACCGCCGTGGTGGACCACGAAATTGGCCTTGGCGCGATACAAAAGGTCAGGGGGGTCTGGCGGTTCAAGACCAGCGAGCGCCAGACTGGCCGGTTAATCCGATATACCTGGCAGATTACCGATGGATTTACATCCAGTGAGGTCCTCGCAGAAATCGAGGCTGAAGTCAGCGCGGCGGAGTTGCTCTTCTCTTGCGAAGGGCGCAGCTGCGGCCAGGGCGTACAGTGGGCAAACCGGGTGTTCCGTGAAAGAGTGCTTTACGGCCGGGATGATTTACAGAAGTATCGGGTGTATGGCCCTGCACAAGGCCCTGACTATAGACTGATTCTATTCAGCTCGGCTCGCACCGCCGACCGTCAGTACCTGCACGCGGAACTGCTGCAGATTACGCCCTGAGACTTCAGGTCCGCAGCTGCAGTATTTGAAGAAACTCATCTCGTGTGGCCTGCGAGTCGCGGAAACTGCCTAGCATGGCTGATGTTTTCATTATCGAGTTTTGCTTTTCCACACCCCGCATCATCATGCACATATGACGAGCTTCGATGATAACGCCGACGCCGGACGCATCGGTCACGTCCATGATCGTCTGCGCAATTTGAGTGGTCAGTGATTCCTGAATCTGTAGTCTGCGCGCATAAAGATCAACAATGCGTGCCACTTTTGAAAGCCCCAGGACTTTTCCCGTTGGCAGGTAAGCGACGTGGCACTTGCCGATAAAAGGCAGCAAATGGTGTTCACAAAGTGAGTACAACTCCACGTCTTGCACGAGTACCATTTCATTGGACTCTGAAGGGAAGAGCGCCTTGTTCACAACTTCGTCAACGGATTGTTCGTAGCCCCGCGTTAAAAACTCGAAAGCCTTCGCTGCGCGCTTCGGTGTGTCTGCCAGGCCGGGCCTTTCCAGGTCTTCGCCGATCGCCTTTATGATCTGTGCCCAATGCTGTTCCAAGAGAAATTCTCCGAGTATTCATTCGATGTTCTGGCCTACGCGGCCCAACGGCAGGCGATGGTATCAATCGTGCATTGCCATAGCAAACCGGGCCCGTAGCTGGGTAGAATGTAGCAATGGAACAATTTTCAGATTTAGATAACAGTGCATTGACGGTGGGCCAGGCGATACAGCTTTGCTGGGAGCATCTCCGTGACAGCGAGGTTTTTTATGGCCACGGCACTGATAATCCCTGGGATGAAGCGGCTCAGATGGTGTTGGCAGTGGCACAGTTACCGGCAGACTCAGACGATGGAGCGTTGCCACATCCGGTCAGCGCGGACCAGGCCAGAGAACTGCAATCACTATTGCACAGGCGTATCAACGATCGCGTGCCTTTGCCTTACCTGCTTGGACGTGCATGGTTTGCGGGCCTGGAGTTTGCCAGTGACAGCAGAGCCATTATCCCTCGCTCGCCCATTGCAGAGCTGATACTGCGTGATTACCAGCCTTGGTATTATGGCCCACAGCCGCAGGCGATTCTCGACTTGTGCTGCGGTGGTGGCTGCATCGGTCTAGCTGCGGCCCACTACGGCCAGGCCCAGGTTGACCTTGCTGACCTCGATGCTGATGCGCTGGCATTGGCGAAGATCAACCGGGAAAAACTGCAACTGGTCGATAGGGTTGATATCTACTCATCAGATTTGTTTAGCGGACTGCCCCAAAAACGCTATGACCTGATTTTGTCCAACCCGCCCTATGTCGATAATGAAGATCTTCAGTCTATGCCTGCTGAGTATCACCATGAGCCAGAGTTGTCGTTGGGCAGTGGTCCCGACGGACTTGAACTCACCCGTAAAATTCTAGCCCAGGCGTCAGAATACCTGAGAGACACGGGCCTGCTGGTCGTCGAAGTGGGGAATAGCTGGGAGGCGCTGGAGCGGCGGTATCCCAAGGTGCCTTTTACCTGGATTGAGTTTGAACATGGCGGGCACGGGGTGTTTGCGCTTAGCGCCAAGGAATTACAGGAATACAGCCGCAGTTTTCTCGGATAATCGGTATAATAACGTTCTCTGAATTGTAAGATGTGTAAGGCTCATGTCCGGTAACACCATAGGAAAACTTTTCACCGTCACCAGTTTTGGTGAAAGCCACGGTCCAGCGCTTGGCTGTATCGTCGACGGCTGCCCTCCTGGCCTGGAGCTGACAGCCAGTGATTTGCAGGGCGATCTCGACAGACGTAAACCCGGCACTTCACGCTTCACTACGCAGCGGCGAGAGGCTGATGAGGTTCGCATTCTTTCTGGAGTGTTCGACGGAAAAACGACGGGAACATCCATCGGCATGCTGATCGAAAATACGGATCAGCGCTCCAAAGATTACTCCAATATTGCCAATACGTTTAGACCGGCGCACGCGGATTATAGTTACAACCAAAAGTACGGCTTCCGGGATTATCGTGGCGGTGGGCGGTCTTCCGCGCGCGAGACTGCCATGCGCGTTGCTGCCGGAGCAATCGCCAAAAAATACCTGCTGACACGATACGGGATAGAAGTGCGTGGTTACCTCGCTCAGCTGGGACCGATTCGCGCCGAGAAATTGGACTGGTCGTTGGTTGAAACCAACCCATTCTTTTGCCCCGATGCTGATGCGATTCCGAAGATGGAAGCGTATATGACAGCGCTAAACAAAGAAGGGAACTCTATCGGCGCGCGAATCAATCTTGTGGCGAGTAATGTGATGCCAGGTCTTGGCGAACCGGTATTTGATCGGCTTGATGCAGACATTGCCCACGCCATGATGGGTATCAATGCAGTTAAAGGTGTAGAGGTGGGCGCTGGCTTTGACAGCGTAGAGCAAAAAGGCACTGAACACCGGGACCTGCTTACGCCAGAGGGTTTTGTCGGTAATAGCGCTGGCGGTGTATTAGGCGGCATTTCCAGTGGTCAGGACATTACGGTCAGTATCGCGCTTAAGCCTACATCAAGTATTCGTCAGCCCGGAGCCACGATTGATACCGAAGGGCAGGCGATGGAGATGGTGACGCACGGGCGTCATGACCCATGCGTCGGCATTCGTGCAACACCGATTGCCGAGGCTATGTTGGCCATCGTGCTGATGGACCACTTGCTGCGTCACCGTGGCCAAAATGCAGATGTGGAAAGCAGTACGCCTGTGATTCCTGCTGCAAAGCCTGACTAAGCGCTTGGGCAAGGCATCCCGCAAGTACTATCGCACGCTCTTGTTGGGTGTGGCGGCTATGGCCGCGCTAGTCTGGTCTGCGGTAGATCAGTTTGGCATTCCCTGGGAAGAAATGCTGGACTTGCTGCTGGTGACTGTTGCTGTCATTGCGGTAGTGATCGCGCTGTCAGCCGTCAGTGTTGGTCTATGGCTTGGGTTGCGAAAGCTGCTGGGAAAGGATTAGGAGTCCTAATCCAGATCGATGTCCAGCGTCATATTATTAGCAATTTCATCGAGAGCGTCGTGAAGGTCGTCCATGTTCGCGTTTTCAGGGATTTGCGCATCAATCCGCGCTTTGAACAGCAACTCTCCACTCATTGCGGCACTAGTGACCTGACTGTCCATTTCCACCACGTTAATTGCGTGCTCCGCCAGTGCGCGAGAAATTTCACGCACGATACCCAGTCGATCAGGGCCTAAAACAGTGAGTGTAATGGCCTTGCCGCCAGTCGATACTGTAGCGTCGGTGGTGGGCGTTACTCGCACGCTCAAACCACTTGCCGACAGCGCCTTCAGTTCGGTTTCAAGATCGGGGCCACTCGCGGTGGGAAGCGACACCAGAATCAAGCCAGCGAATTTGCCACCGAGCTGGGAAAGCCGGCTCTCGTGCCAGTTCCCGTTATTGTTCTCGATCACGCTGGATAGCTGTTCTACCAGGCCTGGTCGGTCATCTCCGATAAAGGTAATGATGTAAGATGTGTCCACCAAATATCTCCACATTAAAAGGCGCAGGCCGTATATTAACCCGCATTCGAGATCCAAAGAAGGAGCAAGCTTAACAGATGTCCTCCTATATTCAGGTTCCACCCAATCGTCTGGGCGCTGATGTTTTGCAAGCGCTCCTAGAAGAGTTTGCGAGTCGGGATGGCACTGATTACGGCGAGGCTGAGTTGACCCTGGAACAAAAGACGGGCAACCTGCGCCGCCAATTGGAAAATGAAGATGTCGTTATTCTTTTTGAGACGGATAGCGAGGAGTGGGACCTGGTTGCGGCAGAGCACGCTCAGGCACTATTAGAGGACTAGCAAAGCGAAATGTCGATTGACTCCGATCACATTCTTGATGCCACCGGACTGTTCTGCCCGGAGCCTGTCATGATGTTGCATAACACAATACGTGACATGCGCGTGGGTGAGGTCGTTCTGGTGCTTGCTACCGATCCTTCGACACAGCGAGACATCCCCAAGTTCTGTAATTTTTTGGGCCACGAGCTACTGCAGCAGGATGAATCTGATGGGGGTTAT
>JBDWQQ010000132.1:0-13782 GCA_039986455.1 Halioglobus sp.
GAACTCGCTCTTGCTTTCGTTCATCAAGTTCGCCGCGACCGACACACTGCGTGATGCGTCGGGAACGTAAGCCACAATATCATTGGCATACTGAGGCTCTATTTTTACCGCGGTATGCGCATTAGAAGTAGTTGCACCACCGATCAAAAGCGGCACGTTGAAATCCTGGCGCTGCATTTCCGACGCGACATGCACCATTTCGTCCAACGAGGGCGTAATGAGTCCCGATAGTCCAATAATATCGACCTGTTCTTCTTTCGCTACGCGCAGAATTTCTTCGCAGGCAACCATCACCCCCAGGTCTATGACCTCGAAGTTATTGCACTGTAATACAACGCCGACGATGTTCTTGCCGATGTCGTGAACATCGCCCTTAACCGTGGCCATCAGGATTTTGCCATTGCTAGTGGAGCCATCTGTCTTTTCATCTTCGATAAACGGCTGTAAGTGGGCGACTGCCTGCTTCATGACACGCGCACTTTTTACAACCTGTGGCAAAAACATTTTTCCTTCGCCAAACAAATCGCCGACCACATTCATACCGTCCATCAAGGGTCCTTCAATCACCTGAATCGGGCGATCGAAATGATGACGGGCTTCTTCGGCATCTTCTACGATGTACGTATTAATGCCTTTGACCAGAGCATACTCAATTCGCTTGGCAACATCGTGCTCGCGCCAGGAAAGGTCTTCTTTTCGGCCTTCGCCGCCGCCGGTCTCACGGTATTTTTCGGCGACGTCCAGCAGTCGCTCCGTGCCGTCGTCGCGCCTATTGAGCACAACATCCTCAACTGCTTCGCGAAGGTCCTCGGGCAGTTCGTCATAAACCGCCAGTTGCCCGGCGTTGACAATACCCATATCCATTCCTGCCTTGATGGCGTGGTAGAGGAATACCGAGTGGATGGCTTCACGTACCGCATTGTTGCCCCGGAACGAAAACGACACATTAGACACGCCGCCAGAGACCAGAGCTCCAGTGAGCTCCTCTTTGACATAGCGAGTACCCTCAATGAAATCTACCGCGTAATTGTTGTGCTCCTCGATGCCAGTGGCTACCGCGAAGATATTGGGGTCGAAAATGATGTCGCAGGGATTAAAGCCCACTTCGCCCACCAACAGATCATAAGAGCGCTTGCAGATTTCTTTACGTCGTTGAAGATTGTCAGCCTGGCCATCTTCATCAAACGCCATCACGACTACGGCGGCACCGTACCGCTGGCAGAGTCGAGCTTGCTCAAGAAACTCTTCCTCACCGGCTTTCAAACTGATTGAGTTGACCACGGGTTTGCCGGGAATACACTTCAGGCCAGCTTCAATGGCACTCCATTTAGACGAGTCCACCATGATGGGGACGCGAGAAATATCCGGCTCTGACGCCACCAGGTTCAAAAAGGTAACCATGGCTTTTTCGGCATCCAGCATGCCTTCATCCATGTTCACGTCAATAATTTGAGCGCCGTCTTCGACCTGAATTCGTGCGACATCCAGCGCAGTCTCGTAGTCGTCATCAAGAATCAGGCGCTTGAACTTAGCTGAACCAGTCACGTTACAACGTTCACCGACGTTGACGAAAAGGCTGTCCGCAGTGATGTTGAAAGGCTCAAGCCCGCTCAGGCGGCAGGCGGGTGCGATATCCCGGGGTTTTCGAGGCTCTACGCCTTCTACAGCATCGGCGATCGCCCGAATGTGGGCTGGCGTGGTGCCACAACAGCCGCCGGCCAGGTTGAGGAAGCCCCGTTGCGCGAACTCGCTGAAATCTTCATGCATGATCTCTGGCGTTTCGTCAAAATCACCGAAAGCATTGGGCAGCCCTGCATTAAGGTGCGCGCTGAAATAGCAGTCGGCGACATTGGATAGTTCTTCCAGGAAGGGGCGGATTTCCTTGTATCGACGGCCGCAGTTGCTTCCCACGATCAGTGGATTGGCGTGAGCGATAGCGTTGTAGAACGCCTCAGGGTTTTGACCAGAGAGAACTCGTCCACTGATATCGGGGAAGGTCACCGAGATCATAATGGGGAGTTCGGTGCCGGTTTGCTCAAACGCCTGTTTAACTGCAAAAATGGCTGCTTTTGCATTCAGCGTATCGAAGATGGTCTCGATAAGAAGTACATCTACGTTGCCTTCTATCAACGCCAAAGTGGCCTCAAGATAGACTTCGCTGAGCTGATCGAACGTGATACTGCGAGCACCAGGGTCGTTCACATCGGGTGAAATAGAGGCCGTCTTGGGAGTTGGTCCAAGCACACCGGCCACGTAACGCGGCTTGTCAGGGTTTTGTGCGGTGACGAAGTCGGCAGCCTTACGCGCGACTTTCGCTGATGCGAGGTTGAGCTCATAAGCCAAGTGCCCTAACTGGTAGTCATCCTGACCGATGGAGGTGGCATTGAAACTGTTGCTCTCAATGAGGTCGGCACCCGCATCAAGGTACTCAAGGTGGATTTTCTCGATGATGTCGGGACGGGTGAGGCAAAGCAGGTCATTGTTGCCCTTAACGTCCATATGATGGTCGGCAAAGCGCTCGCCACGATAGTCTGCTTCTTCCAGCCCCTCCTGCTGGATCATGGTGCCCATAGCGCCATCGATCACCAGAATGCGCTGCTGAAGGGCCTGTTCAAGGGTGGTCTTGGGAGGAGTACTCATCGGAATCGCTATACAGTAAAAGATGCGCATCCTAGCAGAGCGGGCAATCTATATCAAAATATTTTGATATAGATTAAGACCCATTTGCTGCTTGAAAACTCGCCTATGAACCCCATTTCTCATAGACTAGCCCGACTGATATATGCGGAATAAACAAGACATGGTAACGATCACCGAATCTGCACAGGATTATCTGGCAGAACTGCTCTCCAAACAGGAAGACGCACTGGGCGTAAGAGTGTTTATCAATCAGCCGGGAACGCCCCGTGCCGAGACCTGCATTGCTTATTGCCGTGAAGGCGATGTGGTTGATGAGGACGAGGTACGTGAGTTCGATAAGTTCACCGCCTGGTTTGAGGGAAGGTCTCTCCCGTTTCTTGAAGACGCTCTGGTTGATTACTCAAAAGATCGAATGGGCGGGCAGCTGACGATAAAAGCGCCTAATGCCAAGATGCCTCGGGTTGACGAGAACAGCCCTATGGAAGATCGCATTAACTACGTGCTCTATAACGAGGTTAATCCTGCACTCGCTGCACACGGTGGAGAAGTCAGCTTAGTGGAAATCACCGAGGATAATTTCGCTGTGTTGCGTTTTGGCGGAGGTTGTCAGGGCTGTTCAGCGGTGGATCAAACCTTGAAAGGTGGTGTTGAGAAAACGCTACTTGAGCAGCTGCCGCAATTGGCTGGCGTGCGCGATATGACAGACCACTCTGATAAGTCGCAAGCCTATTACTAACGATTAAACGCGTCTTTCCCCGCTTTGCAGCGGGGAGAAGCAGCAATGCCCCAAGGCAGTCTACGAAGACTGGCGCGCCAGCAGGGCCGCTTTGACCTTGTCACGCAGCTCCCTCAAGCAAGTCTCTGTTGTTTCCCAGTCAATACAGCCGTCGGTGACTGATACTCCATATTGCAGATCTTCCAGGTTTTCTGGAATCGATTGGTTGCCGGCATTAATGTTGGATTCAATCATCAGGCCGACAATGGATTTGTTGCCCTCAACCACCTGGTTGGCGACATTTTCAACCACCAGCGGCTGTAGCTCAGGCTTCTTACTGGAATTGGCGTGAGAGCAATCAACCATGATGTTGCTCGATAGGTTGGCTTTTTCCAGAGCTTCTTCACAAAGGCGAATGTGAACTGAATCGTAGTTGGGCCCGGCGCTGCCACCGCGCAATACAATGTGCCCGTATCCATTGCCCTTGGTTGTGAACACCGAGACTTGCCCCTGGCGATTAATGCCGAGAAAACGATGGGGTTTGGAGACCGAGTTCAGCGCGTTGGTCGCGACTGTAAGGCCACCGTCAGTGCCATTTTTAAAGCCCACAGCAGAAGAAAGGCCACTGGCCATTTCACGGTGCGTTTGCGACTCAGTGGTGCGCGCACCAATGGCCGACCAGCTGATCAAATCTTGCAGGTATTGCGGTGAAATAGGGTCCAGGGCTTCCGTTGATGTGGGCAGGCCCATGTCGAGAATATCCAAAAGCAACTTACGCCCTATGTGCAGGCCTTCTTCAATTTTAAAGGAGTCATCCAGATGAGGGTCGTTGATCAGTCCTTTCCAGCCGACAGTGGTTCGCGGCTTTTCAAAGTAAACGCGCATGACGATATAGAGCGTGTCATCGAGTTCGTCAGCGAGGGCTTTTAGCTTACGCGCGTAGTCCAGCGCAGCTTCGGTATCGTGAATAGAGCAGGGGCCCACGACGACAAAAAGACGATGATCTTTGCGGTCCAGTATGTTCCAAAGAACTTCGCGGCTGTCCGCCACGGTCTGGCTAATGGCCTCCGACATAGGCAGGGCTTCCCACAATTGTTCGGGCGTAACCAAAACTCCCTGGGAGTCGACATTGATATTGTGTACTTCGTTGTTGCTCATGCTCGTTACCTGATACAGTATTTCTCGATTTCGCCGCCCAACCATTAAGTCGAGGGCGCGCCATTCTATAGCAGCACATCGGATTTGGGTAGGCGCCGGATAAGGCGCAGCAGGAGGCGTGTAGTGCCCGCAGATAGACCCCAAAAGTACTTTGACCTCAGTCGTCTCCAGCCTTTGCTGGAGCAGGGGCACTTATTACTCACGCCCAACCAGCGTTTCGCGCGCCGAATCAAGTCTGAGTGGGACCGCTTGCAGATCGAAGCTGGCAAGTCGGTGTGGCAGCCAGTGGCGGTTCGGGCCCTGGATCATTGGCTACAGGAATGCTGGCAGCTGGCAGTGAACGCAGCTGCAATACCTGCGCGGCGGCCGCTTTCATCCATACAGGAAAAAGAACTTTGGTCAGCCATTATTGCTCAGGACCGTCAGGCCAATGGCGATTATAGTCTTCTGCAAACATCCTCAGCGGCTGATCTGGCCATGCAGGCGAGAAGTCATTTATTACGCGCCGGCGTAGATATGCAGCAAATAGCGGTAACCAGTGAATTCTCTCTGGACGAGGATTGCAGTACCTTTCAGCGATGGCTCACTCGCTTTGAATCTATTATCGCAACTCGAGATCTGGCCGTCGCAGAAGACCGTTGGCTTCAGCTGCTTGAGACGCCCCAGAGTAGCGAACGACCCAATGTCGTGCTGGTGGATTTTGATGACTTGCCCAATCTGCATCGGCAGTGTGTTGAGCGCCTCGCGGCGACCGTGCAAGAACTTGCCAGCGCTGATAGCGATGCCGACGTGGTTGTTCATAGTTATGCAGATCGTCAGCAGGAGCTAGCCGCAGTGGCGCAATGGACTACGCAGGAATACCAGCGGGACCCTGACTGCCGCTTGGGCATTTTGCTGGCGGATATGAACGGCGACCGGGCGCCGCTTGAGTATCTGCTGCGTCGTGAATTTAATTGCCTCGGGGATAATTACAACGCCTTGCCCGTTAACTTTTCAACGGGCATCACCCTGGAGAGGGCGCCTGTCGTGCGTGACGCACTGCGCATGCTCGGCGCTTGCGGTGAAACTATGGCAATGAAGGACCTGCTGGCGCTTATTAATACGCGCTTCGCCGGCAGTAATGAATTCAACTCTGATCGGGTGATTAAACTGCTGCAGCAGATTTTCGATGATGGCGTTGAACAATTAGAGCTTGGCAGGGTCAGGTTTTTTTCTCGGAGCGTCAAGGTAGCGGGCGAGCAGGGGCTTGCGCTGGGCGATAAACTGGCCGCATGCAGCGAGCAGCGCCTGTTGCGTGTCAAGCAGCCGCCTTCTGATTGGGTGAAGAACTTTGGTGAAGTCCTTGATATCTGGGGTTGGCCTGGAAAGGGTCCTCTGGATTCCTTGGAGTATCAGCAGGTAGAAGCCTGGTACAAGGTGCTTGAGGATTACGCCGGTCTTGATGCTATTGCTGACAAGGTTGACCTTGGCGAAGCATTAAAGCTTTTAAGGCGCTGCTGCCAGAACCGAATATCTCAGCCACAGACTGCTGATACGGGCATACAGGTTCTTGGGCCGCTAGAGGCCGCAGGACTGCAGTTTGACAGCGTCTGGTTCTGTGGCCTGCAAGGTGGGCGCTGGCCTGCCCCTAGCAGGCCTAATCCATTTATCCCTATGGTCTTGCAGCGCAAACACTCCATGCCCCACAGCAGTAGTGAGAGAGAGTGGGCTTATGCCGAAACTTTAATGGGGCAGTATCGCGCGGGCTGCAAACATCTTACAGCGACCTATTCGCGACAACTTGACGGCGTACCTGAGCTGCCAAGCCCTCTTCTTGAGGATTGGCCGATTGAGGATATTGAAGCCACTTCTTCGCTACCAGAATCGTGGCTAGAGCAAGCATCTCAAGCCCGCCTTGAAACCGTAAACGATACGCGGGCGCCTTCGATCTCGGCGCAAGACAGAGAAAAAATCAAAGGCGGCAGCGGTATTCTTCAGCAGCAGGCCAATTGCCCATTTCGAGCCTTTGCCAGTAAACGACTGTTTATTGAACCATTGGGCGAATATCACGCTGGTCTCACTGCAGCAGATCGAGGCAGTATTCTTCACGATGCTCTCTATGCACTTTGGGGTGAGATACAAGATTCTACCCAGCTGAGCGCGCTCGATGCGCCAGATCTCGAGCAGAGGGTTGCTCAGGCCGTGTCGGTAGCGATTGAGGCAGTGCCTGACTCAATCCGTCAGTTGGTCGGAATGCACTGTCTTGACCTGGAACATCAGCGTCTGCAGAAACTGCTCATTGAGTGGATCGAAATTGAAAGGGCGCGCGACGCTTTCAAAGTTGTCTCCAGAGAGGAGCCAATAGAGTTTCAGTTGGACGAGCTTTCGTTGAACCTGCGAGTCGATAGGGTCGATGAACTTGAAGACGGTTCGCGAATTGTCATTGACTATAAATCGGGCCGCAGCAGCCTGGCGGATTGGTTGGGCGCCAGGCCGTCGCAGCCTCAGTTGCCACTCTATGGCCTGGCTGAAGGTGTGAATGCTTTGGCGTTTGCTCAGGTTCGCACACGAGATTGTCGTATGCTCGGACTCGGCTCAGTCGACGGCCTGAATGGTGTACAAAGCGATATCCACAAAGCCGTGAAACGTTATTCATCAAGCGAGGACTGGGACAGCCTGGTCGCCGAATGGCGGCAGAATTTAACCCGACTCGCGGCTGAATTCTTGGCGGGTGAGGCCCAGGTGGACCCGTTGCCTGCCGCCTGTAATTATTGTGGGCTCCAACCGCTGTGCCGGGTCGACGTGCGCTCTCAGGAGATTCTGTGACTGTTGCTGATGCCAAAGAGAGGGCGCAGGCTCTGGAAGTGACTCGCAGCTTCTGCGTGACTGCCCCTGCCGGATCAGGCAAGACCGAGCTGCTTATACAGCGTTTTTTGGGCTTGCTAGCGCGTGTACAGCGCCCCGAACAAGTGCTTGCGATTACGTTTACGCGAAAAGCGGCGGCGGAAATGCGCGAACGAGTATTGCAAGCGTTGCGTGCGGCCCGCGATGAAGTGCCGGTCGTGGGTGAACACCAACAGGTAACACGAGAACTGGCATTAACAGCGCTTGCGCGCAGCGCGGACGAGGGCTGGCATCTGGCCAGGGATATCGCTCGTTTGAATATCAAAACTATCGACAGCTTCTGCGCCGGGTTGACCCGGCAAATGCCGATACTCAGTCGCTTTGGTGGTCAGGCGCAGGCAGTAGATGATGCTAGCGCTCTTTACTCAGAAGCGGTGGCCGACCTCTTTTCAATCGCCGGGACCTCCCGAGTCGGGGCGGCTGATCTGGATGCCATGTTGCTTCACTTTGACAATAACTGGGACCGGCTCAGTGAGTTATTGATCGCGATGCTGGGTAAGCGCGACCAATGGCATCAGTATATGGGGGCGAAGCAGTCTCCAGATGAAGCTGAAGCCAGACTGCGATCGACCGTGGAGTTGGTGGTAGCAGAGAGTCTTCAGGAACTCTCTGGCTTACTGGACCCCTGGCAAGGTGAGATCCTTGATTTACTTTGCTATGCCAGACAAAACCTGGGGGAAGGCGTGCCGGATGAATTCCCCGAGGCCAGCGCTGACAATATGGAGATTTGGCGCTTCATTGGGCAGCTATTTCTGACCCAGGGCGGAACCTTCCGAAAGTCGGTTAACGTCAACAACGGATTTCCGAGCCAAGATGAGGCCGTCAAAGAGCGCAAGGCGCATTTTAAAGACCTCGTTGCCCGGATGGGGCAGGTCAGGGGGCTGGCTGGAGAGTTATCTGCGTTAGCCTGGCTGCCGCGCATGGACAACCACAGCGATGCATGGAAACTCGTCATCCATCTTTCCCATGTATTGCCTCTGCTGGCTGCCTGCCTGTTACTGGTGTTTGAACGCAGGGGACTGGTTGACCATAGCCAGGTTGCACTTTCAGCCTTGGACGCACTGGGCGAAGACGAAGAACCGACAGAGCTGGCGCTGCGGCTCGACTACAGCATTGATCATATTCTGGTGGACGAGTTTCAGGATACAGCCATTAACCAGTTTAATCTGGTCAGCAGGTTGACCCGCGGCTGGGGACAACACAATGAAATTAATCCCAATGCTCCGCGGACGATTTTTATCGTTGGCGATGGTATGCAATCTATTTACGGATTCCGGAATGCGAACGTGGGGCTGTTCCTTAAAGCCCGCGAAGAGGGATTTAATGGAGTGATCCCTCATTCACTGGCGCTGCGCAGTAACTTCCGTTCCGAGCAAGGGATTGTGGACTGGGTCAATGACAGTTTTCGAGGCGCTTTCCCGTCACAAGACAATGTGCGTCGCGGGCGCGTCAGTTTTACCGATGCTGTTGCTGTAAAGCCGCCGGGAGAGGGCCCTGCCGTTTCTCTAAACGCGTTTTGGGGTGAGCAGGCGAGAGTTCAGGAGGCCCATTGGTTGGTTGAGCAATTGATGTCGGGGCTAGCTGATCCGGGTATAGAGTCGATTGCGATTCTGGGACGCAGTCGTCCCCAGTTGGCGCCTGTTTTGCAATTGTTAAGAGAGCGCAATATTCCGTTCGCTTCTCAAGAGATGGATGCCCTGGCGGGTTCGCCCGCCATTGTAGATTTAATGACTTTGTGTCGCGCGCTGATGAACCCGGCTGACCGGGTCGCCTGGTACGCGCTGTTGCGGGCTCCCTGGTGCGCGCTCAGCCTCGCAGATATGAAGGTGCTTGCGGATGCGGCGCCCGAACCCAGGTATTCAAACCTTTATCGTGCCATTACGTCAGAAAATTTCCCGCAGGGACTTAGCGATGATGGCATACAGCGACTGTCGCATTTGGGGCGCTGTTTACAGTGGGCTCAGGATCAGCGTGATCGCTTGGCATTGCGAGTATGGGTAGAGCAGTTGTGGCTCAAGTTGGGCGGCCCTGGCTGTTTTACCCAGCAACGTTTCCTCGCTGACGCGGATCGCTTTCTGGCTCTGCTGCAATTGGCTGAAGCGGAAGGCGTTGGTCTGGATGTTGACTGGATGCAACAGCGTATCTCCAGGCTCTACGCGTCAGGTGATACACCCGATGCCAAGCTACAGGTTATGACTCTGCATAAGTCCAAAGGCCTGGAGTTCGATTGGGTGCTGATTCCTGCACTGTCGCGTGCAACTCGCGGCGACAGCCGGGATATCCTGCTGTGGGATGAGCACAACAGTAGCCAGGGGGAGCGGGGTTTTTTACTGGCCGCAGATGATCACTCCGATGACAAATCACCCGGCCTCTATAACTTTCTCAAACGACAGCGCAAAGAAAAGTCCCGATTGGAAACAACCCGTCTGTTGTATGTGGGTGCGACTCGAGCGGTTAAAAAGCTAACGCTCAGTGCATGTCTCTCCGGTGGAGAAGACTGCGAGCCAGGCGATACCCCCGAGCTTAAGCCTCCTGGCGATGGCTCATTACTAGCACCGATTTGGCCAGTATTCGAACGTCAAATGGATTTACATCAGCCCACGGATAGCGCGGATATAGAAACCGAAAGCGGTATGCAACTGTTGCGGTTGTCAAATCCGCCGCCGCTGTTGTCGCAAGCGTTGGCGCCAAGACAAGAGGAAGCACCGCAGGGGTCTAACGTTCCCGAACCCGCTCTCAATTGGCAGGACCGTTACATTGGCACCGTCATTCATGAACTATTGGAGCAACTTAGCCTAACAACGCCTTTGCCTCGAGAAATTCCAGAGACTCTCATTCAGCTGGCGAGGCATTCCCTGGCCAGCATGGGACTGTATGGAAATGCTTTACAGGCTGCATCCGAGAGTGTGCTGATGGCGGTACAGGCGACTCTGGAAGATGAAGAGGCGGGTCGCTGGTTGCTATCGGCTGATCACGCAGACGCTGCGAGTGAACTGGCGCTGACCATTAATGATGCGGGAAATTCGCGAGATATCGTTATTGATCGCACGTTTGTCGACGGTAACACCGGCGTTCGCTGGGTCATCGATTACAAGAGTAGTGCTCCGGAATCGGAGGCTGTCATGGCCGCTTTTTTGAAGCGCGAGGCCGATCGCTATCGCGAACAGCTACTCGCTTATCGTGATGCGGTAGCGGTCAGAGGGCCAGAACCGGTGTGCTGTGCGCTGTATTTCACCAGTACGGGCACGCTACATCATTTGCAGGAACTCGACAGTTAGCTGCAGCGGCTAATGATGTCATCCGCAAAGCGCCGAATGCTGTCTTTTTTGTGCTCCAGCTCCTCGCTACTGCCGTGGTAGAAAGGCCAGGGCATGGTCATGATATGAGTAACGCCGGCATCTTCGAGACGTTTATAGCCGTCTATGTCCCAGGCATCTGAGGGAGTAGCCATAACTTCGAAGGGTTCACTTGCGCGACCATACTCTTCGCGCCACTGCTTTATCTTTTCAATAGATTCAATTATTTCTGCTGAAGGTTGCAGATCGGAAACCCAGCCATCAGCTGCCCTGGCGGCCCGTCGCATTGCAGGGTCAGAGATCCCGCCAATCCAAATGGGAACACGAGCGGTGGGCGCGGGATTCATTTCCATCGGTTCAAATTGATAGAATTTACCCTCGTAGCTCACCATTTCTCCACTCCAAAGTAGCCGCATGACCTCGATCATTTCATCGGTGCGTTTGCCGCGGGTGGTGAAGTCCTGGTCCATGAGTTCGAACTCATCCCTGGACCAGCCTACACCGAACGCCGGCGTGATTCGGTTGTCGGAAATGATAGCGGCGGTACTGATTGCTTTGGCCACCAGATACGGGTTTCGCATTGGCAGCACGAACACATTATTGGTGAAGCGCAAATTCTTGGTGATGGCAGCCAGTGCGCCAATCATTACCCAGGGGTCGGGCCAGTCGGTAAAAGGTTGCCATCGTCGGCTGCCGTCGTCCGTGTAGGGGTAGGGCGTGTTGATCTGTTCCGGGTTCACCACGTGGTCCGAAAATGACATCGCGTGCCAGCCATGGGTGTCTGCCACTGGTGCTAACTCAGTTAGGTGCGCCACTGTACTGAATGACGTAGAGAGAACAAATTTCATGGAAATATCCGCTGGTTGGCGTCGTTGCCATTTACTCTAACGATGCTAGAGGAAAAAATCCTTTCGATAGGAGCGGCAAAGGCTATTCGCACACATTGTCATACTGATACAGGGGCTTAGGTTGCCCGCAGGGGCGCTTAGCAAGGCTTAAACAGAGTTTATTGTGCGATTGGGCGAGGAATGGGAGGGGTGCTGCTGAGCGAGGCGAAGCCCCGATCAGCAGTCGATAGGGCAATTTATTCTGCTGCGGGTGCTTCTACTGCAACATGCTCCAGAGTCAGCGCCAGCGCTTCACGGAAAGTCATTACGATGGTTTGGCCCAGAGTCACATTAGACATTTTCTCGGGCTCGACATCTGCAATCACGTGAACTTTGCCATTGGGATCCATGATAGTGACGGTGCCAAGCAGACGGTTCATGCCTTCAATGGTGCAGACCGCATGAATCAGACGAGCAGCGCCCGCCATTGGCTGGCCTTCAACTTCGCCTGCGCCGCTGTCTTTGACCACGACATAAGGCTGCGCCAGCTCTTCCTCAGTGGGCTCACGCAGTTCACCTTCCAGGGCTGCCAGATAGGTTGCACGGAGTGCGTCACCCACGTTGACATCTTCCAGCTTCACCACTTCTTCAGAAGCAGTCAGCGTGAATATGTTGCCGTCTGGTCCTTTCAAGCTTACCTGCCGCGTTTCAAGGTCGATTTCAGTGACAATCGCTTCAACCGACATTGCCATGGCACGTACGTTGCCTTCAGCGCTGGCAGCTTCTTCTTCTTGAGCTAATGCGGTAAGAGGCATCAGCAGGGTTGCGCAAGCCACGGAGGCGGCGCAAAGGAATTTGCTCAGGGTACTGCTCATAGTAATGGTCCTTATGTTCTATTTCGGCTATCGCTACGCATGCTGCCTTTTTGGCCACCTGCGGGACAGGGGCATAACATAGCGGTGACGCTACTCGTAATCAACCATGGAGGGCGCGCCAGATCACAAATTTGTTGTTTTGGGCTAATTTTTCCACTCTTCTGAAGGTCCGCTTAAGGGTGGCGGCATATTCAAGGTGCCTATTAGCAACCAGCAGCAGGGTGCCACCTGGCTGCAAAGATTGCGCTGCCTGTTGCAGCAGCCGGCGACCGGCAAAGTCATCCACAGTGTGTCCTAGGTGAAAAGGGGGATTGCACAGCACCAGGTCAAATTTTTGTGTCACATTCAGTAGACCGTCCCCATGATGAAATTCGGTATTTTCAGCAGGGGTCGACAGTGCTTTTGCGTTTTGGCGGGCCGAGGCGATCGCCATCGCTGACTCGTCCGCGAACAAAACGTGTTTTGCTTGTTTGAGGTGAAGGGCAGCGAGGCCCAGCAGGCCGTTGCCGCAGGCCAGATCCGCTGCCACGCTCACTGGTTCAAGGTGCTGTAGGTTTTCCAGTAAGAAGCGACTGCCCGCATCGAGCTTCTCACGGCTAAATACATTGGGTAGCCCCACCAGGTCTGAGCCAATTTGATCGCAGTGGTAGCCGCGAAACGGCTCGGGTGAGTATTGAGCTGAACCGGGTAATATCGCACTGAACAGGCGCGCTTTGCGTTGGCCCTTATGCCTTTCAACTACGCCGAATTGTTTTTCCATGATCACCGCGGTTTGCGGCGACAAATGTTTATCCATCCCTGTGCAATACAATGGCGTGCCTGCAGGCAAGACCGACGCAAGTTGCGCAAGTTGATACTCGAAGTAGGGCAGTAGCTTGGGAATGCGCATGAATACGCGCTCAACATTTGACGGCGGTAGCGCCGTGCTCCAAAGAAGATTGGGCGGCTTCACCTTGTTGAGAGCACTGTTATGGCCAATTGACTCGGCGGCCAGCGCTGAATCAGTCCACACAGCGGCAGCACCTAATGGCACAGCGAGGGCCCCATGATCATCGTTGACCACCAGTGCGTCGCCAGTCGCTTGCTGAGCTGTCTCAAGCAGCAGAATGTCTGCACTGCACCAAGCTTGTAGCGGCTCTTGGGAGCGCCTCGGATAGCGCTGTAGCCCAAAGGCTCCCTGGGGGCAATTGAGGTGTGTGGAGGCAGCCACAGTGGCGTATTAACTGCCGCCGACGTAAAGAGTCAGCCGTTGGCCGGGCTGTAGGTAATCACCAGGGTTCAACGAGTTCCAGGCAATGATGTCATTTACCGAGACGTTGAACTTGCCGGCTATTCGGTACAGTGAATCGCCACGACGCACCCGGTAGCCCTGCTGCTGGCGCTCCTGG
>JBDWQQ010000133.1:0-9198 GCA_039986455.1 Halioglobus sp.
GCAGGTGGATGTTGCGTTGGCTGCCATCCGCCATCACGCCGGCCAGCATGTTGAACAGCACGAAGAATGCAGACTGGCTGCCATTACTGATGGCGATGTTTTCCTCGCGCACTGGCCATCCGTGTTGTTTGTGGAGCAATGCTGCGAGTTGCTTTCGAAATTCCCGATCACCCTGTGGCGACTGATAAATTCCGAACAGACTGTGGCGTTGTGCGGGGTCCGCCATGATCTCTTCAAGGCGCTGTTGGAAGATACGTTCCATCTCTGGCAAGCGTCCGGGGTTGCCGCCACCCATGAAGATCATATCGGGGTTTTCGTTGAGCGCAGTGCCCAGATCGTTCATTAACTCGACGATGCCGGAGTCGCCGGAAAATTTTTCACCAAATGCTGAAAGTTTCACCATTTACATCCATCTGTTCAGGGCAGCGAATTGCTGTCGCAGTGGAGGAATTGTGTATGGTAGCCTCAGCTAGCGCGGGTGTATATCTTCGCGACGCGTTAGATTTAAGAGGCGGGGACATAGAACCAGGGGCGCATAGACGGTGACGAAGAAACGATGGCCAATAAACGATGAGTGAAGTGACGCAGCGTTGTCGAAACTGCCAGACCATGGTGACCGGCGAGTACTGCAACCAGTGTGGGCAGCGCGAAGGCAGGGCAGATCAGCGCTTTCGTGATTTGGCGGGCGAATTGCTGGGCGATGTTTTTGACATGGACTCCCGTTTTTGGCGCACTCTGTTTTTTCTATTGTTTCGGCCGGGGTTTCTGAGCGCCGAATTTATTGCGGGCCGCCGTGCCCGTTACCTGCCGCCGCTGCGTTTGTACCTGGTCATCAGTTTTGTTGTTTTTTTGGTGATGTCCTTTGCTGCATCGTATGCGATTGATTCTGATGGCGGTGTGGTGGTCCAGGGCGCGGATGATGTAGTGGTAGCTGCAGACGATGCTGCGTCTGATACTCCAGGTGACGAGTCAGAGGATACGGATGATGGGCTGGCAGAGATTGATCTTGCCGATGAGAACAGTCCCCAATGGCTTAAGGACCTGGATGAGCGCGCGGAAACCAATGTTGTGAAGATCAAGGATGACCCCAGAGAATTTATCGAAGCGATGGTCAGTTATCTGCCGCAAATGATGTTTCTTTTACTGCCTGTTTTCGCCTTGCTGGTTCAGTTCGCGTACTTGTTCTCCTCATTTCACTACCTGCAGCACCTGGTGTTTTCCCTGCATTACCACTCCTTCGTCTATCTGCTGTTTTTATTGGCGCAGGCGATTGAGTTGCTTCAGGTGCATGTTGATGGTTGGTTGATGATAGCCCTGTTTGTCTATCTGCCTCTGGCCTTCAGAAAAACCTACGGTTCTGGTTGGCGTGGCGCAGTGGGTAAATCGATTTTCGTTTACCTCAGCTATGCGGTCACATTGATGATGGGGTTTGCCGGTGTCGCAGTTTTGGCGCTCATGCTGCTTTGATATTGCTGCAGTGTCAGCTGTCGGTCTTTCCGGCCTTTAGCTTTTGAATCTGATGTGTCCGGGCGGCTCCGCATCTTTTATCTCGCGGGCCTTGTCTCCCAGCCATTCAAACCACTCTCCCCACGACGGTTGCTGCTGTTCTTCGCGCAGATCCAGCTGCCATTGCGCGAGCTTTCGGCTCATGGTGGAGACGATTCCGCCGGCCAGGTCCATCACCAATTGCATGGGTGCGATTCCCTCGTGAACTAACAGGCCCATGGTTTCGAAGGAGGTGCACACAGTGATCGCAGCCTGCTCGTAGTCGTCTCCCTTTTCTCGCAGCTCCACCAGGGAAATACCATCCGGTACGTTTTGCAGCAGGCTGAGGGCGCGCGCGAGATCTGGGCTGTAAAAGGTTTGGGCCAGGTTTATGGCGACTGAATCTCGCTGTTGCACGCGAAACTGTCGTATCTGAAACAAGCCAACAATCAGGCCGGTGACTATGCTGCCCGCGCCGATAATCTCAGCCAGTGCTGCCCAGGTATCCAGTGAAACGCCCGTCATGTTGCGCCCTCTCTATTGCGACTATTGAAAGTGTAGACCAATCGCCGGCTTGGCCGGCGCTGGATTGAGAATTTCACCGGGATACCGCATGCTAGCGACATAACAATTTTAAGGGGATTCATGTGATCAGCAGCGTCGCCGGGTACCTTGCGTCCCTCCTATTGCTTGCAGGCGCGCTGATCTGGCTGGGGCATCATCGACCACAATGGCGAGTGTTTCGCTGGCTGCCGCCAATTGTGCTCACTTACCTCTGTGCCATGATTCTGGCGGGAAGTGGTCTATGGGCAATCAATGATGCGCAGTCTCAGGCCTATTCTGAAATAAAGCGTCTGCTGGTGCCTGCGATGATTCTGCTGCTATTGCTTAAGTGCAGGCTGGGAGAGTTGCTGCGACTTGGGCCGAGGTTGTTGGCTGCTTTTATGGTTGCCGCTGCCGGAATTGTGGTCGGTTGCCTGGTGGCCTTCCTTTTGTTTCGAGGTCTATTGGGCGATGGTGCCTGGGGCGTATTCGCTACTTTGGCTGGCAGTTGGCTGGGGGGTACTGCGAACATGGTCGCCGTGCAGACTGCGCTGGCGGTGCCAGATGCAGATCTTGGCTATGCGCTGTTGGTCGATTCCATTGATTACTCGCTGTGGCTTATGTTGTTGCTGGCCTTGGTCCCATTGGCGGGGCGATTCAATGCCTGGTCGCGCGCCGACGCTGTGACCTTGGACAATGATGCCGTGGCCACCCATGCCGAGGGGGAACTGCGCGATCCGCAATTGCTGTTGCTGTTTGGCGTTGGCTTGTTGGGAGCAATGCTGGCTGACCAGGTGGGGCAATGGCTTGGGAGTTCAGGTTTTTTCAGTGTCAGTGTCGTCCGTATTCTGGCGGTCACTGCTTTAGGATTAGTGCTCGCGTATACGCCTCTGTCGCGTTTGTCTGGCAGCGACGTGCTTGCCAACGCGCTGCTCTATCTGATGGTCGCCACCATCGCATCACGGACTTCGTTTGCAGACTTGGCCAGTGCACCACTCTATCTGCTAGCAGGGCTGGTTATTCTGTTGGTGCATGCAGTATTCATGTTGGTGGCCGCGCGTGTGCTTAGACTTGATTTATTCACCTGTGGAATAGCTTCACTCGCAAACATTGGTGGGGTGGCGTCGGCGCCCATTCTTGCCGCGGCATACTCGCGACAGTTAGTGCCGGTGGGCGTATTGATGGCCCTGCTGGGCTACGTGGTAGGCACCGCCGGCGGGCTGCTGGTGGGTCGCTTGTTGATGTGGCTGGGAGGCGTAGCCCCTTGAGAAGCCTGCATGCATAGCGTTTTGCTGCTGAGTCATTGCCAGGCAAAGCCGGGGCAGTTGCGCAAATGAAAGTCACCGGTTACCGATTGGCTATGTTGCGGGTTCCACTGCGTACGCCGTTCAAGACTGCTTTGCGGCAGGTTGAGCAAGTGGAAGATGTCGTTCTGCTGTTGGAATCCGAATGCGGGAAAATTGGCTATGGCAGTGCGCCAGCCACCATGGCAATCACCGGCCGTGATCACCTGAGTATCCTTGAGTCACTTAAAAATAGCCTGCTCCCCTGGGTTAAGCAGCAGGAGTTTGGTGACCTTAACTCTCTACTATCGCTGTTGGCTCTGGCGCCGTCCTATAACGTGAACGCGCGATCCGCGTTAGAGATAGCCGTTTTCGACCTGGCGGCTCAGATTGAGAATGTTCCCTTGGTAGCTTATCTCGGGGGCGGCTCAATGCAGCTATCGACGGGAATAACGATTAGCGTAGGCGACCCCAAAACCATGGTGGCCAGCGCTCGCAGCGCTGTCGAGCGAGGCTTTACGTCACTCAAGTTAAAAGTGGGCGGGAATCCTGAGGAGGACATTGCCAGAGTGACGCAGGTAGCCGATGTTGTTGGCAGTACCGCGAGGCTTTATCTGGACGCCAATCAAGCCTGGTCAAGCGATCAGGCGATAGCAGTCATCGGTGCTTTAAATGCACAGGGCCTCAGTGTCGACTTGCTTGAACAGCCCGTAGCGGCGAGTGATTTGGCGGGTCTCATGAAGGTCCGTTTGGCCCTGGATACCCCGGTGATGGCCGATGAAAGTGTATTTGATGCTCACGATGCAGCCAGGCTGATCGAGCTTGGCGCAGCGGATATTCTTAATATCAAACTGGTCAAGAGCGCCGGTATCAGCGACGCACTGGCAATTGCTGACATCGCAGCAGACGCGCAGGTCAGTTGCATGATGGGGTGCATGCTGGAGAGCTCCATTGGGGTGAGCGCGGCCGCGCATGTGGCTGCCGCCAGGTCATCGGCGATAGCGCGAGTGGATTTGGACGCGCCTATGTTGTGTCGGCAAAACCCGGTGGTGGGTGGAACCCTGTTCGACGGCCCGAGAGTGCAGTTAAATGCCAGCCCAGGCCTGGGTATCAACTCCGTGCAGGGCCTTGAGTTTCTATGACGGTGGCAGGGCTGCTACAGTAGTGCGAGTTGAAAGGAGAGCAGAATGGATCGGCGTAGCCTGATCAAAACAATGGCGGCCATTCCACTGGTGGCTGGCGCCGCCGGCGCGGTGGCGGCAGCGACCGATCCCTTGCCTATTATCAGGCCTCGGCGATTGCGCAAAGGCATGACCATAGGGCTGGTGAGTCCAGCGAGTAATGTGCCTGAAGATGAGGACATTGCCTTTGCTCGAGACGTGGTGAGCTCTTTGGGTTTTCAGGTAAAACCGGCAAAGCACTTGTACCATCGTGATCAGTACTTTGCGGGCTCTGATCAGCAGCGCGCAGATGATCTTAATGCCATGTTTGCCGATCGCCAGGTGGATGCTATCTTCAGCTTGCGCGGCGGGTACGGGTCTTCCCGGTTATTGCCGCTGCTGGACTATGAAAATATTGCGGCAAACCCCAAGGTGCTGATGGGGTATAGCGATATTACGGCACTGCACTGCGCCATTCATCAGTTGACCGGCTTAGTGACCTTTCACGGCCCCATCGCCGGGGATAACTTTAGTGACTACAGCTACGCCCAGTTCAAGCGAACTCTCATGACCGCGAAAAAAGGGCAGTTACTCGCTGCCCCGCCAGTGTTTGATGACCCGGCACCGGGGCGAGTGGAGAAAGAAAACCGTTTGACCTTGTTCCGCGGAGGCGTCGCGCAAGGCCCGCTCATTGGTGGAAACCTGACGCTTATTTGTCACCTCATGGGTACTCCGTATGAACCTGACTTCAATGGGCGCATCCTGTTTCTTGAAGATGTGTACGAGGCGCCCTACCGAATTGACCGAATGCTGACGCAATTGAAGTTGGCAGGCGTTCTGGATGCCGTCGCGGGTATTGCCTTTGGCAAGTTCACCGAGAGCGAAACCACCAAGAACAGCTTTTCCATGGAGCAGGTGCTTCGGGAGCGAACGTCAGACCTGAATGTGCCAGTGGTTCGAGGTTTTATGATCGGTCACGTGGAGGATCAGGCCGTTATTCCAGTGGGCGCTCAAGCACGGCTGGATGGCGATAAAGGCACACTCACTTTGATGGGCTCAGGCCTGATATGACGGATCCCAACTGGACGGTATTACTGCCTCCGCTAATCGCTATCGGCCTGGCACTGTTCACTCGTCAGGTGTACCTGGCGCTCTTTACCGGCATTTGGCTGGGTTATTTCCTGTTGGCAGGCGAGGGCATTCTGGGTTCGCTGGCCACTGCTATCGATGCGTCTCTTGCGGTGTTGGCAAGCCCGGGAGATGCCAGAGTGATTGTATTTACCCTGGTGATCGGCGCTTTCATTCTCACCCTCGAGCGCTCCGGCGGCGTTACCGGGTTTATTCGATTCCTGGAGCAGCGTAAGTGGGTCAATAACGGTAAGCGTGCGCAGTGGATGGCCTGGTGCATTGGTATTCTCATCTTTATCGAATCCAATATTACGGTGTTGGTGGCGGGCACCGTGTCGCGACCGTTGTTTGATCGCTTTAAGGTGTCGCGGGAAAAGCTGGCGTATCTGATAGATTCGACATCTGCGCCCATTTGTATGCTGATTCCACTCAATGCCTGGGGTGCCTTTAATCTGGGATTGCTGGACGGGCTTGGCGTTGAAGAACCGTTGAAAGTGCTGTTGTCGTCTATCCCCATGAACCTTTACGCCATTACGGCGGTATTGTTAGCGGCCTACACGGTTGCCCGCGACTTCAATCCGGGCCCTATGGCGGAAGCTGAACGGCGAGCGGCTGCCGGGGAGTCCTCGGCGGTGCAGCAGGACGCGCTGATACTGAAAGAATCGGCACCCCCGAATGCGCTGAACATGTTGTTACCGGTGGCCTGCCTGGTTGGAGCAATGCCTGTCTTTCTGCTGATTACGGGAGAGGGAGACCTGTTTGCCGGTTCGGGTTCCACCAGTGTGCTGTGGGCGAGTTTACTGGCGCTGACGGTCGTGTCGGTTCTTGTTTTGTTCCAGCGGAGTATGAATCTGGAGCGACTGACCAGTACCTGGATGGAGGGGGCTGGCGGAATGTTGCCCATCGCCACTGTATTGTTGTTAGCGCTTGCGTTGGGTGGCGTATCCAAGGCTCTTGGCACCGGCGTGTTTGTGGCGAGTCTGGTTGGCGAAACGCTCCCGACGTGGCTACTGCCCGCCTGTCTGTTTTTAGTGTCGGGGTTTATTGCCTTTGCCGTCGGTTCGAGTTGGGGGACTTTCTCAATTATGTTGCCCATCGCGGTACCCGTTGCTTCAGCGATGGGTGTTGATCCCAGTTTGCTGGTGGCGGCGGTGCTGTCTGGTGGTATTTTTGGGGACCACAGCTCGCCTATTTCCGATACCACGATTGTGTCGTCTCTCGCCTCCGGCACAGAGCATATTCAACATGTGAGTACTCAGTTACCTTACGCGCTACTGGCGGGTGGGGTTTCGATCGCCGGCTTCCTCGTTCTGGGGGTGATATTGCTCTGACGGGCCGGGTTCCAGTTGGTCGTTTATCGAACAGAGAGCGGTTTTTTTCACAATATGTTGTGTGGGCCGTTGCTCACATGCCGATATATGGGTTTAAATAGCGCTTCTAACAACAAGCTTCGCGGCCGCTTTTCGGGCGCAATTTTTGACGTACAAGGGGCAAGATTTGGAATCAACAGCCAAGCAGGGCACTGCCGTCCGCGGCAATAGCAGTACTATCGAACTCCAGGGAGCCTCTCTGGATATCTGGGACAAAAAATACCGATTGAAAGACGGCCAGGGGAATGCTGTCGACAATGATATTGATGGCACCTATGCCAGGGTGGCCAGGGCGTTAGCTGAAGTCGAAGACGAAGCAGTGCGCCAGGAATGGGAGCAGCGGTTTGTCTGGGCGTTAAAGCGCGGCGCTATTCCCGCGGGGCGTATCGTTTCTAATGCGGGGGCTCAGGCCCACAAACCGTCAACCTCTACCATTAACTGCACCGTGTCCGGCAGCATTACCGATTCGATGGAAGGGATTCTGCAGAAGAATCTTGAGGCGGGCCTGACCCTGAAAGCGGGCTGCGGTATCGGTTACGAGTTTTCTACGTTGCGCCCCAAGGGTGCCTTTGTCTCGGGTGCGGGTGCCTACACCTCCGGCCCCATGTCCTTCATGGATATCTTCGACAAGATGTGTTTCACCGTTTCGTCCGCCGGCGGACGTCGCGGTGCGCAAATGGCGACCTTTGACGTGCACCACCCCGACGTCTTTGATTTTGTGAAGGCCAAGCGGGAAGACGGGCGACTTCGCCAGTTCAACCTGTCACTGCTGATTACAGAAGACTTTATTAATGCGGTCAAAGAGGATGGCGAGTGGCCGCTTTCTTTCCCGGTAACGCCAAAAGAGTTTGCCAATCTTGAATTGGACCCCGACCAGGAAGTGGTGTGGCGCTCTTTCCCGATCACTGAAGGCTATGTCACCAATGAGCATGGGCAGGTGGCGTGTCGGGTTTACCAGCGTATCCGCGCGATCAAGCTGTGGAACGCCATCATGAGCTCTACTTATGATTATGCGGAACCCGGCTTTATCCTGATCGATGAGGTGAATGAAAAGAACAACAACTGGTTCTGCGAAAATGTTCGCGCTACCAACCCCTGCGGCGAGCAGCCTCTGCCACCTTACGGTTCTTGCCTTTTAGGTAGCGTAAACCTGACCCGGTTTGTTCGTGAGCCCTTTACCGCTAAAGCCCACTTTGATTGGGAAGAGTACCGGGAAGTGGTGGCAGTATTCACTCGCATGTTAGATAACGTCGTTGAGATTAATGGTCTGCCATTGGAAGAGCAGCGCAGGGAAATCACCAGCAAGCGCCGTCACGGCATGGGTTTTCTTGGCCTTGGCTCTACCATGACCATGCTGCAGATGAAGTATGGTGACGAAGACTCCCTGAAGTTCACTGAGGAAGTGAGCAAGCAGATGGCGGTCTCCGGTTGGAAAGTTGGTCTTGATCTTGCCCGTGAGAAAGGGGCAGCGCCCATCATGGACGAAGAGTTTGAAGTCACCGGCGATATGCTGCGTCGTCGTCCGGAAATGGCAGCGGACGGTATCAAGCTGGGTGACAAGTTGTCGGGCAAGGTACTGCATGCCAAGTACAGCCACTACATGCAGGCGCTGGCTTTGGAAGAGCCTGAGCTTGTGAATTCCATCATTCAGGAGGGTGCGCGATTTACTCACCACTCCTCTATTGCGCCCACGGGCACGATTTCATTGTCGCTGGCCAACAATGCCAGCAACGGCATCGAGCCCAGCTTTGCCCATCATTACAGTCGTAACGTGATTCGCGAGGGCAAGAAGTCCAAAGAGAAGGTCGATGTGTTCTCCTTCGAGTTGCTGGCCTATCGCGAACTGGTGAATGGCGATGCCATGCCGTTCACAGATGATGAGAGCAAACAACTTCCCGACTATTTTATTGCCGCGGACAATGTCACACCCCGGCAACATGTAGACGTGCAGTCTGCCGCCCAGAAATGGGTAGACTCCTCGATCTCCAAAACCATCAATGTGCCTACAGACTTCCCCTACGAGGACTTCAAAGACACATACCTATACGCCGCTGAGCAAGGATTGAAGGGCTGCACCACCTTCCGCTTCAACCCGGAGGCATTCCAGGGCGTGCTGGTGAAGGAAGAGGATCTGGAGAACACCAACTACCAGTTCACGTTGGAAGATGGCTCTACAGTGGAGTTCAAAGGCAACGAAGAAATTGAGTACGACGGGGAGATGCACACTGC
>JBDWQQ010000134.1:0-8662 GCA_039986455.1 Halioglobus sp.
AATTAACGCGGTGATGTGCAGGTGGTCTGCCATTGTCCCCGCAATGTACTCAACACTGTAGGGAAAGTTGAGCTGCTGCAAATAGCGCGCATAGGCTCGCAAGAGCGCCAGTTCCCGCCAGCTCAGCCGGGTGCCTATCAACAGCCGATTAAAGGAGTCACTTTCAGCCTCGCCAAACCAGATGCGGGCAAAGGCATCTTCAAACTCTTCTTTAATCTGATCCAGATCGAAATTACTGGACAGGGAATAGTGCATGGAAAATTCCTGAATCCAATACTTTTCCCCGCTGCGAGTCCGAATCCCATAGGGGCGTTCAGTCACCACGCGCAAGCCGAGATTTTCCAATATCGGAAGCACGTCAGACAGAGGCAAACTCTCTCCCTGATGATAAAGACGCAGTCGCAGCAAGTGCTCTCCATCATCCAGCGGGTGATATAGAGACATTGCCAGGCGTTCGCCCTGAACGAGTCTCAATACCTTCTTGATGTCTGCCACCGCCATGCGTGGATCAAAATCGTCGCGATAGCCGGGGGGGAAACCTGCCCCAAACTCGTCTACATATTCATTGCCGACTTCTTCCCCGAACTCTTCAACTAAACGGTTTCGCAGCCTGTCTTTCCAACCCAGAGTAGCCTGAACGATCTGGTCTTCCAGCTCGGCATCGTCGTAGTGTAACTGCACCGCAGGGTTAACCCGCAGTACAAAATGACAGCGGACTAAAATGGACTCGGAAAACTGGGTAGTAAACTCTGACTCTTCAGCCTGGAATGCCTCGCTGAGAATCCCTTCAATTTGTTCGCGCAGTTCGGTGGTGTAACGGTCTCTGGGCACATACACGATACAGCTGACAAACTTCCCGTGTATATCGCGGCGCACGAAAAGACGAGTTTGGCGACGTTCTTGAATACGGTTAATTGCATTCACCGTGCTCGACAAATCGGCAATGCTGCTCTGAAACAGTTCATCACGGGGGAAGAGTTCCAACACCCGCGCCAGTTCTCGCGTCTCATGCTCCGCCCAATCCATATTGGACATCTCCATCACCGCCTGCACCTTGCGGCGCAAAATGGGAATGTACTTGGGGTGCATGGTGTAGACAGAAGATGTATACAAACCAATAAAACGATGCTGCCCTACCAGGTCCCCACTCTCATTAAAGACTCGTGCTTCCACGTAGTCGGGGTAAGTAAGACGATGTATGCGGGACCGTTGACGTGATTTGGAAAAGCTCAACTGTCTGCGGTGCAATTCTTCTTTGGACATCGTGGCAAGGTCGGCCTCGAGATCGGCGACACCGCGGGTCTCTCGGTCACGGAGCAGGCCCAGACCATTCTCGCTGGCAACGTTGACGACGGGATGACGCTCGCTGTGATCTACTTCGAGGTATTCATAGCCAAGCATGGTCATATGCTGCTCACTCAGCCAAACCAGAAAAGCGGCCGCTTCCTCACGCAGATCCTTATCGACACAGGCGCTTTGATTGACCGCCTCAATCACCTGCTCAAGCCGTTCATTCATCGCTGGAAAGTCATCAACGACGCCAGCGACTTCACCCAGAATGTCCAGCAGGGTCTGGCGCAGTTCATCCAGCTCCTTGGGTTGTGAGTGCCTAGCGAGCTCAAAATAGATCACTGCCTCACTGGAGCTGTTCTCGTGACCTCCATTGCTATGGCCGAGGATGCAATCGAGACTGCCGTTCTCACTGCGCCTTACCGCCAAGTTCGAGCTGGCAATAATGTGAATAGGCATATTGCGGCGGTTTATCTCTCCTCGCACCGAAGCCGTGACGAAGGGTATGCCTCTGCAGTGAATTGCCAGCACAGTGTTACTACTTTCCCAGCCGTGCGTTTGTAGATCCGGATTGAAAAACGCGACGCGCGGTTCTACACCATTTGAGGCACGCATGAAGCGCAGCAGGTAATACAGGCAGCCGTATAGGTCCTCGACTGAGCGACCTCGCAGGTCCTCTGCGGCAAAGCGACGATAGAAGTTATCACCGAGATTATTCAGGGACTGCCGGTCGGCCTCTTCGGCATGGCTATCAATGCGTTTCTTCAGGTCCTTCATCAGACTCTTTTTGAAGTTTTCCCAGATCATTCCACTCATTTCCCGTCAGTTAGTTAGCCGCCTGTAACGAATGGGCAACCTGCCTTCAAGTCTAGACCAATCTAGGGGCTGGGAGACCCCAAACGGGAACTTTTCCACCGGTGAAAAGTCACAGTTTTCGATCGCAAAATCAGGGGCTGGAAGCTGAGGCGAGTTGCGATACAATGCGCCAGCCTTTTCGGGCAGCTTTAGACCTAACAACACGAAAACAGGAGAACGCGTGGCAAGCGCAGACATCAGGGCCCTGCAAGAGTGGCTTAGTGGCCAGATCATTGGTCAAACTCATTTAGTACAGAGACTTATCATCGCATTGCTGGCAGACGGCCACCTTCTGGTTGAGGGTGCCCCTGGCCTGGCGAAAACACGCGCGGTCAAAAGTCTGGCAGATGGGCTTGAGGGTGACTTCCAGCGCATCCAGTTCACCCCGGATTTACTGCCAGGCGATGTGACGGGCACGGAAATCTATCGACCCCAAGAAGGTTCCTTCCACTTTCAGCGTGGCCCCATCTTCCACAATCTGGTTTTGGCTGATGAAATCAACCGAGCCCCGGCCAAAGTGCAATCAGCCCTGCTGGAGGCAATGGCTGAACGCCAGGTAAGCGTGGGTTCAGAGACCTATGACTTACCGCGCCTGTTTCTGGTCATGGCAACGCAGAACCCGATTGAACAGGAAGGCACCTACCCTCTCCCGGAAGCACAGCTGGATCGCTTCTTGCTGCACGTTAACGTGGATTACCCCGATGCCGCTGCAGAGGCCGATATTTTGCGCCTGACCCGCTCTGAAGCGAGCATGTCACCGGCGGCAGCGCCCCAGCCCCTGTCTCAAGAAGCGGTTTTTGCTGCTCGCAAGGAAGTACTGGACTTGCACATGTCCTCTGCTGTTGAGGATTACATGGTGCAACTGGTCATCGCCACACGGTCGCCAGAGCGCTACAGCGAGCAACTTCAACACTGGATTGAATACGGCGGCAGCCCCCGAGCGACAATCGCTCTGGACCGATGCGCCCGCGCCCACGCCTGGTTAGCCGGGCGAGATTTTGTTGGGCCCGACGACGTACAGGCAGTCGCAGCTGACGTCTTTCGCCACCGCCTACTGCTGAGCTTTGAGGCAGAAGCCAGCGGCGTTACCCCTGATCAGGTCACCGGCGAGCTACTCGCCCTGGTGCCTGTGGGCTGATGCACAAAGCGGATATCGCAACGCCCGCCAGAGGCGCTTATGCGTCGCTGGAAGAATTGATAAGCCTGCGTTTTCCTGCCAGGCAACTCAAGCTGGCGCGCCGCAATCGTGCCCTGTCTGCACTGACCGGACCGAACAAATCAAACTTTCGAGGCCGCGGCATAGACTTCGAAGAGGTGCGCAGTTATCAGCCCGGTGACGATATTCGCAGTATCGATTGGCGCGTTACCGCCCGCACCGGTGACGCCCATACTAAGCTATTCAGGGAAGAGCGAGAACGACCGGTGCTATTGGTTGTAGACCAACGACCCGGTATGTTTTTTGGCTCCAGCCACTGCTTTAAGTCAGTGCTGGCGGCTCATTTAACCAGCCTGCTTTGCTGGAGCGCCCTGGACAATGGCGACCGGGTGGGCGGCCTGGTATTCGACGGCCAGCGCCACCGGGAAGTGCGACCACGCCGCTCCCGGCGAACCGTGCTAGCACTGCTCTCTCAGCTAGAATCCTTCAATCACGCATTACCTCTGGACAATGCCCCTGACTCAGACAGCTTCGCAGATATGCTGGCTAACCTCAGGCGCATCGCTAAACCGGGCAGTAATATTTATCTGGTGAGTGATTTTCAGGGCGCAGACAGCGAAAATGCCCGTAAGCACCTGTTCCAACTGGCTCAACACACCCAGGTAACCGCCCTATCTTGCAGCGACCCGCTGGAAGCGAGATTGCCCCGTGGTGGCCGGTACGCAGTGACCGACGGCGAACAGCGCAGCGAGCTGAATACCGGCGACCGTTTTTTACGCAAACAATACAGCGACACATTCGACAGTGCGCAAGCGCGTCTGCAACAGGACATGGCAAAGCTGGGGATTCCTGTCCTGCCAGCCTCAACCGCTGCCGCGCCATTTAGCTTTCTACAAACCTATTATGGGGACCGGCGTTAATGAACCCTGCCGACCCTTTGGCGCAGCTTAATCCGCTGCGAGAACCGACAGCCATAGGCTGGTGGCCTTTAGCTCCCGGTTGGTGGCTACTGATTACCCTGGCTCTTATTGTGTGTGCTTTCGCAGGCTGGCGCTTACTCGCCAGATATAAGCGTAACGCTTATCGGCGGCAAGGAATCACAGCCCTGAACGAGGTCCGTGCGCAATGGCAAACTAGTGAAGATGCAAGCCTCTGCCTGACCGAGGCGAATGCGCTGCTCAAGGCAGTCGCGCTCAGGGCCTATCCCCAACGTGATATCGCAAGCCTTACCGGGGAGAACTGGCAGTCATTTCTCAACACAGGCAGCGGCAGCAGCGCACACTTTGAGCTGATATATCTACAAGCGCAATATCTAGCGTTACCCGAGAGCAGCGGAGTGGCGGATCACCTGAACGCCATCGCGGGCTGGATTGCTACGCACAAGGCGCAACAATGATTGAGTGGGTTTGGCCCTTCATGCTATTTCTGGCGCCACTGCCATGGCTGGTGCGGCGCTTCGCCCCTGTAGCTCAAGGACAGGAGCCTGCGCTACGTGCGCCCTTCTTCTCGCAGTGGCAGCAACTCAGTGCCAATCAGGGGCGCTCGAACAGAACAGCAGCTCGCCTGCCCATTGCAGCACTGTGGAGCGTGTGGCTTTTACTGCTGATTGCCGCAGCACGCCCCCTATGGGTGGGGGAACCCATTGAGTTACCCAACAGTGGTCGCGACTTGATGCTGGCAGTAGACATTTCCGGCTCCATGACCATTGAGGACATGGAAGTCTCCGATCAACTGGTCAGTCGTATCCGTGCGGTAAAGCAAGTGGGGAGTCGATTTATCGAGCAACGCGAGGGCGACCGTCTCGGGCTCATTCTTTTCGGCAGCAATGCCTATGTGCAATCCCCGCTCAGCTTTGACACAGCCACCGTAAAGCGCTTTTTACTCGAAGCTCAAATCGGTTTTGCGGGACAGGATACCGCCATCGGTGACGCCATTGGCCTGGCAGTAAAAAGGCTCAAGGAGCGTCCGGCTGAAAACCGGGTGTTGATATTACTCAGTGACGGCAAGGATACCGCCAGTTCGGTAAAACCCATGGACGCCGCGAGGCTCGCCGCAGCACTGGGGATTCGTATCTACACCATCGGTATTGGCGCTGACAGCTTAACCATGCCCGGGCTCTTTGGCTCCAGCTTCGGGTCGCGGCAGGTTAACCCCTCAGCGGAGCTCGACGAGGCAGGGTTGCAAAAAATTGCAGGCATCACTGACGGCAAGTATTTCCGCGCAAGAAACCCAGCAGAACTGGCTAATATCTATCAGTTACTGGACCAACTGGAGCCAATAGAAGTCGATACCACCAGCTACCGGCCCAGGCAGGCTCTGGGATACCTGCCGCTACTAGTGGCCCTGGTCATCAGCTTTGGATTGGCCATCCGCCGGCTGTGGCAGTCGCCCTCCAGTTCAAGCGCCTCAGCAAGGGGGGATGCCGCATGAACTTTCATCTGATGCGCCCCGAATGGCTATGGGCACTGGTGCCCGCGTTCATCCTTGCCGCTCTGCTCTGGCACCTGCGCAACCGCAGCGGCAGCTGGAGCTCTGTGATCGCCCCTGACCTGCTGCCCTACCTGATCGGCGAATCTACGGGGCGGCGCAAAAGCAATTTCACCCCCGCCCTCCTTCTGGTCTGGGCCATCGCCGTCATAGCGGCCGCCGGACCCAGCTTCCAGAAAATTCCGCAACCTGTGCACCAGAAGCAGGACGCACTGGTTATGGTTCTCGACCTGAGTTATTCAATGATGGCAGCCGACCTTGCGCCTTCGCGTAATGACCGTGCCCGACAAAAATTACTGGACCTGTTGGAGCAGCGTAAAGAAGGCCAAACGGGGCTTATCGCCTACGCCGGAGACGCCCATATTGTTACTCCGTTAACCGATGACACACCTACCATTGCCAATCTGCTACCGGCACTTAACCCCGGCATGATGCCGGTACCCGGATCGGAGCCGACTGCTGCGCTCGCTCAAGCCCTGGAGCTTATGCAATCTGCGGGCGTTCAGCAGGGGCGGATCCTGCTCGTGACTGATGGCATCACCGAGGACGATCGGCGGGAGGCTTCCGACCTGATGCGAGGTAGCGGCATGGGCCTGGCCATTATGGGAATAGGAACCGCGACCGGGGCACCACTGCCTTTGCCCAAAGGCGGCTTTCTGAAAGATGAGAGTGGGACCATTGTCATGCCCTCATTGGACGAGAGCTTACTGCGCGGTTTAGCCAGCGAAACAGGTGGGCGCTACATGCGCATGCAGATCGACGATGCCGACCTGGACTACTTGTTAGCAGATGACCTTCTGGCCCCTCCTGAGCAAACGATGGTGTTAGACCGGGCCGCTGACGCCTGGGAGGATCAGGGTTACCTGCTGATCCTGTTGTTGCTGCCCGTGGTGCTGAGTTTGTTCCGCAGGGGTTGGATTGTCTGTTTGCTGCCCCTCATGTTTACTCCAGTGCCTCAAACGGCGCATGCGGATGCCTGGGACGACCTCTGGCTAACACCAGACCAACAGGGTCAACGTGCTCTGGAACAGGGTAATAGCGAAGCTGCAGCAAGCCTGTTCGAGAATCAGGACTGGGCTGGCACAGCCGCTTATCGCGCGGGCGACTACGAGCGAGCCACGCAGAGCTTTGCCGACCCAGAAAGCGGTGACAGGCTTTACAACCAGGGCAATGCCCTGGCTAAAGCCGGAAAGCTGGACGAGGCCATTGATGCTTATCGTATCTCACTGGAGCTAAGCCCCGATCAGCAGGATGCCATAGAGAACCTGGCACTCCTGGAGGAAATGCAAAAACAACAGCAAGAGCAGCAACAGCAATCAGATCAGCAGAATGAGCAGGATCAGGAAGATCAGGACCAGGAGCAAAACCAGGACCAGGACCAGCAACAAAATCAAGATCAACAACAGAGCGAAGACAACCAGGACCAGGAGCAAGATCAGGAGCAGCAGCAGGACAGTCCGCCCGAGGACCCTCAGGATTCTGATCAGGATGAGCCATCCGACCAGGAGCAGGATTCAGAATCAGAGCAAGAACAAGAGCAGAACGAGCAAGAAAGGCAGGAAAACGAGCAGCAGCAGGAAGAACTGGAAGCAGAAATCGCACAGGCACAGCAGGAAGACCTGGAAAAAGATCAGGCCATGGAGCAGTGGTTGCGACGAGTCCCAGACGACCCCTCCGGTCTACTGCGGCAAAAATTCCGCTATGAAAGCCAGCAGCGACAGCAGCAGGGAAAAACGAAGGATGATGAAACGTATTGGTAGGTCGGTCCTGTGGGTAGTGATTCTACTCGTAGGGCAGACCGGAACTTTGGTATATGCAGCTGCTGAAGCCACGGTGGACCGTCAGCAGATCGCTATGGGCGACACCCTGCAATTGGTGATTAGCGCGACCGAAGACGACGAGGACCTGGGCACAGTCAGCCTGGACCCTCTGTTCAATGATTGGGAAATTTTATCTCGCAAAACGCGCAGTAATACGACCATCATGAATGGTAAGCGCAATCACAATCGTCAGTTACAAATTGAGCTCACCCCAAGAAGGCCCGGCGCCCTGATTATCTCTACATTTCAGGTCGGGGCCAGCAAAACTACCCCAGTGTGGGTCAATGTCAGCAAAGCCCCCGTGGTGCATTCAGGCAAAGAGGCCGTTCTTTTTGAAGCCACCGTGGACAGCGACTCAGTCTACGTCCAGGGCCAATTGATTCTGACCCTACGATTGCAGCAGGCAGTGAATCTGGATGGACGCAGTATCAGCGACCTGCAGTTACCAGGTGCTTTCGTCGTACCTTTGGAGCAAAAATCTTTCCAGCGCACAATCAATGGCAGGCCCTGGCTAGTGCATGAAGTGCGCTACGCCATTTTTCCGGAAAAAAGCGGTGTCCTTGAAATACCAGCCCAGAGTTTTTCTGCGAGAGAGAGCGGACCGCGACGCAGCGTTTTCGATACCGCTAAAGGCAAGCTAGTGCGCTTGCAAAGCAAGCCCATCAACATTGATGTACTGCCGCGCCCGTCCGCTTACCCCGGCAGCACCTGGTTACCTGCACGTAACATTGTGGTTGAAGAAGAGTGGTCGACAGACCCTGAAAAACTAAGGGTCGGTGAGTCCGTTACTCGAACCATACGGCTTCGCGGCGAAGGGTTACAGGGAGCACAGCTCCCCCCTGCACTGTTGCCTGCAACTGACGGTATCAAGCACTATCCTGATCAGCCCACCATAGCCGATGCAGAGATATCGAGCGGCTTGCTCGGTTCACGCAGCGACAGCGTGGCCGTCGTACCGACACGAACAGGCGAGATCGAACTGCCGGCGGTAGAAATTCCCTGGTGGGACACTCAAACACAAGCTATGCGCACCGCAGTCATACCCGCCCGAACA
>JBDWQQ010000135.1:0-88349 GCA_039986455.1 Halioglobus sp.
ATTTCACCCAGCGGATCCAACATGACGCGACTGCGATACTGACCCTGTTCCTGTGCCCCTGCGATTGGCGCAAATAAGATACAGACCAGCAAAAAATAGTTGAGTCGCGGCACGTTTAGTCCACGTTAGGAAGGTTGTTAGGAAAGTCCTGCCAGCGGACCTCCACGCGCTGCGTTAAGACAACATTGGATGAGGACTTACCGGCAAACTTGACCGAATATTGCCAATCCTCCACGGCGGCGATCACTTTTTCCTCGAACACCCCTCTAGGTTTGGCATCAAGTACTCTGACGTCGCGCGTTTCACCTCGCGGCGTCACGGTGAAGGCGACTAGCACCCAGCCGTTGATTTTATTTTGCCAAGCGACATCAGGAACGTTTGGCCTTCGCGTATTGTAAGGTACCACTTCAACGAAGCCCTTGGCGTCTTGTCCACCGCCGGGAATAGACACGCCCCCGGCCCCTAAAGGTGCACTGAAGTTATTGCCCACCGCGCGAATATCAATATCACCCACGCCTAAATCGAGTGATGGCATTTCCAATACAGGCTTTGGTTGTGACGTTGGAGGGGCCATTTGCAGTTGTTCCATCAACGGTTCCTGCGGTGCCTCTTGCGGCGCCTGTTCAACATTCTCTGGCTCTTCAGGCTCTGGCTGCTGGCGTAAAATTTCCACGTTTTCGTAAACCACCAGCTGAATATCTTCGCTTTGTCCGCGTTTGATAAGGCTTTGCATAAACAGAAATATCGCCAGGCTGATCACCATCGCGCCGATAAAAGCCGGCAAAAGCCGTAAGGGCGGCATCGCTGTCATTGCACGCCTTTCTCCGCAGCAATTGCTATACCCTCAACACCAGCGAGGCGCACTTGATCCATCACTTCTACCAGCATGCGAGTCGACGCCTCTTCATCGGACTGAATAATGACCGATCCCTCCGGGTTGTCCGCGTGCAATCGCGCAACAATGGCGCGCACACTGCGAGGATCAACCGGACGTCGGTCAATCCACACCTCGCCATCTGCAGTGATCGCAATGAATATATTGGCGTTGTCCTGCTGGGCGGCGGTATCGGCCTGCGGCGTCGACACTGTGACACCGGACTCTTTAACGAACGACGTGGTCACGATGAAGAAGATAAGCATGATGAACACAATGTCCAGCATGGGCGTCATGTCCAGCTCGGTTTCATCCGCTGGCGGGAGGTGGCGTCTAGCACTCATTAGCAGCCTCCCCTATAACGCCTTGATTCAAAGGCATCGCCTCACGTAAAGCACGGGCTCTGCGGTCTGCAAGCTGCCCCAGACGAACCGTAAAATAAAGCCCCGTAAGAGCGATCACTAAACCTGCCATCGTAGGAATAGTGGCTCGATAAATACCTCTGGCCATCCCCTGTGCATCGTCATTTCCGCTCACAGCGATTACCTCAAACACCGCCACCATTCCAAGCACAGTGCCAAGCAAGCCAAGCAGCGGGCACAGAGCCACCAGCACTCGTATCATCGGCAGTTGGGCATGAAGCTGAATCGAAGATTCAGACACCACCGCCTCGCGTATCTTCTTAGCCTTCCAGGATTGGCTGTCGTCCCGACGTTCCCAGTCTTTAACCAATGCGCTTAGCTGCACAGGCCAGCTGAAACGAAGAAACCAGGCCCGCTCCAGTATCAATAGCCATAACAATAGACAGGTGAAGAAAAGCAGCCACAACACGGGCCCGCCCTGATCCATGAAATCCGTCACTTCATACCAGAACGCCACGCTCTAGTGCTCCTGCTGCTCTGCTGACCGGGCCAAAACGCCGGCACACTGTTCGTCCAGGCGCTGAACCATGATCCGCGACAAGTAGGCGACTACGCTGTGGCCAAACAACAGAGGAATTGCGACGACTAAGCCCAGTACCGTGGTCATCAACGCCTGTGATATTCCCCCGGCCATCAGCTTGGGATCACCGGTACCAAACAAACTAATAGCCTGGAAGGTGAGGATCATGCCAGTCACTGTACCCAATAGGCCCAGCAGAGGTGACGTTGCAGCAAACAACTTAATCAAACCGTTACCCCGCTCCAAAGCGGGGATTTCAGCCAACACTGCCTCGTCCAGCTTAAGTTGTAACAATTCGTCTTCATCTAGCGATACGCTTTCCACTGCCAGCAACACGCGGCCTAGGGGGTTGCTGTTGCTAGGGTCAGTGAGATTCTGCAGCTGGCGATGAATACGCCTGGAGATCACCAGAAGATAACTAAGGCGCCATAAGGTCAGTGCCAGGCCAAACAAACCCAGGCCGATAATTATCAGGCCGATGGTACCGCCCTGCTCTATTCGTTCGCGCAAATCAGGTGTAAAACTGAGCATCCCTAACAAGCTTCCGCGAGTAGGATCGATGGCCAATGAATAAAGACCGCCGTCGGCGCTCGCGAACTCGCGGGCCGCAGCTCTGAACCGGCTGGGCGGCTGTCGACTCAACGACAACAGCTCTCCCGTCTCTGGCACGTAACGTAAAAAATCGCCGTCTTTCCATGCTGAGAAAACCCCCACACGCAACACTTGGCCGGTTTGCATGGCACCGGCGCTGTCGATCACAGGTGCTTGAAACTGTGCCACCTTGCCAGACTCAGTCATATCTTCCTGAAGCAAAAGCCAAAGGGATTGAATCTCTTCAATACTCGCCTGCGTGTTGGCATCTGCCAACGACTGAGCTATCTCCAGTCGCTCAGGTAACTGGGCGCTGAGCATTGACTCCCGCAGTACTGCGGAAAAATCCCCTGCAAACTCACGAAACGTACTGGAAAGGTCTCCCATGTCGCCCACGACCTCGGCGAGCTCCTTCTCCAGACGGTCTATTTCACTGGCGTTGCTCTCAGTGACCGCTAGCAACGGCTGATTCTCCTGCTGCTGCTTTTCAAAGTCACTGCGAGCACGCTGCAGGAGTTGCTGCTGCTGGCGCTTATCAGCCATAAATTCACGCTCTCGCTGGCGATTTAGCTCGCGCTGCTGCGCTTGTTGCTGCTTTACCGCCGCCAGCAGTTGATCGAGGTCCTCTATCTGCTCTTGCGCACTAACGATTTGGCTCAGCGAAAATACAAGCACCAAGACCGCGGTGATGGCGTACCTCATGGCTGATCACCCTGCGCGAGTAACGGCAGCGTCAGCAACTGGGGCGCTGTTTGGCTGCGCGCGACTCGCATTGCCTGCGACAACGAGCGATTTCGGCCTGCTTCCAAAGGCACCCAGGACCGGGTCTCTTTATCCCAATAGCCGCTGCTGAGACGGTCCAGGCTTTGATAGTAGAGCGCAACACGACCCAGGCGCAGGTACTCAACAGAGCGAATCTCACCATTGTCCTGAAGCGGCCCTCGCCACGCCTCTACGGAGCCGCTGTAGCCCTGTTCTATCTGGTAAGCCTCCAACAACAAGCGAAAACGTGCGGAGACGGAGATATCTGCACGGTCCAGTCGCTGTTTGAGCTGCACGACAGCAGACAGTCTTTGCTCACGATGAAAGGGCAAATCCAACACCACAAATGATTCCAACGCATCGACCATGGAACGCATCAGCGGCAGAATCCGCTGTCGGGTAATGCGCGCCTGAGCTATTTGCTGATTGAGCGATTCAACGCGTTCCCTCTGGGAGGCATCCAACTGCCGAAGCTCTCGGGTATAAGCCTCCTGATACTCGACGCTATCCTTAAGGCTTCGATATTCCTCCAGCAACAGGCGGGTTTCTCGCGACAGGGCATCGACCTTCTGCTGTGACTTCACGGCACTGGTCGTGGTATCTGAGACCACTTCAAGACTGTCTTCTATATCCTGGGCAACTGCCACGCCAGTCGCACAAACAGCAACCATTGCGGCCATTGCAACTTGTTGCATAGCAGCAAGTAAGGGGGTTTTATACAAAGCTTTCGCCTCTTTTATTGTTAACGGCAGGATAACAGTTAGCCTCGTTTTCAGTAAGTCAGCTTGCGCTGCTTACGCAATTCTTGGAGGTTTGGCAGGCCAAAGTGATGACGAAATTCTTCCGTTAACTCGAGTATCTGCTGATAGAAGAATTCGTGTGCTGCAGAGCCCAACACACGCTGATGCCTAACGGCAACGTATTTAATCGCAAACGTCCCCATACCTGGCAGCGGCAAAGCTACAAGCTCCCGCGACAAGTTAAACTGCTCAATAAACATCGGTGGTGCCGGAAACAAACAATCCGTTTGCCTGACCACCTGCACCGCCGTTTGCAGATCATCCGTTTCTACATGGGGCTGGGTCCGTCGTTCGTACTCAAGAATTGTCGCTGCGTTTCCTTCATGAAATTTGAGTTCAGCAAGATCAGTAGATAGCAGCGCCACCTGCGGGTAGCTTGCAACATCTTCGAGCGTAAAGTCTGTGCCCTCAAGTGGGTGGCCCTTGCGCGCGAGCAGCACGGGCTGTGCAAACGCCAGTGTCGTTAGATCGAGATCGTGGGGATACTGGAGTCGCTCTATCTGCAGGGCAAAATCGAGGCTTCCGCTCGCTAATTGTTCAAAAGGTTGATCTGCTCGCGAATAGGCGCAGATTCTTAGCTTGGGCGCCGTTTGCTGCAAGCGAGTGATCAGAGAGGGTAAAAACCAGACACCCATGTGCCCCTGAACCAATAGATTCATCTGCCCCTCGTAGGCCAGAGGGTCAAATTCCAGCGGTTGGATCATGCCCTGTACGGCCTGCAGAACTTCAGGCAATTTTGTGCCCAACTGTTCGGCCCGGGGTGTGGGTACCATCCCTGATCCGCGGCGAACAAAGAGCTGGTCGTCAAACAGATCGCGCAGGCGGCCCAGGGTTTTACTCATAGCTGATTGGGTAATGTAAAGGCGCTCGGCTGCTTTAGATACAGAGCGCTCTTCCAGCAATGCTTCAAGGGCTACCAGCAGATTCAAGTCCAGCCGTCCCAAGTCCCTAATATCCACTTAAGCCTCCGCGTCCAACTAAACTATGAACTAAATTCATTATATTAATGATTTAGCGCCATTTGAAGAATAAACAGACAGTCCCTACATTGACCTTGTGGCCGGAAGTTTTGACACCGGCGATCACCGAGGGATAAATCATGTTTTACATATTTTCAATCGCGACACTCATTCTTAGTGTGAGTATCTGGCAGGAAAAGCTGGGATCTGGACATTCTGAGAGTGAGCTTGGTTCGGAGCGCCACGGGCAGCGCTCATAACCCATCTAGCGCCCTGACACCCGGGTGTGGAGTAGCGCAGCCCAACTATTCAATAAGTTGGCCATGTCCACGCCCGCCGCTCGCGTCCACTGCTGTGAGCCAATAGTCTGACGATCTCTCACCAGGGCCAGTAACTGCTTCGATTTCGCGTCAAACAGGCGAAACTCCACCGACACGTTAACCACCTCTCTATTAGCACTGACAGACGACCCGATTGACCCTGGAGATGTGGTCATAGAGCGCCCCGGGCTGATTCTTACCAGCTCGGCTTCTATTCGTAGCTGCTGACCCGCCCCCTCCTCTCGAGGATAATTTCTGAACGCATGATTAGTGGCGTTGACCCAAGCCTGCTTAAGGTTCTCCTGACGTTCCGGAGTCATTTGCCAGTCCCTGCGATTGGTGCCCGTGACCGTCGTCTGGGTAACATCCACATTGGTAGATGTGAAAGGTTCGAACTGGATTTCACCATAGCCCGGTAAATTCGCATTGGGCACGATGTAAGCCGTTTCAAACCCGGTCCCCGTGACCTTATACAAGCCTTCCGCCGCAAACTCCTCTGCGGGTTCCTGCTCTATTGATGGAGTGGAACAGGCAGTGAGACACATTAATCCCAGTAAGATCAGGGTAGAGCCAGGTCGCATATTCATTCAAACCTCCGGGTAAAGCCAGTGACAAAAAAGCGGCCAGCGAGCTTCCTCGGTGGCCGCTTATTCAAGCGCAGCAATCAGGCCTCTGCAGCTTCCTTTTTGGGTTTCACCAGGAAACAGGCCAGGGCCGGCATGAGTATCAATGCACCGAACATGTTCCAGATGAACATGAAGGTCAGCAATATCCCCATATCCGCCTGGAACTTAATGGGAGATGCCGCCCAGGTAATCACACCGGCAGCCAGCGTAATACCGATAAGGGCAACGACACGTCCAGTGAAGTTAAGTGTCTCGTAATAAGCCGTAGTCAGGTCCATCCCCTGTTTTTCTTTCGCCAGGATCACCGTGAGTACGTACAAGGCATAGTCGACACCGATGCCCACCCCCAGGGCGATCACCGGTAAGGTCGCAACTTTAACGCCCATCCCCAACCAGACCATCAGGGCCTCACACAAAATCGATGTGAGCATCAAAGGCAGTACCGCGCAGATGACGCCGGGCACAGACCGGAAGGTCAGCATACAAAGAACAATGACCGCGCCATAAACGTAAAACAGCATTTCACGATTGGCCTTTTTCACCACGATGTTGGTCGCCGCTTCAAAGCCTGAGCTACCCGCTGCGCCCATGAACTCGATCTTTTCAATCTCGCCCCATTCCTCATTAAACCCATCCAGCGCCGTAACAACAGCTTCCAAGGTCTCGGCTTTGTGGTCTGCTAGATAAATAAGCATGGGCCAAATCGAACAACCGGGGTCAACGTATTCCAGTGTCACCAGTTCGCTCACCGCGTAGTTAACCGTATCCTGATTACGGAACAAGGACTGCCACTTGGGGAAGCCCTCGTTAATACCCATCATGATCTCGCGAGTTCGGACGTTCAGTCCTCTCACATCTTCCACGCCGGGTACCTGGCGTAACTGCCATTCAAGTTCGTTAGCGAGGTTTAAGCCTTCCAGATCGATACAGCCGTCGGGGGCCGTTTTGATAATGATGGCGAACACATCGGTACTGACCGAGTAGTTCTCAGTCATGAATGCGACATCTTTGTTGTAGGTTGAATCAGCACGCAATTCCGGCGCGCCCTTGTCCAGATCACCAATCTTCAGGTCCATGGCGACATACAGGCCCACCACCGCCAGCACGACACTGACCGCAATAGCCGCAGCAGCAGGACCGGGCTTGGTGAACGTCAGCAGGAAACGCCACACAATGTGCATTTCTTCAGCACTCTTCACGGGCCGAGCTGCGCGTTCAGCACACTTGCGCCCTACACCAGTGTAAGACAGCACAATGGGAATCAGAATGAGGTTGGTAAAGATCAACACCAATACGCCGATACTGGCAGTAATCGCCAGGTCCTGGATGACCTGAATCTGAATGATCATCAACACGGCAAATCCGACACCGTCCGACAGCAAGGCGGTTACGCCCGCCAGAAACAGTCGCCTGAAAGTGTAACGAGCCGCGATATAACGGTGTGTGCCGCGGCCAATATCCTGCAGCACCCCGTTGAGCTTCTGGGCCCCGTGACTCACACCAATAGCGAACACCAAAAACGGCACCAGAATAGAAAACGGATCCAGCTCGTAACCGAGCATCGACAGAATGCCCAGCTGCCAGGCGACCGCAACCAGCGTACAGGCAATCACCATGACTGTTGAACGGAAACAGCGCGTGTACCAGTAGAGCAATATTGTCGCAATGACAACGGCGACGGCAAAGAACACCATCACAGCGAACAAACCGTCGATCAGGTCTGCAATGAGCTTGGCAAAACCGATAATGTGTATCGATCTGTCTGGGTTGCCCTCAGTGAACTTGGAGCGGATATCTTCTAATTTATCCCCAAGTTCTGAGTAATCCAGGCGCTCGCCCGTTTCGGGGTTCTTATCAAGCAGTGGCACAATAATCGCGGCTGACATTTCGTTATTCGCCACGAGGTCGCCCATGATTCCCGCGCGAAGAATGTTTCGCTTCACCTCGGCAATGGACTGGTCAGAACCATCAAAGTTACCCGGAATGACAGGACCACCCTCAAAGCCCTGCTCCGTCACCACTCGCCAGCGAGTATTCGGAGTGAACAGCGACTTCATTCCATTGCGGTCAACGCCTGGAATAAAGAATACGGCGTCATTAACTTCTTCAAGGAACTTCAGATTTTCTGCAGAAAGAATGCTGCCTTCATTGACGGCTACAACAATACGCAGATTGTTTCCCAGGCCTTTGAGGTCGGTTTTGTTCGCCTCATAATTGATAACAAACTGATGCGCCTTGGGTAAGGTTTTTTCAAAGCCTGCCTTGAGCTCAATTTGAAACGCCTGGAAACCCAACACCAGGGTAACCAGTGCGCACAACAGCATTACTACCGCGCGATTATTAAAAACCAGTTTTTCGAGAAATGTTCCCGAGTCGTAATCAAATTCGTTCAGATCCGAAATTACCGGAAGTTCTGACTGTTCTACATGCGCCATGGCGTTGTCTCCGATAAATCGTTATTAGTTTGGAAGTGCCAGTTTCTGAATACCCGCCGGGCCGCCCACTAACAGGCTGCCTTCCGGTCCCCCCACAACGGTATAGACGCGGTTACCGCTGGATACCGGCAAATAGTTGAAGCTTTTGCCGTCGTCTGTACTGAATAAAATTTCACCTGCGATGCCGGCGAAAAGTAAGCGGCCATCATCCAGTCGGGTTGAGGCAACGATCGAACTACTGGGTGGCTTTTTCACCTCTTCCCAGCTCTGCCCTTCATCCTCAGTGCGGAACATGCGTCCGCGCAATCCTCCCAACACAATCGCACCACTGGAAGATGCCTCACTGGTGAAGAAACTCCCTTCCCAGGGCACTGTCTCGACCAGAGTCGCCGTTTCGGCTTCTGCGTCGCCAATCATAAACAGGCCCGCTTCACCGCTCAGGAAAAAGCGCTGGTCGCCGGCCAGAGGGGCAAAGTCAAATACATGGAAGAACGAATCGTTTTCGGTGGTTTCCAGCACGTGCACCCAATTTTTGCCGCCGTCCTCTGTCTTCAGGATCATGCCGTAGGCGCCAAATGCGTGTCCGAAGCTCGGGCTGTGGAAGAACACTCGGAACAATGGCTTATCTGCACCCTGCTCTACAGCAAACTGCATTTCCTCGACCAAATACGGGTAATCCTCATTATCAGGGTTCTTCTGGGCAAGGTCGGTGTAATACTCCAGGCCTTCGGCACCGTAGCGCAAGCCATCGTATTGCTTCACCCAGGTCTTACCGCCGTCGCTTGAATGCAGGATGATGCCTTCGTGCCCAACGGCCCAGCCAAGTTCCGGAGTGGGAAAGTGAATATCCAAAATACTGCTTCTAACCGGCACGTCTGCTTGAGTCCAGTTAGTGCCATCCTCAGAATAGAGAATGTGTCCTCGATGACCGGTCGCGTAAAAGCGTCCATGAAACTGTCGAATCGTGTAAATCAATGATCCCTGGGCCAGTTCACTTTTGGTTGCCGGAAGCTCCAGCACATCATAGCTTTTGGCGTTGCTCACCACTGCGACTGGCGCTAGCAGTCCGGCAAGCACGATACCGATTAGTGCACGTCTAATTCCCATGGACTCAATCCCGTTTTATCCAATCAATTAAAACCAAAAAAGGGGCGTTGCCGAAACAACGCCCCCCGTTTCAGGCTGACTTAGCGAACACCGCCGCGCGCCATGCCTTTGGGGCTAAACCAGCTGTCTTTCTGGTCGACACCATTTTTGAACCCGCCAGGCGACGGTTTAGTGTTCAGGTTATAAATCCCTTGCACCAGATCGTACGCACCATAAGCGAAGTGGTAATTAGACTTGATGTCATAGAGGTTAGCGCCATAGGCAAACTGTACTCTCCACATATTGCCCTGGCCGTCATAGTTTTCAGCCGCCAGGCCCGCCCAGCTATCTTCGTCGATATAGAAGCGACGCTTGCTGTAAAGGTGACGATTGCCCTCTTTCAGCGTGGCTTCAATAATCCACATGCGGTGCTTCTCCCAACGCACAACTTCAGGGTCGATAAACTTATCGCCCAGAGTGTCCTTGAGTTCTTGCTGGAATACAAAGTCGTAAGCGGAGTAAGGAACGATCATTTCTTTCTTACCTACCAGTTTCCAGTCAAAGCGCTCTGGAGAACCGTTAATGATGAACGAATCATCGTAGGTAGAAGTACCCGCAACACCTGGGTTAGGTGTATCGAAATTCACCGCTGGCGCCAGGCGAACACGACGCTGTCCGGTCAGGTACTGCCATGCTTTACGGCCTTTGCCTTGAGTGAAGTCAGCACCCGGTTCGTGAACCAGAAGAATCTCTCCGGCGCGGCGCGCAGGCGCTTTATAGTTAATACGCAGCTTCAGCCATGGCGTGTCGTCCATGATGTTCTCTGGTGTTTTGTACATCGGTAGCACGTTACCCATCAAACCGGTGGTAGACAGAATCGGCTTACCGTTGGAGCTCACGTAGTACGTATCGTATTTAACCGTATGATCAGAAAGGTAGCGTGTCAGGTGATTCCACAGAACCTCGAGACCACTTTGGGGGATAGGGAATGGTACGCCAGGGTAGGCATTTGCGATACGCTGCCCGCCGTCTTCAAGCGAAGCGCCCGTCGCATTTTTTGCAGTGTTGCTGTAAACCCAATCAGGTACAACAAAATCGCGTTTGGTGGGATAGACGTGCATTTTAAAGCCGTCTGCACCCAGTTTTTCGAACATCGCCTTGGTGCCTTCTGTCAGCACCTCAGCATATTCCTGGTAGTTACTACCGTCGATCGTATACAGCGGCTCTTCACCGGGATACGCATCTACATAGTTATCAGAACCAGCGACGAAGTCCGCAGGAATGGGCGTGCCTGCAGGGTTCCACGCGGGAATGCTGCCGTCGGCATTAGCGCCAGCCTCGGCGCCCATCGGCGTCAGGTCAGCGCCCAGTCGTGCCGCCTCTTCCGCGGATACACCCGCGAATGCAGTTCCAGTCACTAGGCTGCTGAGACACAATGCAGCCAGGGTTTTTTTGTACATCATCTTCAAATCCTCTTATACGATATTTATATCGTGATACGCATCAATTAGTAGACTAGACCAAACTTAGAAGGTTCGCTTCGCGGTAATGGATATGTTGTCGCGGTCCTTGAGCAACCCGCCAATACCCGCATCGGCCGGCCCGAAATACGTGTTATAGCGCGCATCGACGGTCCATTTCTGGTCGATACTGAGCTCTAAGCCAATGCTGCCGCTGCCTCGCTCTTCATCGCCGCCAAAGGTGAAGGGGCTCTTCTCGCCATCAATGGTGTAGGAAACCGACATAGGCATGCTCAGGTCCCAACCAGGATAAACCTGGTACCAAGTGGGCTTGAATACGCCGCCGATGGTGCTTATAACGCGGCCTTCCTTAACTCGATAGTCCAGCCACTCGCAATCTGAGTTGCAGTCGTCGAGCATTTGAAACGTCGCCTCAAAGATGTAAGTACCGCCATCCCATAGCGCCCCGCTGTTAAGCAGGCCAATACCGTTAACAACTACCGACCAAACATCGCCGGTGGCTCCTCGATAGTTTTCAGAATCATAGGAAAAATAATCCCCGGGAACCTCTAACTGGTCCAAAGTGCTGCCAACGAGCTCTGTAATGAAAGGGTCTGGAGAGCTGTGGAACGCACCTATAGCCGTCTGCAAATCCGGCGCCAGCCCCGTATCTTGTCGCAGCACAATGTCAGCGCCAAAGCTAATGCCCGCAATTTCTTTAGACAAGGAGATCGCCCAAAGGTCGATATCATCTTTGAACAACCAACGCGCATCACCAATCACGATGGCGCCATTATCCGGATCTCCGCCGTAAGGGGCAGGATCGTTTGGGCACTCCCAATTGCCTACAGCGCACTGAAGATCCCAAAGGCCCATCAGCTGCCTCGCGGTATCACCCAGTCCGTCGTCGCGCGCGGTCAACAACCTGCCTAGCTTGCCCAAGTCATTACCCGCGTGGAGGCCATGAAGGTTCTTGTCTACGTAGTTCAGGTAAATAAAGCTGGTCTCCAGTGACCATGCATCAATCCAATACTGGGCATTGAAGCCCCACTCATCACTAGAGGTTTTGTCGCTGTAGACCTGCGCTCCCGCGCGAGGTTCACCAGCAAATACGGTAACGAATTCCGTGTCTTCAGTCAGACCTTCCGCAGGGCTGAAATAAGTACCGGTTTCAGGCAGACGATAGCGCTCATGCTCGAAGCTGTAATAGGCGTTTAACGTCAGGTTATCTGTTACCTGAAAGACTGTTGAGAGCTTGTTGGTGGGCCGAAACAGCTCTTTCGCTTCAGAGCCAGGCACGGACAAGGCTTTCAGGAAATCGACCGGAGCCATTGCTCCACCGACGCCGGCAATCGCGCCGGTTGCGAGTAAGCTGTTACCCCAGTAGATGGTGTGCCTACCAGCGCGAACACCCAGCGATGTGTCACCAATGTACCAGTTACCGAAAACGAAGGCGTCCAACAGTTCGCCACCGAGATAGTGCAAGTCTTCCGCGTCGGAACCATATTCCCCGGGTTTTACGCTTGGCGTCGCCCAGGACGTGCGATCGTCGGGGTGATCTGAATCTTTGTACGCATGGTCGTACCATGCAGAGCCACTGATTCTGAAGCCAAAATCGTCTTTCCAAATGACGTCGAACTCGGAGAGCACGTCAAGGCGAGTACTGATAATGCCGAGATTACTTCTGTCGACCGACAAGTCGGAATCATCGGCCAAGTTACCAACGGCTTCGTTATTACCGTTGCCGTTATTATCACCGACATATACATCCTTATCCTGTGCCGACACACGAGACATCACATTAGCCTTAACCGTGTTATCCCAGCGAACTTCCCAATCGTCGGATGTGTCGAACTGAAAAGCATTTGCTTGCGTACTGATGGCGGCGAGGACCGACATGGCTAGCAGCTTCTTCTTCATACTGATTCCCTCTGCGAGTATTGTGAGCACTTAAAAACGTATTGCGACTGATGCCGCTATTGTTAACTTTCTTCCGCAAGCCGATTGCCCGTTAAGACGAGATCAAAACTCCGTCGTGTGCAGGGCTAACTTTGCATTGTTAAATTTTTCTTCTCTGGCTGCCCAGCCCTTCACTGCTGCGGCGATCTTATTAGTTTCCACTTAGCGATAGTACATCGATTAAAGACAAACCCCGCCCGTTTCGGCGACTCTCGTTTGTCTATCTTCTTCACCATCTTCGCAAGGCATTTCCCCTATTGGGCCTACCTTTACAAAACGCGCATATATTACAACAGCTTAGCACCAATCAAGATATTGATATGGGACATGATTTTGTGATTTTAGGCCACTTTACAGCCAATAGGTAGTCGCAGGCGGCATAGACTGTGGGTCACGAGTTGGACATGCGGCATGCGCCACCGATGGAGGCACTGCAGTGCTCGTCACCCCTCAGCGAGTTGCCCCGCCTGGCGAGCGGTGATGTGACCCGCCTGATAAAGCCAGCGAATAGAATCTGCCAGCGTTTCATTGACAGGCCGAAACTCAAAGTCCAGCTCGGTTTCAATCCGGGTATTGTCCAATTGAACCCATTGGGTCGCGTAGTTCAGGCCCTCCCGAGTGATCGGTAAGTCTGAACTGAGCACGGGCGACAGCGCATCGGCCAAACTGCCTGCCATGCGCATCAGGCCGCCGCTGATAGGCAGCTGGATAATTCTTCCACCGGTCAGTGATTCAAGAACTGGGCCCAGTTCTTTCCAGCTCAAATAGTGCCCACCCAACACATAGCGGTTAGAGGGAACTTCGTACTGCAGGATATGCAGGTGCGCGCGGGCAATGTCGCGGGCGTCGACGTACTGGTTGCCGCTGCTCATCAGAGGCACAAATTTACTTAGGTAGGTCTGCAGACCAATATGCGCCTCGGTCAATTCCGGTGCGTCAGGTCCCATTACGGATGCCGGGTACGTGATGTACACGGGATGCCCTTGCGCCTGTAAAGATCGGGCGTACTCTTCGCACGCCACCTTGGAGCGGCCATAACCACGCGGGTTAGGCCCCGGCGGCGACTCTTCATTGAGTTCAGTGGCAGCCGGATCATAAATCGCGGTGACACTGGACACATGAATAATCGTTTGCAAACCCATGTCGGCGGCACCGCCCAGCACATTCTTCGCCCCCTGAAGATTGGTCCGGTAGACCCTTTCGGCATCGGAGGCGTGGGTAGAGACTAACGCGGCAACATGAACGACCCCATCGCAGCCTTCAAGGGCCCTGCGAACAGAATCGGCGTCGCCGATATCACCGACGGTATGGTGCTGAATAACGCCCGGACCATACATGCGCTCCATCTTATCGACGCTACGCACCAGCAGGCTCACCTCCAATCCCGCGTCCAATAAGGCCATTACGGTGTGGTAGCCAATAAACCCGGTACCACCTGTCACCATTACTCGCACTTTACCCCCTTAGGCGATTAACGCCTGGCCACCATCGAGACCAATGGTCTGGCCGTTTACATAGGATGACCCTTCACTGCATAACATCGCCACGAAGCGCCCAATATCCTGCTCACACTCACCGACCCTGCGCTGCGGAATACTTGCGATAAATTCGGCAGCCTCTTCAGGCTTGTTCTCTATCCACCAGGCAAGTCCGGGAGACTTGGCATGTGGCAGTATGACATTGGTTCTAATTCCGTCAGCACCCCACTCACAAGCGGCGGCACGCGTTAGCGAACGAATCGCCTCCTTGGTGGCCGCATAGGCACCGTAGCCGCTCATGTCCCACCGCTTGCCGGCAGAGCTACCAAGATTAACGATTGAGCCATCCCCTTTTAGGTGCGGATAACAGAGTTTCATCATGCGCAACGTGGCCAGCGGCCCGGACTCGAAGCCTGCAGTAAATGCCTCGTCGCTAACCTGCTCTAGCGTGCCAAGTGGCACCTCCTGCGCATTGTTCACCAAAATCTGCAGGCCGCCGAAATGGCCAACTACCACCTCGACGCACTGGGTCATCGACTCTAACCACTTGACCTGGCACTCCACTGGCAGCGCATCGCCTCCACGCTCGATAATCATCTGACAAGTCGTCTCCAACTTCGAAACGGTTCTGCCCGTAACGGCAATTCGGGCCCCTTCTGCCGCGAGTGCCAAAGCAATGCCCTGCCCCACTCCCTGCCCGGCGCCGGTTACCAGTGCAACCTTGCCCTGTAACAGCATCTGTTTTCTCCTGACTTTATGAAATTGGTCGCCACATTATCATCGAATGTCTCACATCGGTGGAAACCAGAACCGCCACATTGAATGGCTTTTCAGTTCAGCTGACGTCCTCGGCTAATGCTTGAATTTTTTCGCGATAGGTACGGGGAGTATCCCCCGTCCAGTTTTTGAAAGATCGGACAAAGGAGCTGGGCTCAGTGAACCCAAGGTAGTCGGATAAGTCCGCAACCTTGAAATCCTCATTGAGCAACTTATCGATGGCTACCTGACACCTGACCTCATCCTTTAGCTGCTGATAACTGGTGGACTCGCCTTGCAACCTGCGCCGCAAGCTCGACTCGGACATATGCAGCTGTCTGGCAACATCCGCAAACGATGGCAAACCGGTTGCGAGATCGATACTAATCAATGACTTGATCGCTGCGCTGGTGCTGGCCGGTTTACGCTCTATTAAAATCAACTGATAGATGGCGTTATCTAAAAGCTCACGCAAGGAGTCGACCGTGTGCACAATTCTGCGATCCAACTGCTCCGCTGCAAATAGAAAATTATTCTCCTGGGCGTCAAATAACACCTTGCTGTGTAAAGTGTTACTAAGGCTGTCGTGGTAGGCGCTGTTAAGGAAAGGCGCGGCAATATTGGCTTGCTGAATTTCCAATGAATCGCCAACCAACCAGCCACACAGCGCATGCCAGATCATCAGCCCGGAGGCTTTGGCCACGGTATCCTGATAGCCGGCTCTGTCCCAATCATCAGGCACCAGGGCAGCGCCTCGCTCGGTAAAACGAATGTGGTAGCCCAGAATCGCTGTGTCACCTTGCACATCCAGGCAGACCCTGTGACCAATCATCGGATACAGCATTTTTTCATAGCGCGCTGCCAGCCTTAGAGCATCGCCCAGGGTGCGCGCACTTATCATGCAGTGGCACATGAGTTCAAAGGCTTCGCTTCCGACGCCCGCGGCCCAGGGCAGAGGTTGTTTCAGGGTCTGCATTTCCACGACCGCTTCTTTGTAGAGCCGTGAATAATGCTGACCCGGTATCTTCTCCTCAGCGTCTAGCTTTGCAATACGGCGACGTGAAATATTGGCTCTGGCGGCAATGGCGTCCACATCCAGATCAAGGCGCTGAAGATAATCAAACAGGCGATGAAACTTGTGGACTGAAACGCTAACTTCGTTCATAGAGTCTTCGGTGGATAATGTATATGAATGTGACCTGAGCGGCCCTACCCTGAGTTTAGAGCAAGACTATCATACGCAGACTAAGGGACAACAATCGGTTTAGTACAAGTGTCTGCTACAGCCATTAACCATCTCAAACACGAAGCCATCGTCGGCGGCGTTTCGAACACGATTTTCAATGGGGTCATCGCCTGGCTGTTAATGCGCTCCGGGCCGGCTCTGCAATGGGGTGGCGACAACAGCTTTGTGATTGACATCATTGCAACCGCGTTACTGCTGCCCCTCATCGTCGCACTTATCGTTATTCCCCTGCAGCGCAGCAAAAAAAACAAAGGCAAACTACCGGCCATGAGTCTCGGGGCTCACTCTCTGACCCAGCGCTTTGCCGACCTGTTTCCCTTGTCTACCGGCAAATGCGCGCTTTTGTTTGGGCTGACTGGCCTGCTGGTGATAGCACCCCTGACACTGCTTGCATTCTACCTACTGGGTGTCGCTGAGGTGCCGCCCTTACACTACGCGATTTTTAAAGGCCTATGGGCAGGCGCGATGGCAGCTTTACTGGTACTGCCAATGGTGTTGGTGGCCCTTCGCGACACTGAAGCCGTGCAGACGTAAATCCTCTTAACTGGAGAACACACTATGGGCTTACTCGAAAACAAGGTTGGCGTGGTCACCGGCGCAGGTCAGGGCATAGGCCGGGCCATCGCAATGCGTTGCGCTGCGGAAGGCGCCAACATCGTCGTCGCTGATTTCAATCGTGAAATGGGCGAGGAAACGGTCTCCTTGATCAAACAATCAGGCGGGGATGCAACTTTCGCCTTCGGTGACGTGAGTGACGAGGAGTCCGTAAAGGCCATGATCAACACCGTTATTGAAAGCTACGGTCGTCTGGACATCGCCTGCAATAGCGCAGCACTGAGTCGCGGCTCAGGCCCCATCCATGAATATACGCGGGAGGTCTTCGACCAGACGCTGGAGATGTGCCTCACCAATACTTGGCTCTGTATGAAGTATGAGATCCCTCACATGCTTGCGCAGGGCAGCGGAGCCATCGTCAACATCTCATCCAATGCCTCACTGCGCGGTCAGGCTTACAACACGGCGTATGCCGCCGCGAAAAGCGGCGTTAATCTGCTGACAAAAAGCTCTGCGGCGGAATACGGCGGCCAGGGTATTCGTATCAATGCTGTATCCCCCGGCGTTATCAGAACACCCGGCGTGGAAAAGTACTTTGAAGAGCAGCCAGAGATGGCTGAGGGCCTGAAACGTTCTGCGGCGATGAATCGCCTGGGGGAACCTGAGGAAATTGCTGAAGCCGTTGTCTTTTTATGCAGTGACCGCGCTTCGTTTATCACCGGCCAGCTGCTGTCAGTGGATGGCGGCGGATCCGTCAAATAGCGACGGCTAGTTGTTGTCGAGCAGCAATTGGGGAGCCAGATGTTCAAGCTGGCTCCGAATCCCTTCGCGCCAGTCTACCCGGGTCGGCCCGATCAGTTCGTGCATTTTCGCAGTATCGATGGCCAGGCTGCCAAACGCCTTTTCGTTTTCTTTAAACGTCGCCTCAAAGCCAGTCAACTCTCCAATATAGTCGCACCACTCCTCAATGCTGACCTGCTGTGAGCCGCCAAAATTAACCGTGATTACCTCGCTAGTCGCTGCGCCCAACAAATAAGGGATTTTCTCGATATAGTCCTCAACATGCAGAGGGTTGTAGTAATTGGGTTTTTCAGGATGCAACTCAATGGGGATCCCCTGCTGCATCATTAGCGCGTGAAAATACATCCACCCGCCATTGTCACCATAGGGCACGCTTAACCTGGCTATCGTCGTGGGTATATTATTCTGATGGGCGACGAATTTGCACACGGTCTCTGCAGCTATTTTGGAAATGCTATAGGTTGGAAACATCACCCGATGGTTGTCACCCAGTGGTGCGTTCTCTGAGCGAAGCTCATGCCCGGCGTATTCATAAACTGCCGTCGATGAAAAGTGAACAAACGCTGCAGCATTGCAGCAACGTGACATAAGGTGCCCTACTCCCTCTGCATTTGCAGCCAGGTCGTAATGAAAATCACCACTCTTCACCACAGCGAAGTTCAGTACATAGTCAATGTCATCGGGAATTTGTTGCAGGGTTTCAGGCTTTGCAAGATCAGCTTGAATGGTCGTTGCGCCCAGCGATTCGATTTTCTCTCTATCTTCTGCCTTACTGAATCGCGCGAGCGCATACACGTCGGCGATACGGGCAAAGTGCTCTACCACGGGCAATGCGACTTGACCGGTAGGGCCGGTGATTAACAGTTTATGTCCGGTAAGATCAACGGGCTTTACTGGCACGGGTAGCTTCCTCTTATGCGTTCATTAACTTTTGGAATAACTGGTGTAACCATCAGAGCCTGGAGTGTAAAGCGTGCCCGGATCGAACCTAGTCAACTCAGAACCCGCGGCCCAGCGCTCAGGCAAATCGGGGTTAGCAATGAAAGAGCGTCCAAACGATACCGCGCTGAGTTCTCCATCGGCAACTGCCTGAGTCGCTTCTTCGAAACCATAGCTGTCATTGCCGATCAGGCGGTCCGCAAAAAATCGCTGACCCAGAGCAATGTTGTCGACGGACCGAGATGGCATTCGAATCACGTGCAGATAAGCAAGTTCCATAGTGCTCGCCTGTTCAAGCAGACAGCTAAAAGTCTCCTGCGGATTGTCATCACTTAGATCATTGAAGGGATTGTCCGGACAAATTCGCATGCCGACACGCCCCGCCCCACTCACCGACGAGATTGCAGTCAGCACTTCCAACACAAACCGGCAACGATTCTCGACGCTGCCGCCGTACTCATCTCCTCTGTGGTTGCTGCCGGTAGAAAGAAACTGGGCCGGCAGATAACCGCTGGTACAGTGCAACTCAACGCCATCAAAACCGGCATCGAATGCATTTTCGGTCGCCGTACGATAGTCGGCAATGACTTGTGCTATGTCGCTGATCGACAAGGCTCGCGGGGCGTCCATCGCCTGCATACCCGCCTCGTCCGTATAAATGTCACCACGCGCAGCAATCGCTGAGGGCGCGACCGTCTCTGCGCCCGCCGGTTTGTTAAAATGGTTTGACACCCTGCCCACATGCATCAGCTGCGCAACGATAGTGCCGCCCTCGGCATGCACGGCGTCAGTCACCTTTCGCCAGGCCGTCACTTGTTCCTGCGAGTACAAACCTGGGGTACGGCAATACCCTAGTCCATCGGCATTGGGCGCCACCCCTTCCGTGACAATTAAGCCAGCACTGGCTCTTTGACGATAATATTCCACCATCAGGTCATTGGGCATTGCACCGTCATCAGATCGACTGCGGGTCATTGGGGCCATCACGATCCGGTTGCGCAGGCGCAGCTCTCCCAGTGCCAGCGGTGTAAACAAATCCATACCGTTCTCCTAACGTACCCTGATTTTTGGCTCGCCTGCATCACGGCGCATTGTGTTTAGAAATTGCTCTAGTGGTGCGGGGGCAGCTACCTGCGGTTCATCTGATTCCGGAGGGTTATCCCAGAAATCCTGCCAGCTCGGCCACAGGTCGTGATAAGCCCCTGCATAGGGCTCCCGATCAGGCCAGCGCATCTTGTTATCGCCCACCGGCGGTTTATTGAGGTCCGTTGCATACCAATAGCAAGGAAGACGGCGGCGAAAATACCAGCGTCCATCAACACGTTCGTAATTATCCCAGTACAGCATTTGCATAATGACCCATTCAACGCCGCCGTCTTCCCGCGCCGTTTCATGTTCATTCTTACTGTAAACGACACCATGCGCGTGGTCGGCATCATCAAACTCGATGACATGGTTGCCGATATGATGAGAGGTTCCGGTGAACTGCAATCTCAGAGTTTCATCCAGCCAATGCTTGAGATGCGCCCTACCCACTTTGTCCCGACTCACTCGTATATCTTCGGCGAACAAATTGACATGGGAATCCAGGTCGCGCATATCCAGCGACAGCGAGTATTTGGCAACTAACTGTCGAATTTCATCAAGCGACTCAAGCCGATCCAGCCGCTTCAATAGATCTTTGTCAGCCATGGTGTATAGCTCTTTACTAGGGTGATCACAGCTTAGTTTTGCACACCGCGGCAGGCAACAACCAGAGCAACCAAATTCGCCGGCATTAGCGACCATCAAGGATTTAGTCTAGATCGGTATAAATAATGTGATATAAATTCTCTATGCAACTTCAATACATCAGTACCGCTGACAATGTCTCTGTGCCCATCTACTGGTTCTGCGCGGAGAAACCCAGAGCCACACTGCTATTGCAACCGGCCCTGGGCATACAGGCAAAGCTTTACTGCAAGCTGGCCGAAGGACTTGCGGAACACGGCTGTGCCACCGCCATTATGGAGCAAAGAGGCCATGGGCTAAGTAGCTTCACCCCAGGCTACAAGTGCAGCTATTCGTTCAATGAAACTCTGGACTGTGACATTCCCGCGGTTATGCAATGGCTCACCACCGAAGTGCCTGATGTGCCACGCTTGATTGGCGGCCACAGTCTGGGAGGCCATTTGTCCACGATCTACACGGGCATGCATCCTGAGCAGATTCATGGCGTGGTTCACCTGGCCTGCGCCTTTCCCTATATTCAGGACTACGCAGCGCGGGAGCAGCGCATGCTGAGATTTCTCTGTACGTTAATTCCATTGTTTTCTATCGTGCCCGGGTTTTATCCGGGGCACCTGCTCGGCTTTGGCGAGAGAGAATCCGTTGGCATGATGAAACAGTGGCGACAGTGGGCAACATCGGGAAGCTTTGACTTCGATGATCGCCGACAACTGGCTGATGCAGTGAGCCGCTTTTCGGGACCCGTGCTTTCCATCGGCTTTGAAAAAGACAATTTCAGTACAACCAAGGCAGTCGAACGAGCACTCTCGCCTTTCGCCCAATCGACCATCAATGAAATCACGCTTGGCGAACAGGAACAGGGAGCCTATCTTGGTCATACCGGCTGGGCTAAATCGCCCGGCGGAGCGATCATCAGCATCGCCGACTGGCTCGATCAGACGCTATAGAGCTTCTTAGAACGGAAATACAATGGGCAGTAAAGCAATCACGGCCACCGAATATACGATAGACACCGGTAAACCCGCCCTGAAGTAGTCCCTTAAGGTATAGCCACCCAGGTTTTGTACCATCAAGTTCGTGGTGTATCCGTAGGGCGTTAAGAAGCTCGCACTTGCGCCAAATGCGACCGTCATGACGAAGGGCATATAAGACAGACCGTAACTCTCAGCCAAACCGAAAGCGATTGGGAAAGCCAGTGCGGCAGCTGCATTGTTGGTCATGGTCTCGGTGAGCAAGAGGGTTCCGAAATAAATGCCCGCCAAGGCAGCGTAGGGCCCCAGCGACGCCAGATGATCGTGAAGAAAGTTTGCCAGAATCTCGACGACGCCCGCATTCGTCAGCGCCTGGGATAAGGTCAATGCCGATGCAATAATCAGCCAGAGTTCAAAGGGGAACCTGCGGCGTATTTCCGAGCCACGAACCACCCCTAGAACCAGCATACACACCAGCAAAAATGCCATGCCCTTGATCAGAGAAACCGTGCCTGTCGTCGCAAGGGCAACAACCGTGATTAACAAACCAGTGATCAAATAGTTTTGGAGTGGAGTCGTCTTTATACCGCCGACCGAGTCATCGACCACGACAAAATTCTTATCCAGGTTCTTGCGCTCGTTAAAGTCGGGACCCACGGCCAGCATCATGTTATCGCCAGCCTGAATAGTAATATTTCCCAATTTTCCCGAGAGCCGTTTTCCTCCCCGGCGTACACCGACCACCGCGGCATCAAACAACGAACGAAAGCCACTGTCCTTGACGGTCTTGCCTTCAATGGAAGCATTTGGCATGACAATAACTTCCGTCATGTTTTCTCTCAGCAACCCCTCTTCCACTGCAAACAATCGCAGGCCTTCGAAGCGATCAAGGGCGTTAAGCTGCTTGATGTCGCCGGAAAAAATCAGTTTGTCTCCCGCTTCGATGTACTCCTGAGGAGCGACCGGCGAGATCAGGTATTCGCCGCGAACAATCTCAACAAGGAACAGGTCGTCCATGTCGCGCAGCCGATTCTCCAGAATACTCTTGCCTACCAACGGAGAGTCATTGGCGACCTCAGCTTCAATCAAGTACTCGTTGATATCCATCGGGTCTTCGTGCGATGACGGCAAAAGGCGAGCACTGAAAATCATGACCATCAGACCAAGCACCGTTACCGACGCGCCTACAATCAGAAAATCAAAAAACGCGAGGCCTTGCCCGGTGACATCTTCGAGAAAACTACTGACGATCAGGTTAGTGGAGGTGCCTATCAGCGTCATCGTGCCACCGAGTATGGCGGCATAGGACAGCGGTATCAGCAATTTTGACGCCGGGTGATGCTTGTTGCTGCGAACAGTGTGCGCGAGCGTCGCCACCACAGCCGTATTGTTGACAAACGCGGAGAAAAACGCGGTGACGACACCTAATCGCAGGAGACTTGCCGTATAGCCTGCGGTAATAAGCTTTCCAGAAAGATGCGACAACCAGGACAGTTTTTCCAGGCCCACGGATACCAGCAACAAAAGTATCAGCGTCACCAGTCCGCTGTTCGACGCCTTGGCCAATACATCGGCGGTATCGACAAGCCCCAGAAAGTAGGCTGACAACATTGTGCAGGTAAAAATCCACACTGCAGGCCAATCAGTAAAGATCAGACTGGCAAGCAGGCACAGGAATAACCCGGTGATCAACAATTGATCAATCATTGAGCGACTCAAAATTTCACAAAAAACAGGCCTGTAGCATACTGGGTTGTGACCATCAGGGACAACTGAAGATCGCCGCAGTCTGACCAGACAAACCGCGAGGACTATCAGGGTACGGCATTGATGGCGCGCCATTGGAAATCATCACAGCGCCGAGGATAATGCTCGGACCCAAACCCCAAGACCTCAATCTGGAGCGTGAATTTGAGCACTAGCCCCACGGCCTTGTCTCCCATTGCTTTAGGCAAGCTGAAGATGGCCAATCGGTTTGCCATGGCGCCGATGACGCGAGCGCGAGCGCCCGATCGAATCCCCAATGACAACATGGTGAAGTATTACTCTGACCGAGCGGGCGCCGGCCTCATCATTAGCGAAGCCACCCAGGTGTCTCAGCAGGGCACTGGGTCTATCGCCACTCCTGGCATAGAGACTCCCCAACAGATCGCCGGATGGCGCCGAGTCACGGATGCAGTGCATGCGGCCGGTGGCAAAATCATCTGCCAGATCTGGCATGTAGGCCGGGTTTCCCACGCTAGCTTTCAAGCCCCAGGACAAGCACCGGTCTCCTCATCTGCCGTCGCCGGGCAGGTCAATACGTTTACCGCTGAGGGCTTTGAACCCTGCACTCCCCCACGCGCACTGGACATTAATGAAATCCCGGGCGTCGTTGAGCAATATCGGCTGGGCGCTATCAATGCGATTGAGGCAGGTTTCGACGGTGTTCAGATTCACGCCGCAAGTGGCTACCTGATTGATCAATTCCTCCGGGATGGCGTGAACCAACGCAAGGACGTCTACGGGGGCAGTGTCGAAAATCGCGCCCGCTTCCTGCTTGAAGTGACTGACTCCGTCTGCCAGGCGATTGGCTCCGAAAGAACCTCCGTCAGATTATCCCCGTTCACTGTGACCTGGGACTGCACCGATAGCGACCCTGGCTCAATTTTCAGCCACGCGGTGAGTGAATTAGATACGCGCAACCTGGCTTTTCTGGAAATCGTTGAGCGCGGCTTCGACTCCATTGCAGTCAGCAATGCCTCGGACAAAGAGCCTGGCTCATTTTGTCCAGCGGACCTTCGTAAACTCTACTCCGGCAGTTTGATGGTAAACGGCTGCTATGACCTACAGTCTGCTGAATCAGCGCTCGCCTCAGGACACGCCCAGGCTGTATCCCTGGGCAGACCCTTTATTTCGACACCAGACGTGGTGGAACGTTATCGTGCCGGCGCCGCGCTTAATCCGGACATAGAGCCCCTCAACTGGTACGGCGGCGATGCACATGGCTATTGTGATACGCCAAGCCTGAATTCTTGAGATTCCGGGCCTCCGGACTTATGGCCAAATCACCGCAAAAATAGCTGTGCAAAATGACCAATTGAAATTGCAACTCGCGAACGCCTCATGCTAGCTTTAACAAGCTAAACAGCGCGCCTAATGGGCTTCTTCGCTCATAGCGCCAGTGGCCAGAACAAAAAAATACAAATCGAACCGGGATAACAGGGGTGTCTAGGGATGCATTGTTGCGTAAGCAGCAAACGGCGAAGCAAACGGAGCTTGTGATTTGAGCATCTCCGTTCGATTCAGCCTGCTTTTTACCTTGGCCATCATGCTGATGGGTATCATCGCGGCCCTGGCGACGGCGTCTCGAGAATATGGCATCCAATTAGCTGGAGTCACCGATCGCGCAGAGTCCCAATTACTCAGTCACCCCGACCTGCAGTATGCAATCTACAGCGCCGACGCCGAGCGATTACAAACAAGGCTGGCGGACTTCCTGAAAGACGAAGCCAGCGCCTCTGCAAAGGCCTATAACGGACTCGGTGAATTACTGGCCTCGGTTGATCGGCCCGGAGCAAACACCTTTACATCGGCCTCGTTCACATTGATCAGAGGATCTCTGATGACAGGTGACCCGGGGCTACTCTCTTTTGATAGTGGTAACGGCGCACCGCAGAGCACGGGCTTTGGCACTGCCCTGTTCGACGCAGCGGCTCCTATCTATCAAACACTGCCTGTCTTCACTGAGGTCAATACGGGCAGAGCCGGTCTGGATGCTGCTGATTTCGCGATCGCCATGACATCAAAACCCAGCACCTCCAGCCAGCGAGTCATCGGCTACGTGCACGTACTGTTTGATCCCTCGGTGTTGCGGTCAGATGCCCTGGGCGCGGGAATACGCGTTTTTTTGATTAATGTGGTTTTGGCGCTGATTTGTGGCGCAATCGCATGGACATTTACCCATCGGGTAACACGGCCGCTGCGCGAACTGGCGGATATAGCGGACTCGGTCGCCTCTGGGGAAATCAAAGATCCCATCAAAGTTGAGGGCAGCGGAGAGATTCAGGAAATTGCGCGACTATTCAACAGCGTGATTGAAGGCCTGAGTGACTCGAAAAAAGTGCACGAAGTCGATAAGCGTTTGCTCAGCCTGAAAGTCGAGGAGCGCAGTTCGCAGCTTTCAAAACGTGACGTTGAACTGACCAAGGTTGTTGAAGAGGCTAATGAGGCACGAAACCGGGCACATCACTTGGCTAACTATGACAACTTAACCTCCCTCCCCAACCGGCGCCTGCTCACCGAACAACTGGAACTGCTGCTGAAACTGAATCAACGCAATGGGCATACCCTCGCTCTACTTTTCATCGACCTGGATGATTTCAAGCGTATCAACGACTCTCTGGGTATCAGTGCGGGCGACCAGCTGCTTGTTGAAATGAGCCGACGTTTGTCAGACACCGTTCGCGACAGTGATCTGGTGGGCCGTTTTGCCAGCAATAACACCGAGATTGATGTGGCCAGGCTGGGCGCAGACGAGTTTACCGTCATACTCAACCAACTGGATTCGCCTGACTCCGCCCGACTGGTAGCGGCACGCCTGGTGCAACAAATAACCGCGCCGCTGTCCATTGAGGGACACGACCTGGTACTGCAACCCAGCGTGGGGATCGCCATAGCACCCAATGATGGTAAGGACGTGGAGAGCTTGTTGAAAGCGGCGAGCATTGCCAAGTTTCACGCCAAACAAAATGACGGCGCCCAGATCGAACTCTATCGCAATAACATGGGACAGGAAGGTGAAGAACGAATTCGCCTGGAATCCGACTTACGTAAGGCGGTCGAAACCAATGCGCTTACACTGCACTACCAGCCACAGATCGACACCCACTCTGGCTCAGTGCTGGGTGCTGAGGCCTTGTTGCGGTGGGAGCACCCTGAACTAGGTCCTATTGCACCGGGCCGATTTGTCGCCCTTGCAGAAGAAATAGGCTTAATGGAAGAACTCGGTGACTGGGTACTGGTGCAGGCGTGCCAGCAGTTACGCAGCTTTTCAGATGAAGGAATCAAACTGGCCAAGGTAGCCATTAACGTTTCTGCAGAACAATTTACACCCGACTTCGTTAGACGCGTCGGCGAAGTTATCGATGAGACGGGCATCGAAGCGAATCAATTAGAATTGGGGCTAACAGAGGCGGTCATGTCCAGCAATGATCCCGATACTGTTGCCGCGCTAAAGATCCTCAAGGAAAGCGGCGTTTATCTCTCCGTTGATGATTTCGGTACCGGCTATTCGCCGATCAACTATTTATCGCAATACCCCTTGGACGAGCTCAAAATCGATCGCAGCTTTTTGCTGGAGGCCGAAAAGTCCAAGAACGGAGCCAACCTGGTGATAGCGATTATTGCCATGGCAAAAAGCCTGGAACTTCGGGTTCTGGCATCGGGCGTTGAAACAGAAGCACAGTTCCACTTCCTCACCAGCAATGGCGCCAGTCTGATTCAGGGTTATCTGTTCAGCAAGCCGGTCCCGGTCGATGAGCTTAAGCCAATGCTGGCGCCATGGCACTTCGTCGACAAAGTCCAGAAGCTCGCCAATTCAGCCCCGGGCGCGACCGGGGCGTCATTGATCTGATCCCTAGCTTTAGCTTTAGCTTGAGGCTTTAGCTACCGTACTTGGTGGAGAAGGCCTCCACGAAATCATTCACTCTGTCCGCTGGCAAATCATTAATGCCTGCTGCCGCTGCGCGACCGCCTCCGGTGGGAAACTGCATACATAGCTCTGCCGCACCCTGCTTATCGCTCAACGGGGCACGCACACTAACGAGATAATTTCCGTTTGCCTTGCTGGTCAGGACGGCGTGGGCACGCGCTGGGTTATCGATCGCGAGATCATTGCTATATACACCGCTAACCCGTCGGGCCCAGGCTTCGTCCGGCAACTGGAACACAGCGACGTCTTCAGAGACATGCATCGCCTGCAACCCTTGGGCCATTGCCATATCTGACGCGTAACCCTCACTTAAGCGAGCAAAGTCAGAGGAGCTACTGACAAACTCCAACGCACTAGGAGCGGCATACAGTCGACGATAAAGATCTTCGGGGTCGAAGTGTAAATCGTCTATTGACGGTCCATAACCGTTGTAATTGATACACACACCTAACTGCTCGAGCATAGCCAGGTCTGCTGGGGACACATTCAGCCCTTTGGCCAGAGTCTTTGCCGTTTCTTTCAGATTGTCGCCGTAGGCACCCGTTACGGCCCAGTCCAGGTGCGCGCCTTGCAGGTGGCCATTAACCAGAGCAGCGGTACACACATCGGGAGCCTCATTAATAATACTCACTAGATCCTTATGCTCAGGAATCGTGCCTGGAAAATGGTGATCAACATAAAAAACAGATGCACCCGCAGCCAGCGTTTTTTCCAAGCCCGCACTGTTTTTATCCATCGACACATCAAGCACAGTGACCCGGTCGTCGGACTCAGCCTGAATTTTATCCATGAGGTTGATATCGCGTTTTACGCCGGTAACCAGCGTAGAATCACGGGGTTCAGCTTTACGTAATTGTATTAGCGCGCAGATGCCATCGGCATCGCCATTAAAGATGTCGTAGTCCATTGTAGTATTCCAAAGGAGCAAAGCCTGCGCCCTGCGCAGACTCCGCCAGAGGATGGGATCAGCTGTCTAACAGCTGGTAGTAGTCAGACAAAATCTTGGCTACTTCCGGGCGCGAAAATTCAGGCGGTGGCGCAATGCCTTTACCCAACATCTCACGCACTGCAGTACCCGACAGAAGTACGAAGTCTTCTTTGGCGTGGTCAGGCGCGTCCCGCATCATGACCACTTTATTCAGCTTCTTGCTGTAAGCGGTATGGTCGGCGTTGTAAATTTGCAGTTCCAGTGCTCCTTCGGGAACCTCTTCCTCGAATATAGTCTGTGCGTCGAAACCACCGTAGTAGTCGCCTACGCCAGCATGATCACGGCCTACAATAAGGTGCGTACAGCCACAGTTCTGTCGAAACACTGCGTGCAGCACAGCTTCTCGGGGACCTGCATACAGCATGTCAAAGCCGTAGCCTGTAATCATTACCGTATTCGCGGGGAAGTAAACCTCAACCATTTTGCGAATGGAGGCGTCACGAACTTCGGCTGGAATATCACCCGGCTTGAGCTTGCCCAGCAGCATATGAATTAGAATGCCGTCTGTGCCGAGGTCTTCCATCGCCATACGACAGAGTTCTTCGTGTGCCCTGTGCATGGGGTTACGGGTCTGGAACGCCACCACTTTATCCCAACCATTCTCAGCGATCTCCTTGCGGATTTCGACAGCGGTGCGGAAAGTGTCCGGGAAATCAGCCTGGAAGTAAGAGAAGTTCAACACCTGGATAGAACCGGAGAGCAGCGTTTTACCCAGCCCCTTGAACGTTGCTACTCCTGGGTGATCAGGGTCGAGTGTGCGAAAGATTTTCTCGGCCATAAAGTCGATCTGTTCATCACTCACCGCTTCTACTGCGTCCACATTCATAATGGCAAGCACCGGGTTACCCTCGATATTAGGGTCGCGCAGAGCAATTCGAGTGCCAGCCTCAATGCCTGACTCATCGGTCAAGTTGAGGACCGGTACCGGAAAGAAAAGCCCTGAGGCCGTGTGCATGTTCTCGGCAACTGACATCGCGTCAGCGAGGTTCATGTAACCGGTCAGCGGGTTAAAGTAACCACCGCCCAGCATCACAGCATTTGCCGCGGCAGCGGAGTTGAGCAGCATCGAAGGCAGGCTTTTTGCCTCTTCAATGAGCGCATTGCGTTGCTCTGTATCGTCAACAAACAATGGATTCAGTGCGTCGGATCCGTGTGGCTTAATCATTGTTCTCTCCAATCAAACTTTAATAATGCCGCGATCGCGCAGCAGTGCGAGAATTTCCTGAACCTCTTCTGCCAGACTTTGCTGGTCGGAATGCAGGTGAATTTCTGGCTTATCCGGGGTTTCGTAGGGGTCATCGATACCGGTGAAGTTTTTGATCTCGCCGGCGCGGGCTTTTTTGTAAAGCCCTTTCGGATCACGACTCTCAGCTGTTTCAAGCGAGCAATCGACAAATATTTCTATGAAATCCATGCCCGCGGCGTCGTGCAGCGCTCGAACCTGGTCACGATCGGCACGATAGGGACTAATAAAGCTGGAGAGCGCGATAACGCCACTGTCCACGAACAGTTTGGACACTTCACCAATGCGGCGGATATTTTCAGTCCTGTCTTCGGCTGAGAAGCCCAGGTTCTTGTTAATTCCCATGCGCACATTATCGCCATCGAGGCGATACGAGGTCACACCCATCTCGTGCAGGGTGCCCTCCAACTCTACCGCGACGGTACTTTTGCCCGAGCCCGACAGACCAGTGAACCAAAGGGTTGCGCCCTTCTGGCCCAATGTTTTTTCTCGGTGCTCACGAGTGATGTCACCTTCGTGCCAGTGCACGTTTGTGGCTTTTTGGTCCGCCATCGAATTTTTCCTCTAGTTAGGTGGTCGGCAACCTGCTGGGGCTGCCTCTTGCAGTTAATGTCGCGCGCGAAGATTAAGGCCATTGGTGCCATTTGTAAAACAGGATATCATGGACCCTATCATCGGTTTTACCGATACACAGACAGAGAGCCTTATGAAATACACCTTGCGTCAATTGCAGATTTTCCTGGAGGTTGCTCAGCAGCAGAGCATTTCACGAGCCGCTGAGAGCTTGCATATGTCACAGTCAGCAGCCAGCGAGGCCCTGCAAAATCTGGAGCATGCTTACGAAATCGCTCTTTTCGATCGCGTCAGCAACAAACTCACTCTCAATGCAGTGGGTCAAACGGTGCGCAAAGAAGCACAGTCGCTGCTAGAGCACGCAGTGAGCTTTGAGGAGGTGCTGCAGTCCCACAAGGAGTTAGGTCATATTAAGGTCGGAGCCAGCTTCACCATTGGCAATCACCTGGCCACTCGCTATCTGGCCGGCTATCTGGGCCAGTATCCAGATGCGGACGTTACGCTGGACATCGCCAACACGCCTGAAATTGTCGCCCGGGTACTGAACTATGAAGTCGATATTGGAATGATTGAGGGTGAAGTACAGCACAGGGAGCTAGAACTCATTGCCTGGCGCGATGACGAACTCGTGGTGTTTTGCGCGGCCAATCACCCCCTGGCCGCTAAGAGCAGCCTATCAACCAGAGACATAAAGGATGCGGCCTGGATTTTGCGCGAGCCTGATTCCGGGGCAAGGCAGACATTTGACAAAGCAATGGCAGGACTACTGCCTGATCTCAATGTCTTTATGGAGTTCAAGCACAACGAGGCGATAAAGAATGCGGTGGAATCAGGACTGGGCATAGGCTGCCTTTCTCGTATTGTGCTGCAGCGAAACTTTGCCAATGGTGACCTTGTGCCTCTCACCCTGCCCCGACGCGACATGAGACGCACATTTTACTTTGCCCTCCCCCGTAAACGATTTGGACTGGAGTCGGTTCAGTTCTGGATGAACACCTGCAGATCGGTAGATGCCTAGCGACCAGTGAGCCTTCGTATTAGACTTTCAACTTATCGCCCAAACAGGATTGCCAATGGCAGCCGCCGACAATAAACACGCCAGCCGATCTGCTGCCACCCGCAGGAAGTTTATCCGAGCCGCTCAGAAACTGTATGCGGAGCGGGGAATCGACGCCGTCTCTCTTAATGAAGTCACCGCAAGCGCAGGTCAGAAAAACCGTAACGCCCTGCAGTATCACTTCGGCAACAAAGATGGCCTTATTCAGTCAATTCTAGACAGCCATGCTGATCGAGTGGCACAGCTGCGTCAGAGCTACATGGATGAAATTGAAGGGGAGCATTACTCTGCGCCGGAAGCTGCAGCGCGTGCGCTGGTTTTACCGGTAGATCGATACATTAGCGAAAGTCCCGAAGCGGTGTACTACGTAAAAATTCTTTCGCAACTTGCCGCCACCAACAACTCAGTCACTAACCCCAACGCCAGTTCCAAGTTGAGCTTTCGCAGCGTTCCCCGACTGGCAGCCCTGATGAACGAGGCCATGGAGCATTTGTCCGCCGAGGAGGCCCGGCAGCGGCTATTTCTGGTCGTCAGCATCACTTTCCATGGCATTGCGGATATCTGCAGGGCGTTCGACGGCACCAGTGTCAAAAGTAAAAAACAAAGAGATGACATGCTGGATCAGGTAGCCGGCGCGATCAGCGCGCTGCTGAGCGCACCCAGTCGATCCTGATATGGGCCAACGAAAAATAATCCACGTAGACGCCGACTCTTTTTACGCCTCGGTGGAAATGCGGGAAGACCCTTCACTGGCGAGCAGCCCTGTCGCTGTCGGTGGCAATGCACAGAGTCGCGGGGTTATCGCTACCTGTAATTACGAAGCACGCAAGTATGGCGTTCGCTCTGCCATGCCCAGTAGCCGAGCCTTGCAGCTGTGCCCTCAACTCATCATTCTGAAAGCAAGGTTCGACCTTTACCGAGAAGTTTCCCAACAGTTCCACGCCATCTTTAGAGACTACACCGACAAAATTGAGCCCCTAAGCCTGGACGAGGCATACCTTGACGTCAGTGACTGCGAACGTTTCAAGGGTAGTGCGACCTTAATCGCTCAGGATATTCGCCGACGCATTAAGCAGGAGTTGAATTTGACGGTTTCTGCAGGAGTAGCGCCCAACAAGTTTCTGGCTAAAGTGGGCAGTGACTGGGACAAGCCTGATGGTTGCTTCACAATCACCCCTGACAAGGTGGCAGAGTTTGTCGTGGCCCTGCCCGTCTCCAGAATTAACGGCGTAGGGGCCGTGACCGCTGCCAAACTAGAAAAGCTCGGAGCGACGACCTGCGGCGAATTACAGGATCTCCCCCTTGAAACGCTGGTGCGCCGTTTCGGTAAATACGGCTCCAGACTGGCTAAACTTGCGCACGGCATCGACGACAGAGAAGTTCAAACCAAACGCATTCGAAAATCGATTTCCGTAGAGAACACCTATCACACAGACATCGACCAGTTGGTGAAAATGGATGAAGCACTCACTGGTTTACTTGATGAGCTGGAGGGCCGTTTCCATAAAATCGAAGAGCGTTACCGCCCTCACAAGCGTTTCGTTAAAGTTAAATTCGATAACTTTGAGCAAACGACCATGGAAGAGATTATTGCCGATAATGGAGAGCATTGGCTGAATGAGAAGGCTTACCGGGCCCTACTTCACACGGCCTGGCAACGGGGCAACCGTCCGGTGCGACTTTTAGGCGCTGGCTTACGCCTGGAGCCATCCAGCAAAGATGTGGAAAAGCAATTAGCGCTGTTTTCTCAGTGACACATTGATACAGTTGTTGGATACAGTTCTGGATAAAATAAAGCCGCCGTTCACCGCACGATAATGGCAAGCCATCGCACCTGGCTTGGTGCTGAACGTAATGCGTGGCATCGTGTGGCCACAATGAGCACTTTCGGAGAACAAAAACGGTGATGAAGCTACTGGGTAAAATTTTTGCGGGTCTTATAGTGATTCTTCTGCTGGCAGTTGCTGCAGGCGCTTTTACTATCAGTCAAACTGAGCCATGCCCTACCCCGCAAGTAGTTTCCGGTGAAAATACAATGCACGGTATAAGCCACCTCTGCTACGGCCCTCCGGAAACGCTCAACTACACCCAGCTAGCCAAACCCGTACCTGGCGATGATGAAGTACTGGTAAAGGTCCATGCAGCTGGCGTGAATCCTCTGGACTGGCACACAATGCGCGGCTCCCCCTACCTCATGCGCATGAGCTCAGGACTGGGTAAGCCTGAGAACACCAAGTTTGGTGTGGATTTCTCCGGCGTCGTTGAATCAGTAGGAAGTAATGTAACTCGCTTTAAGCCCGGTGATGCGGTTTTTGGCGGTGCTAACGGCGCTTTTGCCGAATATTTAGTCATTTCACAAGACCGGTCTATCGCTAAACTCCCGAAAAATTCCAGTCATGAGCAAGGCGCCTCGGTGGCTATTGCTGGTCTTACCGCATTACAGGCATTGCGCGACAGTGGACAACTGAAGCCAGGGCAAAAGGTCTTGATTAACGGCGCCTCTGGAGGAGTCGGCACTTTCGCGGTACAAATCGCAAAACACATGGGCGCCGAAGTTCACGGTGTATGCAGTACACGTAACGTCGATAAGGTGCTGGCGCTCGGAGCGGATCGCGTATTTGACTACAAAAAAGAGGACTACACGGCCAGCGGCGAGCGCTTCGACCTGATCGTCGACATGGTTGGCAACCATTCAGCGCTTAAGAATACGGATGTCTTAACGCCGAATGGCCGACTGGTCATTGTTGGCGGCAGTAAAGGTGATTGGCTGGGACCCGCTAAGGGCCCGCTGTTGGCATTTATGACGACGCCCTTCGTTGATCAAGAGTTGCTCATCCTGTTTGCCAAATTAAAACGCGCGGACCTGGAGACTCTCGCTGACTTGATGAGCACAGGTGCTGTGCGACCGGTGATTGACAAGCTCTACCCATTATCTGAAGCTGCACAAGCGATTCGCCATTCAGAAACCGGCCGAGTGCGCGGAAAACTCGTGCTGCAGGTCGGTTCAGGCGACATTGGTGCCGACACCACACAAACTTAAGCCCCCAAAAAGGCCACTGATCAAAAATGCCAAATAAACTCACTACCGTCATTACCGTGCTCGTAACACTTAGCCTTGGCGCATGTGCAAATAGCGATTACTTCGAGACTACCTCGCTGGTTAATGCCGATAATGCCATGGTCTATATCTACAGGCCCGCGGCGACAAACCCGGGTAAAAAGCCGCTGGTAACCAGTTACCCGGAAATCACGGTTGATGGCAAAAGCGTGGGGATGCTCAAATACAATAAGTATATGGCGGTGGAACTGCCTCCGGGAAAGCACGATATCGTTGCCACCGGGCTCACCCGAGATGCGCGCTGGGAACCAGAGGACCGCAGCTATTCATTGAAGACAGAAGCGGGCGAATCGTACTTCATGCGTTTTCGCGTAGAGTTTAATACCGACGCTATGAGCATCGGCACTTTTCGCGGGCAGTACCAGATACACCTGCACCCGGTGGATGAAAGCGAAGCGATCTATGAGATTCGTCATACCAACAGCGCCGCAGACGGCTGAGCCGGTTACGGCGTTATGATCTAGCGTCGATCAAATTTGGTCGACAGTACAATCGCTGAATCAGTGTCACGCACACCTTCCATCTGACCGATGATATCGAGCACGGAATCCAGCTCAGCCGGAGCGTTCACCCGAATAATCGCTACCATGTCAATTTTTCCGGACACAGTGTACAAAGCCTCCAGCTCTGACATTCGCTCCAGCGCGTTGGCAACCTGTCCACCCAGGTGAGGATCCACCACCAGATTGACGTAGGCTTGAAACGTTCGCGACTGATAGGTATCCCCCAATTTGACCTTGTAGCCCGCGATGATGCCACTCGCTTCCAGCTGCGCCAGGCGCTTTTGAACGGTGGTTCGAGACAGGTCCAGCTCCCGGGCGAGCTCACTGATTGTCTGCCTGGCATTACGTTGCAGGGCCTTAATGAGGCGGCGGTCGTTCCCACTAATATCCATAAAATTAACACTCTGACTATAAATATGATCAATTTGACCGCCATTTGATCATATTAACCACTTTTTGCAACTATCGACTGAGCAACCCTGTACGTGAGAATAACTCCATAACAAACACAGGGTGATCGCTATGACAGGCAGTGTCGCAACCGCTTTTGACAAACCTGAAACCGCCAACTTCTATGACGATGCCGCGGAAATAACAGGCAAACTTAAGCCAGCAGACCCTCTTTATCTGTTCTGCCCCACAGTTCTGCAGTCACGTGCTCGTTGTTTCCTAGAACACTTTCCGGGCACCGTCAGCTATGCGGTTAAAGCCAACCCTGAAACTCGGGTTTTGGAAACGCTTGCCACCACGGGCCTGTGTAATTTTGATGTTGCTTCACTCGACGAGGTACGCCGCGTTTCAGAGCACTGCCCTGGCTCAATCCTTCACTACAACAACCCGGTGAAAGCCGAAGAAGCCGTCGCTGAGTCTTACATTCGATATGGCGTTCGCTCTTTCGCGCTCGATGAAATGTCAGAGTTGGAGAAAATTCAGCGCTGTACCGGCGGCGACCCCGAGGTCACTTACACGGTACGCTTCAAACTTGAGCATTCCGGCGCCGCATATGACTTTGGGAGCAAATTTGGCGCCAGCGAGGATGACGCCGTTGCCCTACTCAAGGCCATTGAGCAGATCGGCGGGCGCCCTGCCCTTACCTTTCACCCAGGCTCTCAATGCACCGACCCACAGATGTACGATCGCTATCTGGAAGCTGCCGCAAACATTCTTAAGCGCGCTGCTGTCACGCCAGAATTTGTCAACGTTGGAGGTGGCTTCCCAGAGTATTATCACGGCACTTCACTGCCCGCGCTTGAAGAATACTTTTCGGTTATTGCGGCAGCCAAAGGCAAGTATTTAGATAGCGATGTCCCGCTGATTTGTGAGCCGGGCAGAGGCATGGTGGCGTCTTCGGTTTCTCTGCTAGCGAGGGTTATTCATGTTCGAGATTGTGGACGAAGCCTGTTCGTGAATGATGGCGTTTACGGCGGCATGCAGGAACAGTCTCTGGTTGATATCGGCCTTCCCGTCAGAGCCTGGAGAGAAGGAAAAGTGTTAGCCGACGAAGAATCCGACTATCACATCTTTGGCCCAACCTGCGACCCGGTAGACCGCTTATCCCGCGCCACGTCTTTGCCCAAAGGTCTTAAGCCCGGTGACTATATTGAGTTCGGGCTACTGGGAGCCTACGGCTCTGTAACCACCACCACGTTCAATGGCTTTAGCTCCTGCACCTACGTTAACGTCACTGAGCCTACCCGTTTTCTGCAGGACTAGGCGCCCGGCGGCGTATACCAGATAGGTGAAGACCAGGCTCTTTCCTGAATGACAGGCCGGTGCTCGCTTGCGCAGCACCCGGAAAATCCTTCGCCGATCGTATCGGGATCACTACAATCGACGCCGGCAGCCACGCACTGGCGCTGGCTCCAGCGGCAACTGGGATTTTCGACCACTCTCGAATAGTAAAAGGCGCGCTGGGCCGGATCGAAGTCTTCATCCTGCCAGACAGCACAAAGTTGAGCGAAGCCCTCTCCGCTGGTTTCACAGTTCTTGATATCGACCTTGGCGCCATTATTGGGATTACCCGCAACGTCAAAAACCGCCTGTTGGCCCACGCCATTCTCGTCGACCCAGCCCTTGATCACCTGAATCCGTTGCAGAGGCATTCCAGGCGAATCTGTTGTTCCCGGATCCTGACTGGCAGCCAATAAAAAGACGGGCGAACTTTGAGCCGCCGGTGCATCGGTGAGCAGACCACCCATGGGAACCCCGCCGGAATAGGCTCGTTCAATGCGGTCTGCAGACTGGCATAAGTCGTCTGCGTAATCCCATCCGGCAAAGAAGCGACTACTGATACGCGGACCGCTGGTCCCGTAGGCCTCGCGTCTACGCATTCCTGCGAACAGCGAGTCCCGGCTATTTTCTTCCGCCCAAACGACCGCCAGCCCGCCCGGGTTGTACTCTAATTTGTCAGGCAAGCCCGGCGGAATTTCGCCCCGCGCGGGCACGCCGGCACCGCCATGCCCCAAAAAGCGGTCTTCCTCCACTGCACCCGGAGCGCCCAAGTGGGTATCTGTACTGGCAATAACGCCAAATTGATAAGGATTGGTCCCCAGTTTAGCCTCAAGGCCCAGGCCATTAGTGAGCACCTGACGAACAAAGCCGGTTTGCGGAGTCGGCTTGGCATCATAGCCGGCAATGTTGTCTTTGGGTTGCTGTTCAAAAGCGCAGAGTTCGTCGCTGGCAAGTCCGGGAGCGTAAAAGCATTCGGACGCCCCCTTATGCTGCATCACTTCCACCAGCGGTTCGAATCTGGCGCGCCGCTTCGCATAGTCCGGCGTCATTGCACCGCCCGCGTCCAGCTCACCGCTGAACATCGCACCGCCGCTTAGGTTTGAGTTGTGTGGAATCACCAGGCTGTCGCAGTTTCCTTGCGCACTAATACATTGCTCCTCAAGTGCCTGCCACAATAAACTGGCCCCGGGTGTATCAATAAAACTAATAGGCGACTCGGGCACCTCTGCATTTCGAAACACCACGTTGCGGTGCAAGTTACCGCCATTTTCGCTCCGCATACCCGTCCATTCATAGCCAACGAACGCAGTAAACTCACAGTCGCTGCTACGGTCATAATTCGTCTCAGCGGCCGCCTGCATCTCTGCCCAGGGGACCCGGGCAGCGTCAAGACATTTCTCCCCTTGCTCTCCGCACATACCTAAATGTGACTGCTGCATTGTCGCCATATAGTTGAACAGGTAGTAAGCACCGCGCGGAATATGTCTGTAGAGCATGCATTGCCAGCTGCTGTAGCCCTCAACCTCAGGCGTGTTGCACATGCGCACCTCTCCGATCAATTCGGCATGGTCAGAGACCATCGCAAAGTCCAGTGGCCGGCGCAGCTGCAGGCTTCGCATAGGCTGTCCCTCGGTATCCCAGGGCTGAATACCTATTTCGTCACCCTTCGCGAACTCGTAGGCCTGCGCGGGCGAAGTCCGAGTACCCTGAGTACTCGCATCCAATGAATAACGTGTGTGTACGTGCAGGTCACCGAAAAAAGGTCGTCGGTGCTCATCAAACGCGGCGCAGGGGGCACGTTGTTCCGTGTACTCAGTAGCTACCGACTGAGCCAGAGCCTGAGCGCAGAATACCATCGCAAACAATGTGCAAGCGCCTCTTCTAAGCACACTCATTGGGGATTGAGAATTTTGCATACCGTTGTCCTTTTTAAGGCCTGATTAACGTCAGGAGGCATTCGCCTGCTGCCGCCAGATACTGGGGGAAAGCCCACTCCAACGTTTAAACGCGTGACTAAAATTACCGGGTTCGGTGTAACCCAACAATGACGAAATTTCGTCCATCGGGAGGTGAGTATTCGCCAGATATTCCCTGGCTAGACCATAGCGAATTTCCTCGAGTACTTCTCGAAAGGTACGGCCCTCGTTTTTCAACCTGCGTCTTAGTGTGCGCGTCGACATACCGATTTTAGCAGCCAACGCATCTATATCAGGAAAGTACCCGGGTCTGGCAAGCATCAACAATCGCACTTCATCGATAAAACTGCCGTGCGAGCTCATCTTGGCAATCAACATTTGACACTGCTGTTGCAGATGCCGGGAAGACTCAGGGTCGCTTCTGGGCAAAGGTTTATCGAGTAAAGCTGAGCTGAAGTAAAAGCGGCCCTCTCCTGCCTCGAATTCTATCGGGCAGCCAAAGTGCTCACGGTAGGTGTCCTGACAACCCTTGCCATCGTGCGGCAGTAACATACGATCGATGACAAAACCGTCGCCAAGCACCTCTGCGAAGTCAACTCTCGCCGCCGACATATCCCGGTCGAGATAAACATCAATCAAATCGCTTTCTATGGGTGGCGGATCACCAATGGAGAACCAGGCTGTGGATCCGTCGACACCGAAGCTGAAGTGAAAAAAGCTAAACGTGAGGCGACCAAAATTTTCAGTAATGGCCAAGGCATGTCGGAACGTTTCCGCACTTAGAAGCGCATAGCCAAAAAGCCCATAGCGTTGCGGTACAAATGGCTCACCAAGTTTCAGGCCTATCGTTGGGTCGCCTGTTAAGTCCAGCGCATTTCGATAGAAGCGCAATTCCTGCTCAAGGGTAATATGGGAATTGGCATCGATGACCTGACCCACCGTTACACCGGTGCCTGACAAACAACCCTCAGCGCTATACCCTTGGGCCTGAAGGACCTCCAGCGGAGGTAACAAAACCCTTGCCGGATGCTGAGACAAGTCCTTGAATGATCTGGGCATTTTATTGTGGTGTCTTTTTTCCAGAACCCGCAATGTAGCACACTGGCCGAAAATCATAAATAATTGGCCGATTGTCATATTCGAACTCAGCGCAGTAACGCCTAACGTGCGATATCAGCACACAGCCAACAGCGAGCAATGATATGAAGACAGTCTTGATTACCGGTGCAGCTCAAGGAATCGGCCTTGCCACGGCAAAACGTTATGCCGCTCAGGGCTGGTTCATCGGCATTTACGATATCAACCAAAGCGGCATCAATACGCTTTTGAACTCGGGCGAGTTTCCCAACGCTTGCGGTGGACATTGTGATGTCACCGACCAGGACTCAATCTGCGCTATGTTTGAAGACTTTGCGAACAAAACTAACAGCAGACTGGATCTACTGGTGAACAACGCAGGCGTGCTCAGCGCGGGCAAATTCGAGGACATAGATCACGCTTCCCATACGTTGATGATTGACGTCAATATTGCGGGCGCTACACATACGTTGCAGCAAGCATTTCCACTGTTAAAACAGACACCGGGCGCTACTGTCGTCAATCTTTGTTCCGCGTCCAGCATTCACGGTTTACCAAGGCTGGCTGTTTACAGCGCCAGTAAATTCTACGTGGACGGCCTCACCGAGGCTCTGGACCTTGAATGGCGTGAACACGATATTCGAGTGACCTGCGTCAAGCCTCCGGTCATCAAGACAGCCATGGGCCAATCAGTTGCACAGGAGCTACCCCAGAAGCTCAGCATTAGCTTAAACCCCGCTGACGTAGCAGAGGCGATACAAAAGGCCGCAGAAGGCAGCGGAACCTCTTATACCCTGGGCGCCGCAAGCGCCCTTTGGTACTGGCTGGATAAGTTACTACCCAACTTTCTGCGCCACCCATTGTGTCGCTATATCAGCGGTGTCGAACAGGCAACCTGATTAATAGCGTTAAGTGTACTTTATTCCCCGACTTCAGGAGCACGATCATGAGATTAAAATCGAAAATAGCACTCATCACAGGCGCAGGTGCGGGCATCGGGGAAGCTACGGCGACGCGCTTTGCTGAGGAAGGTGCCAATGTCATCATCACCGACATTGACGAAAGCAGCGCTGCGCGCGTTGCGCAATCCATCCGCGACAAAGGAGGTGAGGCGACATCAAGAAGGCAAGACGTCACTTCCGAGTCAGGATGGAGTGAGTTGATGGAATCAATCGACGCCGAATACGGCGCCTTAAACATACTGGTAAACAATGCAGGCATCGCCCTTCCAAATACCGTTGAGGACGCAACGCTTGATGAATGGAGAACAGTTCAGGCGGTCAATGTAGAGGGAGTATTTATGGGTTGCCGCAGCGCTATCAACTTAATGAAGCATTGTGGGGGTTCGATCATCAATATCTCCTCAATCGAAGGTATCGTCGGTGAAGCAAACACCGCAGCCTATAACGCCAGCAAAGGCGCAGTGCGCATTTTCACGAAATCTGTTGCGCTTCACTGCGCCCGCAGCGGTTACCCCATTCGCGTCAATTCTGTACACCCGGGTTTTATCTTTACCAAGATGGTCGAGGAAGGCATCGCATCGATGCCGGAGGATGTGCAGATAGAGATGCAGGAGCGCCTGAGCAGAGAAATTCCCGCGGGTGAAATGGGTGAGCCGCTGGACATCGCCAACGGCTGCCTGTTCCTGGCTTCGGATGAGTCAAAGTACATGCAAGGCTCTGAACTTATCATCGACGGGGGCTATACCTGCCATTAATCAGGCCGTTGCTACTTACCGACTTCGATATAAAACGGGGTAAGGTTTAGATGAAATTGGTCTTGATGAAAGCAGGCCTGATGCAGGGCAAGCGCCTATAATCACAGTGTGATTGATAGCCTCATGGAGGAGGTATCGTGAAACACTCTCTCTGCGCACTCGTGTTACTCGTGTTATGTCTCAATGGCTGCAAGGTAATGGTTGTGGCCCCTAACCACGTGGCGGTGGTCTCAGGCGACATGACGTTCATGTGTCTTCCGGGCGAAACATGTGAAATAGACGTATCAGACTACGACTTTGATATGACGCTCCATGCCGTAGCCAAACCAGGCTACCGCTTTCTTTACTGGAGCGGCGAAGAGGGCCATTTATGCCCCGGCTTCTTTTCCACAAAATGCCATATTACGACCCGCGGCATAGATCCCGCCAACGAAAACTTTCGCTCCATATTGCTATCTGATCAGGTTTTCTACCTGGAACCCGTCTACATGCTAGACGAATCGGCACCGTCTATTAACTGGGATGGCATTGAGGGAGGATGACTGAATTCGGGTAGTATTTCGCCACGCGGTTCGCCTGATGTTCGCGTTGGGTTATCATTTAGCCCATGCAAAAAAAGTACACACCTCAAGCTTTCCCGTGGCTCCCCACCGGGGCTATTGTCGTTTTTTTACTGGCTCTGATTGGTTTCGAGTCCGGCGTATCCGTCACCGAGCGCCCGGAACTGGCCACTGCCAGCATCATGGCCAAGGCTTACTACGCACTCAGCCTGTTCGTCGTAGGCGGAGTTGATCTGGGTACGCCCATTGGCGGACCAAAAATCGGCCAGATCATGGTGTGGTCGGCTTACTTTGGTGCGCCAATGCTGGCAGCCTGGGGCCTGATCAGCACATTAGTTAAGGCACTCTCCCCCCAGAGCTGGCAACTTCGACGCCTGAAAAATCATATTATCGTGGTTGGCGATGGCGAACTCACCATCAGCTACCTGCGTGTCTTGCGCGAACACAATCGAAAGGTATCAGTGGTCGTGGTGAGTAGCGGCGAGCTGACCCTGATGGAAGAGTTCAAACAGAGCTTTGGTGCTGTCGTTGTCAGTGGCGACATTACCCACGAATTTTTTCTGCGTAAGCTAAAACCTGAAAGAGCTCAGAAAATTCTGCTGCTGGATAATAACAGTCTGCGAAGCTACGAAGCTGCCAGCGTGCTACTCAATCTTGAACCCAAGATAGCCGAGCGAGTAGTTATTCATTGTGCGGGCTTACGATTTATGCGTTCCATGGCAAACACCAGGGTCGCCCAGAGCTGTCAAGTTTTTAATACCTACCACCTTGCAGCGTCAGGGCTCGTGCACAATCAAATGCTGCAGCATTTCAGACAGACTGTCCGCAAAGATGTCGTCATACTCGCCGGCTTCGGCCGATTCGGACAGACGATTCTCGAAGAACTACAGCGCACTGCGGTCAATGAATTAGACACCGTTCTCATTATCGACAAAGACGCGCATCGCAGAGTCATGGTTGCCGATGAGCAAATGGAGTTTTCTGGCTCCTATAGACGGCAAATGTTCGACGGCGATGTGGCTAACCCGGAGGTATGGAAAAAGGTTAGGCGCGACGCGAATGTCGAAGGCGACAACACCATATTCGTTCTTGGTACTGGCCGTGAAGAAGAGAACCTGCGCTCTGCGCTCTGGCTGAGAAGAAAGTATCCCGGGGCCATGGTGATAGCCAGAAGCAGCAAGGAATCCCTGTTTGCCTCTGAAGTGGGACGGGAACATAATATTGTCAGTATCAGTATCGCCCAATTGGTTGAGGAAAATATTCCGAAATCGTGGATCGACTAACCCGACATCATTTTCTGATAATGATTAAAGCTGGCCGTCCACATCGACCCAAGAACTATTTATTGATGGAATTGAATACATTGATCCGCATTTTATTACTCGCTCCTATCATCGCCCTCACCGCATGCGCCTCCGACGTCGACAAGGCTAAACAGCTTTTGAAAGAGAGCCTCGTCATTACATCCGATTTGCAATTTGATGACGTCGAAAGCCACGCTGGCGACGCAGTTTGCGGCGTGTTCACCGCCACGACCTCGTATACGTCTCAAAGCGTGAACCAGCCTTTTATTGTCATTGGGAGCAACCTCGACAAAACACCCACTGCTCTCGACTGGAAAATCTATTGTAGCGAGTCACCGTCAGCCAGACTCCACGAAGAGAGTGGCATTGGCCCGTTTGACGAGAAGTCAGCTGAACTATTTAAGATCACCAAGGACTTCACGCTTGTGGGAGAGGCGATGGAGGCTTATAACGAAGACGTATTTTCCTATCCCTCAGAAGCCCAGGGACTCGAAGCCCTTATTAAAAAGCCTGAGGGCAACGTACATTTAAAAAACTATCGCGAAGGCGGCTACTTGAAGGAGCTTCCGCTGGACCCCTGGGGACGACCTTATTTGTATTCCTACACTCATTGGGGGCGAATCAAAGCACCCTATGAACTATACAGCCTCGGTAAATCGGGTATTAAAGGAGGCTCCGGGATCGAAGCCGACGTTAGCAATTCTTATCTGCCCTACCTTCAACACATTGCCAACAGAGTTCTACAAAAGTAGACATGTCAGCTCCGGGTAAGCGCCAAAACTAAAGCCCGCAGGCGCGCGGCGTGCACCGGTTTAGGTAAGAAACGATAGCCCACGGCCTTGGCCCTATCGCGAATAACATCACTGTCATCGGCACTAATGATCACGCAGGGTATCTCTTGGCCATTAAGCTGTTTTAAATCTAACACCGCATTCAAGCCGGTATCTCCGCCATCCAGATGGTAGTCCGCGAGAATAATGTCGGGGCGGTACTCGTTTGCACACACCTCGAAGAGTTCCTGCCTTCCCGACGCTATCGTCGCCTGAGCCCCCATGGTCACCAATAATTGCCTCATGCCATCGAGGATCAAAGGATCATTGTCCAGACACAAAACCCGAAGTCCTTCCAGGTCTCGACCTGTTCCGACAACCGGCAGTTCTTTGGCTTGCGGCCCTGTTTGGCCATAGGTCACCGTTATGGAGAATAAAGTGCCTTTGCCTTGCTCCGAAAACAACCTGACCTTGTGCCCCAATAAGTCCGCGTACCGCGAAACAATCGCCAAGCCCAGGCCTAAACCTTCCTCGCTTTGTTGAGCTTGTCGTTGCAAGCGCTCAAACTCTTCGAACACCTTCACCTGGTTTTCTTTAGCAATTCCAGGGCCGGTATCCCAAACCTGCAACTCGGCGCCGTCTACACGGCGTCGCACGCCCATCACCACCCTCCCCCGTGGCGTATATTTGATCGCGTTGGACAGGAAGTTTTGCAAGACACGTGTCACCAATGACTGATCGGAATACAGCCAGAGTGAACTTGCTTGAATGTGAAGTTGTAGCCCTACCAATTCAGCGGTGGACTGGAACTCACGCTCCATGGCTTCAAAGACATCGGCAACCGGAAAATGACTGCGTCGCGGCAATTGCTTTCCTGAATCCAGCCTAGAGATTTCGCGCAGCTCCGCGATCAATTGTTCTGCACGTTTTAATGAGCTATCGATTTGATCAACGATATGACGTGTTGCTGGCTCCGCCTGCTCGTCCAGCTGTGGCTTCAGGGCGGCAGTAAACAGCCGAGCGGCATTAATCGGTTGCAATAAATCATGACTCGTCGCCGACATAAAGCGAGTCTTACTGTGGTGTGCCTCTCGCAAACTACTCTCGACCTGCGCACGCAGTCGGTTTTCCTGACGCAGTCTTGCATTCGTTTCACTCAAGGTCTGGGAGCCGTAAGCCACTTTCTGCTCCAGCTCCATTTTCGCCTCTTCCAGCTGGGCCACCACATCCCGGTAATCCGTTATATCGATGTACGTTGTGACAAATCCTCCGTGTGGCAGCGGGTTGCCTCTAATGTCTACCACTGTACCGTCTGGCATTACACGCTCCAGTCGGTGCGGGTTGCCTTCTCGCAGCCAACTGAGGCGTCGCTCAACTTCCTCGGCGACGGGCCTTCCCCCCGACCCCAAAATCCCTCGCTCGGCGTTAAAGCGGTATACCCGCTCTATAGGGCAACCGACGTAAAGAAAGCGTTCCGGATAGTGAAACATTTCTTCATAGCGAGTATTCCAGGCCACCAGACGGAGCTCGCTATCGACCACCGATACGCCCTGCAGCAGACTCTCTACCGTCGTCTGCAGCAACTCCTGATTGAATGTGTGAAGGCGACTGGCATCCGTCACCATGCCGGCCAGGTCGCTATACTCCAATTGTTGACTTCGCTCCAACTGATCCATGGCCTGATGGGCAGATGTCGCACCAATCATACGAGCCAGCACGGACTCCACTTGATTGACGACAAACACCGGGGCACGGTCTCCCGGAAGCAGTCGCTGCTGATAACTGTCCTCAAACTGTTGCCACATCGTTCGCAGCTCATCAGCCTCCATAAACGGCGGTAGCAACGCCTGCAACTGACTGACCCTTATCAAACTGAGCTCATAGTCACGGTCTTCATCTCGTGTCGCCTCAGAGGCGCCTTCAATGAATAACCTGGCTTGTCTGACATCAGCGCTGGAGGGTCTCATTAGCAGCGACAGCAAGACCAATGCGGCGGTATTAACCACCAGGCTCCAACTGGTCGCATAAGCCAACCGGTGCTCACCACTAATACCGAAGAGGTTCATGGGGCGTAACCAATCAACACCGAACGGTCCCGCCGTCAACAGAGGCGCATCGGCCGGCAAAATCACGGTCAAAACCGCGCAATAAAACCAAAGCACGAGACCTGCCAGTAAACCCGCCACTGCAGCTGCACCGTGAGCACGCCGCCAATAGAGTCCAGCAAGCACCGCCGGTGCTAACTGCGCCGCCGCGAGGAATGAGATGAAACCAATCTGTGCCAACCAGGGGATACCCATGATTTGCTGGGTGACTAGCCACGCACTGAGTAAAATCACGGCAATGGTGATTTGCCGGATGCGGCGCAGGCTATCGCCTAGTTTGAGAACGGCTGCAGGTGAATGGGCATTGAGGCGCATCACTATCGGCGCTACCACCTCGTTGGTAATCATGATTGCCAGACTGACCGTCGCTACGATAACCATTCCAGTGGCGGCAGAGATGCCACCGATGAACGCCGCAACAGTTACCCATTTTGACTCCATCGATAGCGGCAACATCTGGACATACACATCCGGACTAATGCTATCGGATACCGAAAACACACTGGCTCCCGCCAAACTAATAGGAACTACCAGAAGCATAAACAGAGTCAGATAAGCGGGGAAAAGCCAGCGCGCAATGCGAGTATCTGTATCGCCTTGAGCTTCCACCACCATGACATGGAACTGTCTGGGTAAACAAAGAATCGCCAGAGCGCTGATCAATGTGCGGGCAATAAAATCAGCAGAAAGTGACACCTCACCCAGAGCCTGTGAACTGTGTTCATTTCGCGCATCTTCGGGAAGATCGCCCAGGTAAGAAAGCGCCAGCAAGGCCACTGCCAGAAATGCCACCAGTTTCACCACGGACTCTACGGCTACCGCGGCCATCATCCCCCTGTGCCTCTCCCGTCCATCGAGCCTGCGTGTGCCGAAAAGAATAGTAAACACGGCCAAAATGATGGCGACCAGAAGAGCGGTATCACCCCCTATCGCTTCCACTTCTTCTACGCTGCCACCGACGATCGCCCATGCCTGTGCCAGCGCTTTGAATTGAAGGGCTATATAGGGAAGTACCGCTGCAGTCGCGACCAGAGTGACCAGTACGGCGAGTGATTGGCGCTTACCGTAGCGGGCGCCAATATAGTCGGCAATGGACGTCACCCGGTGACGAGCCCCCACTGCCAGCATTCGTTTGATTACCGGCCAACCAAACAGGAACATCAGAATGGGGCCCAAGTATATCGGGGCGTGACTCCAGGCCGATTCAGTCGCGCTACCTACAGCGCCGTAAAACGTCCAGGAGCTGCAATAAACCGCGAGCGACAGACCATAAATCACCCCGCGCCAGCCAGAGCTGGCATACCAGGCTTTGTTACTTTCATCGCGACTGGCGTGCCTGTCTGCGTACCAGGCCACTGCAAACAGGATACAGATGTAAAGTAAAGCGAGACTCAGCAGATTAGAGGATGTAACCATCTGATATTCAATATGTTATCGTTTGCTCGAAAGCATACCACGGCTGCCCAATTGTGTAGGGCATTGGCAGAGCATGGACAAAAGCTAGCGGCTCAAAAAATAAGCACTACAATTATAAGGCTATGACTTCAAACTTCTTACCAAAATTCAGCCTGCGGATATTATCTCCGCTGATCATTCTCTTGCTGTCGGTGTTACTGAGCCACAATGCTCACGCAAACCGTAAAACCGACATTATCAGCATGTACAACGGTGACCGGATTACCGGCGAAATTATTTCTCTTGAGGGCGGGATTCTCGAGGTCAGTACAGACTTCATGGGCAGACTAAGAATTGAGTGGCCTGAAATTTCTGCTATCGAAAGCGACTATCACTACGAATTACGCCTGAGCGATGGAGAACGCCTGTACGGTTCCTTTCACGAGGAATCCAGGCCCGGCCAAATTGCATTGGTGGATATCTTCGGCAAGCACGAGGTTGAATGGCTGCAGGTGGTAGAGATTCGTCCTATTGAGGAAAACTTCCTCGACCGATTGGATATCTATCTTTCGACGACCTTCTCTTACACCAAAGCCACCGATCTGGGGCAGGTTTCTTTCAATACCAGTATCAGCTACGAAGATGAGAAATCACGCAACACGCTCAGCGGACGCACCGACCTGACCTCGACCTCAGATGATGATTCCAACAGTTCACGCTATGACATTGAGCGCTGGGTCTGGAATAAAAAACGCTCAGACTCTTTTCGCTCAATTTTCGCCAACTATGAAGATAACGATGAGCTGGCGCTGACTCGACGTATCGGCGCGGGGGCCGGTATTGGTCGATACTGGATTGATACGCACAAGACACGGTTCACTGGGACCAGCGGACTTCAGCTCATTACTGAACGGTTTAGGGGGGAAGAGGAAAACCAGGACGTGGAACTCTATCTGTCGACTACCTTTTCAACCTGGAAATTCACTACACCTGAGTTAAACATCGACGTGAACTTTACCGTCTATCCTAGCCTGACAGACAGCGGACGTGTTCGTACTGATGGTAATGTAAGAATTCGCTGGGAGCTCGTTGAAGACCTGTTCTGGGATGTCACTGCCTGGCTGACCACGGACAACCAGGCTGAAACTGATGACGCGACGACTGACTATGCAATCACCACGGGCGTTGGCTGGGAGTTCTAAGTCTCTTCCTGATAATGATGCACATCTCGCTGAGGGAAAGGTATGGAAATGCCTTCCCGGTCAAAGCGCAACTTAACCTCGCGAGTAAGGTCCCAGTAGACGTCCCAGTAATCCTCAGTTTTCACCCAAGGCCGGACCGCCAGATTAACCGAAGAGTCCCCCAGTTCATTTACCTTGATCAGCGCGGCAGGCTTACTCAGAATTTTCTCATGTTCCTCTAGCACCTGCTCAAGCACGCTCTCTGCGTGCGGAATATCATCCCCATAGCCAATGCCGAACACCAAATCGACCCTTCGCAACTTTTGCGCGGTCACGTTTTTGATCACGTCCCCCCAAATCTTACTATTGGGAATAACCAGTGTCTGATTATCAAACGTAGTAATAGTGGTGGAAACAAGGCTCATCTTTTTCACCAAGCCCGAAGCGCCGGCCACTTCGACAAAGTCGTCCACATCGTAGGGACGGTAAATCAATATCATGCCACCAGCGGCAAAGTTGCCCAATGTGTCCTGCAAGGCGAAACCAACGACAAATCCTGCCACGCCAAGGCCTGCCAGCATGGGGCCCAGGGAGATACCCACCTGAGCCAGTGCAACCAGGATACCCACGACCATAACCACACCACCGCACACTGAGACCAGCACATCCTTGAGCAGAACAGACATATCAACGCCAGGACGCTCGCAGGCTGCCTTTACCGCTTTTTTGGTCATGCGGGAAAGGCTGCGCGCCACCAGAACAATGACAATGAAAATCAACAGTTGAAACAGTAAGTCAGGTGCTTCATCGATAAAAGCCTGCTTGATGCTTACCCAGCTGTCCTGGAGCAAGCTGAGGACAGCGTCAGTTTCCAGGGTAGAAATAGACAGGCCCTTGCCCTGTTCAAGCAAAATGGCACGATAGCCCACAGGGTCTTCACCCAAAGCCTCGAGCAAATCGAGCATGCCATCGAGGTGCGCAAGATCCAGGGTCTGGCCCCGGGACATGGCCGCTATCGCGGTCTGCAGATCTGCATTATTGGGCTCACCCGACTGACGCTCCTTTAACTCACGCAAAGCGCCCCCGGTATACTCAATTCGCCCCACCATCGCTTCACTGTGCAAGTAAAGCTTCGGTAACAGCCTGTCCGCGAGAGAGGCCTTGGCGAGTCCAAGTGCTTTTCGACCCTCGATAACATCGACCAACGCCTGATAGTAGCTAAAACGCAACGTCTCAAGGCTCTGGATATAGGCTTCAGCGGACACCAGTTGAGCGCCAGACAGCGAGTCAAGCTCACTGGTGAGGCCGGCGATTCTAGTGCCTAACTCACCAATTCGGTCAAGCACGCCCTCTCCCGCCCCCTGCAAATTCGTTTCTAACTGATTGACCACTTCTAATCGTTCAGGATCATCTTCAGCCAGTTCGGCAGCGGCTTTAACAAGAGAGTGCAAATCGGTGAGCAGGCGGAAGCTTCGGTCGTCACGACGAAAAATCAAGGCTTCTCTGTCTTGTTCCGGCGCTTGATCAATACTGCTACTGAGCCGCGAAAGTGCCGCTGCATCTTGCTGCAAACGCGCAGTGAGCTCGGTAATGCTTTCGCCCTGGCCTTTAGTGTCAGCGTTTACGTGAAGCCCGGTGATGCACAGGATGCTCAGAGCAATGATTCGAAGTTGACGGGACAAAAACATACTGTAGATTCCTGATCATTAAGCCGCACGAATAACACCCGTGCCGAGAACTGCGTAATTTATCACAGAAGGATGACGGTCTCAGTAGTGTTAGCCCATCTCTGGAGCCTGGGCTAAACTGGCGAAGCGACTGGCCGTGGGCCGCCACAACCTCCGGAGTAAAGAAATGAAACACCTCACCCAGGAAAATAACTTCATCTATTTCACAGTAGCACTGCTGTTGCTAATGCTGGCATCTGCGTTTGTCGATTCAGTGCCTGCGTCGCAAGGCATGATGTTAGTTGAGGTCTTCATCCTGATTACCCACATTGTGGCCTATGTTAGCCTGAACTTCGGAAAATATTGGCGCTATTTCGTCGTATCGATGTTTATCGTTATCGCTATTGCCAATACCGTAAACCGCTTCACAGAATGGTCTGCGGGCCCTCTAGCCGCACTCACCTTCACCCTGATTTTTTACGTTGGCGTAGCATTCACTGCCGCCAAAAAAGTGTTATTTCCGGATAAAGTGAATGCCAACATCGTTGTGGGGGCGTTGGCAATTTATATGCTGCTAGGCTTGATCTGGGCCACCCTATACCTCATTACCATGGAGTTCTTCCCAGACGCATTCAATGGCATCGAACACATCTACTGGGGAGACAACTTCTCCAATGCCCTCTATTACAGCTACATCACCATGACGTCGGTGGGCTACGGTGAAATCACACCCGCCATTACGATCAGCCGCACTCTGGCTTACCTGCAGGCAATGATTGGTTCCTTTTACATGGCCGTAGTTGTCGCCAGCCTAATAAGTGCACGCCATTAAGGAAATCGACGCCTGAAAGTCGTGAATGTCAGGGTACAAGCATCTAAACCCTCGACTGACAGATCACGCAACGCATGCCAGATTTGACCGTTTTGGTCATTCTTTGCACAATTCATCCACAATATTGTGGTGATTCCACTATATACTCGGTTCAGGCAACACCTGCAGAGACGGGTGGTGACCGAACTAAAATAATGAATTGTCCGCAAACGTTTACCGCAAGTGACGTTTGTAGGCGAAGCCGCCCGAGGTGCACAATGCGAAAATTCCCTTCCGTAAAAAGAACTTTAATGGCCAGTGCTCTGGCCGCCATTACTGTCCCCAGTGTTGCGCAGGAGCTCGCTCTGGAGGAAGTTATCGTTACCGCCACCAAGCGCGCAGCGACGATCCAGGATATTTCAGGAACCGTTAACGTCGTTACCGGTGAAGACCTGGAAAAATACAACACGCTTGATTTTGGTTCCATTGAAGAGCAAACCGCGGGTTTGAGCTTACTGCAACCAAATGCTCGTAACAGCACTATCGCTATGCGCGGCATTAGCCTTGACCCTGAAGCCGGAGCCAGTGGTGTGGTCAGCGTCTTCTGGAATGATCAGGTCATACGTACGGATATCGCCTTCTCCCAATTGTACGACCTAGAGCGAGTGGAAGTACTGCGCGGCCCTCAGGGCACACTGCAGGGAAGAACCTCTCCGGGCGGTGCGATAAACCTGATTACCCGAGCCGCTGATGTTCTCGATAGCAGTGGCTACGTGGAAGCCACCGTGGGTGACAACGACGGACTAAATACACAAGTCGCCTGGGGCGGTCCACTTGTTGATGGTGTATTTGGCATGCGCGTCGCGGCTGTTTACGACGAAAATAACTCTAATGACGTGGAAAACATCACCACTGGGCTAGACGACCCAATGTCAGAAGCCAAATCAGCGCGACTGAGTGCTGCCTGGCAGGTGACTGACAATCTGTCCACCTCTTTGGTATATCAGTACTTCGATCGAGAAATTGAAGACCCCAAGGGCATGAGTGGCGAAGACTCATTGGGCGAGCGCCCCACGCTGAACCCTCAGGATACGACAGCACTTGGAAAGACCAACGACTTCGGTAACCTGGAGTACGAGCTGTACAATTTACAGGTCGATTGGGCCATTGGAGATTTGGATTTTATCTCCATCACCGGCTACACCGATAGCGACAAGTTATCGGGCACAGAGAACGACCGAGCCAATTACGTTCCCGATACAAGAAGCCGCACCGATCAGAGTGCAAACACGTTGGTAGAAGCACTTTCACAAGAATTCCGCCTGTCGTCATTGGACAACGACTTCTGGGACTGGATGGTCGGCGCGTTTTACCTTGACCAACAAACAGACACTGAGTTCGTCGCCAACACGGCAGTATTCGGCGGTATTTCGTTCTATTCCTTTGGTGTTATTCCTGTAGATCGCGAAGAATGGGCGCTATTCACCCACAACACGTTTTACCTGACCGATAGCATGAGCCTTGAAGCTGGCTTGCGTTACACAGACTACGACTCATTCCGACGTGCAGATGTATTTTACGGCGACATAAACTACGTACCCGAACCTCTGCTGCCTTTCCTCCCCGCAATTGAAGCTGGTCTTGCGGAGACATTCCCTATTGAAGGTGTCAGCGATGAGTTCGAGCAAACTGTGGAAGATGCCGTGACTGGTTCATTAACGCTGCGATATGAGTGGACAGATAACACCACCGTTTACGGCGCATATAACCGGGGCTACCGCCCTAGTGGCACCTCCATTAACCCAACACCCAATGTCGCTTTCCTCCCTAACGGTGAGGGTGACTTGATACATGACGAGGAAACCAGTGACTCACTGGAGGCCGGCTTCAAAGGCCGATACATGGATGGACGCGCCACGCTCAACGGCGCCCTGTACTACCAAGAATTCGACGGCTACCTCGGCTTTGTCCGCGGTGTGCAAGTCCTCGACGACGAAGGTGCACCACAGGACATTTCAGGTGGACTCATCTATAACGGTGACGCTTCAATCTGGGGTGTAGAGCTGGAAGGCCAGTACTTACTGACAGAAAACTGGATAGCCGGTGGCGCGTTTTCTTACGCCAAAGGCGAGTGGGACGACGGCGCTGAAGCACCTTGTAATGACCGTGAGCCTGGCGAAGTACTTGGTTCCTGTGATATCGGCGGAGACAGCCTGGGCGGAGAGCCTGAGCTCACCGTCAGCCTGAACTCGGAATTCTTTGTTCCGTTCTCTTCCACCGAGTGGTACATCCGCGGTTTATACAAGTACACCGATGATCGCGACAATACCGACGCATCAGCAGGTATTGGCAACACCAGAGCCACCTTCGAAGACACTCACATTATCAACCTCTATACTGGGCTGCGCAGCAGCGACTTCACCTGGGACGTCTCGCTCTGGACCAAGAATCTGCTTGACTCCGATGAGGTCAACTTCGAGCAGGGGCCGGACTCCTACGATATTGAGGCTAGCGGTGGCTCGTACACCCAGTCCAACATCCAGGCCGCCCGCAGCATTGGTATAACCGCCCGTTACAACTTCTAATCCTAAAATGAGTTGATGACTCAAGGGCAGCCTCAGGGCTGCCCTTTTTTGTAGATACAATTCAGTCTACGCAATTCGGCCCGAATGGCCATTTATCAACCACGCGCGTGGCCGCTAGAATGCTCAAAACTTCGTGGAGAATCTCATGAAAAAAATATTCAGCTATGGCCTGGTTGCTGCCCTTTCGCTAATTATCGGCATGTTGCTTTCAGACAGCGATATCGCCGATGTCGCACGCGACACTGCGAATAAAGCCCGATCAGCAGCCGTAGAGGTCGTCGGAAATTCTGCGGGCATCAAGACCCGGACAATGGTCCTGGCAGAGAACCCTGAAATCATCAGCCGTCTGATGGAGGGAGGGTCCTTCGGTGGCGAGTACTCCATGTCTGCAGCGCAGAACATGTTCGGCCGCACCGAGGATGCGATTAAAGATGTCCGTAAAAAAACTCAGGTTATCGAGGTCGCTCCCCGCAGTTACCTGATACGCATGCCCATCGTTAACGCGGCATTTTTCGAGACAGACGAAGGCGTGGTACTGGTAGATACCGGCATGGGGCCAGCGGGTCCGGCTATTATGGACGCTATTCGCTCAGTCACTGACAGGCCCATTCACACCATCATCTATACCCATGGCCACGTGGACCACGCCTACGGAACCTGGGCAATTATGGACGCAGGCGAAACGCCACAGATTATCGCGCACGATTTGTTGAAACCCCGATTCGAGCGCTACATCCGGCTCAGGGGCTCCCTGGCCAAATATATGAGTCAGCCAGAAGATCAGCTGCCCTCCTCCCCTTCAGACCTGGTGTGGCCCACCCGTTACTTTAGCGATCGCCTGGAACTGGAGATTGGCGGCGAGACCTTTGTCTTGCAACATCACAAAGGTGAAACGGATGATCAGCTTTACGTTTGGGTTCCCGGCCGCAAAGCGCTGGCAAGCGCAGATTATTATCAGGGTTTTCTTCCCAATGCTGGCAACGGGAAGCGCTATCAGCGCCATGTCGAAGAGTGGTCTGCCGCGATGAAAGAGATGGCGGCACTGGCGCCTGAGGCACTACTGCCGGCGCATGGCGCACCAATCACCGATACAGCAACGATTCAGGAAAACTTTCTGATCTTGGCTGAGGCGTTTGATTACATCACTAACCACACAATAGAGGGGCTTAACGCTGGCAAGCGAAAGGACGAAATTTACCAGTCTGTACAACTCCCGGAGCATCTGGCAAACCACCCTACGCTGAACGTACAGTACGTGACCGCCAACGATATCTCCAAGATGCTCATTAAGCAGTACACGGGCTGGTGGGACGACATACCCTCCAACTGGACTCCCGCGTCGATGGAAGACCAGGGCAACATGATTATCGAGCTTGCCGGTGGCAACATACCGGCAATCACCAGCTACGCACGAAAACTAATTTCGCAAGATATTCGTCTGGCGTCGCACCTTACCGACTGGCTGTTTTACGCCAGGCCCGATAATAAGGAAGTACAACAGCTGGTGTTTGATGTCTATAAAACGAGAATTCTGGACCCAGACACGAACACCATGGAATTGCTCACCTACCTGGACCAGATGACCGCAGCAAGAGAGAGAGCCAGAAATCGCTAGGCGGCACTCATCGTTTTGCGTCTACGCCCCGGACACATCCATCTCCTGAGGAGCGTTGACGCAATCGCGTCAACTCGATGATTGAGGACTATCCTCGACGCAGCTTAACCGCCGTGGCCAATTCCTGAAGAAGAGCCGCTGTATCGTCCCAATGGATACAGGCATCCGTAATACTCTGACCGTAAGTCAGGGCCTGCCCCGATACAACATCCTGACGACCTTCGACAAGGTTGCTCTCGAGCATCAGGCCAAAAATGCTGTTACTACCGCGAGCGACCTGAGTGGCGATATCAGAAGCCACATCCAGTTGGCGAGCAGGTATTTTTCGGCTGTTGGCATGTGAGGCATCAATCATAATGCGTGCTGGCAAACCGCTCTTGGTCAACATAGTGCTGGTGTCGTCCACCGAAAACATATCGTAGTTGGGGTGTTTGCCACCCCGGAGAATAACGTGACAGTCTTCGTTGCCAGCCGTTTGAAAGATCGCAGAGTGACCTTGCTTGGTCACCGATAGAAAATTATGTGGCTGCGAGGCGGATTTAATAGCGTCTACTGCCACCTGTATATCGCCGTCAGTGGCGTTTTTAAAGCCCACCGGGCAGGAAAGCCCCGAAGCCAGCTCGCGGTGTGTTTGGCTCTCTGTGGTGCGCGCTCCAATAGCACCCCATGAAATAAGATCGGCATAGTATTGCGGACTGATCAAATCCAGGTATTCGGTACCGGTGGGCAACCCCATTTCAGCGAGGTCCGCCAGTAACTGTCGAGCCAGATGCAGACCTTTGTTAATTTGAAACGTATTGTTCAAGTCGGGATCGTTAATGAGGCCTTTCCAGCCCACCGTAGTGCGCGGTTTTTCGAAGTAAACGCGCATCACCACGAAGACGTCATCGGCTATCGCATCCGCCGCCGCCTTTAGCTTCCCTGCATACTCTCGCGCTGCGTCCGGGTCATGAATAGAACAAGGGCCAACGATGACCAATAAACGGTCGTCTTCTCCGGTCAGAATATTGTGAATGGTACGGCGGGCATTGGTGACGACTGAAGCCGCAGCGTCACTGACACCGACATCCCCTATTAATTGTTCAGGAGAAATCAGTTCTTTGGTTTTTTGAATCCGTAAATCATCTGTGTTGGCAGTCATACTCGCTAAACCTTTCTGTGGCTGCAGAGGCGATCAACCGCCCCTTTGAAAAAAGGCGGCCAATATATCACTAGGGAACAGTATTGGCATTAGCGGGCATTATTATTACCCAAGATCGTTCACTTTAAACGGATGCTATTGAGACGTTACGAGCACCGCAAAAACGCTGCAAAGGGACCTCGTCTTCACAGGAGACGCGGATGCGAATGCTGACGGTTTCGCTATAGACGACTTCGATAATTTCAGCGGTCATTGTTGTGAGAAAATGCCGCAGCGGTTGCTCGTCAGAAAAATCCATCTGAAGTTGAAAAGTCAGCCACTGGCGCAATTTTTTCGCCGGTGCCGATTCGAGCGCCAAGCCAGTCGCCGTGCTGTAAGCGCGCACCAATCCGCCAGCGCCCAGCTTAATTCCACCGAAGTAGCGAATAACAATCACCAGAGCATTGCCAAGGTGTCCGTGCTGCAAGACGTTCAGTATCGGTTTCCCAGCAGTGCCAGAAGGCTCTCCATCATCATTCATGCCCGCGCTAGTGGCGTCGGCAGGGCTTCCTAGCACATAGGCCCAGCAGTGATGTCTGGCGTCAGGATAATCCTTTTTTGACCTGGCTACCGCTGCATTAACCTCTTCCCTACTTTCAACAGGAATGACTCTGGCGATAAAGCGGCTTTTTTTGACCACATATTCCTGCTCGCTTTCACCGGCTGGAACCTGCAAGTCCAAGATCATCCCTCGGCTGAGAAAACGGGCCAATGATCAGTAATGCGACCTGCCTCGTAAACGGCTATATCACCAAACTGTAGAAAGACGAATTCACTTTGCGTGGGGCGTAGAAATACCCAATCGTCAGGACGCAAATCGATACTCTTAGAGCCGTTAAAAAGCTCCTGGTTGGTGGAGCGACCGTACAAAGGATTAGTACTGAGGCCCGCTGGCGAAACGGGCTCCGCCTTCCAATAGCCCCCATAGGTGAAAAATGCGCGCTCTCGATTCGGATTCCATAAGGCCTGCAGGCCGCCCAAATCTATACCAGGAATACGAGTTTTATCGAGACGTTTGAGAACAGGCGCTGCGATATAGCTAGCAGCAATGTGATCCTTCAGCGAAGGCAGATCAAAATCTGATGGCTTTACCAGACAAGACCCCGCTGCCAATTCATTGAACGGATAATCTCCCGAGTCGTACATCTGGTAGGTGGGACTGCCCGCCGCGTTTAAGATGGGATTCTGAGGCCATTGCGCGCCCAATGAATCTTGCGCCAGAGTAAGATAGTGACTGTAGGTTGCCATCGCCGCGTCTCTGAAGGTTTCAGGCTTACCCGGCACTTTCACCACATGAGGTTCGTAACCCATAAGACCACGAAAATTCAGGTCATCAGACGCCTGCACGATTGCGAGGATTTCCAGCAGGTCGCCATCATTGCCAACCCCGCCTCGGTGCAAACCCACATCTAGTTCGATACAGATTGAAAGGGTTTCACCCAGTTCAGCAGCCAGTGCTGCATACTGCCGGGTGCGGTCCGGTGTATCGAGCAGCCAATGCAATTGCTGTGAGGGGTTAAAGCTACCCCCGGGGTAGTCGACATAGAATGCTCGCGCTGCGGCAACCGGCATCGGCTTGCCAAGCAGAATATCCGAATCGGGAAAGGCCACTGCCACTTGACCGACAAAAGGCTGGTTAAACAACATGAGGCGCCGACTGCCCGAGTGCTTCATGACTTCTTCCAGCAAGGGCAGCGAAGGCAGTGATTTGGCCACGATGCGATAGTCAAAGCGATCGTTGATGTGTCGTTTGAGCGTGGCAATGTTTTCGTGCAGAGCAGCACGATCGATAATCAGCGAAGGGGTTGCTCTGCCCACCTGATCCAATCCCGCGCTGAGATCCTTAAAATAGGCGCTATGGTTACCCCCGACATCCGAGGGTCGGAGCAACCACCCTGCGCCCGCTAGCCCTGCCGCGCCTAAGAGTAGGCTACGCCTTTTCATCAAGCAGCCCCACCAAGGAGCAACTCGCGCAAATAAGGGTTAAGGAAACGTCCCTTGGGGTCCATCTCTGCGCGGACTTGAGCAAAGTCATTCCAGTGTGGGTATAGGTTCTTAAAGTCAGAGGACGTAAGGCTATTCAATTTGCCCCAATGAGGCCTGCCACCGTACTTACGGAATATAGGCTCCAATGTTTTGAAATACGGTTTGTAATCTTCTTCAAAGAACCGGTGTACAGCAATCGACATAGAATCCTGCTGGTAGAACGGACTAAGCCAGATATCGTCTCCTTTGACATAACGGACTTCAATTGGAAAGAACACCTCGTGATGATTACTCTCAAGCGCCGAAACAATCTCTCTCAAGGCCTTTAGCCCCGACTCTCTGGGCAGGTGGTATTCCATCTCGTTAAAACGCACGTTGCGCTCGTTAGCGTAATTTTTCCAGGAGTTCCCAATCGTGATTTCATCAGGAATCGTGCTGGCATAGGTCCCCAGCACCAATTGACGCAACATGGGCGACCACTCCAGCCAGTCACGCAACATTTTAAGTTCCATCGTTCCTTCATTTGGATCCGCCTTCCCCGTCGTACCAATTGGTTCATTGGTAATATCATGGGCATCGGTAAAACCCATGCCGGAAAATGGCACATAGTAAAATTCAAAGTTACGATGCTGCTCGGCCATGCTATCAACGTTCTCCAGCATTTCCTCCAGCTCCCACCAAACCGTTTCCCGGCGCAATCGATAGGGGGCGACGCACTGCATTCTAACCTGATTGATCAAACCCAGACTCCCTAAGGAGACCTTAGCCGCCTGGAACAGCTCGGGGTTATTCTGCTCGTCGCACTCCACCAGTTCTCCGCGTGCATCGACGATTTGTAAACCTCGCACAAAGGTAGACATGGATCCTAAATCGACGCCGGTCCCGTGAGTGGCCGTCGCGAGACTACCCGCAAGCGTTTGCTCATCAATATCAGGCATATTGATCAATGCCTGCCCCATATCTTGCAGCGGCTGACCGATGTCTCCTAATCTGGTCCCCCCGCCAATGGTCGCCTGCAACGTCTGGTTGTCCGGGTCGCTCACGCCGCCTAACCGGGATAGGGAAACCAGGGTGCCATCTGTGGGCACCAGGGGCATGAAGGAATGCCCTGCTCCCACTGGACGAATCACGCCATCGGTCGTCGCCAGCAGTTCCTGTAACTCAGACACAGTTGCCGGCGCGATGCGTGCTTCCGGCAGGCACTGTTGCGAGCCAGACCAGTTTCGCCAGGGCAAGCGTCGCTTCTCTGCGGCCATTGCCGGCAAAGCACCGTACCGACTGGCAAGCGCGAGACCACCGAGCGCGCCAATAAGACTTCTTCGTTTCAACACGGCTACTTGCCCTCTGCCATAAACAATATCAGGGCCTCGAACTGATCAGCATCACAGTCCATGCACAGACCAAATGGAGGCATGCCCCCGTAGCCATTAATCACATTATCCAGCAGCGTGTTGATGCCCTTCTCCATCCGGGGTGCCCATGCTGCTGCATCGCCCGTCAGGGGTGAGCCGGTGCCGGCAACAGTGTGGCAACTGCGACAGCTACGGTTATAAATGCTGGCTAACTCGGCGTCAGCGGGCTTCAAATTGCGACTTGCCGCTTCGTTACCGCTACCTCCTGTGTCGCCGCAAGCACTCATCAGTAAGGCGACAATCAGAACAATTCCAACACGGCCCGTCATGTGATTCTCCATATGTTAGTTATAACTATTATTAATTATACCGCGACCGTCCGTATTATCAATCAGTCGCAAGCTGGCTCCAATGCTCATCCAACAGTTGGCCCACTGTGTTGCTGTGCACAAGGTGGGCGCCATACCAGGTATGCAGGCAACGAATCCTACTGAAATCAGCAATGCCGCCTATTCCCTTTTGCTTGAACACATCACTGAAGCCAAGCTCCGAGATGCGCTGACGTTCCTGATCATCAATATAACTCTCTCTTAGCGCAATATACCGCTCATGGTCCCTGGCCATACCGGCCTTCAGTTCGGGGCTGTGATTGATCTGATCCTGCAGGCGAGCAATTAACCCCCTCGCCTCTTCACCATCGATCCGGTAACAGATATCTGGGTCGACCAACCAAAATAACGTTGGAAACGGCTTATCGTCCACCAGTGACGCAACTCTTATAACCATCGGTTGGCCCTGAGGGTTCAGGACTGGCACGTCCTTAAGACCGCGAGGGGGGCGCCCCAACAATTGCTCCACTTGCAGTCGCTGTTCTTCTGAAACTTTCAAGGTCACTCTCTCTCATGCATCCGCGGTTCATTCTACGTCATTATTGACGGCTTTGAGCTAGCTGCAGATTGACAAAGACAGGGCTCCCGCCCACAATTTGGCCCGTACCAGGTGCCCACCATAGTATGCGCTAAGGGGTGGGTTAAATGGGAAGTGTGGTGAAACACCACCGCTGCCCCCGCAACGGTAAACAGTCAGCGACTGTGAGCCCGATACCTGCCTGGATATTGCACCGATGAGGCGGAGGGCTTCATTAAAGGTCGCTCGATTCCCTATCGCGTTCCCTGATTCCCTCCCTCGATTGCCCACAAGCAGGCCATTTTGAGGACCCGTATGAGTGACGAAAAAAAGAACGCTAAGCATAAAGCTTCCATGGTTAAGCAAAAGGCCAATGTCGATTCCCACATTGAAGCGGCCGATGAAGAACGCGGCGTTGCGATTCTTCTAACCGGCAACGGAAAAGGCAAGTCCAGTTCAGCCTTCGGCATGGTGATGCGAGCGCTCGGGTACGGCCACAAGGTGGGCGTTATCCAATTCATCAAGGGGCAGCAGCTCTCAGGTGAAGAAATCTATCTTCGAGAGCAATGCCCAAAGGTCGATTTCTACCAAATGGGCACGGGCTTCACCTGGGACACCCAGGACCGTGAAGGGGACATAAAAGCCGCTGAAAAAACCTGGTCGGTTGCGCTACCGATGCTAAGAGACGCCAGCTATGACCTGGTCGTGCTCGATGAAATTACTTACATGCTGGCCTACAAGTATCTACCTGAAGAGGAAATACTGGAAGCCATCGCCAACCGTCCCCACAATCAAAGCGTCGTCGTGACTGGCCGCGGTGGAGGCTCAGCTCTGCAAGAAATCATGGACACGGTGTCTGAAGTTAAAGAAGTCAAACATGCGTTTCAGGCAGGCATCAAAGCCAGATTGGGTGTGGACTACTGAGAATGCCGACGGCGCTCATGATCCAGGGTACAACGTCCGACGCGGGAAAAAGTGTGCTGGTCACCGGCTTATGCCGCGTATTGGCCCGTCGCGGCATTCGCGTTGCACCCTTTAAACCCCAGAATATGTCACTCAATAGTGCGGTAACCCCCGATGGCGGCGAGATAGGCCGAGCACAAGCTTTGCAAGCCATCGCCTGCGGGATTGCCCCTGATACCGACATGAACCCCGTGCTACTCAAGCCCACCAGCGACAAAGTCGCTCAAGTGGTCCTTAATGGTAAGCCTGCACAAAACATGGATGCCATCGATTATCACCAATACAAGTCGCTCGCCATGCACACCGTTATGGGCGCCTGGCGCAGACTGGGCGACAAGCACGATGCCGTCATTATCGAGGGCGCTGGCAGCCCCGCAGAGATCAACCTCAGAGATCGCGATGTCGCCAATATGGGCTTTGCCGAGGAAGCTGATGTTCCCGTTGTTATTGTTGCCGATATTGATCGCGGCGGTGTTTTCGCGCATTTAACCGGCACTCTGGATCTGCTCTCTGATACGGAACAGGCCCGGGTACGTGGATTTATTATCAACCGCTTTCGCGGCGATATTACGCTGCTGGAATCGGGGCTGGAGTGGCTTGAGCAGAGAACCGGTAAACCGGTTCTTGGTGTCATTCCCTACTTACACAACTTACAACTGGACGCGGAAGATGCGATTGATACGGCCCAGTTAGAAAAGGAAGAACACTGCCTTCGTATTGTCATACCAGTGCTCCCGCGAATCTCTAACCACACGGATTTCGACAGTTTAAGAGTGCACCCTCAAGTCGAACTGCATTACATCGGCCAGCACCAAGCCCCACCACCGGCCGACCTGGTCATTTTGCCAGGGAGCAAAAATGTGCGGGAGGATTTGCAGTGGCTCAAAGACAATGGCTGGCCAACTTACTTAAGCAAGCATTTACGCTATGACGGTAAAGTACTGGGAATCTGCGGTGGATTGCAGATGTTAGGGCATACCCTTAATGACCCGGACGGGATTGAAAGCGCACCGGGAACCAGCGCAGGTCTGGACTTATTGGGCCTGAAAACTACGCTAAAGCCCGGTAAAACACTGCAAGAAATAAACGGCCGCCTGACAAACCTCGATGTCGCAATTGCAGGCTATGAAATTCACTGTGGTGATTCCGTGTTAGACCCAGGAGTGATTCCCTTCGCCGCGCTTGATGACGGGAGGAGCGACGGGGCAATCTCCGCGGATGACCAAGTCGCCGGAACCTACCTCCACGGCCTTTTTGACGAACCTAAGGCCTGCGCCTCCCTGCTGGCGTGGGCCGGACTTGAGAATGCCAAAGGTATCGACCGAGACCAAATACGCGAGCGTGAAATTGAGCGTCTGGCCGACTGTCTCGAAAGCCACCTTGATATGACCCAACTCTTTCCCCAATGGTTTAGTGCCGCGTGAGCCGCGATAGAAAAATCATGGCCCGGCAGCTACTGGCACTGCTTTATTTTTTGCTGCCCTTGTCACTACTCGCCGCTCTCGCATTAGGTAGCATCAATATCACCATGGGCGAAAGCTTGCGGGCGATTAGCCAGTTGTTTCAACAATCTAACGATCAGGCTGCTGTAATCATCGGTCAGATTCGTTTACCCCGTGCGCTACTTGCAGCGCTGGTAGGTGCCATGTTGGGAATCAGTGGCGCCGCAATGCAGGGTATTTTCCGCAACCCTTTAGCTGACCCTTCATTGATCGGTGTGACCGCAGGCGCTTCGTTAGGCGCAAGCTTAATGATCGCGAGTGCCGGAGGCTGGATCGTTGGGCTGGGTGGGTTAGGTCTGATCTCTCTCGGCGCGTTCATCGGCGGTGTGCTAGCTGTCATGATCGTCTATCGATTAGCAAACTCGGAGCAAGGCACGTCGGTAGCGACCATGCTGTTAGCGGGAATCGCGATAACGGCACTAGCCGGCGCTATGAATAATATTCTGGAACTTTTCTCTTCCAATGAAGTGCTTCGGCGAATTAGCTTATGGCGCATGGGAGGGCTGGATGGCGCCGACTATCAGCGCGTGGGGGCAGCTCTTGCCGTTTGCCTGGTGGTGGTAGTTGCCCTACCCCGCTATGCGACAGCTCTCAACGCATTGTTATTGGGCGAGTCTGAAGCCCGCTATCTGGGCATTAACGTTGAGAAAACCAAAACCAGGATTATCGTTCTGGTGGCCGTTGGAGTGGGAACCTCGGTCGCATTGGCGGGCACCATCGCCTTCGTCGGGCTGGTTATCCCCCATATCGTGCGCCTATTAATTGGCCCAGACCACCGCTACATGTTACCCGCCTCTGCTCTCGCCGGCGCCTCACTGTTAGTGAGTGCAGACATCGTCGCCCGCACATTAATTGCTCCCACAGAGTTGCCCGTGGGTATCGTTACCGCATTCATCGGCGTGCCGTTCTTTATTTCTCTCTTACATCGCCGCAGCGATTACGGAATGCAGTGATGAACATACTGTCACTGAATGCCCTATGCGCAGCGCCCTATGGCAGCCCGCTGCTCGAAGATATTTCTTTTAACCTGGAGGCCGGTCAGGTGCTGGGTTTGATGGGACCCAACGGCGCTGGAAAAAGCAGCCTGCTGCACTGCATTGCAGGAGGCGTCGGAATAAGCTCTGGAGAGCTTTCGCTATTAGGACGCCCGCTCGCCGAATGGCAGCCGCTGTCCCGAGCTCGAACACTTGCTATGCAGGTTCAAAATTCTGCGCTGAATTTCCCCTTCTCCGTAGAAGAGGTCATCATGCTAGGGCGGACTCCCCATGCCTCTGGAAACGACTGTGATCAACACGTGCTCACTGAAGTCATGGCCGCTACCGATACCACCGAGTTCAGGCACCGCCCCTATACTCAACTATCCGGGGGCGAAAAACAGCGCGTGCAACTTGCCAGAGCGGTGGCACAAATTTGGCGTGAAGAAGATGCTGCGGGAAGGCTATTACTTCTGGATGAGCCAAACTCTGCTTTGGACCTATCGCACCAGCAAATGATTCTTGCGCTTGTTTCTAAACTTGCCAGGAAAGGTTGTGCCATTATTCTTGCAACCCACGATTTCAATCTTTTATCGGCTCATGCAGACCGCTTGCTAGTCATGCGTCAAGGCAGACAACACCAATTTGGTGCGCCAATGGAGGTACTGACTCCCGCACTTTTCCAGGACGTGTTTGATGTGCAAGTCTTAATTCAAGCGCACCCTGATAACCAGTCACCGCTAGTGGTTCACCGCTAATGTATCGCTTCCTCATCGCAATGATCGCCATCGTCTGTAGCACGCAAACGACGGCAGGTCCGAGGGTGATTGATTCTCTCGGCCGAGAAGTAACACTGGAAAAGCCTGCAGAGTCGATCATAGGGTTAGCGCCCCATATTGTGGAAAACCTATACAGTGCTGGCGCCGGAGAAAAGCTCATTGGAGCCGTGAGCTACAGCGACTACCCCGAGGAGGCCACCGCGCTTCCTCAGGTAGGCAGCGCCTATGCCTGGAGCCTTGAATCGGTGGTCGCGCTTGCGCCTGATCTGGTCGTACTCTGGGGTTCGGGCAACGGATCCAGCGCCCTGTCTCAGCTTGAACGCTTGGGAATAACAGTCTATGTCAGCGAGCCCAGGACGATTGCAGATATCGCTGACAGCATCCGCGACTTCGGCACGCTTGCAGGCACAGAGGCGAATGCCGAGCAGAGCGCAGCTAGATTTGAACATGTGATGGAAACACTGCAAGCAGATTACCAGCGTGACAATAAACTTCGCGTTTTCTACCAGATATGGAACAAGCCGCTGCAAACCATTAACGGAGAGCATATGATTAGCCAGGTGATTGAGCTCTGCGGTGGCATCAACGTATTCGAATCAGAAGCACAACTGGCGCCTCGCATAAGCTTGGAATCCGTACTCGACATTAACCCTGATGCGATTGTGGCCAGTGGCATGGGAAAGGCTCGCCCAGAATGGCTGGACGACTGGAAGCAATACGGCAGTTTACGCGCAGTTCAGCAAGGTGCCCTGCTACACGTTCATCCCGATCTTATTCAAAGACCCACTGTCCGCATTGCCCAGGGGGCGACCGATCTATGCAGTCAGTTGGACCACGTACGCACTGAGCTGCCTTAAGACTTTGCGATAGACTCATCATCAACGCTCCAGCGATCAACCGCATAGGTATAGACCACATCGGTGCTGGAGTTTAGCGCCGTTTCAGCAGAGTCCTGAACCACACTGATAATAAAGCCTACCGCCACCACTTGCATGGAGACATCGAGGGGAATACCAAACAGTGAACAAGCCAGGGGAATCAACAGCAAACTCCCCGACGGCACGCCACTGGCACCACAGGCAGATAGTGCGCTAATGGCACACAACAACAGCGCAGTCGGCAGCGATACTTCTATGCCCAATGTATTGGCAGCCGCCAGCGTGAGCGTGGTAATTGTGATCGCCGCACCCGTCATATTGACCGTGGCACCCACGGGAATCGAGACGGTATACAATTCTTCGCTAATACCCAGCTTTTTCGCCAGGTTCAGGTTCACCGGAATGTTAGCCGCCGAACTGCGAGTGAAGAAGGCGGTGATGCCCGACTCTTCCAGACAGCGAAACACAATGGGATACGGGTTAGTTCGAGTGAGAAAAAAAACCAGTATCGGATTGACAACCAATGCCATCACCAGCATCGCGGCAACCAAAAGTACGGCGAGGTTGGCATAGTTCGCCAGCGCTTCAAGACCCACGGTCGCTACAGTTACGCACACCAAACCGAAAATACCGATGGGTGCCAAGCGAATAACGTATCGTACAATCTGGCTGACGCCCTCTGCCAATACTGCGAGGTTTTCCTTAAAAGGCGCCGGGGCTGATCGAAAGCTAACGCCCAAAAGCACAGCCCAGGTTAGACAGCCTAGAAAGTTCCCGGTTAACAACGCATTGATCGGGTTATCGATTAGCTTGAAAAGCACATCGCTTAAGACAGACCCGACCGCTTCTGGAGGTGCGCCATCAGCTGCCCCGCTCAGGGTAATGGTTTGCGGAAACAATTGACTGAGCACTAACGCGACCAGCGCCGCGCTGATCATTCCTATCACGTAAAGGCACAAGACCATGAGCGTTCGACGACCATCGCTACCGCTCTCATGCCGGTTGGCGATAGCCGACATAACGAGCACTAACACCAGCAGAGGCGCGACCGCTTTGAGCATGCCCACAAACAGCTGTCCAAACAGCCCCAGCGACTTTCCCACCTCGGGGAACAAGACCCCGGTGATTGCCCCTAAAACCACACCGATCAGAATCTGCGGCACCAGCCCCAACTCAGTCACTTTCATACTGTCTCTCACCTTAACTATTATTGTTCTGCGGACTCACTATAACGTGAAAAAAGCTCCTCAGCATATAGGGCGCCTTGCAGGCTTCACAGGTTTTGCTAAGCTCAGCTAGCCCTGATGACTCTACTAGGAATCTAAAATGAAACCAGAAACTATTGCCCTGCACGCAGGATTTGAGGGAGATCCCGCTACCAACGCGGCGACGACGCCCATCTATCAGACCACCTCATTTACATTCGACAACACTCAGCATGGTGCCGATCTGTTCAACCTAGCGACGCCCGGCAACATATACAGTCGTATTATGAATCCCACCAATGCGGTCCTGGAAGCAAGACTGACGGAGCTGGAGGGCGGTGTTGGCGCACTCACAGTCGCCTCGGGCATGGCTGCCATTCGCTATGCCATCGAAGCCATTGCTGAAGTTGGCTGTAACATCGTCAGCACATCGCAACTCTATGGCGGCACCTACAACCTGTTTGCGCATACCTTTCCCCGTCAGGGACTAGAAACGCGCTTCGCCGATGCCGACGACTATGAGAAGGTCAGGTCTTTAATTGATGAAAACACTCGCGCGCTTTTCTGTGAATCAATCGGTAACCCCGCGGGCAACGTGGTGGACATCCAGCAGTGGGCTGACATCGCCCATCAAGCCGGTGTGCCGCTGATCGTTGATAACACCGTGGCGACCCCACTGCTTTGCCGTGCGTTCGACCACGGCGCAGATATCGTTGTTCACTCGCTCACAAAATACATTGGCGGGCACGGCACAACAATAGGGGGCGCTATCGTCGATTCGGGCAAATTTGATTGGGCTGCGCACCCTGAACGTTTTTCAGTAATGACCACACCAGACCCTTCCTATCACGGTGTGGTTTATACCGAAGGTTTTGGTGAAGCCGCATTTATCGGCCGATGCCGAGTAGTCCCCCTTAGAAATACAGGGGCTGCGTTATCACCCCACAGCGCTTTCATGATTATGCAGGGCCTGGAAACGCTTACCCTGCGCATGAAACGACACTGTAAGAATGCGAAGAAGGTTGCCAAGTATCTGCAGCAACACCCTCAGGTGAAATGGGTTAATTATGCGGCGCTAAAAGACAGCCCCTATCGCGAGACCTGCGAAAAAATTTGCGGAGGTAAAGCCGCAGGCATCGTGAGTTTCGGCATTGAAGGAGGCATGGAGGCAGGCAGCAAGTTTATCGATGCGCTCCAGCTAATACTGCGACTGGTCAATATCGGTGATGCCAAGTCTCTGGCCTGTCACCCCGCGAGTACCACGCACAGACAGCTCAATACAGAAGAACTGGCTGCAGCTGGCGTCAGCGAGGACATGGTTCGAATTTCAGTGGGCATTGAACATATCGACGATATCCTGGCTGACATTGAGCAAGCCCTTAGCGCGGCTAAATAACCATCTAAAAAAGGCCCGGCATTAGCATGCCGGGCCTTTTTTATTTCTCGCTTTATTCACAGGTAGTGGATAGGAGACTACATCGATCGCTTCAGTAGTGGCGGTATCTCATCAAAAGATTCACCCTCGACCCGCAGCTGCTCCGCTAGTCCTTCCAGCGCTGGCCCCAACCGAGGCGTTACCTCTTCCGGGCGAAGCGGCTCATTGCATTCGCTACAGGTGAGTGTGGGCTGAGTTTTAGCCCCGCATTTTTGATGCACGTATTCCAGCGGGACGCCCTCGCCTTTGTCCATCCACTCATCGCCCCAGTGGGCCAGACTCATTAGCACAGGATACAGCCCAAGCCCCTTGCGGGTCAGTCTGTACTCATGACGCAATGGGCGCTCGTTATAGGGCACCTTAACCAAAACACCGGCATCAACCAGTTTACTCAACCGCTCCGAGAGGCGGTGCCGGGTAATGCCCAGGTTACTCTGGAACTGATCAAACCTCCGGGTTCCAAGAAAAGCATCGCGAATGATAAGCATGGTCCAACGTTCCCCAACCACCGACAGTGAGCGGGCCACCGAGCATACCTGCTTATCTATATCGTCCCAGCGCATGTTATCTCCATCATTTAGAACTCTACGATGAATTTAGCACATTCATTCTTAAATGGAACTATCTGCGCGGCAGTTCACCATGCAACCACCGGGCACAAAAAAAGGGCGACTATTTTAGCCGCCCTCTTTTACTGCTCATACTTCCTTAGAAGTTATAGGACGCTCGCAGGTACCAGGAACCGCCTTCGTAGTTTGTCACTGTACGACGGGGGTATGGGAGACCTACACTCACGCGGTTAGCGTAAACGCCATCGTCCTTGATCTCATCAGGGTACTCATCAAAGATGTTGGATCCACCAAGCGTCACGTTCCAGTTCTCTGTGATATCCCAACCAAGTTCCAGATCGACATACAGTACGTCACCGATTTCCTTACTCTTGTTACCGGGCTCACCATTGATTTCGCCACGCTCATCGTAATGCTCTCCCCACCAATTGGCGCGGAACATAAACCACCAATCCTGAGCAAACGTCGTGTTGGCTGTAAACACAAACCGCTCTTCAGGGTAGTTATTCTCGATGTCTTCAATGAGTGAATCACTTACCGGGTTAACGCCATTCACAAGCCTTTGATCAACCACATCGATTTCGTTGTAGTTGAAAGCAAAAGTAAAGTCAGTAGCAGCACTTCCCGACCAGTCCCAAGCTGAGGTTAACACCAGATCAATACCCTGGTGCTCTACATCCAAGGTGTTGGTATAGAAAGAAATGGTGTTACCTAGGTCAGTCTGGATATCGCCCGTACGGTAAATACGATCGTTAACTTCAACGAAATACAGATCCATCGTCAATGTGGTGCTTTCTCCAATGTCGCTGGTGAAACCAGCACTGTAGTTAACCGATTTTTCTTCAGTTAACTCCTCTCCACCATTTGCAAGTGCCTGCGGCGAAGTCGGAGGTACCAAACCTTCCTCTACCTGAAGGCCGGTCGCACCGTCGAAGGTAGTAATCGTTGTTCGTACGTTTGCTTGACCAGGCGTTGGTGCATGAAAACCTGTAGAGACTGCAGCGCGTATCGCGAACGCATCAGTAAAGCGATAACGTGACGCAATTTTCCCGTTGGTCGTGTCACCAAAATCAGAAAAGTCCTCATAACGCAGGGCGTACTGCATCAACCAGTCATCAGTAATGTCGTGCTCAAAGTCACCGTAAACAGACCAGTTATCTCGGTCAAACTCTCCTGAATCCGCCGGCGGGAAACCGCGTAAGCCACTTGAGCCATCGCCAATATAAGAAGCCGCTTCACCCGAAACAACGGTATAGGTTTCTTCACGCCACTCAGCACCAAACCCGAGGTTTAAGTTATCCGATAAGGCTTTAGAGAAATCAGCATTGATGTTTAATTCTTCTTGCTCATAACCACCTGGATCGAAGTCACGCTGAACGGGTTCGCCGTCCGGACCAAGGCCCAGTGCTGCGTTAGTCGTGTTATTGAGCTGGTAGTCCAACTCATTCATCCCCCAGCCAACGCTGAAGTCGTAGAACAAGTCATTGGACCAGTTGCCACGCCAACCGCCGACCAGGCTATAGTCTTCCTGATCGCCATCGAGATAAGGCGTATAGCCAGTCTCATTTAACGGACCGTCATAACCAAATTCGTCTCGCAGCTTCACCATGCTTGAGTGAGTGGGTGAACGATAGAAGAAACGATAACGACCTTCAGTCTCTGCGTAGTTACCGAAGGCGTAGATCTCTGAATTGTCACCTACAGCAAAACCTGAGTTAAAGAACAGACGCAGGCCTTCCGTTTCCGGGCGACCCCAGGACTGGGCCAGGGGCGAGTCGTCAAACACGGCGTCTGAGCCAATGCCCTGGGCACCTGCATCAATCAATGCCTGCGCATCCGGGCGCTGGTCACCGCGAGAAAGGCCATCGTTTTCCCAGTATTCACCGGTTATGTTCAGGAAACCCTCTTCGCCAATGCCAAAGCCGCCGTTACCGGCTACCTTCATGCTGGCTTCACCGTCAAAAAATTCTCCGTACTGCACCATGACGGTACCGCCTTCACGGTCGTCCTTCATCCGGAAGTTCATCACTCCGGCGATGGCGTCTGAACCGTATTGGGCAGCAGCACCATCACGCAGTACCTCAACGCTCTTCAGGCCAATACTGGGAATCATGCCGATATCTACACCGTGGGCACCATTACCAGCAGCAGGGGCGAAAAACTGTACCAAGGCAGAACGGTGACGACGTTTTCCATTAACCAACACAAGCGTTTGATCCGGAGCCATACCGCGCAACGATGTGGGTCGAATAAAGGCACTGCCGTCACCTGTCGCGGGTGTGGCTGTATAGGAAGGAATCAAAGACTTGAGGTTGTCCGTGATGTCCACGGTATTACCCAGGCTATTGAATTCCTCGCCGCTGAGCACGTCTACGGGAACCGGCGAATCAGACACAGTTCTCGGTTTCATGCTACGAGTACCGGTGACCACGACCTCTTCCAGTTCCATCTGTGATTGGTCCTGAGCTGACGCCTGGCCGATTTGGCCCAGTGTGACAACTGCAGCTGCGACTGCTAAAAACATTGGTGCAGATTTAAATTGCATCGGTGAGACTCCCTGTATTTTTTAGTATTTTTATCGCCACAGCAAACTGATGGCGTATTGCTCAAAAAGGATCCAATCCCTTCAGATCTAAAGCACGAGCTGACTTTACCTTACCATTTTGAAGGCCCACGCCACTGAGGCAAGCACAGGAATGTAACTATTTAACACTCTGGAGTGATAATACTCAGCTTTTGCGGGCAGGCTGTTAAAAATTTACGCTAGGGAGCAATATAACCAGGGCTTATATCTGCCTTTCACGCGCAAATTGTAGATCCGTCGTCAGCTACGGCATAGAACAGACAATCTGAGTGGGCGATTGCTGCGTTGTTAGTAATCATGAATAGCTTGAGTGACTGGGCGGGATAAACCTCCCCGTTCTCGATGCGCACCAGTTGCGATACGGCACATTTACCGCCCGCATCCTGAGCCGAAAATAACTGGGTGGCGCTGGAACCTGCCCACCCGAGCAACGTGTCCGCTCTGACACCGCCAAAGTTATGATGTTCAATGTCTGGCTTGAGCGTGATGTCGTAGTTATCGCAGGGCTCTTCGGCATAAGTCAAAGTGACATTATCGTTCAACTCCAACCGTATCGGGTTCTGTAACAGTTCCAGCCCCCAGTCGGTATCGCCCGGGCACAGCACAACAGCAGATTCGAAGTAACGACAAAGACCTTCGTAGGCAAGTTCATGAGCTTCCTCGTCGAGACGCCCACCCACTTCTATCGTAACCGTCGGGCAAGCCTCCTCACTGAGCTCCATCAAAGCACCCAGACCCAGATTTGAAACTATCAGACGCTGTGTAAAAAGCGAGACCAAAGCATCGTGCTGGCGGTCCATGTGCGTACAGACGCCAAATGAAGGACCCGAGCCCGAGGTGTTGTGCATATCCACTACAGCCTCGGGATTATGCAGGCGCATAATCTCAAGTATTTCCTCCGCTAACTGACCTTGAGCATCCTCGAACGGTGGCAAAAAGCAGCGGTTAAGATCCCTAGCTCTGGGTAACATACGATGCGAAAAAAGTGGCGCCTCTAAAGCGGCCCCTACTGAAGCAATAATACAGACGGTATTCACTGCAGGGCGTCTGCCACTTTTAAGATAACGAAACAGTGCAATCACACCAGAGGGTTCGTTTCCGTGCAGCAGCGTAACCAAAACGCGAGTCCGTTCTGCACTTTCCCCGCCCAGATGAATGCACATGGGGCCATCCATCCACAGTAAAAACGCTTCGACGTTGTTGCCCAGTTGCTCCGGCTGCGGATCCCGCTCAAATTTAAATCGTCTCATAAAGACCACTGGGCCACCGGCAGGTTTTTCGCACTGTGGCTCATAAAACATTCCAATAACTCGTGTAGGGCCTGTTGCGCAGGCATCTGCTGCTTGAGCAAAGCTAATTTTTTCTGCTGCCATACGGCTCCGGTCTGCCCGGTTTCAAGGCGCTGCTCGATCACCTCAATGTAACGACTAATTTCTTCTTCACTCACACCAATGACTGACAAACCTTTTCGGGCAACCGGTAACATTTCCTCGATAATCTCTGTCACGGGCCGTTCATTAAAACCTTTTTGCAAGGAGTCGGGCCAAACTAACTTAGCGTTCAGGCCATGCTGTGCGGCTCGATAGAAATTGTACTCAGCGTTGTGAAACGGTATGGCCGGCAGCAGCTCATTAATCTGTGAGCGAATGCCCTCTGCCGCTCCAATAAGAAAGGCGGCATTGGCTACCATATCAACAGCCGTCGGGCCTGCTGGCAAAGCCCGCATTTCAATCCGTAGATGACCGCCATTCACATCGTCATAGATTGGGCGATTCCAGAGCCAAACGGTACTCTGATGCAGTTTCAATTCGTCCAGCGACGGCACCTTCCCCTCAGCCATTTCCTGGGCGGCTGAGCGATCGCTACACACTGGCAGCAACGGAGGATAAATCCGCACCACTTCTCGAAACAATTCCTCCGCGCCCTGACGGGCCCAACCTTGACCGAAGCTCACTCGAGCGGGTTCGTTCCATCCATAGGGATCTAAATGGCGAGTATCAATAGACTGTTTAAAAAGTGGAATTCGAGTTTCGTGCCACAAAGAGTGACCGAACAAGCTTGGGGAATTAGCACCTATGGCCAAGGCCAACGGAGTCATCAACTGGATGGCATTGAAGGTATCTGCGTAGGCTTCGGGTGCGACCCTGTAGTGAACCTGAAACGAGGTATTGGCGCCTTCAAGGGTAATATCGCCCATGGCCAATTTCAGTGGCTCGGCGCCATTGATATCAATATTGAAGTGGTCGCCGCGTCGCTCGATCAACTGGCGCACTAATGCGTGATAGCGCCGTCTGTCAGTCACACAGTGGTCACCAAAATCGGATTCTCTTAAGGTAGGCAGTATGCCGATGGGGACAATCCGCCCTCCCCGCTTGGCCGCGACTAATGCCAGCCTTGCAAGTCGGTCGAGAATTGCCTGCTCGGTCTGTTGAAAAGCCTGCTGGGCAAGTGCGAAAGGGGGTAAATTGAACTCTAAGTTGTAGCGATTCAGCTCCAGCGTCAGGGACGGGTCATCTGCATCGTCGAGAATTTCCTGGTTGGCGTAGAGTGGATAGCCACTCTCGTCAACAATATACATCTCAAGCTCAGCGCCAAGGGAAGCCTCTCCGTCGCCAAAGCCAGGCCTAGCCAACAGGCCACTGAGCGCCCGCAGGTTTTCTTCCAGACAGGCGCTAAAGGCCTGAAAATCCTGGCTGGTGAACTCGACCTGATCAATTTCAATACCCATGCGCGCACATTGTGGCCTGCCGAGACAACATTGTTATTGATTTAGATCGTATATGCGAGACTCTACTGGTCGATGGCGAAGCTCATATGCACCACCACCTGATAGCTATTCTCACCTGCCATCACCGGCACGGAATCGGCTGCAGCGCTCATGGCTACGCGTTCGGCGCGGTAAGGCCTTGGCTGCGGCCTATGAGTCTGTTCCGAAATTTCCGTGATATCGCCCAAGCGAACTCCTGCGGCATCAGCCAACGTCTGCGCGCGGCTCATGGCATCTTTGACCGCCTTTGCGCGGGCCTTGGTCACAGCTGCCGAGGGATCGTCGTTCGTGAAGCTAATATTGCCGCCTTCATTCACGCCCAGACTCACAGATTGATCCAGCAAACTCCCTAATGCATCGAGGTCACGGACTCTGACCGTCAGGCTGTTGCGAACGGTGTAACCGACTAATTCAGGGGGCTTCTCGTTGCGCGGCTTGGGATAAACATAGCGCGGCTGAACCGAGAAATTACTGGTTTGCAGGTCACGTTCGGCAACGCCGCCCGCCTGCATGGCTTGGATAACTTCAGCCATTGCACTGGAGTTGGCATCCAGGGCCAGACGCGCCGTATCGGCCTGGCGCATAACGGTTAGCTGCAGCAGCGCCATGTCCGGCGCCATGCTAACTTCAGCCTGACCGCTGACTCGAATCTGAGGTGCGAGCGGTTCGGCTGCCAGACGAGCGGAGATGAAAAGCAAAGCAAAAGTGACAAGACCAAGGCGTAAAAGGTTGGCGAAGCGTGTGTTCATACTGATTAACTCCCGGGGTCACCGCGCTGTTGTTCAAGGAACAGCTTGACCGCGGGGGACAGAGACGCCCCGCCGTCTGCGGCATAATTAGCTAACTGATCGCGCATAGCCCGAGTCCAGAATTTTTCCAGGTGTTCATCGGTCTTGCGCGCTGCTTCTGTTAGATTGCGTTGCTCGCCAAAGTTCAGTGCGATCTGATTTGCCATTTTCACTAACTGATCTATTTGTTGCCCCGACATCAGATTTTCGCCTCATCCATTCTGAATTCTCCGCTGTAAACAACTTGCCTGCCGGGCTGAACAAAGCCCACCAAAGTCATGCCAGCAGATTCAGCCTGTTCTACCGCGAGCGCGGTCGGTGCCGATACTGCGGCGAGCACAGCGATGTTACAGGCGGCAGCCTTAGCCACCATTTCATAACTCAATCTACTGGTCAGCAAGACAAAGCCGCATCTGTCTTCGTTTTTCGCAACCATTGCGCCTAACAGTTTGTCTAACGCATTGTGTCTACCGACATCCTCGCGCACCAGCCGAATTTCTCCCGTGGCATCGCACCAGACTGCTCCGTGCACACCGCCGGTTCTAGCTTTCAGCTGTTGAGCGTCGGCGAGCGACTGTAGACCTCTTTGTAAGGCTGCATGACTTAACCGTACCTCCGAGGTGACACGACGAGGGGGTAAAATGGCCTGTTCCAAAGACTCCACTCCGCAAAGACCGCAGCCGGTGCGTCCGGTCATACTTCTGCGCCTTTGCTTCAACTTTTCAAAAGGCTCTGCAGTAATCTCCATCGCAACCTCGATACCTTGATCACGAACCACGACATCCAGGCCAATCAGCTGTTCAACGGATGAAAGAATCCCTTCAGATAAGCTAAATCCCAGGGCCAAATCCGCCAGATCAGACGGCGTAGCCATCATAACTGCGTGGGATAGCCCGTTATAGACCAGTGCCACAGGAGACTCCTGCACCACCTGATCGGTATCTTCTTCAACTTGACCCTGTCGCCATACCTTGCGCGACAACGTCTGCGTTACATCAGGCATCCACCGTAGCCTGCTCCAGCAGTTGGTGCTGGCGGCGATCAAACTGCTGTTGTCTGGCCTGCCAGGCGGAGGGTTCACTGACCTTGCTGACCTGAACGGCTGTCACTTTGTACTCCGGACAATTTGTGGCCCAGTCGGAGTTATCGGTGGTAACCACATTCGCGCCTGACACCGGGTGATGAAAGGTGGTGTAGATCACCCCCGGCTTCACCCGCTCAGAGATCTTGGCGTGCAGTACGGTAGTCCCAACCCGGCTTTGAATACCAACCCAGTCACCCTCGTCTATGCCACGCTCCTGCGCGTCATGGGCATGAATCTCCAACACATCCTCTTCATGCCAGGTGCTGTTTTGGGTGCGTCGCGTCTGTGCGCCCACATTGTATTGACTGAGAATACGACCGGTAGTGAGTAACAGCGGAAACCGCCTGTTTGCCCGCTCTTCTGTGGGCACAAACTCCGTGACGGCGAAATAGCCCTTACCGCGGACGAACTCGTCTACGTGCATGGTAGGCGTACCTTCCGGGGCGCTTTCATTGCAGGGCCACTGAATACTGCCCAGCTGATCTAGCAGCGGATAACTGACGCCATGAAACGTCGGCGTCAGTCGGGCAATTTCATCCATAATCTCTGAGGGATGCTGATAGTCCATCGCGCAGCCAAGGGCATTTGCGAACGCCATCGTTGCCTCCCAATCAGCCATTCCCGACAGAGGCGTCATCACCTTGCGCACGCGGGAGATTCTTCGTTCCGCGTTAATGAACGTACCGTCTTTTTCCAGAAAAGAGGCTCCGGGTAAAAATACATGCGCAAACTTGGCAGTCTCGTTGAGGAAAATATCCTGCACTACCAGACAGTCCAGCGACTCCAGGGCAGACTCAATATGATGGGTATTGGGGTCGGACTGAGCGACGTCTTCGCCCTGGCAATAAAGCCCGCGAAACTCACCGTCCACTGCGGCGTCAAACATATTGGGTATGCGCATACCGGGTTCAGGGTCTAGCTCCACATTCCATTCCGCCTCAAACAAAGAACGAGTGGCTGCATCAGAAAGGTGTCGATAACCCGGAAGCTCATGGGGGAACGAACCCATGTCGCAGGACCCCTGTACGTTATTCTGTCCGCGCATGGGGTTGACACCCACGCCTTCTCTTCCCAGATTACCGGTCAACATTGCCAGGTTAGCAATACCCATTACCGCCGTAGAGCCCTGACTGTGTTCGGTAACACCCAGCCCATAGTAGATAGCGCCATTGGGCGCGCTGGCGTACAAACGAGAAGCATCCCGCAGCACCTGCGGATCAACACCCGTTGCTTCTTCCAGCGCCTCTGGAGACTGACTTTCATCGGCAATGAATGATTGCCACTCAGAGAATGCATCGGTTTCACAGCGCTGTGCGATAAATTCCGCATCGTGTAGACCCTCGGTCACAATGACATGAGCCATCGCATTGAGAACAGCAACGTTAGCGCCCGGGTTTACTGGCAAGTGATAATCAGCGGTGACGTGAGGCGAGTGCACCAGTTCGATCTTACGCGGGTCGATAACAATCAGTTTTGCGCCTTCCCGTAATCGCTTCTTCAACCGGGAGCCGAACACAGGATGCGCCTCGGTGGGGTTTGCGCCCATCACCACAGCAACATCTGTTTTTTCGACGGAGGCAAAGGTCTGCGTGCCCGCAGATTCACCGAGCGTGGTTTTCAAACCGAAGCCGGTGGGTGAATGACAAACACGGGCGCAGGTATCTACATTATTGTTACCAAAGCCTGCTCGAACCAATTTCTGAATCAGGTAGACCTCTTCGTTCGTGCAGCGGCTGGACGTAATTGCACCGATACTGTGACGACCGTGTTTTTCCTGAATACTGCGAAAACGTTGTGCAGCGAAGCCAACTGCCTCGTCCCAACTCACTTTTCGCCAGGGCTCATCAATGCTCTCTCGAATCATGGGCGAGGTAATGCGATCCGGGTGGGTGGCATAGCCAAAAGCAAAACGTCCTTTAACGCAGGCATGTCCTTCGTTGGCTTTTCCCTCTTTCCAGGGCGTCATTCGAACCACTTGCTCGCCCTTAACCTCCGCTCGAAAACCGCAACCCACTCCGCAATAGGCGCAGGTCGTTACTACCGTGTGCTCGGGTATACCCTGTTCGATAATGCTATTTTCAGTCAACGTTGCCGTAGGGCAAGCATTGACGCAGGCGCCACAGGACACGCATTCTGAGTCCAGAAAATCCACACCTCCGGCACTCACCTTGGAGTCAAAACCGCGTCCTTCAATCGTCAGGGCGAAAGTGCCCTGTGTTTCTTCGCAGGCACGAACACAGCGCGAACACACGATGCACTTGGACGGGTCGAACGTAAAATAGGGATTGGATTCATCCTTCTCGGCCGCTAAATGGTTTTCACCTTCAAAGCCGTACCGCACCTCGCGCAACCCTACTTCGCCGGCGGTATCCTGCAGCTCACAGTCCCCGTTGGTAGGACAGGTGAGGCAGTCCAGTGGATGGTCCGAGATATAGAGCTCCATCACCCCATTGCGAATTTTGGCGAGTTTTGGTGTTTGGGTCTGTACCTGCATCCCCTCTTCCACCGGTGTTGTGCATGAAGCGGGATAGCCCTTGCGACCCTCAATCTCAACCAGGCAGATGCGACATGAGCCGAAGGCATCTACCGAGTCAGTGGCGCACAGCTTGGGCACCTTAATGCCAACCAGCGATGCTGCCCGCATGACCGATGTGCCCGCAGGAACCTCTACAGCGACTCCGTCTATAACGGCGGAAACCGTTTCCAAAGCGTGAACCTGGGGGGTGCCTAAGTCTTTTTCTGGTTCGTAGTATTGCAGCATCGTGTTCTCCGCCTCAGGCGAAATCCTCAGGGAAATATTGAATGGCACTGCGCACGGGATTTGGAGTGAGTCCTCCCATTGCGCACAGCGAACCGTGTTGCATGGTGTCGCAAAGGTCGTCCAGTAACTCCAGGTTTTGCTCTAGAGATTCCTTCGCAATAATTTTGTCCATCACTTCAGTACCACGCACGGCACCCACGCGACAGGGCGTACACTTTCCGCAGGACTCTTCTGCACAGAACGCCATTGAAAAGCGGGCCTGCTGCGCCATATCCACGGTATCGTCAAATACCACAATACCGCCGTGACCCAGCATTCCGCCAACGGCTGCAAACGCCTCGTAGTCCAGCGGAGTATCCCAAAGTGATTCGGGAAGATAAGCACCCAGAGGGCCACCCACTTGAATGGCTCGCGCCGGACGCCCCGAACGGGTGCCGCCACCAAATTGATCAAGTATCTGCCGCAGCGTGGCTCCATAGGGCACTTCAACTAGGCCACCCTGAGCAATATTGCCAGCCAGCTGTAAGGTTAGAGTGCCCAAGGAGCGACCGGCACCCAGCGCTGCATAGGCCTCAGCGCCATCGGACATAATCGTAGGAACAGCGGCGAGTGTCAGCACATTATTAACCACGGTGGGTTTTCCAAACAGGCCTTCAAGCGCGGGCAGTGGTGGTTTCGCCCGAACCATGCCACGCCGGCCTTCAAGGCTTTCCAACATCGCCGTTTCTTCACCGCAGATATAGGCACCTGCGCCAAGTCGTAGTTCGATATGAAACTGATGGTCGGTTTCGCAAATACCGTCGCCCAGATAACCTGCAGCCTCAGCCTTTGACATAGCGGTATGCATGATTTCCCAGGCATGAGGATATTCGGAACGCAGGTAGATATAGCCCTTAGTGGCTCCCACAGCGAGGCCAGCGATCACCATGCCTTCAATCAAGAGGTAGGGATCGGATTCCATCAACAGTCGGTCGGCAAAGGTACCGGAATCACCCTCATCCGCATTACAGGCAATATATTTTTCATCGCCGTTAGCTTGCAGCACGGTCTTCCACTTGATGCCCGCTGGAAAAGCCGCGCCTCCGCGGCCGCGCAGGCCAGAGCGCGTGACTTCGTCAACAATATCTTCGCAGGGTAAATGCAGCGCGTGTTCGAGGCCATCGAAGCCATGCCGGGATAAATAGGCATCCAGACAAAGTGGGTCGTCTAAGCCTGAGCGTGCAAAAGTCAGTCGCTGCTGATTGGCGAACCAGGGATGATCATCAAGATTCCCCAGATACCGAGGGTGTTGTGCCCTGTCGGCAGGCGCCAAAGCAAGCACCTGGGCGACCTCTTCCGCAGCCAGAGGACCAAACCCCACACGCTCTTCATCGGTTTCAATTTCCAGCAATGGTTCAAGCCAGAATGCACCGCGAGAGCCGTTACGAATCAGGGTAGCGTCGCTATTTTGCGAGGCAAGCAAAGCGGCCAATGCATCTGCGACCTGATTGGCGCCTACCGCGACGGCGGTGGTATCTCTGGGAACGAAATAGCGTTGGCTCATGATACGCCGCCTCCATCACTTAACGTTTCAATCAGCGACTGAAGCTTCGTGACGTCCAGACGGGCATAGGTTTCGTTGTCGATTCTCACCGATGGCGAACAGGCGCAATTTCCCAGGCAATACACTTTTTCCAGGGTGACTGCGCCGTCTCCGGTCGTCTCGCCAAATGCTATCCCTAACTGTTCTTCGGCGAGCTTTTCGAGCGCCCGTCCGCCCGCGGCCTGGCAAGACTCCGCAACACAAACCTGTAATACACGGCGTCCAACAGGGCTGGTTTTCAAGTCATGGTAGAAACTGATCACGCCGTGTACTTCGGCCGCTGACAAGTTCATCACCTGGGCAATACCCGGAATAGATTCAGAGGGTATGTAACCCAAGTCTTCCTGCACGGCTTGCAACAGGGGCAGCAATCCACCTGGTGTGCTTTCGTACTGACATAGTAGCTGTGCCAGCAATCTTTCGGTTTCCAATGGCGTCTCTCTTTACAACCGGTCGCTGGTTTCAGTATGGCTTATTTCCGTGGCGCCGTCAGTCACATCCACTCGAGCTAAAGGTGAGATGCGTGAAACGCAATGTGCTCACCAATAAAGCTGGCGATAAAGAAATAACTATGGTCGTAACCTGGCTGCATTCTCAACGTTAGCGGGTAGTCGGTGGCGCTGGCCACGTCTTGCAGCAACTCCGGCTTAAGCTGTTCCAGCAAAAAGTTGTCCGCGTCACCCTGATCAACGAGAGCAGGCAGCTTTTCCTCTGCCTGGGCCATCAATTCGCAGCTATCGTGCTGCGCCCAAACCGCGCGGTCATCACCCAGATACAGGCCCAGCGCCTTCTCGCCCCAAGGGCAGTTCAACGGAGAACAAATCGGGGAAAACGCCGAAACCGACTTGAATCGCCCCGGGTTTTTAAGCGCAATGGTTAACGCGCCATGCCCGCCCATTGAATGTCCGGAGATCGCCATCCGATTGTCATCCAGTGGAAACTCATTGGCCAACAGCGCCGGCAACTCTGTCACCACATAGTCATACATGCGGTAATGCTGCGCCCAGGGTGCTTGCGTGGCGTTAACATAGAAGCCTGCTCCCAAACCAAAGTCCCAGGCACCCTCCGGGTCATCAGGCACACCCTCACCCCGGGGGCTGGTATCTGGCGCTACCACTGCAATTCCGTGTTCAGCGGCATACCGCTGTGCACCCGCTTTGGTGACAAAATTTTCATCGGTGCAGGTTAATCCAGACAACCAATACAGCACGGGGACATCGCCCTGCTCTGCCTGTGGGGGTAGATAAATAGAAAAATTCATCGGGCAACCCAAGACTTCCGAGGCATGGGTATAGCGCAACTGTCGCCCGCCGAAACAGACGTTTTCGCCAATCTTTTCCATCATCAATCCCGCTAGTAGGTCACTACCGAGCGAATACTTTCGCCGGAATGCATCAGATCAAACGCCTTATTAATATCGTCCAGCGGCATCGTGTGGGTGATCAGGTCATCGATATTAATGCGTCCATCCATGTACCAATCAACAATTTTAGGAACATCGGTACGTCCTCTGGCGCCACCAAACGCGGTACCTCTCCAACTGCGACCAGTCACCAGCTGGAATGGTCGGGTAGAAATTTCCTGGCCGGCTCCTGCAACGCCGATAACGCAACTTTCACCCCAACCTTTATGACATGACTCCAGCGCTTGACGCATGGTATTGACGTTACCGATACACTCGAAGGTGTAGTCCAGACCACCGCCGGTAATTTCAACCAGGTGACCGACAACATCGTCCACCTCTTTTGGATTCACAAAGTCAGTCATGCCGAACTTTTTCGCCAGTCCGACTTTATCGGGATTGATATCGACTCCAATGATTCTAGAGGCGCCCACCATCTTCGCGCCCTGAATCACATTCAGACCAATACCTCCAAGCCCCCAAACCGCAACCGTTGAGCCGGGCTCTACTTTCATCGTGAAAGCGACTGCACCAATACCCGTGGTAACACCGCAACCGATGTAGCAAATTTTGTCGAAGGGGGCGTCTTCACGCACCTTGGCCAAGGCTATTTCAGGCAGCACCGAATAGTTTGAAAACGTAGAGCAACCCATATAGTGAAGTATGGGCTCGCCGTCCAGTGAGAACCGGCTGCTACCGTCGGGCATTACGCCCTGCCCCTGCGTTTCGCGAATAGACTGGCACAGGTTAGTTTTTGGATGCAGACAGAAATTGCATTCGCGGCACTCGGGCGTGTAAAGCGGGATAACATGATCGCCGGGTTTCAAGCTCGTCACCCCGGGGCCCACCTCAGCGACTACGCCAGCACCCTCGTGACCGAGAATGGCCGGGAATGCGCCCTCGGGATCATCGCCAGACAGGGTGAAAGCATCGGTATGACAGACTCCGGTCGCTTTCATCTCCACCAGCACTTCCCCAGCGCGAGGCCCCTCGAGGTCTACTTCACAAATCTCCAGCGGTTTTCCCGCCCCGAAGGCTACAGCAGCACGTGTTTTCATCAAATTCTCCCTGATTGAGTATTCTTACAGCATAGACACAGTTTAATTAGTTGCCACTAGCTAGATAAATACCCTATCTTGCACCTCACTGTTGCCATATGACAACAATAAGGAGTTAAACGTGGCATCGCACCGTTGGGAAAGCATAGAAGCGTTTGAGCGTGTTGTACGCTTGGGGAGTTTTACCCGCGCGGCTGACGATTTAGGCGTCTCCCGCTCTCATATCAGTCGCCAGATCAATGCACTGGAGAATCGGCTGGATGCTCAGCTACTGCTGCGCACCACCCGGAAAGTTTCAACCACTGACGTCGGCCAAGCCTTCTACATGCAATGCCGACAAGTACTGGACAACATTGACGAAGCGGAGCGCGCTGTCCTGGACTTGCAGGCCAATCCACGCGGCATTCTGCGAGTCACTGTCGCTGGCGCGTTCGGGGAAGATTTCATTGCCCCGGCCGCGTTGGACTTCATGGCCGAGCACCGGGACCTCATCGTAGAACTGAATTTCAGCAATCGTCTGATTGACCTGATTTCGGAAGGCTACGACCTGGCCATCAGAGCGGGTACCTTGAAGGACTCATCGCTCATTGCCCGCCGTATCAGCACACGCAAGCTACTGACCTGCGCGTCCCCAGAGTATCTGCAGCGTAACGGCACACCCAGCAGTATTCATTCCCTCACCAACCACAACTGCCTACTGGGCACACTGGACAGCTGGCGCTTTCGAGAAAATGGAAGAAACCAGGATCTTCGAGTCAGCGGCAACTGGCGCTCTAACAATGGCCGCTCATTACGGCGTGCTGCCCGAGCGGGATTGGGACTGGTGCAACTGCCGAGTTTTTACCTCGATAAAGACATTGATGACGGCGCCCTGCTGCCGGTTCTGGAGGATTACAACCCCACCGACACCGGTGTTTGGGCGGTCTACCCACACAACAGACACCTGTCTGCCAAGGTGCGTCTATTCGTCAACTTTCTGGCGGATCGATTCAGTGAGTAAGCAGTGAACACACCCCCTTTGAATCTGTATACTCAAGCCCTCCATTAATTCCTACTACAGGTAACAACATGTCTGAACTGGTCACCGTTGAGATCAACAATCACGTTGCTCACGTTCGCCTCAATCGACCCGAAAAGATGAATGCCCTGAGCTGGCCCATGTTCGAAGCGATTACCGCTACCGGACGTGAACTGTCAATTAACAAAGACGTAAGGGCGGTCGTTCTATCTGGGGAAGGCCGTGGCTTTTGCGCAGGCCTGGACCTTGAGAATTTCGCCAGCGGCGATCTTAACGACAATTTTTTCGGGCCCGGTCGCGGAGGGTTTTGGCCCAACTACTACCAATCCCCGGCCTATGTCTGGAAGTCGATGCCGGTGCCAGTGATCTGTGCGCTGCATGGCGTTGCCTACGGTGGCGGATTTCAGATAGCCATGGGCGCAGACATACGCATTGCTCACCCCGACAGCAAACTGTCCGTGATGGAAATCAAGTGGGGACTGGTCCCCGACATGTCCGCCTCGCAAACTCTGCGTGACCTGGTGCGCTTGGACGTTGCCAAGGAACTCACTTTCACCGGCAGGGTCGTAAAAGCAGATGAAGCGCTGTCACTCGGCCTGGTTACCCGGTTAGAGGAAGAGCCAATCGCCGCCGCCTTAGCGATGGCTGAGGACATTGCAGGTCGCAGCCCGGATGCAATCACCTACGGCAAGTACCTGTTGGATCACGGCTGGCACGGCAACGACACTGACGGACTGCGACTGGAAGAAAAGCTGCAGGGCCGCATTTTGGCTCAGGCCAATCAAGTGGAAGCGGTGATGTCAGGCATGGAAGGCCGCGCGGGAAAATTTACCGAACGCCAAATCGAGACCTTTGAGGATATCGGCAAACTATGAGTACAACCTACACCCCTCCCAAGGTCTGGACCTGGGACTCAGAAAGCGGCGGCCGTTTCGCCAACATTAATCGCCCTGTCGCTGGTGCTACCCATGAAAAAGAACTTCCCGTGGGCAAGCACCCCTTACAGCTATACTCATTGGCTACGCCCAACGGCGTTAAGGTCACTATTTTATTGGAGGAGTTACTCGCGCTTGGGATCACTGAAGCGGAGTATGACGCCTACCTGATCAATATCAGTGAGGGTGACCAGTTTAGTAGTGGGTTTGTGGGAGCCAACCCCAACTCAAAAATCCCGGCGATGATGGATCACAGTACCACCCCCCCTACCCGCATCTTTGAGTCAGGTGCCATGCTGTTGTATCTGGCAGAGAAGCATAACGCCTTTATCCCTGAAGAGGGACCAACGCGCGCCGAGTGTCTGTCCTGGCTGTTTTGGCAAATGGCATCCACCCCGTTCCTGGGCGGCGGTTTCGGCCATTTCTACGCCTATGCACCGGAAAAGTATGAGTACCCCATCAATCGGTACGCCATGGAAGTGAAACGGCAGCTTGACGTTCTGGATCAGCATTTAGCAGAAGCACGCTATTTAGCGGGCGATGAATACACCATCGCCGACATGGCCGTTTACCCCTGGTACGGTATTCTCGTTACCGGCGAAATATACAGCGCGCAAGAATTTCTCGACGTGGCGTCCTATACCAACGTGCTGCGCTGGGCGAAAGAAATCGAAAGCCGCCCCGCCGTCAAACGTGGCGAGCGAATCAACAAAGCCTGGGGGCCTGAAGAGGAACGCGTACCTGAACGTCATGACGCGAGCGACCTGGACTAATACCCGGGACTAATACCCAGGACTTACACCCAGGACCAAGACGCGGGACTAAGAACAAGAGCGACAACAATGAACTCCCAGGAATCCATCAAGGAACAGAAGCGCATGGGCCTAGGCATGATGATCATGGCCTGGATCGTACTTCTGGGCTTGGGCGTCTTGTTCTTTGGCGATGCCTTGGAAAAACAGTTCAATCCTAACCAGAAACTGGACACACAGTATTCTGAAGCCGGTATGCGAGAGGTTGTACTGCAACGCAATAAATACGGGCACTATGTCACCAGCGGCACCATCAACGGCAAGCCAGTCACATTTATGTTGGATACGGGAGCGACCGGCGTCGCCATCCCGGAAGCGATCGCACAAAAGCTCGGCATAAAAAGGGGGCGTCCTTACCGCACTCAAACCGCGAACGGTATTTCAACCAGCTATGCCGCATTATTGGATAGTGTGGCCGTCGGTGAGATTGAGTTACGCAATGTACAGGCGGGTATTGCTCCTGGCCTTGCCATGGATCAGATCCTGCTGGGCATGACCTTTCTTAAGCACATTGAGTTCACCCAGCGTGGAGATACTTTAATCCTGAGGCAGTCCCTGTAGCTGTGTTTTAAGGGCTTAGCTCAGTCCAGGTAACGCCAGCTATCAGCGCCATCAAATTGGCGGACACGAATTTCAGCAATCTGTTCAGGATCAACAAGCCGCGTATTAACGGCCATAACGGCGTCTTCTTTGGGCTCACAAGCCACCCAATGCGTGGTGCTACCGCAGTTCTTGCAAGTGTGAAACGCCAACTCCTTATCACCCCAGGTGTAAGCGAGTGACGCATCGGGGTCGCCCTGAACCTTCACTTTATCGACCGACGCATGCGCCCAAACTGTCCCCAGACGTCTGCAGATAGAGCAATTGCACTGGGTTAACCATTCTGGCTGATCATCTAACTCAAAAGATATTGCGCCGCAGTGGCAGCTGCCTGTAATCATTGCCTGACTCCTTGAAAAAGAAACCGGCCTTAAAGGCCGGCTTCCATTGCATCAGGATAGTTCGAGTTCAAACGAATGCAAACTCACGCCGTTTAAAACAGCGAAGTTCGCCTCCTAGAACCAACTGTTTTCCATGTCTTTACAGGTATCGTCCAGCTTCATCAGCAGAACAGCCCAGGTTTCAATCTCGGGGAGATCGTAGCGGAAGAAATACTGCATCGCCTGCAATTTGCCACGATAGAAATTGGCATCTTCCTCATGGGGATCGGCTGCCAGTGCATTAGCGGCGACAATACCCTGTTTGAGCCACATCCAGGCGATGACCACATTGCCAAAGAGATCCAGGTACTTCACTGAGTTGGCGAGCACCAGATCTATGTCCTTCTCCATCATCGAACCCAACAGAAATTCAGTCACCTGCTTCAAGGTCTCTACGGAAGCACTCAACTCATCTGCCGATGTGGCCAGGCCAGGAACTGATTTCGCCTCGGCGATAGTTTCGCCAATGGCATTGAGACATGCGGTGTAACCTGCCAGGCCGTTTTGAGGCACCTTGCGCGCGAGTAAGTCCAGAGACTGTATGCCGGTAGTTCCCTCGTGAATCGGGTTCAAACGATTATCGCGATACATCATCTCAACGGGATGCTCGTTCACGTAACCTGCGCCGCCAAGCACCTGTATTGCCAGGTAGTTGGCCTTGGGGCCATATTCCGACGGCCAAGACTTGATAACAGGCGTCAGGAAGTCCAGAAGCTCATGCGCTGCAGCTCTTTCCTCTTCCGTGTGTGCCGTATGCTCGTCGTCCGCCAGCATTGTGCCAAACAAGCACAGTGCGTAAGCGCCCTCAGAGTAGGCTTTTTGCGCCAGCAGCATGCGCTTCACATCGGCGTGTTCAATGATATTCACCGGAGGAGCCAACGGGTCCTTGGCGGACGGCAAGCGCCCTTGAGGTCGCTCCTTGGCGTAATCCAGCGAGTACTGATACCCGGCCAGAGCCATAATCGCTGCGCCGCTGCCCACCATGATTCGCGCTTCGTTCATCATATGGAACATGTACATCAAACCACGATTCTCTTCGCCTACCAGGTAGCCGACAGCGCCGTCTTTCTCACCAAAGTTTAGCGCCGTAGAGGTCTGTCCACGACCGCCCATTTTATGAAACAGTCCAGCCAGGGTAACGTCATTGCGCTCCCCCAGAGTGCCATCATCATTCACCAGAAACTTGGGAACAATAAATAAGGAAATACCCTTTACACCCTTGGGAGCGCCTTTGACTCTGGCCAGCACCAGGTGAACAATATTCTCGGTCAGCTCATGGTCCCCACCGGAGATCCAAATTTTATTACCGCTAACGCGATAAGTGCCGTCTTCCTGAGGCAGTGCCGTGGTAGTAAGGTCTGAGAGACTGGAACCCGCTCCGGGCTCACTCATGGCCATCGTACCGGCAAAACGGCCGCTGCGTTGAGGCTCCACCCACTTGGCTTTCTGCTCATCGGTACCGTGAGCGTCAATCAAATTGGCATTTGCATTTGTCAGGCCGATATAACCCATGGTGGTACTGCCCGCGGCATTGAGATAGGCACTCGTGGCAGCAGAAGCCAGCGCCGGCAGCTGCATACCGCCCACTTCATAGTTTGCCCCGGGAGATGCCAGGCCTGCCTCAATGACTGCATCCAGAGCGACTTGTATTTCCGGAATCATCTGCACTTTTTCGCCATCGAACGTGGGCTGGTTAGTGTCGACTTTTTGTCGAATAGGCAGGAAGTATTTTTCTGCGATAGCCTGGGCAACATCGATGGCCGCATCAATCGTTTCCCGGTTGTGATCGCTGTAGCGCTCCCGAGTCAGGCTCGACTCTACATCGAACACTTCATACAACATGAATTCCAGGTCACGGCGGCTTAATAGTGGTGCTGGCATGGCTAGAATATCTCCAGTTTTTTAATGGCTTGAACAATGGTATACGCAGCCGTAACCGTAACAGAGCGAATC
>JBDWQQ010000136.1:0-28021 GCA_039986455.1 Halioglobus sp.
CGCGTACCATGGTGTGCAGGTATTTCATATTCGGGCCTCGAAGTGGCAGCAAAAGAAAACGGGGTGCAATGCACCCCGTTGACCATGGTAGAAGTGTGGTGGCGGGCTGACAAGCCCGCTTTTACGCGCCTCGAGTAACAGCCGCGGCTTGCAAGCCCGCGAGACGTCCTGAGAAAGTCGCATCGCCGACCGACATACCACTGGAATAGCCCTCGGCACGGCGGACGACACCGCAGGCTGTTCTGCCGGCAGCATAAAGGCCGGGGACAATCTGGCGTTGTGGATCGACCACTTCCCCGGTGGGCAATGTGTCCAGACCACCCAGGGTAAACCAGGGCACGAAGCAGCCTCTGCCTGGGGTGATGTCCAAGGCGACTAATGGAGCTTCCAGCGGCTTAAGCCATTGGGGAGCCTTGTGGTATTGGCTATCTTCACCCGCAGCGCAGTCCTCGTTGTAGAGGTCGATAGTTTGTTGCAGGCTGCCTGTTCTTAACCCCAGCTCCTCTTCCAGCTCTGCGACTGTTTCGCCGGTTCCGGCAATAGAAGCGAACAGGAAGTTCATTTTTTCGTAGCTGCCATAGTCATCAACGGTAACGATGAAATACAGACGATCACCCTGCTGCTGCAGCGCGGCATGACCCAGGCGAGCATGATAGACATCCTCATTGATAAAGCGTTGAGCCTTATCGTTAATGGCGATGCCATAGGTCATGCTGGCGGGCGGGTAGTAGGGGATACTGATAAAGCCCTCATGCATGTTGATGGCGGCGCCGCCGACAGACATGCCCATTTGGATGCCTGATCCGGTGTCACCCGGGTTGCCGATGGGTTCTGTACCCTGGGTGAGCATTGGCGCGTATTTCTGCACCATTTCCTCGTTCATATTGAATCCGCCAGCGCAAAGAATGACGCCCTGACGTGCTTTCACATTAATCTCTTGCTGGTTTTTGCGAATCACCAGACCAATAACAGCGCCTTCATCATCGATGATGAGCGTGAGTGCCCGCGTCTCGTACTCCACCGCGATGTTCTCGCGCTTGTCGACATTCTCAGTCACGATCTTCATGAAGAGCGGACCACCGTTGTCACCTTCTACGTAAAGGTTATGACCACGGGGGCAGGGCTTGGCGTGTTCGTTAAATGGATACGCCTTCTCGCTCCCGGTATAGAGCAGGCAGTCGTCCGTGAGGCACATAATGGCGCGTTCTTCGTGGAAGCTGTCCTTGAAAGGCACGCCCAGATCGACCAGCCAATCGAAGTGCGCTGCGCTATTCTCGCAGTAGTTACGAATTTTGACCTCGTCTGCCTGTGGGCCCGCAGACATCATCATGTAGGTAAACATGTCCTCGGTGCTGTCCTCAAAGCCACAGGCCTGCTGTACCCGGGTGCCGCCACTGCCGCCCATGTAGATTTCCGCACTGGACATGGCGGTGGAGCCCCCACTGGCACTGGCCAGTTCAAAGATGGTCACCTGGGAACCCGCGTCAGCTGCTTCAATAGCTGCGCAGCCACCGGCGCCGCCAAAGCCCACAATGGCTATATCCGTTTCCATATCCCACTGGGTGACGTCCCGGCTGTGACGGGGTTGTGAGGGGTTGGTTTTACTTGATTCAGTCATAACTCACCTGGCTGAGGCTATAGCGCCACGGCATCTACATCTGCATATCGGACGACAGATTAAATCGACTCGTTGACAGGGTGACAACTGCCACTGAGGCCATTGGGGACAACATTTTGTACACGGGCCCGCTTTTTCTTCCGAAATGCTTGCTGGCCTGGGTTACAATCCTCGGCTTTTGCCAGAGTTGTACTAAATATGTGGTTCAAGAACATCCGGGCTTTTCGCCTGAGCACCCCTTTTGATCTCTCTCCCGAAGCCCTGGGCGAAAAGCTGGAGCAGCGTGCCTTTGTGCCCTGTGCCAAGTCTCAGGCGCTGTCTATTGGTTGGGTTTCGCCTCTTGGGGACGAGTCAGAAGCATTGGCGCATGCGGCCGGCGGTCGACTGTTAATCAAGCTGAAGCGCGAAGAAAAATTACTACCGTCAACGGTTGTGCGCGAGCAGTTGGAAGAGAAGGTCGCCGTGATCGAATCTGAGCAGGCACGCAAGGTTTATCGCAAGGAGCGCCTGACGCTTAAGGATGAAATTGTTCAGGATTGCCTGCCGAGGGCCTTCAGTCGTTCCTCAGCGGTTTATGCCTATGTCGACACTCGCACTAATTGGGTTTTTGTCGATGCGGCCAGCGCGGCAAGGGCCGAAGAATTGCTGAATTTACTTCGTGAGTGCATTGGTACGTTCCCGGTGATACTGCCCCAGGTCAACAATGCGCCTTCCGCGACTATGACCGGTTGGCTGGCTCACCAAAATCTGCCCGATGATTTCGCCCTGGGTGAAGAATGTGAACTGCGTGAATTGGGCGAGGAGGGTGGTGTAGTGCGCTGCCGCGGCGTTGATTTGTTGAGTGAAGAAGTGGAGACTCACCTCAATGCAGGGAAACAGGTCGCCCGGTTGGCCTTGTCCTGGGATGAGCGAGTGAAGCTGGTGCTGGCCGAGGATCTTTGCCTGCGTCGCCTCAAGTTCAGCGAGGAGCTGATGAAAGAAAACGAGGAAATACCTGAAGCGGACAATGCCGCTCGATTGGACGCCGATTTCGCGTTGATGTCCGATGCAATTTCTGAGTTACAAGATCGAGTCATTGCGATCTTTGGCGGCGAGGCCGAGTAGAACGCCTATGGCGCGCCCCGACACTGAAAATTATCGCGCACTGTTTCTTCAGGATGCGCCGATGATGGATATGCGCGCGCCAACCGAGTTTGAAAAAGGGGCTTTCCCCAGCGCCACAAGCCTCCCGTTGATGACTGACGATGAGCGGGCGCAGGTAGGCACTTGCTACAAGAAACAGGGTCAAGATGCGGCCATAGAGCTGGGACACAGCATCGTCAGCGGTGCGACAAAAGAACAACGCCTACAGGCATGGTCAGGGTTTGCCCACACTCATCCCCAGGGTTATGTTTACTGTTTCCGCGGTGGCTTGCGCTCGCAAACCGTGCAGCGCTGGTTGCAGGAAGCGGGCATTGAATATCCGCTGATTCGGGGTGGCTATAAGGCCATGCGGCGGTTCCTGATTGATGAGCTTGAACGATCTGTAGCCGCTGCGGATTTTGTGCTTATCGGCGGTAAAACCGGCACCGGAAAAACGCGGGTTATCACTAAGCTTGCGAGAAGTGCTGACCTTGAGGGTCTGGCGAACCATCGCGGCTCCACCTTTGGGCAATTGCCCCAGCCCCAGCCGAGTCAGATTGATTTTGAGAACGCCCTGTCGATTGTTCTGCTCAAATTACTTGATCAGTCCGGTGAGCGCATTTTTCTGGAAGACGAAGGCCGGCTGATTGGTCGTGTTTGTGTGCCGGACGTGCTGCAGGCGAAAATGGCAAAGGCGCCCATGATATTGCTAGAGCAGAGTATCGATGAGCGAATTGATGTGGTGATCGAAGACTACATCGTTGATCTTGGCGAGCGATATCAGCAACTCTTCGGTGAGCAGGGAGCGCAGCTACATGCAGAAAAGCTGCAGGCCGACCTCTTGAAAATTCGTAAGCGTCTTGGCGGTGAGCGCCACCAACAAATGAGTGAGGTGATGGCGCATGCGTTTGATCAACAGCATGCGAACGGTAAGCTGGAAGGCCATCGTCAGTGGATCGGCTTTTTGTTGGAGAAATACTACGACCCCATGTACGAATACCAGCTGGAACAGCGAGTCGGTGAGGTGCTTTTTCGCGGCAACCGAGAATCCGTGCTGGACTGGGTTGGCAGTCGGTGATGCAGCCGCAGGTTGAACTGCAGCAGGACCTTATTCTGGTGGGCGGCGGCCACACTCATGCGCTGGTGTTGCGGATGTTGGCCATGGAGCCGATCACGGGCCTGCGCATCACTTTGATTTCGCCCTCAAGTCACACACCCTATTCCGGCATGCTGCCTGGTCTTGTTGCCGGTCATTACAGCTTCGAACAAACGCATATAGACCTTGCGCGCCTGTGTCAGTGGGCGGGCGTGCGCTTTATCGAATCCGAAGTGACGGCATTGGACCCAAAAAACAAACGATTAAGCCTCGCCGGTCGGTCTTCAATCGAGTACGACCTGGTCAGCCTGGATATCGGTTCGCAGCCTGAGCTGGATTCGGTGCCGGGTGCACGTGAGCATTCGATTCCCGTTAAACCAGTGGCGGGTCTGTGGCACCGTTGGCGAGAGCTAGACCCCAGAATTGGCGAACAAAACGAGACCAGAAAAATAACTGTGGTGGGTGGCGGTGCCGGTGGTGTGGAACTGGCCCTCGCAATGGCTCACGCTCTTAATGATCAGACGGTGAAGGTAACGCTTGTTTGTGGTGCTGCCCAGTTGTTAACGGGCTACAACCGGGGTGCAAGGTCTGCTGTGATGGCAGCGCTAAAGCGCCATGAAGTGAATGTTCTATTGGATAGCAGAGTAATCAATGTGCAAGAACGAAGGTTCACGCTCGCTGATGGCTCTGCTCATGATTTCGATGAGCTTTTCTGGTGCACTGGCGCATCTGCCAGCCCATGGGTAGCAGCCAGCGGTTTAGGTTGCGACGATCGCGGATTTCTCCAGATTACTGATGCATTGCACTCGATAGACGATGACTGTGTTTTTGGAGCGGGCGATATCGCCACTCAGGTGAATCATCCTCGGCCCAAGGCGGGTGTCTATGCGGTCAGACAGGCTCCGGTGCTGGCGTACAATTTACGTGCGAAACTGTTGGGAAATAGGCTCAAACAGCATAAGCCGCAGCAGCATTTTCTATCCTTGGTTTCGTTGGGCGATCGACAAGCGGTGGCTGACCGAGGCCCTTTCTCTGCAACTGGCTATTGGGTTTGGCGTTGGAAAGATAGGATCGACAGGGAGTTTATGGGCCGCTTCGAAGGTCTTCCTGAAATGTTCGACAGCGGAAAGGGAGATGTCATTCCCGGAGCCTATGAGGAGGCTGGCAAACCTCAATGCGGGGGCTGCGGAGCCAAGGTTGGGGCCACGGGATTGTCAGCGGCATTGATGGTATTGGCCGAGAATTATCCTGGCGTTTCCATGCCCCCCGGGGAAGGGGACGATGCCTCTCTCATTCCGGGTGCAGGCAAAAAACCACTGGTTCAGAGCCTTGATATCTTGCGCCAAATTACGGCAGATCCATGGATAATGGGCCGGATTGCTGCCAATCATGCCCTCAGTGACCTTTACGCCTGCGGTGCATACCCGGTGTCCGCTCTGGCCGCTATTACCTTGCCATTTGCCAGAGCTAGTTTGCTGCAGCGTGAGTTGGAGCAAATTCTCGCAGGTGCCTTGCATGAATTTTCGCAAGTGGATTGCACCCTGACGGGCGGTCATAGCATGCAAGGGCCTGAGTTGCAGGTCGGGTTTACCGTTAATGGCAGGGCGATGCAGGCGTCGGGGGAATTCATGCCCAAGCGGGGCGCGCGGTCCGGTGACCTGTTGATTCTGACCAAGCCACTGGGCACGGGTGTCCTATTCGCAGCACACATGCAGCAACTGGCCGATGGCAGAGATGTTTCCGAGGCAGTAGCGACCATGCTGCAAAGCAATGCCGGAGCCGCTGCGCAGGCGGTTGCACGCGGCGCGACTGCCTGCACCGATGTGACGGGTTTTGGTTTAGCGGGGCACCTGCTGGAGATGCTGACAGATGACCAACAAGCGACGGTGCTTCTGGAATCATTGCCTCAACTTCCGGGTGTTGCCGGGCATTTGGCAGCCGGCGTGCGCAGCACGATGCATGAGGTCAATGCAGCCTCTGCGCTGATGTCTATGGATCCCGGCTTACTCTCGGTAGTATCCGCTGCCGACATTGTGTTTGACCCGCAAACCAGTGGAGGTCTGCTGATTGCAGTGGAGGCAACGACATCGGCCTCGCTGCTGGAAGGATTGTTCGAGGCGGGATACAAGCACGCTGCGGTTATAGGCGAAATTTCACAGCGACCCGAAGGGGCGTCGGCAGCCGTGATAATCAGCTAGCTGCCAGGCCTTGGCTGACGACCTTTAACGCTTGACCTTCTTTCAACCGCTCGCCGCCTCTGATCACCACGGAGTCGCCGGCGTGGAGGTCACCTTCAACGGCAATTTGCGAGCCCCTTCCGGCTAATGTCTTCACCGAAACTTTGACCGCGGTGTTTTCGTCGGAAACGGTGTATACGAAAACCTCATGGTCTCTCAACACCAATGCATCTCGCGGAATAGTGATGGCGGTTGTGGCTGCGTTGTCTGGCAGCTCAACCGTAACAGCTTCACCGATCATCCACTGGCCTGGATTAACGCTCAGTCGAAGCTCCATCATGCGAGAGCGATCATCGCCTACAGGTACCATGCCGCGAATTGCGCTAAGCGACCTTACGCCGTTGCCATCTACCTGAACTTCACTGCCCGGGCTGTTATACCGGGCAATTTTCAGCGGTGCATTTACACTGATTTCAACTGTTTGGGTGTCCACAAGCCGAACGAGCGCTGTGCCGGGGGTTGTGTACTCGCCGGTAAACAGCTCTCTGCTTACAACAACTCCGGGAAATGGCGCTTTTACTTCCGCTCGTCCCAGATTGTAGCGAGTGCGCTCCAGGCCGACTTCTGCGATACGTTGTTCCTGTATCAGCATTGCCAGTTGGGACTCCACCTCGTCCAGTTCCGCCCGGGCCATGTTGTTTTGTAGTGCCAGCTTTTGCAGTCGTTGGATCTGCCGCTGATTGTACTGGATGTCAGCTTCCAGTCTCGCGACCTCGGCTTGGTCGTTGCGCAGTTGCAGGCGTAGTAAATGGTCGTCAATACGGGCTACTACATCACCCTCGTTAACGTTGTCTCCAACCTGGGCAACCCAGGTGAGGCGACCGCTTAGCTCTGCGGCGATCTGTGCGTCGCGGGTACTGATGACAGTGCCGGGTAGCTTTACTATTGAGCTGGCTTGTTCTTGAGTGACAGCGGCCAGCTCTACGATGGCTTCGGGTTGTTGCGCAAAGACGCTGTGGCTGGCCAGAGTCAGCAGCAGTGGTATGGAAAGCAGTACGGTTTTGAGTTTGTTCATGGTGCTTCTCCAAATAGATCGCCGGTCATGCGACTGACTTAAGTTTGGTTGGATTGGCTTGGTCGCGATTTTCCGCTACTAAATGGGACCGGGTTTCTCCCATGCGTAGAAAGCACGGCAACAGTAAGACCGTGAATACTGTACTAACGCACATGCCTCCCACGATAACCGCAGCCAGGCCACGATATATGACGCTGCCGGCGCCAGGCATCAGTAGCAAAGGCAGCATTCCGAAGATACTGGTCAGTGTGCTCATAAAGATGGGTCGTAATCTGGTTTCCAATGCTTGCTCTACTGCCTGATGGCGGCTCACACCCTCGCGTTCAGCATTGCGGGTTTGGTGAACGAGTAGAATCGCGTTGTTAACCACCAGTCCCAAAAGAATCACGAAGCCGATCATGGTTAGCAAGTCTAGCGGCTGAAAGGTGATGAGGTTGAGCAGTCTGATAGCGATAATGCCTCCCACCATGGCCAGTGGCATCGCCAATACGACTAAAAGGCTGTCTTTCATGGAACGGAAAAGGGCGGCCATTAACAGGAACAGGACCACCAGCGCGAGGCCGAAATTGTTACCCATCGAGGCTATAGCTCGGGTTAAAGCGTTAGCGCTGCCGCCATAGAGGATGTTGCCGTCTGCAGGGAGGGCAGCTTTTATTTGCGGCTCGACCTGCTCCCCAATTGTGGCCAGCACATGCTCCAGGGAAACCGTCTCTGGTGGACGAATATCGATGGTAATGGTGCGTCGGCTATCGATGCGTCGCAGTTGACTTGGCCCTACTGTGCGTTCGATGTCGACCAATTCGGAGAGGGGTACCAGGCTCCCATTGGGTGTCACTAACGGGGTGGAGGCGAGTTGCTCCGGTGAGTTCCAGGGCTGGGAACGCAGGATGATATTCATCCGCTTTTCACCGTTAAAGTACTCACCGACATAAAGCCCATCGCCCATCGCCCTGACCAGGGTTCCGATATCCTGCCTCGCCCAGCCGGCTTCCGCGATTTTGCGATCATTCGGTGACAGCTGTAGCTCGGGTTCTGACTGTTCCAGGTTGGGGCTCACGCGGACATTGGTGTTTGGAAGCGCTTCTTTAAGCAGTTTTTCCCCGAGGGCCGCCGCCTCCGCAATTGCATCGCGGTCGCGAGACTGCAGGTGTAGTGCTATGACCCGATCACCGCCAAAGCCGCCGAACAGATTGCCTTGTGAGGCGAAATACTGAAGATCGGGCAGGTCTGCAAATATTTCCTCATTGATGATCTTTTCCAGTTCTTTTACCTGGGACTGATCTTCAACTCTGGCGCCCATGCCGCCGCCGCCATTCCAGGTGAGGATGTAGTAGTTTTTTAGGGCCGGCTGTCGCTCACCGCTCATGAACGGGGCCATGCGTTCATCCAATACCTTGACATACTCTTCCGCGATAGTTCGCTCGCTCACGCCGGGAGGGAACTGGAAATAGGCATCGACCGCGTCCCGTTTTACCGGTGGAAGATAATCTAACTCAGGCATAAGCAAGTAGCTGGTGGTCAGGGGTGTCGCGATCAATACCGCAGCGAGTGTCCAGCGCTTGCGTGGGGTTGAGGTGATTCTCATGACGAAGTTGGTGATCTTGCGCCACAGTGAGCGATTGTGATCTTCCAGGCGTTCCTCGCTTAGCCAGCTGCGTGCTGCCAAGGGCAAAATAGTGACTGCAACCAGGAGCGAGACAACCACGGCGATGGCAATGGTGATGGCTAGGTCGCCGAACAACTGTCCTTCCACTTCACGCATAAAAATGACGGGGAGGAAAATCGCTACGGTTGTGGCGGTAGAGGCAAGCAGTGCGCCCCAGACCTGCTGCGCACCCTGCAGGGAAGCTTCAAAGCTGCTTAGGCCTTTTTCTCGCAGTCGAACTATGTTTTCCAATACTACGATAGCAGCATCCAGGACCATGCCCACGGCAAATGCCAGCCCCGCCAGGGATATCACGTTAAGGGTTCGCCCGGTCAGTTTCAGGACCACGAAGGTTGCCAACAGCGAGACCGGAATGGCTATGGCAACAATCAATGTGGCGCGGAAACGTCGCAGGAACCACCATAAAATACCGACTGCCAGCAGTATGCCCAGTACAATGTTGCTGCCTACCAGGCTTATCGCGCGATTGATAAATACGGATGCATCGAACGATTGAGCCATCACCAATCCACGCTCTGCCACCGGCCCGGCGTTAAGTTCTTCAACAACTGCCTTTACCGCATTAAGCGTTTGCAGTGCATTGGCGCTAGTTTCCTTGTCTACTCTTACCGCTACAGCAGGGTTCCCATTTTGGGTATTGGTCAATAGCTGTTCGCCTCGGGTAACTTGTATGTCGGCGATATCGCCCAGCCTGATGGGCCGACCATCACGCCACTCCAGCACGAATTCCGAGAGCTCCTTGGGGTCGTAGCGGCCGGTGAAGCGCAGTGTGTACTGCCGCCTGCCGACATCGACAAAGCCGCCGCTAATGTCGTTTGCGTGTCCTAAGCGCGCCGCTGTCTCGGTAAGAGGAATGCCAAGTTGAGCTGCCCGATAGGGGTCGAACAGGATCTCAAGTTCTTGCTCACCGCCGGCGTTATTCTGTTGTATGCCTACTCTGGCCACACCCGGCACCGACTCAATTGCCGGCCGTATGACATCCTCTACAAACTGGACGTTATCGTAAATGGTGCCGCCCGTTCCGGGGAGCAGCTGTAGAAAGAAGAATGTGAGCGCCGGCGTGTCACCATTGCCGCCGCCCAGCATGATCATTGGCTGGGTGGCATCTCTGGGCAGAGGGTCCAGCCGATTCATTCGCGAGATCACATCGATGAGCGTGCGTTGCATATCGGTGTTCAGACCAAACTCCAAGTTCACCCATGCGTTCCCGGCGTTTGCGAAGGCGGCCATTTCTTTAAGACCTGGAAGCCCACGCAGCACCGCCTCAATTGGCTCGATAATCTCGGATTCAATTTCTCGGGGTGATGCGGCACGCCATCCCGTCTGAATGCTAATGGTTGGGTTCTCGATACCCGGGAAAAGCTGCACCGGGAGTTTGGTCAGGCTATAAGCGCCGAAAAAGAGTATGACCGCTACGGCAACGGCTATGCCGGCGGGATTCTTTAAAGAGTTCGCAGTCAGATTCACGACCCACCCCTGTGGATTGCTGTGATGTATTCCTGAGCATGAACATAACAGGCAGCGACAGCTGGCGTATGAATTCTGCGGTGAGTTGTTGTTAGGACGCGATGAACGTCCAGAAAAGCATCCCAGGCGGCTGCCTAGTTCGCTGCGAAATTGTTGAGCGCATCTCCTTGTAGCCGATAACCTACCCATTCGCTCATAGGAACAGCGCCACAAGCCTCGTAGAACTGAATGGAGGGTTCGTTCCAATCCAGCACATTCCACTCGAATCGACCGCAACCTTCTTCAACCGCCTGCTTCGCCAGGTATTGAAGTAGCGCCTTACCCGCGCCGTGACCACGAAAGTCCGGAGAGACATACAGGTCTTCAAGAAAAATTCCGTACTTTCCCAGCCAGGTGGAGAAATTGTAGAAATAAATAGCGAAGCCAACCGCATTTCCATCTAGCTCGCAAATGAGCGGATAGGCCCGAGCGTTTTCACCAAATAAGGCTTCTTGCAACGAACTCTCGTCAGTAGTGACTTCATCCAGCGCCTTTTCGTAAATGGCCAGCTCGCGGATAAAGTTAAAAATTACGCTAATGTCAGCCGGAACGCCCGCGCGGATATGAATAGTTGCCATGTTAGATTCGCTTCAGTTGTTTGTCGTGGATTGGTCCGAGGGTTATCAGCGCGACTATTGCGCCCAGTAATGCCATTGCCATATCTGTCTGTGTATCCCATTGATAGCCTTGTGTGCCGAGAAACGCGTCTGCCGAGCTTCCCATCATCACCGCGGCAACCCATTCGAGTAACTCATAGAAGGCGGAAAACGCGAGACAGAAGCAGACGATAATCACGTTGCGCCACGCTGCATTGATAACCACCTGCTTACGAATCAATAGTTCTCTGGCGATCATGGCGGGCACGAAGCCCTGGGCGAAATGACCGACCTTGTCGTAATTGTTGCGCTCTGCGCCAAACAGTCCGTCAAATAGTGGCACTTCAGCGTAGGTGTAGTGCCCACCGACCATCAGGATCAGGCAGTGCACTAATATCAGGCCATAGAGTAGTGGCGTTAAGGCAAACGTATTTCGCGTCAATGCCAGTACTAACAAGCCAATCACCGCTGGAGCCACTTCAAGTGCCCAGGTTATCGGCTCTTTTGGATTTATCGCTGACCAAGCCAGAGTAACCAAAAAGACTGTCAGCCAGAGATATCGCATAAAAATTTAGTCCCTATCCCAATAGCGGGTCATTTCCAAATAGAGGAAGGAGGCACTCCAGGTGATCAGTACCAAACCAGTCAGGGATTCTAAGCCCGTTAAGTAACGCAAGTCCCCAATGGGTTCGATATCGCCCATGCCCAGGGTGGTATAGGTGGTAAACGAAAAATACACGCAGTCCATCAGGCTGCCTTCGAAATTTCCGCGAAGCTGTCCCCAGCCTGAGGCGTGGTGCATCCAGTAATAGGAGATGGCGAAGATCCAAACTTCAACGGCATGCGCACTCAGTGCTGCGAAAACGCCCAGCACAATCCTGAAGCGGTGGCGAATTTTGAGCTGCGGCATGATGATCGTGAAACGATACAAAAACTCGTAGTGAATAACAACGACGAGCGCAATCACGATGATATTAACGATAAAGATGGTGAGCAATGCACTGAGCCCCGCGTTGCAAGTAGGCGGCTAAGTTACCACGGTTTCTGTAGCCTTAGCATGCGTAAATCTTTACGAATCTTTACCAAGGGTTTGGAACCGAATGCAATAAACTGGGTTCATAGATAGCGAACACCCATGGAAACGAAAGGAAACCAAAATGAAAAAATTTATGATTGTTTGTACTTGTATTGCCGGCCTTACAGCGGGCGTCGCATTTGCCGGACACGGTGGGCAAATGTCAGAGGAAGATCGCGCTGAACGGATGGCTAAAATGAAGGCGCATCTTGAGCTTAGTGATGAGCAGGTCGCCGAGATGAAACAAATTCGAGCCGATGGCGGCAACCGGGAAGACATCCGAGCGGTGCTGAGCGACGAGCAGGCAGAAAAATGGGATGAGGCTCGCCAGAAACACCGCCAGAAAGGTGGGAAAAAGCACGGTAAAGGTCAGCAAACCGAGGACTAGGCTGAACTAGCTATCGGAGTCTGAAAGCAGCCTGACCAGAACGTCAGTCATTGTGTTGACGCCGACTTCGATACTGGGGGCTGCGTCCGGCGCGAATTTTGCGGAATGAAGGCTAGGCAGATTAATCTCCCCGCGGGTTGAAGCGGCATAAGTATCGGCGTTGACAACGCCCAGCCACAGCAGCGCGCCGGGGATGGCTTCTTCCGTGCGACCGTAGCGTGCGAAGTCCTCTCCTCCCATAACCGGAGCGGATTCCACCACGGCATCCTCGCCAAGGCTTGCCTCAAGCATTGGCACGAGTTTTTCCATAAACCCAGGAGTGTTGTAGACCGCAGGGGTGTATTCATCTTTGATATTAATCGTCGGGAATTGGTCGGCGGGCATTCCGGCGGTGCGCGCTACGCCTTCACTGACTTCGGCAATGCGTCGCAGTAAGTAGGCGCGCGTTTCATCCGAATAGCTGCGCACGGTCAACTGTAGCTTTACCTCATCCGAGATGATGTTGTGCTTGGTACCGCCGTGTATTGAGCCGACAGTAATCACAGCAGACTCCAAAGGGGAAACTTCTCTACTGACGATGGTTTGTAACGTCGTCACGATCTGCGCAGCCATGACGACAGGATCTTTGGTTTTGTGTGGATAAGCACCGTGCCCACCCTGTCCGCGCACCAGAATGTCGACTGAATCAACATTGGCCATAGCGTAACCACTGACATACGCAATTTTACCCGCAGGAAGTGCTGCGCTGACGTGAAGAGCGATGTTGTAGTCTGGTATCGGAAATCGCTGAAACAAGCCATCTGACAACATCGCCTTTGCGCCTTTACCGACCTCTTCAGCGGGCTGGCCTAGCAACATGAGTGTGCCTTGCCATTGGTCTTTGCGGTGCGCCATTTCACTGGCCACGCCAAGCAGTACTGTCATGTGTACGTCGTGTCCGCAACCGTGCATGACCGGGACTTCATCACCTGAGGGTATCTGGCCTGTCGCAATGCTGCTGTAAGGAAGGCCGGTGTTTTCTGCAATTGGCAATCCGTCCATGTCGGCGCGATACATAATGGTCGGCCCTTTTCCATTCTCCAGTAAAGCGACCAGCCCATGGCCGCCGATGCCGGTCGTCACCGCGTAGCCTAAGGCTGTGAGTTCGTGAGCGAGATAAGCGGCGGTTTTTTCTTCCTGCAGGGACAATTCCGGGTTTTTGTGCAGATGCTGGTAGTGCTTCACAAGTTCGGCATTGTCCATGGGCGCGCCCAAGGACAATGCGGAAAAGCAGATTAAGGCGGTTAGGGCTATAGTTCGGTAGACAGAAGTAATCATCGTTGGCCTTCGTTTTTATTGATCAGATCACGATAACGGAAAACGACAAGGTTTTCATCGAGAGGCAATAGCCGAGGAAAGACCGTGACAGAAAAGCATTGTGGATCCTGCCTCTGCGGCGCAGTGAGGTTTAACTATGCTGGACCGAGTTTGTGGTGCTCCCATTGCCACTGTTCAATGTGTCAGCGTGCACACGGTTCGGCCCTGGTGACTTGGGTCGGGGTGCCTGAAAAATCATTCTCCGTAGAATCGGTCGAGCATCTTGGTTGGCACAAGTCATCAGATAAGGCGGAAAGAGGCTTTTGTCGCCAATGCGGCTCCAGCTTGTTTTTTCGCTCTGAACAGTGGCCCGGCGAGATGCATATCGTACGCACCAATATTGATGGAGACATCGATCGCGAGCCAACAGGGCATGTGTTCTGGGACACGCACGTTGAGTGGCTTAAGTTCGAAGACGACTTGCCGAAGGGTTAGGCATCAACAAAAAAGCCCCGTCAGTGATGACGAGGCTTTTATTTATATGGTGCCCAGAGACAGCATGGAACCGGCCGGCGTTCCGGGGCCGACACTTTGTGGCGGCATCTACAAAAAAGCCCCGTCAGTGATGACGAGGCTTTTGTTTGTATGGTGCCCAGAGACAGAATCGAACTGCCGACACGGGGATTTTCAATCCCCTGCTCTACCGACTGAGCTATCTGGGCGCAATCTCGGATCGCGAGAGGCGCGTATTAAACCCGTATGATCTGCTCGAGTCAAGGGTGTTTGGCCGTTGGAAGTTGTTCATTCAGAGGGCGCGACGTAGCCCTCGGCCTGATCGTAATCTTCACCGGCTAGAAACTTGTCCATTTCCTGTTGCAGGTATTTTCTGGCGTCCGGATCGACCAGTGACAGATGCTTCTCGTTGATCAACATAGTCTGGTGGGCCTGCCAGTCCTGCCATGCCTGCTTAGACACGTTTTCGAAAATATCCTGGCCCTTGGGACCGGGGTAGGGCGGAGCATCCAGTCCCTCAAGCTCTTCCTGATATTTCTTACACAATACGGTGCGAGCCATGTTGTTACTCCTTTGCCAGATTATCGTTGGCTAGTTGTTGTAGCAGCCCGACTACCGGGGCTGCAAGGCCAATTTGCGGCGGTTGGCGCACGTTATACCAGAGCTGTCGGTCAGCTTCCATGACTTGCTCTGAGTTAGAACCCAGCTGCACCAGAACGGGCTCAATATCGAGGTGGTAGTGGCTGAACGTGTGCCTGAAGACTGGCCAGGACTCAACACTAGCGGGTGCAAGGCCGGTGCGGTCGATGCACCAGTGGGTTTCATCGAGGTCCTTTGCTTCAGGAAAGCACCAAAGCCCACCCCAGATGCCAGAAGAAGGGCGTTTCTCCAGCCACAGGTTGCCCTCGGCGTCGCGAAGCATCAGGAAGCGAGTGGATTTTACCGGGGTGGCCTTCTTGGGTTTCTTGCCAGGATAAGAGAGCTGATCTCCTGAGATGCGGGCACTGCAGTCCTCGTCAAGCGGGCAGCGGTCGCATTGTGGTGACGATCGAGTACAGAGGGTGGCCCCAAGGTCCATCATTGCCTGTGTGAAGTCAGCGCTGCGCTCATCGGGTGTGTATTTTTCGGCAATCTTCCACAGTTCGTTGTGTACTGCTGTTTTGCCGGGCCAGCCCTCAACCGAGCGGTAACGCGCGAGTACGCGTTTGACGTTGCCGTCCAGGATGGCAGCGCGTTTACCATACGAGATACTCACAATGGCTCCAGCGGTGGATCGACCAATCCCCGGTAGCTCGCATAATCCATCCACGTGCTCGGGAAACTGGCCGTTCAGCTCATCGCGCACGTATTTGGCGGCTTTGTGTAGATTCCGTGCCCGGGCGTAGTAGCCCAGCCCCGTCCATAGGTGCAGGACTTCGTCTTCATCTGCGTTTGCAAGCCTGGCTACGTCGGGAAACTTGCTCATGAAGCGATCAAAATAAGGGATTACGGTTTTGACTTGCGTTTGTTGCAACATGATCTCCGATACCCAGACTCGGTAGGGCGTGGTGTCACGTTGCCAGGGGAGATCGTGACGGCCGTGCTGGTCGAACCATCTGAGTACGCGATTTGAAAAATGTTGAGCCATGGTCAGGCGAAGAGTCCTCTGCGGGATTGCGTTTTCTTGTCGGTCGCGATGGCGGCTAATCCTGCATCGAAACCGTTGGCAGGAAGGGTACTTTGAGGGCGGTATTATCGCCAGTGAATTCAGGGGTCTATTCCCTTATAATGTTCGCCCTTTTTGGGGGCAGGCCCCGAAAATCGACCCATTGGGAGTGCACGATGGCTGAGCGCAAGGCCACAGTTGAACGCAACACGCTGGAGACCCAGATCACGGCTTCCGTCAATCTGGACGGTAGCGGCGTTGCTCAATTTGATACAGGAATTCCATTCCTAGAGCATATGTTGGACCAGATTGCGCGCCATGGCCTGATGGACCTCGAAATCAACGCCAAGGGCGATCTGCACATTGACGATCACCACACGGTGGAAGATATCGGCATCACACTGGGCCAGGCCTTCACTCAAGCGGTGGGCGATAAAAAAGGCATCATGCGCTACGGCCATGCCTACTGCCCGCTGGACGAAGCACTGTCGCGGGTAGTCATCGACTTTTCCGGCCGCCCGGGGCTGACGTTTAACGTTGATTTCACTCGATCAATGGTGGGTGGGTTCGACGTTGACCTGTTCATGGAATTCTTTCAAGGATTCGTCAACCATGCCCAGGTGACATTACATGTAGATAATCTGCGCGGTGACAATACTCACCATCAGGCGGAAACGATTTTTAAAGCCTTTGGTCGCGCGATGCGTATGGCGCTGTCGGAGGATCCTCGTATGGAGGGCGTCACCCCGTCCACCAAAGGTGTGCTCTAGGATCAGACGATGAGTGGTGTAGTCGCCGTTATTGATTACGGCATGGGTAATCTTCACTCGGTGGCCAGTGCCCTGGAGCATGTGGGGGCAGACCGGGTCATAGTGACACACGATGCCGAGCAGATTCGCCAGGCAGATCGGGTGGTGTTTCCGGGTGTCGGTGCCATGCGCGACTGTATGGCAGAAATTCGCCGACTCAAGTGCGACCAGTTGCTTGCCGATGCGCTAATAGAACAGCATAAACCTGTTCTGGCGATATGCGTGGGAATGCAGGCGCTGATGAGTCACTCCGAGGAAAACGGCGGTGTCGAATGCCTGAATCTTATTCCCGGCGAAGTACGCTACTTTGGAAACTCCCTAAAGGATGAAAACGACAACCGGCTCAAGGTGCCACATATGGGCTGGAACCAGGTTCGTCAGACTAGCGGACACCCGCTTTGGCAGGGTATTGAAGACTTAACCCGGTTTTATTTTGTGCATAGCTACTATGTGGATGCGGCAGAGCGTGAGTTGGTTGCCGGTGCTCTGGATTACGGCGTGCGGGCAGACGCTGCGCTGGCTAGAGATAATTTGTTTGCGGTGCAATTTCACCCTGAGAAGAGCCACACCGCGGGCCTGCAATTACTGAAAAATTTTCTGGAGTGGAATGGCCAATGCTGATTATCCCCGCGATCGACCTTAAAGACGGTGAGTGCGTGCGCCTGCGACAAGGCCTGATGGACGACAGCACCGTATTTTCGGACGATCCTGTGTCCATGGCGACCCGTTGGGTGGATGCCGGCTGTCGCCGCTTGCACCTGGTGGACCTTAACGGCGCTTTTGCTGGAGAACCTGTTAACGGCGAAGTGGTAACGGCTATCGCTGCTGCCTACCCCGAGCTCCCGATTCAGATCGGCGGTGGGATTCGCAACCTGGAAACTATCGAGCATTATGTGAAGGCCGGTGTGGGTTATGTGATTATTGGCACCAAAGCCGTGAAGGAACCTGACTTTGTGGGCGAGGCGTGTCGTGCTTTTCCCGGTAAGGTTATTGTCGGTCTGGATGCTAAAGATGGGCTAGTGGCCACAGATGGGTGGGCAGAAGTCTCCGAAGTGAAAGCCACAGACCTAGCTAAGCAGTTTGAATCCGATGGTGTCTCTTCCATTGTTTACACCGACATCGCCAGAGACGGCATGATGCAGGGCGTCAACGTTGAAGCAACTTTAGTGATGGCCCAGGCTTCCTCAATTCCGGTTATTGCCTCGGGCGGTATTACTGACATTGAGGATATCCGCGCATTGAATGCAGTGGCGAGCCAGGGTATTTGCGGCGCTATCACTGGACGCGCTATTTATGAAGGCTCGCTGGATGTTGCCGAAGCCCAGCGCCTGTGTGACGAGGGAGTCTGATAGTGGGCTTGGCCAAGCGCATAATTCCCTGCCTGGATGTTGAAAACGGCCGAGTTGTCAAAGGCGTTAACTTCGTTGATATCCGCGATGCGGGTGACCCGGTAGAAATCGCCATTCGTTACAACGAGCAGGGCGCAGACGAAATTACTTTTCTCGATATTACCGCCAGTCATGAGGGTCGGGAAACCACCGTGCATACGGTAGAGCAAATAGCCGAGAACGTATTTATACCGCTGACCGTCGGCGGCGGTATTCGCACGGTAGAAGATATTCGCACCATGCTCAATGCCGGTGCCGACAAGGTAAGTATTAATACGGCTGCCATTCACAACCCGGAACTCGTCCGAGAAGCCGCCGAACGCTTTGGGTCTCAGTGTATTGTGGTGGCAATCGATGCCAAGCGAGTGGACGATGTGGATGGCGTGCCGCGTTACGAGATCTTTACTCACGGCGGCCGCAAGCCCACGGGCATTGATGCGGTAGCCTGGGCCGAGAAAATGGCGAGCTTGGGTGCAGGGGAAATTCTGCTGACCAGCATGGACCGTGACGGCACCAAAAATGGCTTTGAGTTGGGAGTTACGCGGGCTATTACTGACGCAGTGAATATCCCGGTTATCGCATCAGGAGGCGTTGGTAACCTAGACCACCTGGTTGAGGGTGTTACTTTAGGGGGTGCTGACGCGGTGCTCGCTGCCAGTATTTTTCACTTCGGTGAGTACACCGTTCCGCAGGCCAAGGCTTACATGGCTGAGCGAGATATCGAAGTTCGGCTCTGAGGCCGGATTATAATCGTCATCGACAGGCGTAGCGCTTTCTTGTGAACTCGCCTGGATATCCAGTACCTCAGACACAAGCGCTAACTCAATTCCCCGACATTTCAACGATGGCAGCTCGCGCTCTAATACGGTCGCGGTTTGCGCATAGGGGTGGCCTATGCCCACGGCCATGCCTTCGCGTTCTGCGCGTTTTATTAAACGGTCGAACTCTTTGCCGATAGCCTCTTCAGAAATTTCGTTATCCAGGAACACTGAGCGCGATAAATGGGGCACTCGGTAATCAGCCGCAGTTTTGGCCGCCACAGTTTTGGGGTTAGTGCGAGAATCAACAAAGTAGAGGTCGCGTCGAACCAGTGTTTGCATGACCCAGCCCATTTGCAGGGGCAGCGTGGTGAGCTCACTTCCCATGTGATTGTTGATGCCTCGTACGTGAGGTATGGCATCAATATTGGTGGCCAGGGTGTGGTCAAATTCTTCCCGGCTGAGCAATGGGGTTAAACCGCCAGGCCCCAGCGTTGTGCCGCCTTCGTTGCTCATGGGAGCATGGAGCATGATTTCCTTGCCAGCATCAAAGCCCGACTGGGCGAGTTCTTCGGCGTGGGGGGTGTGTGGCAGTATCGCCAGATTTACTTTTCCCGGCAGCCTGACCATTGACATGCCGGTGCGACGTCTGTGGCCAAGGTCGTCAATGATGAGCACCAGGGTCGCGCGCGGAGCGAGTGCGGCTAGACCCGGCGGAGGTGCGTGTTCACAGGAGTCTGTCCAATGATCATCGCCGGAAAAGGCAGACGTACTTGCGAGCAAAACCAGCCAGGCGAGGAGACCCGGTAAATTTAAGGCTTGGCGATTCCGTTCAGGATTCGCCTTTGCCGGTCTCCCCAGTGTTTGTCGTTTTAGTCTCACGCATACCCAGTATATTGATACCCTTGAGCAAGGTCAGGGCCTCGTACAATTGATTGTCTCTGCTTAGCAAGCTGCTGGCGGGCTTCTTGTCATCTCCCTCGCTACTGCCATTGGCGTTATCCAGATGACCAGACAGATCAGCCTCTGTTACCCGGCGAGAATTTTTGTAGGCGGTGACCTTGGCGCGTTCCACTTCGATATCAGGTTCTATGCCTTCGGCCTGAATGGAGCGGCCGTTCGGGGTGAAGTACAAGGCAGTGGTGAGTTTCACGGCCCTGGAGTCGGAGATGGGCAGTACGGTCTGTACCGAGCCCTTGCCAAAGCTTCGTGTGCCCATGATGACCGCGCGGCCATGATCCTGCAGTGCACCGGCGACAATCTCTGAGGCACTCGCTGAGCCTGAATTGATGAGCACCACAATGGGAATTCCGGCAGTCGCGTCGGCGGGCTTTGCATCGAATTTCACATCAGAGTTGGGCAGCCGTCCTTCGGTATAGACCACATTGCCACCGTCCATAAAAATACCCGCAACGTCGACGCTGGCGCGCAAAACGCCGCCAGGGTTGTTGCGCAGGTCCAGGACCAGGCCTTTAAGGTCCTGCTCCTGCATCAGCTTGTCGAGGGCACCGGTGACATCCTTTCCTGTTGCGCTTTGAAACTGGGCAATACGGATGTAACCGTATCCGGGTTCCAGAAAACGCTGGCGGACACTGGCCACCTTGATGACATCGCGAACCAGTGTGACTTCAAAAGGCTGGCTCTCGCCGGCCCTGCCAATCGTCAGATCGATCTCGCTGCCTGCAGGCCCGCGCATACTGTCGATTGCGTCATTCAGGCTCATGCCTTTCACGGGTACGGTACCCAGCTTGAGAATCACATCACCACTTTGGAGGCCGGCTTTGGCGGCGGGAGAACCATCGATGGGAGAGATGATTTTGACGTAACCATCTTCCATACCGACCTCAAGACCAAGACCAGTGAACTCTCCGCTGGTGGCCTCCTGCAATCCCTCGAAGGCATCTTTGGTCAGGTAAACTGAATGGGGATCCAGCCCCATCAGCATTCCCTGAATCGCGTATTCGAGCAACTTACTGTCGTCTATGTCTTCAACGTAACCCACGCGAATCTGGTGGTAGACATCGGCAAAGGTGCGCAGTTCGCCCAGCGGCAACTGGCCCTTTTCTTCAATGGCGCCAAAAGCTGGAAAGGAGAGAAAGATTGCTGCCGCTAGACTCAGCAGTCTCAGTTGAGGGGTTGAGCAACGCATGGGTACCGCCGTTGGCCTGAGCCAGTATTCAGTGAGCAAAAAAGTAAGTGTAACCTAAAGCCGGTTGCGCTGGCCAAGAGGCTTAGCGGCGACACCAGTGGGCTGGATTGACCGGTTTACCCTTCTGTCTGACCTCGAAATAGAGGGCAGGCTTGGTCAAGCCGCCGCTGTCGCCCACGGTGCTTATCGGGGTTTCTGCGCTAACCCACTCGCCAACGTCTCTTAGCAGGGTTTGGTTGTGAGCATAGAGGCTCATGTAACCATCTCCGTGATCGATGATCAGTAACAAGCCCATGCCCCGCAGCCAGTCTGCATAGACCACGCGACCGTGGTGAATGGCCTTGACCGGAGTGCCCGCGGGGGCCGGGATGGTGACTCCCTGCCACTTCATTTTTCCCTGATTGCGGGAATTGCCGAAGCGGGCACTGGCCCTGCCGGGCGCCGGCCAGGGCATTTTACCTTTGGCAGATTTGAAGGGCTGATAGTTTTCCGGCACCTTCAGGTTCACTACCGCCTCACGAATGGCGTCCAGAAGTTGTTGCAGTTCTTTCTGGTCGGCTTCCATCTTTTTCAGCTCGGCGTCTTTACCCTGAATGCTGGCATTGAGGTTTGCTACCGCTGCCTGACGTGTCTGCTGTGCTTTTACTAGCGCCTGCTGCTGTTTTTCGAGGCCTTCCTGACGCAGCTCTAATTCAGCGAGTGTCTCCGAAATTTGTTGCTCGGTGCTTTGCAGGGAGATTAGCGTGGCCCTGAATTCGTTGAGCAGCTCGTTGCGCGCTTTGAAGAAGTAACGGTAATAGGCCATCACCCGAGCGACGGTATCGGGACTCTCCTGATTTAGAAGTACTTTAATTTGTCCCTGTTGACCCATTTGCCAGGCGGTTCGCAGCTCCAGGGCAATATGCGCCTGCTGCTCATCTCGCGCGGTCTCCAGTGCTGTCTTTTTCTGTTCAAGTGCGACCAATTCGCGATTCTGATTGGCGATGGCTTTACTTGCCCGGCTGATATCCCGGTTGATGCGAGACTGGTCCAGCTCCGCTTGGCGCAATTGAAGTTGTAGGGTGTCTCGCCGCTTGTTAGCGCTGCTGATCTCGCGATTGATCTGTTTGATACTTGCCTGAAGTTCCAGCAGCTGGGACGCTGCTTTCTCTTCGTCTGATTGGGCTCGGATGTGCGCTGATGCCAGCGTCAAGCTCAAGGCAAGTGCCGTTATAAGCGCTCTGTGGAAACGGAATATGAGCCTGTTGGTCAGGAGTCGGCTCCGGCTAAATCACGCCCGGTCATTTCCTGTGGTGCAGCAACATTCATAAGGCCCAGTAAGGTAGGAGCAATGTCAGCGAGAATACCACCAGCGGGGTCCAGCGTTAGCGGTTTTTTGCCGATATAAACCAAAGGCACGTGCTCGGTAGTGTGCTGAGTATGATGTTGACCCGATTGGTAGTCCATCATCTGCTCACAATTGCCGTGGTCGGCTGTGACCAGAGCTTGGCCCCCAGTTTCTAGCAGTGCCTCTTCCACTCGCGCCAGGCATCCGTCCAATGCATTCACGGCCTTCAGGGCAGCCTCGTAGTCGCCAGTGTGCCCAACCATGTCTCCGTTGGCATAGTTGCAAACGATCAAGTCGTATTTACCGGAATGAATAGCAGCGACCAGCTTATCGGTGACTTCCGGGGCACTCATCTCAGGTTTGAGATCGTAGGTGGCTACATCCGGCGATGGAACAAGCTCTCTGTCCTCCCCGGGAAATAAATCCTCTCGTCCGCCGCTGAAGAAGAAAGTGACGTGGGCGTACTTCTCGGTCTCTGCAATGCGCAGCTGTGTCATGCCCAGTTTTGCCAGGTGATCCCCCAGCACGTTTTGTAAGCTTTCCGGAGGGAAGGCACAGGCTGCATCGATATCGGCAGCGTACTCCGTAGCGGTTACAAAGGCCGATGTTCTGGGGTGAGCCTTGCGCGAAAAGCCATCGAAATTGTCATCGACAAAGGCCCGGGTCAGTTCCCGAGCCCGGTCGGCACGGAAATTCATGAAGATTACCGCGTCGCCGTCTTTGACGAAGGCGGGTTCGCCTCCCTCGGGGCATATGGCGGTCGGCAATACGAATTCGTCGTTTTCATCACGCTGATAGGCGGCCTCCAGACCTGCCACGGAATCTACGGCAGTGTAATCGGCGACACCTTCGGTAAGCAGTCGATAAGCCGGTTCTACGCGTTCCCAACGGTTGTCGCGGTCCATCGCATAGTAGCGTCCGGTGATGCTCGCCACCCGTCCGCAATCAAGTGATGTAAATAGGGCTTGAGCTGCTTCCAGCGAGGGCTTGGCGCTTTTCGGCGGCGTATCCCGGCCATCGAGGAAAGCGTGCAGATAGACCTGGCTGGCGCCACGCGCAGCGGCCAGTTTCACCGTCGCAAAGATCTGATCTTCGTGGCTGTGCACACCCCCGGGAGAAAGCAGCCCGAACAGGTGTACGGCACCGCCACAGGCCACTGCTTTATCGATAGCGCCAGTGAACACTTCGTTGTTATCGAATGAGCCGTCGGCGATTGCCTGATCAATGCGGGTGATATTTTGATAAATCACCCGGCCTGACCCCAGACTCATATGGCCCACTTCAGAGTTGCCCATTTGCCCAGCGGGGAGACCCACATCCAGACCAGAGCCGGAGACCAGAGTATGTGGTGACTCTTTCCAAAGGCGGTCCCACACCGGAGTCTCGCCATTGGCGATCGCATTGTCTTTGGTTTCTTCGCGGTGGCCCCAGCCGTCCAGAATAATCAGAGCGGTGGTGTTTTTACGGCTATCGGTCATTGTCTTTCCAGAGTGGGGAGGGTTTGAAAGGTCGGCATTTTACCCTGTCTGGCAGCGCCTTGCATCGCCCGTGAGCATTTGGCTGAATCCCAACAATGGCGCGGCTTTCGGGGGTGGTTGCGAGCCTTTCTAGCCTGTATACTTGCCACCTTTTGAAAATAGCCGTTGTGCCCCTAGCCGATGGCGTCACCGTGAATCCCCTGCGGCAAGCACCGCACCGAGACAGACATTACCATGGCTTTATTTCTAGAATTCCTCGCCCAGCAATGGATATTGGTGGCTGCTCTTTTAGCGGTAGCGGTCATGCTGTTCATGCACGAGACCCGAAAGTCAGGCACCTCACTGAGTCCGCAGCAGGCCATTAACCTGGTTAATGCGCAGGAGGGGGTTTTTGTCGACCTTCGTGATACCGCCGATTTTCGGGGGGGGCATATTGTGGACGCCATGCATGTTCCATCCGCGAAGCTGCTGAATAACACCGGAGCCCTTGAAAAGTACCGAAACAAGCCCATTGTATTGGTATGTAAGATGGGTCAATCCGCAGGTGCTGTGGGCAAGAAGCTCAATGCTGAGGGTTATGACAACGTCAATATCATGACTGGCGGGATGATGGAGTGGAAGAACCTGCAGTTGCCTGTCGTTAATAACGGTTAATAGTTGATGAACACGTCCATCACGATGTATTCCACCCGGTTCTGCCCCTACTGCATGAGGGCGCGGTTCCTGCTGGACAGCAAAAATGTCGAATACGCCGATATCGGCGTCGATGCCCGTCCTGAACTGCGCCGCGAAATGACCGAAAAGAGCGGCCGCCGTACGGTTCCCCAAATCTGGATAGGTGATCGCCACGTTGGCGGTTATGACGACCTTGCTCGGCTTGAGCAGCAAGGCAAGTTAGATGAATTACTCAAACAGGTAGCTTCGGCCTAAGCCCGAGACGCCAAAACAATTAAGACCAATGGAGGACGGCGCAATGGCCGACGAAGAAGTACAACAGCAATTCGCGATGCAACGCATTTACACCAAGGACATTTCTTTTGAGTCTCCGGCTACTCCGGACGTATTCAAGAAACAGTGGCAGCCCGCTGTCAATGTAGATCTGAACACCAAAAGCGACAAAATCGACGACACAGGCAATTTCGAAGTGGTGCTCAGCATTACTATCACCGCCAAGGTTGATGACGAAACGGCTTTCCTCGTGGAAGTTCAGCAGGCAGGTATTTTCCTGATCACTGGTATCGAAGGTGAAGACCTGCGCCGTGTGCTCGGTACCGCAGCGCCCAACATTCTTTTCCCTTATGCTCGTGAGAGCATTGATAGCCTGTGCGTGAAGGGTGGTTTCCCGCCCATTATGCTCGCCCCGGTTAACTTTGACGCTCTTTACCAGCAGGCGCTGGCGCAATCAGCGGCTCAAGCAGAGGAAGAAGGCGAAGCAGCGACTCACTAAGCGCGCTTTGCTAGTTGAATGAAAGGGGCTTCGGCCCCTTTTTGTTATTTTATGGGAGCGGAATACGGTTCGCTCGCGTTAATCCAGGCCATTAAAGCCCAACTGTCTCAGCGCTTCATAAGTGATAACAGCCGTTGCGTTGCTGAGGTTCAGGCTGCGACTGTTTTTGAGCATGGGTATTCGGGCACGCTGTTCTGAGGGTAGTTGTGCTAGTACCTCGGCCGGAAGCCCTCTGGTTTCTGGTCCAAACAGCAGGGCGTCATGTTCACGATAAGACACCTGGTGATAGGCGGTGCTTCCCTTGGTCGTGATCCCTATGAGCCTACTGTCTTGGTGCTGCGCCGTGAATGTGGTGAGATCGCTGTAGACCGATACGTCCGCAAAGTCCCTGTAATCCAATCCAGCCCGCCGCAGCTTCTTCTCATCCAGATCAAAACCCAGCGGCTCAATCAAATGTAGAGAGCAACCCGTGTTCGCGCACAGGCGCATGATATTGCCCGTATTGGGGGGAATTTCGGGTTGGTAGAGGACAATTTTTAGCATGGCCGCATGGTACAGGCGGCCTCAAAGCAGCGCTACATTTCCAGCTCTTTCATTTTGCGCGTCAGGGTATTGCGACCCCACCCCAACAGCTCTGCGGCGTCGCGCTTGCGGCCCATCGTATGCTTTAGCGCGACTTCTATCATTACTCGCTCGAAGGCCGGTGTGGCCTCTTCCAGAATTTGCTGTTTGCCCTTTGCCAATGCATTCCCAGCCCAGCTTTCGAGCAAGGCCTGCCAGTCGGCATCACCGCCCGATGCCGTTTGCGCCACTTCGCGGTTGAGCTCTGGCGGTAGGTCTGTAACGTGCACTTCACGTCCGGAAGCCATCACTGTAATCCAGCGGCAGGTGTTCTCTAGTTGACGGACGTTACCGGGCCAGTCGAGATTAGTGAGGAAGCGTTCGGTTTCAGGTAGAAGGATTTTGGGCTCTCCGCCCAGTTCTTCTGCGGCGCTCTGGAAAAAGTGCTGCATCAGACGGGGGATATCCTCACGCCGTTCCGCAAGCTTGGGGATGTGGATGCGGATCACATTCAATCGATGGAACAGGTCTTCGCGGAAATCGCCGCGGCGAACCAGTTCTTCCAGGTCCTGGTGGGTGGCGGCAATAATCCGAACATCGACTTTCACTGGGGTATGGCCGCCGACTCGGTAGAATTCACCGTCTGCGAGTACCCGCAAAAGCCGCGTTTGTGTTTCGGCGGGCATATCGCCAATCTCGTCCAGAAAAAGTGTGCCGCCGTCTGCCTGTTCGAAGCGACCTGCGCGTTTGGCGTTGGCGCCGGTAAAGGCCCCTTTTTCGTGACCAAACAACTCTGATTCCATCAGGTCGCGCGGAATAGCAGCCATATTCAGGGCAATGAAAGGGTTGGCTGAACGTGGGCTATGGCGATGAAGAGCATGCGCTACCAGCTCTTTACCAGTGCCCGACTCGCCGTTAATCAGTACAGTGATGTTGCTGTGCGCCAGTCTTCCGATAGCGCGAAACACCTCCTGCATCGCGGGTGCTTCACCGATAATTTCAGTTTCCGGGAGCTCCTCCTGCAGTGGCAGCTCCATGCTGTTTTCGCGTGCCTGAGCGAGAGCTCGTTCGGTAATGGCGACGACTTCATCAAGATCAAATGGCTTGGGCAGGTATTCAAATGCGCCCTTTTGATAGGAAGTGACAGCGCTGTCCAGATCGGAATGTGCTGTAGTGATGATTACAGGTAGTTGAGGGTGGCTGGCATTGATTTGTGACAGTAATTCCAGTCCGTCGGTACCTGGCATGCGGATGTCACTAATGATGACGTCGGGCGTTTCAGAGACGATGCGCTTGAGCAATTGATCCGCGTCCGAAAAACTTTCGTTATTAATTCCCGCCTGCTTGAGGGCTCTTTCGAGCACCCAGCGAATCGAGCTGTCGTCGTCCACCACCCAGACTTTTGCCTGACTATGCATGATTTAAGTCCATTGGTAAGTAAATTGAAAAACGGGTGCGACCGGGCTCGCTGTTGCACTCCAGCATTCCGCCGTGGCGGGTAACAATAGATTGGGCGATCGTTAATCCCAGTCCCGTGCCCTCGGCCCGTCCGGTGACCATGGGCATAAAGATGGCGTGGAGCATGTCCTCGGGAATCCCGGGGCCATTGTCTTCTATGTCCAGTCGACAAAGCAGGCGATGTAGCTGGTTGCCAATGGTAAATTGGCGCTGCGGGCGCGTCCTCAGAGTGATTACGCAGTCCTCTTCAGAAAGCGCCGCCTGAAGCGCGTTACGAACGATGTTCAGCACCGCCTGAACCAGCTGGCTGCGATCACCAATCACGTCAGGCAGGCTGGGATCATAGTCCCTCACCAGCGTTACCTTGTTGCCGGTTTCTGCGCCGATGAGATTGCGCACATGTTCCAGGACCTCGTGAATGCTTAATTGCTGGGCATCCAACTGCTGATTGGGACCCAGTAATCGGTCTACCAGATCGCGCAGTCTGTCGGCCTCTCGAATAATGATATTGGTGTATTCCGCGAGATCTTCGTCCGGCAGCTCTCGGGCAAGCAACTGGGCTGCACCTCGAACTCCGCCCAGCGGATTTTTGATTTCGTGGGCGAGGCCACGAATCATTTCGCGGGTCGTTTCCTGGGCATGGTGCAAGCTCTCTTCCCGGCTGATTTTCAGTAGCCGATCCACCGGCTGTAACTCCAACAGGATATTGATGCCCAGGTCGCTGTTGGACACCGGCGTTAGCATGAGATCCACGTGTAACTCTCTTCCGGATAGCAGCATCAATGGCATGCCCCTGCGTGCAAGAGGGCTGCGACTGGATCGAACCTGCTTAACGACAGCCATCAGGTTGTCGGAATTTGCCACCAGCTTTCT
>JBDWQQ010000137.1:0-16785 GCA_039986455.1 Halioglobus sp.
GGGGCGGCGCAAGGTCCCCTGGTAAAGACGGCAAACTGCCAGCGGTGGGCGACACAGTGGACTTGAGTGTGCCGACTTGGACGAACGATATTGGCACGCCGCAGCTAGCGACGGTATGGCAAGACCCAGACTTTGACCGGAAGCAGCATGCGTTTTACTACGCTCGCGTTATTGAAATTCCGACACCTCGCTGGACGGCCTACGATCGAATCCGCCTCAATGCGCCGGTCGATGATAGCGTGCCTCTGAAAACACAGGAGCGGGCTTACACCTCTCCGATCTGGTATCAGCCATAGCCTGCTGGGCGCGAGCGAGTTAGCCGCTAATCACGCGGCTTTGCGACGTGTGCGCTTGGCTAACATGGGAGCCAAAAACTTACCGGTATAGGATCCTTTGGTCTTGGCCACATCTTCTGGCGTGCCGGTGGCAATGATTTGGCCGCCGCCAGAACCGCCTTCCGGCCCCAGATCAACCACCCAGTCTGCGGTTTTGATGACGTCGAGATTGTGCTCGATAATCACCATGGTATTGCCGTGATCTCGCAGTCGGTGCAGTACTTCCAGCAACTGCTTGATGTCTTCAAAATGCAGGCCGGTGGTGGGTTCATCAAGAATGTATAGCGTCTTTCCGGTATCTCGTTTAGATAACTCGCGAGACAACTTGACCCGCTGTGCCTCTCCGCCGGAGAGTGTGGTAGCAGCCTGGCCCAGTCGTATGTAAGAGAGACCTACGTCCATCAGCGTCTGCAGCTTGCGGGCAATCGCCGGAACCGGTTCGAAGAATTCCAGAGCGTCTTCAACGGTCATATCCAGTACTTCATGGATACTTTTACCTTTGTAGCGTATTTCCAGAGTTTCGCGATTGTAGCGTTTGCCCTTGCACACATCGCAGGGAACGTAGATGTCCGGAAGAAAGTGCATCTCTACCTTGGTGACACCGTCCCCCTGACAGGCTTCGCAGCGACCGCCTTTGACATTGAAACTGAATCGTCCCGGTTTGTAGCCGCGTGATCGCGCCTCCTGCGTCCCGGCAAAGAGTTCCCGCACCGGCGTGAAGATTCCTGTGTAGGTTGCAGGGTTGGAGCGAGGGGTTCTTCCAATGGGGCTTTGGTCAATATCGATACACTTGTCTATCTGGTCCATACCATCAATGGATTCGTGCGGCGCCGGAGTCAGTGTGGTCGCGCCATTGAGTTCTGTTGCGGCCAGCGGATAGAGAGTGCCATTAATCAGTGTGGATTTTCCAGAGCCAGAGACGCCAGTGACGCAGGTTAAAAGACCCAGCGGTATCTCCAGTGTGACCTGTTGCAGGTTGTTGCCGGTAGCGCCGGTTAATACCAGCTGCTTCTTGGTATCAAGGGGCGTGCGCTTCTTCGGGACTTCAATTTTCTTACGTCCCGAGAGGTAGTCACCGGTAAGTGAATTCTTGTTGGCAGTGATCTGTTTCATGGTGCCTTCGGCGACAACCTGGCCACCGTGCACACCGGCCCCGGGGCCGATGTCTATGACGTGGTCTGCGGCGCGGATAGCGTCTTCGTCGTGTTCGACGACCAGCACAGTGTTACCCAGGTCTCGCAGATGAGTCAGGGTGTTGAGGAGTCGTTCGTTGTCGCGCTGATGCAGGCCGATAGAGGGCTCATCGAGAATGTACATAACACCCACCAGTCCGGCCCCAATTTGTGAGGCAAGGCGGATGCGTTGAGCTTCACCGCCCGAAAGCGTCTCCGCACTCCGGTTTAATGTCAGGTAGTTAAGTCCTACATCGACGAGAAAACGATAGCGTGCGCGCAGTTCCTTGAGGATTTTGTCTGCGATTTCGCCTTTACGGCCCTCTAGCAAAAGCTCATTGAAGTAAACCTCTGCTTCTCCCACCGGCATATCGGTAATGGCAGGCAAGGTACGCTCGTCCACAAACACGTGGCGTGCATCGCGGCGCAGCCTTGTGCCTCCGCAGTCCGGACAGGGCTGGGTAGCGAGAAACTTAGCGAGATCTTCACGAACCGATTGTGAGTCCGTATCTCGATAGCGCCTGTCCATGTTGGGAATGATGCCTTCAAAGGGATGCGTGCGCTTGAAGACGTCACCGCGATCGTTGATATAGGAAAAGGCAACTTCCTGTTTGCCACTGCCGTGCAGAATGACCTTTTGGTGTTTCTTACTCAGCTCATCGTAGGGAGCATTAATATCAAAGTCGTAGTGGTCGGCCAGCGAAGTGAGCATGTGAAAGTAGTAAACGTTGCGTCGGTCCCAACCGCGAATGGCGCCCTCTGCCAGGCTGGACTCCGGGTGCAGCACGATGCGATCGGCATCAAAGTACTGCTTTACCCCCAGTCCATCGCAGCCGCTGCAGGCGCCCGCTGGGTTATTGAATGAGAACAGTCGAGGTTCCAGTTCGTCGATGCTGTGGCCGCATTCGGGGCAGGCGAAGCGGGCTGAAAATGACAAGTCGTCGCCGTCGTCATCCATCCATGAAATAGAGGCCAGGCCATCGGTGAGTCCTAGTGCCGTTTCGAAGGACTCTGCCAGGCGCAGTTTAAGGTCGTCTCTGACTTTGAATCGGTCCACGACAACTTCAATGCGATGTTTTTTCTTTTTGTCTAACTCGGGCAGGTCGTCCATATCAGTCACGATGCCGTCGATGCGCGCCCGCACAAAGCCCGCCGCTCGCAATTCTTCAAAGACGTGCAGATGCTCGCCTTTGCGATCACGGACAACCGGTGCAAGCAGCATTAGCTTGCTGCCCTCGGGCAGGGCCAGGACGGTATCAACCATTTGGCTCACGGTTTGTGCCTGTAAGTTGAGTCCGTGGTCGGGGCAGCGCGGCTCACCGACCCGGGCGAACAGCAATCTGAGGTAGTCGTAAATTTCGGTAATGGTACCCACGGTGGAGCGGGGATTGTGTGATGTGGACTTCTGCTCGATAGAAATCGCCGGTGACAGGCCCTCGATATGGTCCATATCGGGCTTTTCCATCATCGACAAGAATTGCCTGGCGTAGGTCGAAAGTGACTCCACGTAGCGTCTTTGGCCCTCGGCATAGAGCGTGTCGAAGGCGAGCGACGACTTGCCCGACCCGGAAAGCCCAGTGATCACCACCAGCTTGTCGCGGGGGATATCAAGATCAATGTTCTTGAGGTTGTGAGTGCGCGCGCCGCGTACTTGGATAGTGTCCATGTGGGGGAAATACCGCAGAAAAAGTGGAACAGGAAAGTATATGCCTTGAAGGTTACGCCATGCAAAGGGAAACGGACTTCTAGGCGCAGAGAAAAGTCCGTGCAGGCGAGCAGTCTTGCCATGGTTTGTGGCGTGAACCTTGGCTTGATCAGCGTGTGACCCAGCTGTGAAGCTGTTATCATATTGTGCAATATTTCGAGACTCATTCCCCCAGTGATCACTGAACATCCAATGACACCACTGGAGCGGCGCACCGTCGGCTCCCTCGCACTGCTATACAGTTTCCGCATGCTCGGCCTGTTTATGGTCTTGCCACTGCTTGCCCTTTACGCAGCCGATCTGCCGGGCGCAGACCCGCTCACCATCGGTCTGGCACTGGGCGTCTATGGCCTTTCGCAGGCCTTGCTACAGATTCCCCTGGGGTGGCTCTCGGACAAATTGGGCCGTAAGCCGGTGATCGTTGGCGGTTTGCTGGTTTTCGCTTTAGGCAGCATCGTTGCCGGCATGGCCGACACGATTGAGGGCGTGGTCGTGGGTCGTGCTTTACAGGGTGCTGGGGCGATTGCCAGCACGGTGATGGCGCTGGTGGCTGACCTGACTCGCGAAGAACAGCGAACCAAGGCCATGGCCATGGTGGGAATGAGTATCGGTCTGTCTTTCGCGGTGGCGCTTGTCCTTGGACCGGTAGTCGCTGCTGCGGGCGGATTGAGCGCGGTGTTTTGGTTCACAACGCTGCTGGCATTTGGTGGCGTGTTGATTGTATTGCTGTTGGTGCCGACTCCGCCGGTGGGGCAGATCCACGATGAGGTTGGCGCGCGTCGAGGATTGTTTTCTCGCAGTCTTCGCGACACGGGGTTGTTGCGGCTTAATTTCGCTGTCTTTAGTCTGCATTTTATTTTGATGGCACTCTTCCTGGTGGTGCCTGGGCTGTTACTTGAAGTGGCTCACCTCGATCGAGACAGTCATTGGCTGGTGTATCTCCCGGCTTTGGTATTGTCCATTGTTGGCATGGTGCCCATGATGATCCTGGCGGAGCGTAAAGGCCGCTTGCATGCCATGTTCCTGTTGGCGATTGCGCTGCTGATTGCAGCCATGTCGGTGATTTCCATGTCTGCTTCCCCCGTTTTGCTGTATCTGGGAATGTGGCTGTTTTTCGTGGGCTTTAACTATTTAGAGGCGACTCTACCCTCGCTGGTCAGCAAAATGGTTTTCCCAGGGGGTAAAGGCACGGCTTTGGGGATTTATTCGACCTGTCAGTTCCTTGGCGCTTTTGCCGGCGGCGCTGCAGGGGGCTGGATGCTAAAGAGCGGGGGCTCCACGATTTTGCTGACTTCCTGCCTGGTTTTGGGCGCTGTTTGGCTTTTACTTTTTCTTCCGGCGAATGCCTTGCTGGGAGTTCCTGCATCAGCCAGCGCTAAATGAGCGGGCCTGCGGCCAACAATATCAGTTTGTGGATGGAACAAACTGAGCCTGTCGCGGTTTCTCAGTCCCTTGATCAGAATATCAATGTCGATGTTGCCATTGCCGGCGGAGGTTTCTCTGGTCTATGGACAGCCTATTATCTGAAAGCGCTCGCGCCTGACCTGAAGGTTTGCGTTCTGGAAGCCCAGCGCTGTGGTTTTGGAGCGTCGGGGCGCAATGGCGGTTGGATGATGGCCGCCATTGAGGGTGAGACCGGCTTGCTTGCTGCGCTGGATGGTGAGCGGCGGCAGTTGGCCAAGTCTCACATTCACAGCATTCTGCCTGAGGTAGAGCGGGTGCTGCTCAGGCACAATATCGACTGCCATTATCAGCGTGGTGGCGGGATCTTTGCCGCCGCTCGCTACCCTGAGCAGGCGCGAATCCAGCGGGACAATCTTGCCCAGTACAAAGCGGTAGGCTTGGGCGAGGAGGATTACCGCTGGCTTGAGCCCGCCGAACTCCAGGCCCGGTTGCGCATTAGAGCGCCCGCTGGCGGGGTCTTCACTCCACATATTGCGCGTATTCAGCCGGCTCGACTGGTGCTTGGCCTGGTGCAAGCGCTGCGTGATATGGGGGTTTCGATTTATGAACAAACGCCGGTGATTAATCTTGCGCCCGGCGTGATGGAAACACCCCGGGGCCGTGTCAGTGCCAGCCACCGCCTATTGGCTCTGGAGGGCTACAGTACGGGTGTGAATGCCACCGCGAGTCGAGTTCTGGCTCTGCAAAGTCGTATCATTGCCACCGAGCCTCTCGATGAGGAGCTTTGGCAGGATTTGGGTCTGGCAGATCGTGAAGTGTTCTGTGAGGCCAGTCCACTGACAACTTATGGACAGCGCAGCGCCGACAATCGAATGGTCTTTGGCGCCCGCGGCAGCTATCGCTTTGGGGGCAAGCCGCGCAGTCAGTTTAATCAAAATGACCCGGCGTTCAGCGCCATCCATGGTTTGTTACTCGATTGTTTTCCACAGTTGCAGGGTGCTGCTATCACCCATCGTTGGGGTGGCACTCTGGGCGCACCGCGCAGTGGTCTGCCGCACTCGGTTTATGATCGAGTGACTGGCATCGGTACCCTCGGCGGTTACTTCGGGGAGGGCGTTGGCGCTTCAAACCTGATGGCACGTACGCTTGCAGACCAGGTACTTAACAGGGACTCTGATCTGGTCTCGGCCCCCTGGGCTTTTGACGGCAGTTTGGAATCCAGGCTTCGTCGCTGGGAACCTGAACCCTTACGCTGGCTGGGCTACAAGGCCACCGACACCGTTCGTAGATTGGAGGAGGGGGTATATTGCAGGCAGGGGCCTGCCTGGCAGCGACGCCCCATTCAAGCGGCAAGCGGCTGGTTGGATAAGCTTCTGACCTGATCCTCCCTTCGGCCTAATTGGATGGAATTTGCAGCCTCGTGTTGTCGCAATTAAACAGCGGGATTGTTATAGTCTCAGGCCAATCAAAATAAGCATTTCCAACCAGAAACAAGGAATTTTTATGGCTTCACGTGGCGTCAATAAGGTCATCCTGATCGGCAACCTGGGTAATGACCCTGAAACCCGTTTTTTCCCCGATGGCGGTGCTGTCACTAATGCCAGTATCGCCACGTCCGAGACCTGGCGCGATAAGCAATCCGGCGAGCAGAAAGAGCGGACTGAATGGCATCGTGTGGTATTCCGGGATCGCGGCAACTATCGCCTTGGGCAAATCGCAGGGGAATACTTGAAGAAAGGCTCCAAGGTATTTGTTGAAGGAGCCTTGCAGACACGCAAGTGGACAGATCAGTCTGGCCAGGATCGCTACACTACCGAAGTCGTGGTCAATGAGATGCAAATGCTTGACAGTCGCGGTGCTGGTCAGGGCGATGGCGGCATGGGTGGCGGTGGTTATGGCGGCGGTCAGGCTCCGCAATCTTCGGCTCCCGCGCAGGGCGCAGGTGCAGCCCCCGCTCAAAGCGCTCCTCAGGCAGCGCCGGCTCAGGACTTCAACGACTTCGATGACGATATTCCGTTTTAACGCTTAGCTAAGCCTATTCCCGAACGATGCCGCTTCACAGCGGCATCGTTGTATTTAGAGTCAGTAAATACTTTCTGTGCTATACCTAATGCGTAGTGCTAAAACCTTTCTATGGAGAACGTCAATGTCACTCACCTTGAATCGCATAGCTGCGGTCATTTCGATGCTTTTTGTGTCCTCGGTCGCGCTGGCTCAGGATAAACCCAATATCCTGATTATCTGGGGCGATGATATCGGACCCTACAATATTAGCGCCTACAATATGGGGCGCATGGGTTACCGAACCCCGAATATCGACAAAATCGCCGCCGATGGCATCATCTTTACTGATGCCTACGGTGACCAGAGCTGTACCGCGGGTCGCGCGGGATTTATCACCGGCCAACATCCCGTGCGCACAGGTTTAACCAAAGTGGGGCTTCCCGGTGCCAATGAGGGGCTCCAGGCGGAAGACCCCACCATCGCTGAACTGCTTAAACCGCTGGGCTACGCCACCGGGCAGTTCGGCAAGAATCACCTCGGCGATCGTGATGAGCATTTGCCTTCAAATCATGGCTTCGATGAGTTCTTCGGCAACCTTTATCACCTGAACGCAGAGGAAGAACCGGAGCATCCCAACTATCCGAAAGACCCTGAGTTTCGTAAGCGTTGGGGTCCTCGTGGCGTGATTCATAGTTTTGCAGATGGCAAAATCGAAGACACTGGCCCGTTGACCAAAAAGCGAATGGAGACGGCTGACGAAGAGTTTCTTGCAGCTGGGCTTAAATTTATTGATAAGGCACACAGCCAGAAAAAGCCATTTTTCGTCTGGTTTAACTCAACCAGAATGCATGTTTGGACGCGACTAAAGCCAGAGTCTCAGGGTGTCACCGGTCAAGGGCTTTATGCAGACGGGATGGTTGAACACGATGGCCATGTGGGTCAGTTACTGGCTAAGCTCGATGAACTGGGCATCGCCGACAATACGATTGTCATGTATGCCACGGACAATGGTGCTGAGTTAGCGTTGTGGCCTGACGGAGGCTATACGCCTTACCGCGGTGAGAAGAATTCCAACTGGGAAGGCGGATACAGAGTGCCGATGATGGTGCGTTGGCCCGCGCAAATCGAAGCGGGTCAGGTGTCTAATGAAATCATTGCGATGATGGACTGGATGCCCACGTTACTGGCAGCTGCCGGAAACGATGATGTCAAGCAGCAACTCAAATCGGGAACTCGAGTAAACGGCAAGAAGTATAAAGTTCACCTGGACGGGTATAACTTCCTCCCTTATTTCACTGGCGAAGTGGATAAGGGGCCACGTCAGGAGTTCATCTACACCTCGGATACCGGCGATATTGTTGGCTATCGAATGGGTGATTATAAATTGGTCTTCAAGGAGCAACGGGCCCACGGCCTGCAGGTATGGCAGGATCCGTACGTGACCTTGCGTATGCCCAAAGTGTTCAACCTCCGCATGGACCCATTTGAAAGAATGGATCACGAGGGTTCAGGCTATGACCAGTGGATGGGGGAGCATATGTTTTTATTCGCCCCGGCCATGGCAGAGGTGATGAAGTTTAAAGCGACCTTTGAAGAGTTCCCCCAGCGCCAAAAGCCAGGTAGCTTCGTTCCCTGATCCTCCGTTGGGCGGCCGCAGGGTCGCCCCACTGATTGACTCTATATATTGGTCAATGAGGCGCCGCACCGCGCGCAAGTATGTTACCTTTCTCCTTTCTTACATGAATTAAGATTCAGACGTGTGCGCGTACTCATAATCGGTTCAGACAGCCCACTTGGACGGGCACTTGTGGAGTTCCTGGAGAATCTGGGTCGCCATGATCTTGTGTGCTTGACGCGCTCTGCCTCCCGTTGGAAGAGCGAGCGACAAGCCAAGAAAGCGGTGCGTAAGGCGAGCGCAGATGCCGTTGTGGATATTAGAGTCGAAGCCGTGGCTGACGGCGGCCAGGAAGTGGTCGATCTGGATTTGAAGCGCTGCCAGTGGGTGGCAAAGTCCTGCCAACGTGATGATTCCTGTTATCTGTTTGTCTCCAGTTCACGGGTTTTTTCCGGTGATCTGGACCGAATGTATAACGAAGAAGACCTTCCTGATAATGCGAGCGATACCGGTTCATTGCTGGCCGAAGCTGAAGAAGTCGTCCGCAAGTATTGTGATAAGCATCTTATCTTGCGCCTGGGTCCGGTCTTCGCCAGCGATGGAGCTAATTTGGTCACCCGTGTGCTTGGGGAAATCGTCCGCGGAGAAAATCTTGTTTTGGACAATAACTTGAGAGGTTGTCCAGTGGCTTCTGCTGACGGCGCCAGGGTCATTTCTGCTCTACTCGATCAGCAAAGTACGGGCGCAGAGCTGTGGGGAACTTACCACTACTGCAGCACAGAGACGGCCACCCATTTTGAATTCGCCGAGGCGGTTCTAGCAGCCGCTTCGCAGTTCTCTGATGTAAAGCCTGACGCAGTAGAATTGATGCCCCTGGATCCTGATGCCCCCAGCCTCAACCGATCTCTTGAGTGCAATAAAATTCGCAATACTTTTGCGATTAAGCAGCAGCCCTGGCGCAATGCCATTGCTGACCAGGTCAAACATTACTTCCAGCAACAAACCTGAGGATCACCCCATGGCCAAGGCCACCGACCTTACCTCGCAATCCTTGTCAGTGGCGGTGCTGACGGTCTCAGATACTCGCACTGAAGCGGATGATTCATCGGGCAAATACCTGGTGGAGGCGCTGGAGTCAGCAGGTCATCGCAAAGGCGACAAAGTCATTGTGATTGACGATATTTACCGGATTCGGGCAGTGCTTTCCCGGTGGATTGCTGATCCGGAGATCGATGCGGTGCTGGTCACCGGAGGAACCGGTTTCTCGGGGCGAGATTCCACACCAGAGGCTGTTCGGCCTCTGTTCGACAAAGACATCGATGGCTTTGGTGAGTTATTCAGGGCGATCTCTTATCAGGAAATAGGTTCGTCAACTATCCAGTCCCGCGCGCTGGCCGGATTTGCCAATAACACCGTGATCTTTTGTGTGCCGGGCTCCACCGGCGCCTGTAAAACGGCCTGGACGGGTGTTATTTGCGAGCAGCTGGATAGTTCTCATCGCCCCTGTAATTTCGTTGGCGTGGTTAGAGTGCGGGAACAGCTCAGTTGAGTTCCCTGATGCCGTTGGAGGAAGCGCTGTCGCAAATTCTAGGCAGCACTAAGCCGACAGCTGAGGTTGAAGAACTACCTTTGATCGCCGCGCTAGGTGCGGTACTGGCAGAGGACGTTGTCTCGATAATAGATGTTCCCGGAGACGACAACAGTGCAATGGATGGCTATGCCCTGCGTTGTGAGGACCTCCCGGGGATGCTCCCAATCAGTCAACGCATTGCGGCGGGGGCCGTTGGAGAGCCACTGCAAGCCGGAACAGCCGCACGAATATTTACCGGAGCGCCGATTCCTCCTGGAGCTGACACGGTGGTGATGCAAGAAAACTGTGCTGTTGAGGGGAGTTTGCTTTCAGTCACTGGCGAGGTAACCCGTAACCAGAACATTCGTCCCCGCGGTCAGGATATTGCGGCCGGCGCCGTCGCTTTGACAGCGGGCCGCCGACTAAGGCCCCAGGACCTGGGGTTGCTGGCATCAGTTGGGGTTGCGCAGGTGAAGGTGTTTCGACGACTCAAGGTCGCTGTACTTTCAACCGGTGACGAACTGATTGAGCCTGGCACAGCAGAACTGGGTACAGGACAGCTCTACAACTCTAATCGCTATACCCTCGCAGGCCTGCTCGCCAAATTGGGTTTGGATGTCATTGATGCGGGGATTATGCCAGATGATCCACTGGCGACAGCCGACGCATTGCTGGCGGCGTCGCGCTCAGCGGATTGCGTGATCACCTCCGGTGGCGTGTCAGTGGGTGAGGAGGATCACGTGAAGGCGCAGGTTGAGCGTCTCGGACACATTGACCTTTGGAAGTTGGCGATAAAGCCAGGTAAGCCGTTGGCATTTGGCGCCATTGCCGATACACCGTTCATTGGTCTTCCGGGAAACCCGACGTCTGTCTTTGCGACCTTTTGCCTTGTGGCTAGGCCGTTTCTGCTAAAGCTGCAGGGTGCGATTGAGTACCATATTCCAGAGCTCAGGGTTACAGCGGGCTTTTCGACTGCCAAGCCCGGCGCCAGGCAGGACTACGTGCGTGTCAGTCTGGAGTCTGGTGAGAGAGGAATAGTCGCACGTCGTTTTGCCAATCAAAGCTCTGGAGTACTCAGTTCCGTGAGCCACAGTGATGCTCTGGCAGTGATACCGCCTGGCACTGTGGTTAAGGAGGGAGATGAAATCCGTATACTGCTTTTAGATTTACTGGCTTGAAATTTTTCCCGGATCAGCCTGAGAATGACTGCTCGCTCTCAAAAATCAGTCCGTAAGTTTCTGGAACACCAGTGACGCATTGGTGCCACCAAAACCAAAGCTATTTGACATCACCGTTTTCAAATCTGCGTTGTCTACTCGCTCACGAGCGATAGGCAGACCTTCGGCCTCGGGGTCGAGGTTGTCAATGTTGGCAGACGCAGCGATAAAGCCCTTTTGTTGCATCAGTAGCGAATAGATCGCTTCCTGTACGCCGGCGGCACCCAGAGAATGACCCGAGAGTGACTTGGTGGAGCCTACGACCGGTATGTGATCGCTGCTGGCATAAGCTTCCTTAACGGCCTTCAGTTCCTGAATGTCACCGGCCGGGGTGGAAGTACCGTGGGCGTTGATGTAGTCAACCGAGCCAGAAACAGTGGAAAGTGCTTGTTGCATGCATCGCACCGCACCCTCACCGGATGGCGATACCATGTCGTAGCCGTCGGACGTGGCGCCATAGCCAACCAGTTCCGCGTAAATTTTTGCGCCGCGTGCTTTAGCGTGCTCCAGCTCCTCTAGCACCAGCATGCCGCCTCCGCCTGCGATGACGAAGCCATCGCGGTCTGCGTCATAGGCACGTGAGGCGCGCTCTGGCGTATCGTTGTACTTGGTAGAGAGCGCGCCCATGGCGTCGAACAGACTAGAGAGTGTCCAGTGCAGTTCTTCGCCGCCACCCGCAAACACGATATCTTGTTTGTGGAGTTGAATTTGTTCCATGGCGTTGCCAATGCAGTGGGCACTGGTGGAGCAGGCAGACGAGATCGAGTAATTCACGCCCTTGATCTTAAACGGGGTGGCAAGGCAGGCAGAAACCGTGCTGCCCATAGTCTGGGTCACGCGGTAAGGACCCACGCGGCGTAGGCCACGATCGCGCAGAATGTCCGCAGCCTCGGTTTGGTTGGCGGAAGAGGCGCCGCCTGAACCTGCGATAATGCCCGTGCGTGCGTTGGAGACATCGCTGTCTTCCAGGCCAGAATCTGCAATAGCCTGTTGCATAGAGATGTAGGCGTAGGCGGCAGCGTCGCCCATAAATCGAAGCTGTTTGCGGTCAATCAAGGATGCGGTGTCAATATCGGGGCTGCCGGCAACGTGCGACCTCATACCCATGTCTAGGTGTTCCTGGCGAGTGCTTATGCCGGACTTTCCTTCAAAAAGTGATTGGGTAACCGCTTCCGCGTCGTTACCCAGGCAAGATACGATGCCCAGGCCGGTGACAACTACTCGTCTACTCATTGCTTCAGAATGACTCCGTTGATTGAAACAGACCCACTCTCAGGTCCGATGCGTTATAAATTTCGCGGCCATCGACCGAGACGGTGCCGTCTGCGATGCCCATGACAAGTTTGCGTTCAATGACGCGCTTGATATTAATGTTATAGACCACTTTGCTGGCGGTGGGCAGTACTTGCCCGGTGAATTTCACCTCGCCACAGCCAAGCGCGCGACCGCGTCCTGGGTTTCCGCGCCATCCCAAGAAGAAACCGACCAGTTGCCACATGGCATCCAGACCAAGACAGCCAGGCATGACCGGATCGGTGGGGAAGTGGCAATCGAAAAACCAGAGATCCGGGTGTATATCGAGTTCGGCGATAATTTCACCTTTCCCGTTGGCACCGCCCTCTGAGCTGATGTGGGCGATACGATCGAGCATGAGCATGTTGTCAACCGGCAGACGAGCATTGCCCTCGCCAAACAGTTTGCCGTGACCGCAGGCGACCAGTTCTTCCTTGGTGAATGCGCTTTGTCCTGTCATCATTTTTCCATGGTATCGGCCAGTGCCGGGAGACGCTTCAGTGAGCGTGCCCATTCTAATCGCTGAGACGCACAAGTCCAGCGCTATCAGTGCATTGGGAGCTTTCGACGACTAGTTAATTCGATCGGTGTCGGATAAGATGGGGGGCATTATTTCGCTAACTTCAAGGTTATGATTTAGTCATGATACTCATGGCTAAAGTATCCTGATTCCAAGGACTCAGATGTTAACTCCAGTACTTCTTTCAGGTGGCGTAGGCAGCCGCTTATGGCCAGTGTCGCGTGAATCTCACCCCAAACAGTTCCAGCCTCTGGCGGGTGAGCTTTCCATGCTTCAAGAAACCCTGAAGCGAACCACGGGACTCGATGAGTCAGCCCCGGTTGTGGTCTGCAATGAAGAGCACCGTTTCATGGTGGCGGAGCAGTTACGGCAGGTTGACCTTGAAGCCTCGGCGCTGATTTTAGAACCCGTCGGACGTAATACGGCGCCCGCTGTGGCGTTGGCCGCCTTGTATGCGGTGGCAGACGACCCTGATGCATTGCTGCTGGTGTTACCGGCCGATCACGTTATTCAGGATGTCGAAGCGTTTGTCGCTGCGGTAGGGAAAGCTGTGCCTCTTGCACAACAGGGGCGATTGATGACCTTTGGCGTCGTTCCCAGTAGCCCGGAAACAGGCTATGGCTACATCAAGTGTGGCGAATCCCTGGGCGGAGATCTTTACGGTTTGGAACGTTTTGTTGAGAAGCCAGACGCTCCCACCGCAGCGTCTTACCTGGAAAGCGGCAGTTACCTTTGGAATAGCGGCATGTTCCTGCTCGGCGCTGCGGCCTATCTCGAAGAACTTAAAAAGCACGCACCGGAAATTCTCAAGTGCTGTCAGGACGCGATGCAAAACGCAAACCGGGATATGGACTTTGTTCGCCCTGAGCCCGCGATGTTTGATGCTTGCCCATCAGACAGTATCGATTATGCGGTGATGGAAAACACCGATCGTGGTGGAGTAGTGTCGCTTGACTGCGGTTGGAGCGATGTGGGTGCCTGGTCTGCGCTGTGGGACGTTTCTGCAAGAGACGAAGAAGGCAACGCCAGTCGCGGCGATGTCATTCTTGATAATTGTAAAGACAGCTATTTTTACAGCGATTCGCGACTGGTCGCAGCCACAGGCGTTGATGGCCTGGTGGTTGTGGAAACCGCAGATGCTGTGCTTGTTGCCGATCGCGACAAGGTGCAGGATGTGAAGCGCATCGTGAACCAACTCAAGGCACAGGATCGTCCGGAGGTCTCTTTGCACCGCCGGGTGTATCGACCCTGGGGTTCCTATGAGTCACTGGTGACGGCCGAACGCTTTCAGGTAAAGCGCATCATTGTTGATCCCGGCGAACGCCTGTCTTTGCAAATGCATCATCACCGCGCAGAGCACTGGATTGTGGTTAGCGGCACTGCAGAAGTCACCTGCGAAGACCGAACATTCATGTTAGGTGAGGACGAGTCAACGTATATCCCGCTGGGAAACAAGCATCGTCTTGCCAACCCCGGACGGATTCCGCTGGAACTGATAGAAGTACAGTCGGGCACTTACCTCGGCGAAGACGATATTGTGAGATTTGATGACCAGTACGGTCGCGATAGCTGAAAAAAAACCTTTAGGAGACCCAGATGATCAAGAAGTGCCTGTTCCCGGTGGCGGGTTACGGTACCCGCTTTTTGCCGGCGACCAAAAGCATGCCCAAGGAAATGTTGCCTGTTGTTAACAAACCGCTGGTGCAATACGGAGTGGAAGAAGCCATTGAAGCAGGTATGACCACCTGCGCTTTTGTGACCGGGCGAGGAAAGCGATCGATCGCGGATCATTTCGATATTAGCTACGAACTTGAACACCAGATTTCTGGTACGGGTAAAGAGGCGTATCTGCAGAGTATTCGAGGGGTGCTTGATAAGGGCGTATTTACCATGGTCCGCCAGAGAGAAATGAAGGGTCTGGGGCATGCCGTTCTTACCGGACGCTCCCTGATTGGCAATGAACCTTTTGGCGTCCTGCTTTCAGATGATCTTTGCCTCAATGCAGAGGGCTCGGGTGTACTCGCTCAAATGGCCGAGCTGTACAATCAATTTCGCTGCTCTATTGTTGCCATTCAGGAAGTGCCAATGGATGAAGTGCACAAGTATGGAGTGATTGCGGGCGAAAGCCTGGGCGATGGTATTTATCGCGTCGACGATATGGTGGAGAAGCCCGCTCAGGAAGATGCACCCTCTAACCTTGCGATTATTGGTCGTTACATCCTAACCCCTGATATTTTTGAGCATATCGAGCAAACAGAGCCCGGTGCAAACGGCGAGATCCAGATAACCGATGCGTTGCAGGCGCAGGCGAAGCAGGGCTGTGTGATGGCCTATAAGTTCAAGGGGACTCGCTTCGACTGTGGCAGTGTGCCTGGCTTCGTCGAGGCCACCAACCACGTTTATGAAAACTACTACGAAAACGATTAAGGGCTATATATATCGTGAAGGAAATTACCTGTTTTAAGGCCTACGATGTTCGCGGTCGAGTGCCGGATGAGTTGAACGAAGATGTCGCCAGGCGCATTGGCAGAGCTTACGCTGAAGTCATCAAGCCAGAGAAAGTGGTGGTCGGGCATGACATTCGATTGTCCAGCGAAGCGATCAAGGCGGCAGTCAGCCAAGGTTTAATGGAGCAGGGGGTGGATGTTTATGACATCGGCCTTTGCGGTACCGAGGAAATTTACTTCGCGACCTCGCACGCAAAAATGGATGGCGGCATTGCCGTGACCGCCAGTCATAATCCCAAGGATTACAACGGTATGAAGTTTGTGCGCGAAGAATCGCGACCCATCTCTGCCGATACCGGACTGAAAGAAATTCGAGCGTTAGCAGAGCGTGACGAATTTACAACCGCACAAGTGCCCGGCGCATTGCATAAGCTGGATACCGATCAAGCCTATGTAGAACACCTGCTTTCCTATGTGGACGTGGCTGCACTTAAACCCCTGAAAATTGTGGTCGATTCAGGTAATGGCGGTGCGGGCCGCGTGGTGGACTTACTGGAGCCATACCTGCCGTTTGAATTCATCAAACTTCACCATGAACCGGATGGTAACTTCCCCAATGGTGTCCCCAATCCACTGTTGCCGGAAAATCGCGCCGCTGCGATCGCGGCAGTGCGCGAACACGGTGCAGATCTCGGTATAGGCTGGGACGGTGACTTCGATCGCTGTTTCTTTTTTGACGAAAGTGGCGAATTCATCGAAGGCTATTACGTCGTGGGACTATTAGCTGACGCATTTTTGAAGCTGGAACCTGGGGCCCGCATCGTCCATGATCCGCGTTTGACCTGGAACACCGTGGAGATGGTTGAGAGCGCCGGAGGCATTCCCGTGTTGACCAAGTGTGGTCATGCCTTTATCAAGGAGCGCATGCGCACCGAGAATGCGGCCTACGGTGGCGAGATGAGCGCGCATCATTACTTTCGCGATTTTGCCTACTGTGACAGCGGCATGATTCCGTGGCTGCTGGTAGCAGGTTTAATCTGCAGCACTGGAAAGCCCTTGTCGACAATGGTCTCTGAGCGCATGGCTGCCTATCCCTGTTCAGGTGAGATTAATCGCAGTGTGGATGATGCAGCGGCAGTTTTAGCCCGTGCGGAGGCTACCTATAGTGACAAAGGGGAACTTGATCACACTGACGGAGTCAGCGTTGATTGCGGAGACTGGCGCTTCAATTTACGTATGTCCAACACCGAACCTGTCGTCAGGCTCAATGTAGAGAGCAAGGGTGATGTCGCCTTGATGGAAGCGAAAACGGCGGAGCTATTGGCGTTGATCGAAGGTTAGAAACCGGGCGGGCTGTGATTGCGCAGATTTTTGTATCGAGCATTAAGGTCACGGCGCCGGGTTGGGCCTAAAAAAACGGACACAAACTTCGCTGTGTTTTCGGGCCGCTGCGAAACTCAACCATTTTTTGCTTTGCAAAAAATAGGGATTCAAACAGTACTC
>JBDWQQ010000138.1:0-10153 GCA_039986455.1 Halioglobus sp.
GCCAAAACACTTAGAAGCGATTTTTCAGGCAAATCGCTAAAGATTTTTATCTACGATATGGGTGGGCTTACCATCCAGGCTGAACTGGTTCTTTTCTTCCCAGTAATCCTTTACACCTTGCTCGCCTTTCTTCGAGGCCCAATTTTTGAGTTGATCTCTGTCCTCGCGGTAATCGAATAAAGGAACCGCCATACCGCAAGAGGTTTGTACCATTTCAATCGTGAGGTCGAAAATCTGCCTGGCACCCGGGACAGGATCGAAACGAGCGATTAAGTCTTCCCACTCTTGGTCATTCTGATGGATAGCTCTGGCCTGCCCATACAGCCGCAATATCATAGGAGTTCCATCGAACGCGGCAAACATGATCGTCATTCTTGGTTGCTCATGAATATGAGCCGCAGTTTCATTACCGCTGCCAGTCACGTTCAACCAAATGACTCGCTTGTTATCCATTACTTTTAGCGAGTCCATACCCTTGGGCGAGACATTCACCTTGCTATCTGCAGTGGCCGTTCCCACAAAGAATATTTTCTGCTGCTCGATAAAACCAACCAGCTTGTCTGATAGCTCGGAGTACTGCTGACCCATGTGGAGCTCCCTTGTTGACTTGAATTTTAGTTTTTAAACATATGATGCTGTAGTCGTTCGAGACCCTTTCGGTCACCGAGCCGATTACGCAGAGGCAAGGGTCAAATCAAAATCAAATAGCGGCAACCCTCTATCGGCATCAGTTTGCTGATCGATGATCAGCAGATGGCGCAGTTCTGGTGATACCTTCGCTACCTCTTGATCCTGATCTATCAGAGGGTCTCCCTTGAAGTACATTTGGGTAATGAGATCCGCGTAGCCAGGCTGACTTACTTTGAAATGAATATGCCGGCAGCGCTTGCCATCAGCACCCAGGAACGATAGCGGATATGCTCCGGGCTTGATCGTCTTGAAAGCATAACGTCCATTCTCATCGGTTCTAAGCAGCCCCCATCCTTGAAAATTCGGGTCTAAGGGGGCCGTATTAGCGTCTTTGGCATGGCTATAGCGCCCCGCGTCGTTGGCCTGCCACACATCAACCAATGCGTTTACTAGCGGCTCACCCTGGACATTGAATACTCGACCTTTGACCAGAATAACCTCGCCGCGAGCCACTTCACTGTGCCCGTCTATAAGAGTGAGATCCAAGTCGGTATCTTTTTGTGCCCCTACCGGATGAAAGGGGCCTTCCACTTGCGAAGGCGTTACTGGAGCAGCCACTGCCAACCCTGGGGCCAACAAACCAACGCCAGTAGCAATACCCAGCTTCTGAGTAAGTATACGTCTGGTGATAGTTTTCAAGAACTTCTCCCTATTATCAAATGCGTGACTACGCATGTTATGTAAGGAGTATAGAAAGGATTAACCGCGTGTCGAGCCTATCTTCAAGTGCAGACTCCCTGCGACTGGTTTGACTAATACAACGACTAATACAACAACTAAGAATCTATGCTTTTATGCGCGAGCTCATGCGCATTGTCTTCCCAGTTCTGACCATCGAACTCCACTATATTTACCTTGGCTGGCAGGGCGTCCAAACAATTGACGTTCACATCAATGCCATCAGGGTTGGACCGGGGAGTGTAGAACGGTTTAATACCGCACACCTTACAGAAAGTATGCTTGGCAACTCCGGTGTTAAAGGTATAGGTGGATATAGCCTCTGATCCCGAGAGCAACTTGAATTTGCTCAGCGGCACAATCAGGTGCAAGTAACCCGCCTTGGAGCATAAAGAGCAGTTACACCTCTCCACTTCAACTTCATCGGGTGCCTCCACCTCGAAGCGGATCGCCTCACAATGACAGCCTCCTGTGTAAATCATTTATTTCTCCAATCGATCGTCAAGAATGTAAGTACACGCATACACTACCTCAAAGGCACTAACTTTAGCTCCCAATCGGCATGATCATCGGGACCGATCGGCCAGCTTGCCCACCTCTAAAGAACCGATCCTGTCGGCCACACGAAGTGCATGGGCCTGAATCACAGCGACGCTCATCAAAATTGCCATTGCGTGGGCTAGACATTTTTTGCCATCACGCGCAGGCATTGCTAACAGGCGCAAGGTGATGCGCTTAACGCAACGTACAAGATTCACTGGAGCCGCTAATAGCTCCATCATTTTAAATAACCTTGTAAGCGGCATAGAAGGCTAAGCCAATCAGGAGATAGCAACCGATCATAAATAAACGGCGACGAAGGGGAACGTAATTGGACCCGGTGTGAACAACAGCATGAGCAATTCGACTAACTACAAACAACCATGCCGCTAGATGAACGTAAATATTAATCGCCCCAAGACTCCACAACACACCAATCAGCACATAGAACAACAGCGGAACTTCAAATTGGTTACGTATGCAATTATTGATCTGCAGAACGTTGTCTGGCCAGGCATCGTCATGAAGCGCCCTGCGCTCTTCATTTACCTGACCTAACTTGGCCGCTTTTTTCTTCGCGATTGCGAGATAGACATAAAGACCCAGCGTTAGCATCACCTGAATAACAACAGGAGCAAAAATGTACTGATCGTTCATGCTGAAACACCCACTTCATAAGTCATTACGACACCACGCTATCACTGCTGGCAGCGTTAGTCATATCGGCAGGGTCGCCGGTATGGGCGCCGTGGTCATCGGATGAATTTTGACAAACACCATATACTGTATAAATATACAGTATATGTTAAAGTACTCTGAACTCCACTGCCTAAGCTGCTACAGCTTCCTGCGCAGCGCCTCCCATCCTCACGAGTTAGTGGAACGGGCAGCGCAGCTGGGCTATGGCGCGCTGGCCATTACAGATGAATGCTCTTTTGCGGGCATAGTAAAAGCCCACGTTGCTGCCAAAGAAGCTGGAATACAGTTAATTATAGGCAGTGAGTTCACACTGGAAGAAGGCATTCGTCTGGTCGCGCTGGCACCATCGCGCGCTGCTTATAGCGAGCTTTCGGGGCTAATCAGTATGGCCAGGCGGCGCAGCCCCAAGGGCGAGTATCGGGCCAACCTGCGGGATATCATCTTTCATCTCAAGCGTTGCCTGCTGATCTGGTTACCTAAAGGTAGCGCCGAGGATAACCATGATCACGACAGGGCCTATGGCCAGCAGTTGGCGCGACTGTGTAAGGGTAGAGTTTGGCTGGGCGTGAGTCACCTGTTGGGCAATGACGAAGCGCGGCATTTCAAGAACGCCTCATCACTGGCGGCGGCGTTGGATATCCCCATGGTCGCCTGCGGCGATGTGCGCATGCATCTGGCTGCCCGCAAGCCGCTGCACGATGTATTTACTGCCTTGCACTACAACACCAGCGTGGCCCAACTGGGCCGAAGACGCTTGGGTAACAGCCAGCAGCACCTGCGGTCTGTAGAGCGAATTCAGCAGCTGTACCCCCCCGAGCTGATTATGGAGACCCAGCGCATTGCATCGCTCTGTGATTTCAGCCTGGACGAACTGCGCTATGAGTATCCGGAAGAGGTGGTCCCTCAGGGTCACAACGCCAACAGCTACCTGCGACACCTGGTGAGTGAAGGCAGTGGCCGGCGCTGGCCCGACGGCACCCCTGAAGCGATTCAACAGCGCATCGACAAAGAACTCGAGCTGATTGAAGAACTCAACTATGAGTACTACTTTCTCACTGTTTACGACATCGTCGACTTTGCCCGTTCACGCCATATCCTCTGTCAGGGCCGAGGCTCCGCCGCCAATTCGGTAGTCTGCTACTGTTTGGGCATTACCGAAGTATCGCCGGAACAAATATCCCTGTTATTCGAGCGTTTTATCTCCAAGGAGCGAGACGAGCCACCTGATATCGACGTTGACTTTGAACACGAGCGGCGTGAAGAAGTCATTCAATACATTTACCGTAAATACAGCCGGCGACGCGCAGCCCTGGCCGCCACTCTTATCACCTACCGTTCGCGCAGTGCCGTGCGCGACGTGGGCAAAGCGCTGGGGTTGGACCCGGTGTTCGTGGACGACCTGGCCAAGTCGCTGGCCTGGTGGGATCGTACCGCCGACTTAAGTAAACGCTTTGAAGAACAGGGAGTAACCGGACACAGCCAGCAGGCAGATCTGTTCTATAGCCTGGTGCAGCAAATTCTCGGCTTTCCCAGACATCTGTCCCAGCATGTGGGGGGGTTCGTTATTACTCGCAGCCCCATCTCCACCCTGGTGCCTGTGGAAAACGCCAGTATGGCCGAGCGCACCGTTATTCAATGGGACAAAGAAGACATCGAATCGCTGGGCTTGCTCAAAGTCGACATTCTCGCCCTGGGTATGTTGTCGGCAATCAGGAAAAGCCTACAAATGGTGCACCGCTACAACCCGGCGATTGCCACTGTCAGCGATATCCCCAAAGAGGATGCCGCGACTTACCAAATGCTGCAGCAGGCAGACACCACCGGTGTCTTCCAGATTGAGTCGAGGGCGCAAATGTCCATGCTGCCCAGGCTCAAGCCAGAATGTTTTTACGACCTGGTGATTCAAATAGCGATTGTTCGTCCGGGCCCTATACAGGGTGACATGGTGCACCCCTATTTACGGCGCAAGCAGGGGCTGGAGGCAATCACATACCCCTCGGATGAAATAAAAAGCGTACTGGAAAGAACCCTGGGTGTTCCTATTTTTCAGGAGCAGGTGATTCGTCTGGCCATGGTGGCAGCGGGGTTCTCCGGCGGCGAGGCAGACCAGCTACGCCGCGCCATCGCCAACTGGGGCCGTAACAGCAAATTGTTGAGCTTTGAGCAAAAGCTGACACGGGGAATGATAGAAAGAGGCTACGACGAAGACTTTGCCCGACGTTTGTTTGACCAGATCAAGGGTTTCGCTGGCTACGGCTTTCCAGAATCTCACTCTGCCAGCTTCGCTCTGTTGGCCTATATTTCCTCCTGGCTCAAGCGACACCACCCCGCCGCTTTTTTTGCGGGCCTGCTAAATAGTCAACCCATGGGGTTTTATAGCGCCTCACAATTACTTCAGGACGCTCGCCGCCACGGCGTGGTCGCCCTGCCCATAGACGTCAATCAAAGCGACTGGGATCACCAACTACTGGATCATCATCAAGACACCAACAAGCCGGTTCGCCTGGGTCTGCGTTTGGTAAAAGGTTTAAGTCGAGATGGCGCCCAGCGTGTTGCAGAAGCCCGTCAGCAATCCCCCTTTCGTCAGATCAGCGATCTACGTCGCAGAGCCCAGCTGGATAAACGTGACATGGAAGCCCTGGCTGATGCCGATGCCCTGACTTCCCTCAGCGGCCATCGTCATCAATCTCAGTGGCAGATTATGGCGCTGGAAGAAGCGCGGCCTTTGCTGCAGGAAGAGCAGTTCCAAAACGCTCAATATTTCAATGACAAGGTACAGCTACCCGCGCCGACCGTCGCGGAAGAGGTACTGTCTGACTACCGGGCAACTGGTCTCACTCTGAGAGCCCACCCGCTGAGTCTGCTACGCGACCAGGCGCCCTTCAATCGCTGTAAGAAGCAAGTGGAATTGCCACACCTTGGCAACAACCGTTTTGTACGCATCGCCGGACTGGTGACATGTCGCCAGCGCCCGGGCAGCGCCTCGGGGGTGCTATTCCTCACCCTCGAAGATGAAACGGGAAACAGCAATGTTGTGGTCTGGCAGCGCACCCAGCAGCACTTTCGTCAGGCGCTGATGTCGGCTCAGTTATTACTGGTGACTGGCACCGTAGAGACAAAGGATAACGTCACCCACGTTATTGCAGGGGCGCTCTACGACTACACCAGCGAGCTGGACAGCTTGCGGGTGAAGTCGAGAAACTTTCACTGATGCGGCTCTCACTTTGGCCCATCAGTATTCCACCAGCTCTATTTCAATACCATCGGGGTCGTAAAAGTAGAGCCTTCGACCGGGTTCGTAATCCTCCTCGCCTTTAATCTCTACGCCCATGTTAGTGAGGGTCTCACGATAGGACGCCAGGTCATCTACCTCAAACCCCAGGTGATTGAATCCGGTGGTGCCATAGCCTTCTGGCGCACGACTGATTTGAGCAGCCTCAAACAGAGACAGGTAAGTTCGGTCATCACCAATATGGACAGCACGGCGCCCATTGCTGTTAGTTCCCTCCCAGCGCACCTTTCCTCCCATTAACTGCAGGTAGAAATCAGTACTGGCTTTTACGTCGTTTACAGTGATGTTGGCGTGTTCTATTCGCATGACGCTTCCTCCTTATGGGTAAGTCATGGCTTTATACTAGCGAGCGCAACCAAAATATCGTCATTTTTGCTAATATACGAACAAATGGCTAACAGGAGAGCGCCGTGTCTGATTTAGAGCATGTTTCTTCTTTTCTGGCGGAGAACATCACCGACCTGCGTAAACGCAACGAACTGAGTCAGGAGCGCTTGGCGCAAAAGGCAGGTATTCCGCGCTCCACGTTGACTCATATGGAATCTGGCAGCGGCAATCCATCGCTGACCAACCTGTGTAAGTTAGCGGCAGCGCTGGGTGTCGGAATAGAAGAATTGCTGTCTCGCCCGCGTAACGAATGCAGCCTTCTCAAGCGGGACAAAGTGCCCATTCAAAAGCGCAGCGCCGGCAAAGTAGCAATCCATAAATTGATGCCTGATCGAGTACGCGGCATCGAAATCGATCGCATGATGTTCAACAGCGGGGCCTCAATGGCAGGAAAGCCACACTTGCAGGGAACCAAGGAATATCTGGTGGGTTTAGCCGGCGCCACCACGGTCTCAGTAGCAGGACAACACTGGGAAGTGAACGAGGGTGATGTGCTGGCGTTCCCGGGTGACCAGAAACACGGTTATCGCAATACCGGCAAGGGATCAGCCAATGCCCTTAGTATTGTACTCCCTATGCCCTACCCCACTCTTAGAGCTTAAGCATACTATCGCTAAATGAGTACTTGCAGCGCTGACTCGCTGTTCTAAACTGTCACCATGACAAACCGTTAGTCCCCAAAGGAAACACTATGCGCATTGCACAACATTTGATCGCAGCTACCGCTCTGGTCGCCGCGACCACCGCAAACTCACAAGTCCCGCCACCGGAGGAAGCCGCCAGCCTTTCCAAAGTCTACCCTGGCTCCGCGTACTCACCGTACGCCGGTCAAGGATTTGCCACCGGTGTTTACTGGGGCGACACTCACCTGCATACCGACATGTCTATGGATGCAGGTGCGTTCGGCAACCGCCTTGATCTGGACGTCGCCTACCGCTTTGCGCGCGGCGAAGAAGTAGAGTCAACAACCGCAGGCCCCGTGCGTTTATCCCGACCCTTGGACTTCCTGGTAATTGCCGACCACTCAGACAACATGGGCTTTTTCCCAGACATGCTAGCGGGCGCACCCCACATCATGTCCAACGCAACGGGCAAGGATTGGTACAACCGAATTCAGGCCGGTGAAGGCGTTGGCGTTGCACTGGAGTTGATAGGCCTGTTTTCACAGGGAAATTTCGACCCTGAACTGGTTTATACCCCGGACTCGGCGCCTTACAAAGACGCCTGGGCTCGCACCGTAGAAGCCGCAGAGCGCTATAACGAACCGGGCAGGTTTACCGCCTTAATCGGCTACGAGTGGACCTCCTTAGTCAAAGGCGGAAACATGCACCGCGTGGTTGTTTACCGAGATGGCGCCGATAAAGGCGGTCAAATGGTGCCCTTCACCACTATTGAGCCTCAGGGCAGCACCAACCCGCTGGATCTGTGGAAGTGGCTGGCCAATTACGAAGAAAAAACCGGCGGTGACGTACTGGCGATTGCCCACAACGGCAACCTGTCCAATGGCATTATGTTCCCACTCAAAGCGCAGTACGATGGCAGGCGTTTAGACGCCAAGTATGTGGAGCAACGATCCAAGTGGGAGCCACTCTACGAAGCCACGCAAATCAAAGGTGACGGTGAAACCCACCCCTTCCTGTCTCCAGATGATGAATTTGCCGATTATGAAACCTGGGACATCGGTAACCTGGATGTATCCGAAGCGAAAACCGACGACATGCTGGCGGCTGAGTACGCCAGGGAAGCGCTCAAGCGGGGACTGCTGATCGAAGACAGGCTGGGTACTAACCCTTATAAGTTCGGCATGATCGGCTCCACCGATAGCCACACGTCTCTTGCCACAGCCCAGGAAGATAACTTCTTCGGCAAACACTCCGGTGCAGAGCCTAGCCCTGAGCGCATGGCCCACCCCTTCATGTCTACCGAAAGCGGCTCCATTATGGGCTGGCAACAGGTGGCGTCGGGCCTGGCCGCGGTTTGGGCTCCAGAAAACACAAGGGCGGCAATCTTTGATGCGATGGAGCGCAAGGAAACCTACGCGACCACAGGCAGCCGCATGCGAGTGCGCTTTTTCGGTGGCTGGAACTATACGCTCGCCGACATGAACAATCGTCAGCTGGCATTTACCGGCTATAGCAAAGGCGTTCCCATGGGCGGTGACCTTCCCGTTCCGGGTGAGAGCAGCAAGTCTGCTCCCAGCTTTATGGTGTACGCACTGCGCGACCCTGTCGGCGCTAATCTGGACCGTATCCAGATCGTAAAGTCCTGGCAGGATGGCAACAAAACCAAGGAAAAGGTCTACAACGTGGTCTGGTCTGGTGATCGCGCAACAGGGTCGGATGGCAAGTTGCCGGCTGTTGGCAACACGGTAAACGCCAGCACGGCGTCGTGGACCAACACCATTGGCGCACCAGAGCTGGGGACAGTCTGGACAGACCCCGACTTCAACCCGAAACACCGTGCGGTTTATTACGCGCGTGTACTGGAGATACCCACACCTCGTTGGTCAACTCACGACGCGGTCCGCTTTGGTCTCGATATTCCTGAAGGAGCGCCGGTTTCGACTCAGGAGCGCGCCTACACGTCACCTATCTGGTACACACCCTAACCAACACGGTAGGTAACGGCACAAAAAAAGCCCGGGAAACCCCGGGCTTTTTTATAATTTGATAAAAACTAGTCCCACCCTTCAACGCCCGACATATCAGGCAAGTGATGTGCAATGCCTTTATGACAGTCGATACAGGTCTTTTCGCCACTGGCGAGAGCCGTGGAGTGTTGCGTGGCTGCGCGCTCACTCTGCCAGGTAAAGTCCATGTACTCAAAGTCGTGACAATTGCGACACTCCAGCGAATCATTGGATTTCAAACGAACCCATTCGCGCTCAGCAAGCTCTCGGCGCTTGGCCAGAAACTTTTCACGAGTATTGATAGTGCCAAACACCTTGCCCCAAACTTCCTTGGAGGCCTGCATTTTACGGGCAATCTTGTCAGTCCAATCATGAGGGACATGACAGTCAGAACACTTGGCTCGCACACCGGAGCGATTGGTGAAATGTATTGTTGACTGCATTTCTTCATAAACGTTTTCACGCATTTCATGACAGCCTGTGCAGAAGGTTTCTGTATTGGTGAACTCCATCGCTGTGTTAAAGCCGCCCCAGAAGATAATTCCCATGATGAAGCCACCCAGGGTAAGAAAGCCCAAACTGTAATACTTACTGGGAGTAGAGATCGCCTGCCAATAACGCTTAATTCTTTCTATCACCAAAAATGCCTCTATCTACGTGCTGCGCGTAGCAACTCGTCAATGTCCTCAAACTCGTTATCCAATAGTGGATCTACATCTCGTTGCACCACATGACACTGATTGCAGAAGTAACGTCGCGCGGAAATATCCGCGAGGAAGTTGCCATCTCGGTCCATATAGTGTGTCACGCTGACCATGGGTGCCTGACTTTCCTGCGTACGCCTTCGGCTATGGCAAGACATACACTTATTGGCATTGGTATCTACCTGATAATTGTCGATCTTGTGCGGAACAGTCGGCGGCTGCATGGGATAGGCACGCTTGCGCTTTACATCATCGTTTTCCACTCGGCTGATTTTCGGTGGATTCGGTTCGACGTCCAAAGCTGCATCGCGAGTTGTAGCAACATTCTGTGCCAGTGCGCCAGCGGTGAGGGCGAGGCCCAGTAGAACAGTAGTCGTAATACGTGATTTCATGATCTGCCTCCTATGCCTTCACAATCTTGACGGCGCACTTCTTGTAGTCCGTTTCCTTGGACAGCGGATCGGTGGCATCGAGAGTCACCTTGTTGATCAACTGACTGGAATCAAACCAGGGCACGAATACCAGGCCTTTAGG
>JBDWQQ010000139.1:0-12387 GCA_039986455.1 Halioglobus sp.
ATACACTTCCTTGCGTTTCAGCCCCTCCCAGATTGACTGACGATCGCGACCAGCGCTGTGTGTCGCCACCAGGCCTCCGGTCAGCCAAAATGAGTTTTGACGCTCCATATTCCTCGCATTGATCAAACCCACACCTTCCGCACTCAACGGCTCGGACTGAGGAAGCGGCTCACGATTATCTCCGGCAAGATCGCCAATTGCGCTTGGGCTGGTAGGACCAAAGGCCTCCGTCATAAATTTACGTTTGACCTCTTTATAACCGGTTCCTCCCTGCCCTCGGTGGTTGTCGCTGGAGCCAATGAACCCGAACTTAAAATTAAGCGGCTTATCACCATCGTCGAAGCCCGTAATCGCCAGGGCATACTGAGCCGTGGCCCCTGGCCTGTGATCCATTGGTTCGTTAAAGCAATCAGGGCAGGTGCCACATTGAAGCCAATCCACAACCTGCTGGCCTGGGATCGTTGCATGCCCGGAGTTTCCAGCATCAACGAAGTTCTGCCTGGCCTCAAACTCACGACTTTGGCAAATTGCTCTGCTCTCGCCCGCGGCCTCACATCGCTCACGGATGATTTCTCCCGCACGGTGACAACAGGGCAAATAATCGTCTGAAGGCGAAGGGCAAAACAAGCCGCCATCATCACCCTTCACCGCAGCGCGCCATTTTCGATACTCCTCGGAGTTGCCATGGCCGGAGTATATTTCAAACAATATTTGACGTTCGGGGTCATGCTGTTCGAGCGTCAATTGTTTGTCGAACGTGGTAGAAGCGGGGGTATTCATTCCCCATGAGTTACCGTGGGGAATAACGATGCTCTCGTAACCCCACTGGTCCAGTTTGGTAAATAGCGCTCGAGGATCCTTGGCGATCTCAAGACAGTCGGCGGGTAGTGCGCGACTATCAACTCCCTCTTCGCAAACCGGTGTCGCTGCAATTTCGTCGTAGTAACCCTGAATACCCAGATAGAACTGCCTGTTTTCGAAGTCCATCAACGACATCATAAATTGCACTGCGCGCCCTATCGGCGCTTGCGCCAGCCGCTGTCTTGGGGCAGCGATCGCCCGAGTTGGCACATCGGCATCCGCTGTATCACGAAAAATGACATTTTTGTGGCCATAGTGCTTTGACGGATCAGTATTCACCTGGCTCCATTCCCAGCCCAGGAAACTCACCATATCCGGATTGGCAGGATCACCAGCAGCGGCATTGCATTCACGAATGCTCTGGCGCGTCTCATCCCAGCGACGCGGTGTAATACCCTCTGCATGATCATTGATAGACCAGAAGTCCAGACTGGAGCAGTACCGAGCAAAATCACAGGCGTCAGCAGGAGGATGCAGTCCAGACCCGCCCCTTAAGGGCATGGACATAATGAAAGCGTCCGGAGAAAAGGTGGTATGAACATGAAGATCACCAAACAGTATCTGGCTATCGGCTTCTTTAGAGGCACCCGCCTGCCTTATGGCTTTGTCATTCACTACCTCCTCGGGCAGTGTTGCTCCGACGATAACGCCACGCCCCTCCGGCTCGCCGCAGGCGATCAGCATCACACAGCTAACAAGCAGAACCAGCGACGCGAAACAACGATTCATCAGTACCTCCATAATTTAAGGCAATCATATTATATTATATTGAGTCGCGTTTGAAGCACCTAACGGCATTGATACCAACACAGTCTAGCGGTCAGTATAGACAGACCGGAGGCAAGGAGTAGTAAAGGTTTGGGGGAATCCCAAACCTGCAGAGCGCAGAAATCCTGCACGGGTAAACCGCGCAGGTCAATCAAGTGGCGTCAGCGAGCTATTTCTTAGCGGCTGCTTTCTTCTTCGGAGCTGCCTTGCGCTTGGCTGGCGCTTTTTTCTTAGCGGCGGCTTTTTTCTTTGGCGCGGCTTTCTTTTTAGCGGCTGATTTTTTCTTCGGAGCTGCCTTTTTCTTAGCGGCTACCTTCTTCTTTGGAGCTGCCTTTTTCTTGGCAGCGGCCTTCCGCTTGGGCGCCGCCTTTTTCTTAGCCGCAGGCTTCTTCTTGGCTGCAGGTTTCTTCTTGGCAGCAGCTTTTTTCTTAGCCGCTGGTTTTCTCTTCGGTTTAGCAGCGGCTTTTTCAACCATAGCGGCGGCTCGATCAGCAGCTTTCGCTTTTCGATCCTCAACAATAGCGTCTGCTTTCACCGACGTGTAGTTTTGCGCGGCCTCGTAGGCAACCTTTGCAATTTTGGCAACGGCGTCTCTAAGGTCTTGCACCTGCTTCATTAAAGCATCGACTTTTTTCTGGTTATCAGGCGTCGCTTTTTTCTTTGCCGCAGTGCGAGCCTTCTTTAAACGCGTCATGGCAGTCGAATGCTTCTTACGCGCTGACTGCAATTCACGCTTGGCTTTCGCGTTTGCCTTCTCGGACTCCGAAACTAATTTTTTCCGAAGTTGCTCTACTTTCTTATTGGCTTGTGAAGCCAATTTGGTGGCCTGGGCCAGTTCTTTTTCCAACATTGCTTTACACGCTCCGTATGGTGAGTAGATACCGCTTCACTAGTGTAGGCCTAATTACCAAAGATGTAACGTACATTTTTTAACCTACATCAACTGACGTCTAAGCGAACTTGCTAATATGTCGTCATGCGGAAACAACACACAGACGCGGAGACAAACATGTCCGAAGACTCAACCCATATCGTTGTCGATTATTACAGTGACGTGCTCTGCGTATGGGCATGGATTGCTCAAGCAAGGTTAGATGAACTGGAGAAACAATGGGGAACAAAACTAAACGTGCGCCATCACTTCGTCGACATTTTTGGCGATAGCTACACCAAAATACCAACTCAGTGGGGACAAAGCGACGGGTTCCAAAAATTTGGCAAGCACGTCGTGGACTCCGCCCAGCCGTTTGAAATGGCAACCATCAATCCCAACGTCTGGACTAAAACCCGACCCAAAAGCTCGGCAACATCACATCTGTTGCTAAGGGCTGTCGCACTCACGGAAACTGAAGACAAAGTTGCATCAACGGCATTGGCAATTCGCCGCGCCTTCTTCTGCGACGCCTTGGACATCGGCAATATGGACTTATTGCTCACAGTTGCACAAGAGCAGGGCCTGAACCGAGAGTCTCTCCAACGCAGCTTGTCTGATGGAAGCGCCATGGCGGCATTGAGCACCGATCAACGCAAGGCAACTGAACTGGGGGTTCGCGGCAGCCCAACCTGGATTTTGAATAACGGCAGGCAAGTACTCTATGGCAACGTGGGGTATCGAATACTCAATGCCAATATTGAAGAACTGCTAAGCCAGCCTGGAGAGGAAGCGAGCTGGTGCTGATGTAAATGACAGCCACAAAAAAGGCCACCCTTGGGTGGCCTTTTTTGTTTCATAGACGCTTAATTTTTAAGTTTCAACATAAACTTGGCGGCTGCCAGACGAGTCTCTTCATCAAGATGACCTTGAGGGGGCATCTCCGGATAATCATCACGCTTTTTCACAGGATTAGCAGCATAAGCGGCAATACCTTCGGGATTATCCATATAAAGCGCCTGAACAATTTGCGTGGGCGGTCCAATCATACGCGAACTGTATGCGTGGCATCCTGCGCAAACACCGTAGTAGGCCAGCTTACCTTTATCCATGTTCGGATCGTCGGTCCGCGGTGCAACCGGCTCCGGCAGCGTGTAGGTCAGAACGTTCTTGGTATTGGTAAATTCACACTCGCCATACTTGTCCAGGCCCACGGTACGAAAACGCTCAGGGTTGAGAATACAACCATCATCCATACCGACGGTATCGACAATATCAGGCCCTCGAGTCTCCAGCTTAGTTGCCAGGAATGCGCGAACCAACGGTGCTGGATTATTGCCATTATCCTGCATGATGTTGTTTAGTATTTTCGGACGGTTTGGGTTGGGCTCGGAATCGGGATCCATCGAGGCACTAGTAGCCAGTGAGAAATCGGTAAACAGAATTCCAACCGAGTCATTGCCTGTCACAATGTTCTGCTCAACCAGCACGTCGTCGCAAGCCATGATCAGCATGCCGGTGCCCTCGGGAATATTGGACACCAGTGAACCCGGAATCGCAAAGTTCTCGTGGTTATTATTGACCACAAAGTTGTTTCGGATGATGACATCGCTACAGGTTTTAATAGGAAGTCCGGGCGTGATGAAAGCCAGAATACCGCCCGTATTGTTGTAAACATAGTTGCCTTCTACCAGAGCGGAGCGACTGTTCTCGATCTCAATGCCAGCCACGCTATCAAACACCTGGTTGAAAACGACGTCCACGTTGTCCGACATTCCGACATAGATTGCAGCATCTTCGATACCAGAGATAATGTTGTGGGCTACGATTCCGTTTTTACCCAGCTGGGGAAAAATGCCGTAAACACCTGTGTCGACAATATAGTTGTTACGGATAATAAAATTGTTACCCGCCTGCCCCATGATCGCATTGCCCTTGTAATGGGTAATGTAAAGGTTCTCGATGGTTACGCCATTGCCCGAGTAGAGCACCGCGTCGTTGCGCACTCCCTCGCCTTCCATAACGGGGTATCTACCCTGTTCTATCACGCCGGACAACGTGATGTTGTCCTTGTCGATATAAACAGTTTCTTTATACGTCCCTGGCATTACCTTAATGACGGCACCAGGCTTGGCTTTTGAAACCGCATCCTGAATAGACTCACCGTCCTTTACGATAATCACTTCACCGCTGGTTGGAGTTTCCCATGCGCGCACACTCACGGTTCCAGTGGCGGCTGCAACTTCTGCGGCACCTTCAGATACAAATTCTGCCTTGGGCGCTGCCGGTACTTTGATAACCGTTGGTTCAGGCTGATTGGTAGTTCCGAGGTAATAACCTCCGGCCAACAGCACCACGGCGCCTACAATGGCTGCGATCTTATTCATGGTTGCTTACTCCATTTATTGTGTCGCCAGCATCGGCGATGTCGTTGTGAACCGGTCGCATCCCAGAGGGCAAACGGCTCGGTTGTTCAGGTTTGAAACTTTCGTCGGTCAGTGTTTTTAGAAAATCCACCAGCCGGTCCAATTCATCTTCTGTAAGATTCGGCTCCCAAATATGCCAGTGGAGCTTGAGCTCTTCACCTTCCGGTACTGCATGTCCGCGCCCACCTGTATAGAACTCAGCCGCTTCACGCATAGTAGCGAATCGTCCCGAGTGCATATAAGGCGCAGTCAGCTCAATATTGCGCAGACTGGGCACTTTGAATCCACCGCGCTGGGTGGGTTCATTCATCGGAACCTCAGCACCGGGGTCAAACGGCATGCCCTCCGGCTCTGGTGTACCGATAACCGCTAACTGCTGGTTCGTAAACAGAGGAGGAGTATGGCACTCGGCACAACGGGCTACAAACGAGCGAAATATGTTGAGACCTTCTTTTTCCGGTTCGTTTAGAGCATCTGCATAACCATGGGCGTACTGGTCATAACGACTATTCAGTGAGATCAGTGATACCTGAAACGCCGTCAATACAACGTAGATTTGATCAAGGCGAATTTGGGACCCAGTTTCCTCGAAATCATCCGGGAAAGCCTGGGCAAACAGCTGCTGATAAGCAGGTATCGCGTTCAATGTTTCCAGTAACAACTGTGGGTTACTGCCCATCTCATGGGCATCGTACAAGGGGCCCTGCATTTGCTCTTCGAGGGTGCTGGCGCGCCCGTCCCAAAAGAAACTATTGAGGAATGCAACGTTCCATAGCGTAGGTGCCGAGCGCGGCAAAACAGAATTATCAATTCCTACACTCTGCCCAAGGCCGTCGGCAAACCCCTTGTCGGGGTGGTGACAACTGGCGCAACTAATACTGCCATCGCGCGACAGAACAGGATCAAAAAACAGGTAACGACCTAGGTCCGTCTGCTCGGGGGAGAATCCGTCCCGCCATTTGGGTAGGCCTGTTTTTAGACCCCCAACACCTGCCGCCTGCAAAGAAGGGTACATCTGGTACAAGCTGCGCAGTTCGCAGTGCCCGGTGCTCAGTTCGAACCCCGGAGGGCAGTCAGCATTGAGCACGATCGCTTGCTCGACCGCGACGCCCGGCGTTGCCATCAGCAATGAGATCAGCAGTAAAACGACTCGCAACATGAAGGCTCCTATTGCCCCAAACTGTGCAGGTAGGCCACAACATCCATAACCGCCTGCTCATTAGGCAAGATTGCCGCCATCGCGCGCATCTGCTTGCCCGTGGTGTCGTCAGCATGGCTGCCACGTTGACCGGAACGGAAGGCCAGCAACTGGGCCTGCATATACCAGTCGTCCCCGCCCGCAAGTCTGGGGGAGTTAAGCGCTGCGTTACCAACAGCGCCTGCACCATGGCAGGCTCCACAGAACTGGTTGTAATAGTCGCCGCCCATTTTGACGTCGCCTTCCACAGTAGCAGCAGATGCTGAGCTTTCCAGGCTTGAAATGTAGGTCGCCACGTCAGCGACAGCCTGATCATCTGGCAGCATCGCAGCCATGGGCGCCATTTGCATGGCCGTTGCGGTAGCACCAGCCCCGCCACGAACGCCGCTGCGGAACTTGGACAATTGGGCGGCAATGTAAACGGGCTCGAGGTGACTCAGCCGAGGCGCGTTCATCGCTTGATTACCCTGGCCTTGGTCTCCGTGGCAAGCCACGCAGGTGGCGTAATGCGGCTTACCCGCCGCAGCACTGTCTGCAGACGCATTAAGCGTGATACCGGCCATGACTAAGCTTGCGAATATCAATTTAAGGAAATTCTTCATCACTGTTTCTCCGGTCAGGTACTGTAAAGACCACAACCCGCTTGTATCAGTTGAGGCCCCATATGATAATTGTGAAGATTAAACGTAGCTGAAAACAAATTTTCTGCCTGCTGCAGCCTCGAATGGAGGACAACTGTGGTGGGCTGGGCTAGACTCAGGCAGACAATAGCTTCTGACCCACGGCTAACGGGCAATTAACAAATAAGATCATAGGGAAAGCAGATGGATTATAACGCGGATGAACACAGCATAAAGTGCCCAAAATGTGGACACGGCATGAACGAAATCACCTATGGGGGCGACGTAGTGATCGACCGCTGCACCCATTGTCAGGGCATCTGGTTCGATGTGGGTGAGGCGGAAGCCCTTAAAGGCAAGTGGATGGGTGACGCACTGGATATGGGCGACCCCGATGAGGGCAAAAAGTGGGATGCCGTTGAAGACATCGCCTGCCCCCGCTGTAGCAAAGACATGGAAAAGCGCTCAGACCCCAACCAGGCGCATATCTGGTTTGAGGAATGCGATGAGCACGGTATGTTTATGGACGCCGGCGAATTCACCGACTATAAGCACGAAACGTGGGCGGACTGGTTCAGAACCCTGATCAAGGGCTCCCGCTAGGCCTACAGAAAGGTCCCAAAGGCGGCCATGGCCGCCTTTTTTAATGGAGCCTGATGATAGCAAGTGCTTACACACATTAGAGAAATTGCCGTATGAGCGACAACACAGACGACGTCCGAATTGACACCGCCAGACCCTTAATCACACCCTGGGTGCTGGCGGACGAGCTTCCTGCAGGTAGCAACGCCACTGCAACCGTATCAAGCAGTAGACGCACCATTGAACAAATTTTGGCGGGAAATGACACCAGACTTGCCGTCATTGTCGGCCCCTGCTCGGTGCACGATCCCGGCGCTTTAATGGACTTTGCTCGTCAGTTTCAAGCCGCCTGCGAGCCACTCACTGACGCCTTATTCCCCATACTCAGGGTTTACTTTGAAAAGCCCCGCACGGTGGTGGGCTGGAAAGGTTTGATTAGCGACCCCGATTTAGACGGCAGCTTTCACATTAACAAGGGCCTGCATCGGGCTCGCAAAGTTCTTTTGGACGTGGCCGACCTTGGGCTTCCTGCAGCCAGCGAGTTCCTAGACAACACCTTTGGCCAATACTACGCCGACCTGGTGAGCTTTGGCGCCATTGGCGCTCGCACTGTCGAAAGTCAGATCCATCGTGAGTTGGCCTCAGGACTTTCCATGCCAGTCGGCTTCAAGAACGGCACCAATGGCCACATTGATGTGGCCATTGATGCCATTCGCTCGGCGGCTCACAGTCACTGGTTTCCATCCCTGACCAAAGAAGGCACACCCGCTATCCTTAAATCGCGCGGCAACCCCCATGGCTACCTGATACTGCGCGGCGGCAAACAAACCGGGCCCAACTTCGGTCCCGAGGCCGTGCAGCAGGCAGCCGTGGCATTGGCAGACGCCTCGTTGACGCCATCGCTAATCGTGGATTGTTCTCACGGTAACAGTGAAAAGGACCCACAGCGTCAGGCGCAAGTTGTTTCCAGCCTGTGCGAGCAAATCCAGACCGGCCAGCATGCTATCAAAGGCGTCATGCTGGAATCACATCTGGTCGGTGGAAATCAGGATATCGGAGACGGCAGCCAATTGGTTTATGGCCAAAGCATCACCGATGGTTGTCTATCGTTGGAGGGCACTATTCCCCTGCTGGAACAACTGGCAGCGGCAGTCCGAATGAGCGCCGATCAGGCCGGGTAAACCCGGCCCATTGCGCTCAAATTACCAGCTGTAACCGACGCGAAGACGGTAAGTTTCGTCGAGCTTCTCGACACCCGCGACAGCACCGGTATCGTACTCCCAAAGAATTTCCGCAGCGGCTTCCAGGCTCCACAACAAGGGGAAAGACAAGCCAAGTGCGGTATCGACGACTACATCGGAGGTGGAATCCATGTTCCAGATTCCCCGTTGGTCCAGGTAGAGCTGAGACTCTCCCCCCAGGTAATCACTGGTCATTCGCAAGTACCAGTTCGCCGCAGGGTAGTCCTGGTCTTCGGCGGTAATGAAGTCTTCGTTAACGTAGGAGGCGCCAACTTCACCGGTCAGCGTAAACTGAGGGTCTGTCAGGAAATCACGGCCATAGTAGGGACCGATCAAATAACGCAGATCCAGGTCTCTAAACTCGTCTGACTCTGCTGAGACATTCAAACCCCAGTAAGTCGTATCGCTGAGGAAGTAATCGTACTTACCAAGTACCAGCCAGTTATCGGCGTTTTTCTGGTCATTGGCTTCGTCGATTTCCCCGTCCAGCTTGAGCGTATAGCGATCGCGAAGGCTTCGCCAATAGCTCTCAAGCTTGTAGTCCAGCTCCTCGGTATCAGAATTACCACGCTCTATCGCAAAGGCAAAGCTCACGATACCGGTGCTCTGATATCCGACACCCATTTCCCAGGGTTCCGGGTTAACGACTAACAATTGGTCGAGTGCATAGGATTTTTCGTCGGTAGTTCCTTCGGCAATAATCAGCGACGAGTCTCTAACCTCTATACCCTGCTCTTCGATCAGCGAGTCATCTGCGAGCATCAAGGTGGCGGTATCAGCCGTCTTCAGCGACACGATCTGGTCCATGGTGACCGCTAAGGTGCCGGCAAAGTCGGTATCTATACTAACGACTCCTTCACGGATACCGGTGACAGCACCCACCAGACGAGAGCCATTTTTAAGTACGATTTCATCGGTGGGCGCTGGCTCAGCGACTTCATCGGTTTGATCCTGGGCATTCACACCAACGGACAGTACCGCCAGCAGGATAAGGCAACGGGAATAGGCTCTAAACAACACATTTGGCGACATATTTTCTTCCTGATTCACTCAGATACAGCGGGGCAAAATTTCAAGGCGCCTATAATAGACAAAAAAACTCCGTGCGTCAGTCACCCGAAGTAAACAACATTGGGTCATATAGTGACCGACAATCGGATGAATAGCGCGTATTCAATTGGGTGGTGACTGCAACACTGCTAATATTAGCGCCTACCTTAAGCACTGGAGTAAACATGTCCGACAAGGATTACGACCTTTTCGTCATAGGAGCGGGATCGGGCGGTGTGCGCGCGGCGCGCATGGCGGCAGGGTTTGGCGCTCGCGTCGCGGTAGCCGAAGATCGCTATATGGGCGGTACCTGCGTGAATGTCGGATGTGTGCCGAAAAAGTTGTATGTCTATGCTTCAGAGTATGGCAAGGGCTTCGACGATGCCCGCGGCTTTGGCTGGCAGTCGGAGAAGCCCGGTTTTGACTGGGGTACGCTTAGAGACAACAAGACCACTGAAATCTCCAGACTCAACGGCATCTACCGAAATCTGTTAGCCGGGGTAGACGCTGATCTGATCGACGGACGTGCCTCTATCGTGGATGCCCATACAGTCGCGGTGAATGGCATTCACTACCGTACCGAAAGAATTCTCATTGCTACCGGTGGCTGGCCTCACATACCAGACTTCCCAGGCAGCGAGCACGCCATCAGCTCCAACGAAGTATTTGATTTGGATGAGTTCCCCAAGCGCCTTGTGGTCGTTGGCGGAGGTTATATCGCCGTCGAATTCGCCGGCATCTTCAATGGTCTGGGCAGTGCGGTCACCCAGCTCTACCGGGGTCCGCTATTCCTGCGAGGCTTCGATAGCGACATCCGCGCCCATGCCGCCCAGGAGATCGCAAAGACCGGTGTGGATCTGCGCTTTGAAACCAATGTGACGGCAATAACTCGCAACGGCAATGAACTTCAACTTGAGCTCACTGACGGCAGCACCATCAATGCAGATGCCGTGCTTTACGCCACTGGACGCAAACCGAACCTGACCGGGCTTGGGCTGGAGAACGTCAACGTTGCGCTCAATGAAAATGGCACCATTGCCGTCAATGAACACTTTCAAACCAGTGAGGCGAGCATATTCGCTCTGGGTGATGTGACCGGTGGAATGGAGCTCACACCCGTCGCCCTGGCTGAAGGCATGGCTTTTGCCCGACGTGAATTCGACCACCAGAACACCAGCCCCGAATACGAGTTCATTCCCACTGCCGTATTCTGCCAGCCCAACATCGGTACTGTTGGTTTCACCGAGGAGGAAGCCCAAAGCCGCTTCGGTAACATCGAGCTCTACAAGTCCTCGTTTAAGCCAATGAAACACACGATCTCCGGGCGAGAGGAGCGCAGCTTCATGAAAATGATTGTCGACAAGACAACCGACAAAGTCGTGGGCGTGCACATGGTAGGCCCGGACGCCGGTGAAATCATGCAAGGCATAGCCATTGCCATGAAGGCGGGGGCCACTAAAGCCATTTTCGACAACACCATCGGCATACACCCCACTGCGGCAGAAGAATTTGTCACCTTGCGGGACCCCTGGACCGAGGACTGACCTTTGCAGGGCATTTTTTGCCATGATTGAAGCGAACCACCTGACTCGTCAATTCGGGCGCACCACGGCGGTGTCGAACGTTTCTTTCAGCATTGACAATAGTGAAGTGGTGGGACTGCTGGGTCCTAATGGAGCCGGCAAAACCACCATCATGCGCATGCTCAGCGGATATCTGGAACCCACTACCGGCTCGGTGACGGTGAACGGCGAAAACCTCGGGCAGAATGCTTACTCAATACAGCGACAGCTGGGTTACCTGCCAGAGAATTTACCGGTCTACCCTGAAATGATCGTGGCCGATTACATGGATTACGTCGCCACTATCAAGTGCATTGAAAAAGCTGAACGCAGCAGGGCTATTCGGGAAGCACTGATCGCAACGGAAATGACCCAGCACGCCCTGGACACCATCGGTAAGCTGTCCAGAGGCCAAAAGCAGCGAGTGGGTGTCGCCCAGGCAGTGCTGGGTAGGCCGCGCTTTCTCATTCTCGACGAGCCCTCCAATGGCCTGGATCCAAACCAGACGGAACAGATGCGGTCGCTGATCGCCCAGCTGTCGAGGCGCGCCACCATTATTCTTTCCTCTCATATCATGCAAGAGGTGGAGGCCGTTTGTGATCGAGTACTTATCATACGCAACGGCCAGCTAGCACTGGACCAACCGCTGGACACACTGCGTCAATGCAATCACATGCTATTGCGCACCGACCAGGCCGGTCATGACCTCAAGCTACTTTTGGAGCAGCTGCCACAAATCGTATCGGTTGAACACGCGCCCCGAGAAGACGCTATCTGTGAGTATCAGCTGCAGCTGCGCGAAGGCGCTGACCCAGATACCGCGGCAGGCAATATTTCTCAATGCGTTATGCAAGCAGGGGCGAGACTGTATCAATTGGAAAATCAATCGCGGCATCTGGACGACGTATTTCGTGAGGTGATCGATAGTGGATCCTAGTGACGTCGCCAAGCGAGTGTCGGCGAAAGAGCTGGGACTGTACTTCTCCTCGCCGGTGGCCTGGCTATTCCTGGGCGGCTTCGCCTCGATTTGCCTGTTCGTGGTTTTCTGGGTTGAGTCCTTTTTTGCCCGCAATATCGCAGACGTTAGACCGCTCTTCGAATGGATGCCATTGCTGCTAATTTTTCTCTGTAGCGCGATCACCATGCGCACCTGGAGTGAGGAAAGGCGAAATGGCACCCTTGAGCATGTGTTGGTTCAGCCCAGTGCG
>JBDWQQ010000140.1:0-29258 GCA_039986455.1 Halioglobus sp.
ATCGTAGGCCGCCCGTTTCTCGCCATCCATAAGAACGTCGTAGGCCTCGGTGGCCTCCTTGAACTTCTCATCGGCATCGGGATCATCCGGATTACGGTCCGGGTGATATTTCATGGCTACACGGCGATAGGCCTTCTTGACCTCTTTGTTGTCAGCGCTTTTGCCGACACCGAGTACTTCGTAATAGTCGCGTTTTGACATAAATCTTCAGTGTATTTACTGTATTTTCAGAAATGACTACGCGGGCACATGTGTCCCGCGTAACCCTGACTCTTTCTCTCACATTTATATGAGGCCTGGAGTCTGTGAATCCCCACCGAGGTGGGGATAACGCCTAAGGCGTTACTTCTTGTCGTCTTCCTTCACTTCCTCGAACTCTGCATCCATCACGTCTTCAGCAGGTTCGCCTTGTGCACCGGCACCGGCATCCGCGCCAGCACCCGCCGCCTGGGCTTGTTCAGCCTGAGCTGCATACATCTTTTGAGCGACAGGACCGGTCGCTTCAGTCAGCTTGGTAGCCGCCGCATCGATCGCTTCCTTGTCATCACCTTTCACCACTTCCTCGGCTTCAGTGACAGCAGCTTCAATCGCCGCCTTCTCTTCGTCTGTCGCGTGCTCGCCCGCTTCTTCAACGGTCTTCTTGGCAGCGTGAATCAATCCGTCGCAGGTGTTACGAGCGGTGATCAGCTCCTCGAACTTGGCGTCCGCTTCAGCGTTTGCTTCTGCGTCTGCAACCATTTGCTCGATATCGTCATCCGACAAACCGCCAGAGGCTGTAATGCGGATAGACTGCTCTTTGCCTGTGGCCTTGTCCTGAGCAGACACGTGCAGGATACCGTTGGCGTCCAGGTCGAAGGTCACTTCAATCTGAGGCATGCCACGCTGTGCAGGCGGAATGTCTGCCAGGTCAAAACGGCCCAGAGACTTGTTACCGGTCGCTTGCTTACGCTCACCCTGTACCACGTGAATAGTCACCGCGGTCTGGTTGTCGTCTGCCGTTGAGAAGATCTGCGATTTCTTGGTAGGAATCGTGGTGTTCTTCTCGATCAGCGGTGTTGCTACGCCACCCATTGTCTCGATACCAAGCGTCAAAGGTGTTACGTCCAACAGCAATACGTCTTTCACATCGCCAGACAATACCGCACCCTGGATAGAGGCGCCCATGGCAACCGCTTCGTCGGGGTTAACGTCTTTGCGAGGCTCTTTGCCGAAGTAGTCAGCAACCTGCTTCTGAACCATTGGCATGCGAGTTTGACCGCCTACCAGGATTACATCATCGATCTCAGAGGGAGACAGGCCAGCATCTTTCAGCGCAGTCTTCACCGGATCCATAGAGCGAGTCACCAGATCTTCAACCAGAGATTCCAGCTTGGCGCGGCTCAGCTTAACCACCAGGTGCTTGGGGCCGCTCGCGTCAGCAGTAATGTAAGGCAGGTTCACCTCGGTTTGCTGTGAGGTGGACAGTTCGATCTTGGCTTTCTCCGCAGCTTCCTTAAGACGCTGCAGTGCCAGAGGGTCGTTGTGTAGATCGATGCCTGATTCTTTCTTGAATTCGTCCGCAAGATACTCGATCAAGCGCATGTCGAAGTCTTCACCACCGAGGAACGTGTCGCCGTTGGTCGACAGCACTTCAAACTGGTGCTCGCCATCCACTTCGGCAATCTCAATGATGGAGATATCAAAAGTACCGCCACCCAGGTCATAAACCGCTACGGTGTGGTCGCCCTTGGCTTTGTCCATGCCGTAAGCCAGTGCAGCAGCCGTTGGCTCGTTGATGATGCGCTTTACGTCCAGACCAGCGATTTTACCGGCGTCTTTGGTCGCCTGACGCTGAGAGTCGTTGAAGTAAGCAGGTACGGTGATTACAGCCTCGGTTACCGGCTCGCCCAGGAATTCCTCGGCAGTCTTCTTCATCTTGCGCAGTACTTCAGCAGACACCTGAGGTGGTGCCATCTTTTCGTCGCGAGCCTGAACCCAGGCGTCGCCGTTATCAGCAGCAAGAATGGTGTAAGGAACCATGCTGATGTCTTTCTGAACGACATCGTCCTTAAACTTGCGACCGATCAGGCGCTTCACTGCGTACAGTGTGTTAGTGGGGTTGGTAACAGACTGACGCTTTGCCGCCTGTCCAACCAGGATCTCGCCTTCGTCGGTGTAGCCAACGATGGAAGGTGTGGTGCGGTCGCCCTCTGCGTTTTCAATCACGCGAGGTGCGTCGCCGTCCAATACGGATACACATGAATTTGTAGTACCCAGGTCAATTCCGATTATCTTACCCATAATATGTCTCCAGTCTTACTTGGCGCTCAGCGCCGAAATCAATTGCGTTGTTCTGTATTTGGGGTCAGTTTGGCCAGATTCAACCCCCTTTTTCACGATTAGCCGCCTTTACTGACCATGACCATGGCGGGCCTGATCAGCCGGCCATTCAGCGAATAACCCTTTTGCATAACGGCTGTCACCGTATTCGGCTCAACCTCTTTGTTTTCGACCATGGTGATGGCCTGATGCAGATTGGGATCGAAGGGCTCGCCCTGGGGATCCACCACATCAACCTTGTTCTTACCCAGCACATCAATGAAGCTTTTCAGGGTGAGTTCCACGCCTTCAGCGATAGGTTTGATCGCCTCGTCATCACCGGAAGCCGCTTCCAGAGCGCGCTCCAGATTATCGACAACGGGCAAAAGCTCGCCAGCAAACCGCTCAAGGGCATACTTGCGGGCTTTTTCCACATCCTGCTCGGCACGACGCTTTACGTTCTGAGCGTCTGCCTGAGCGCGCAAGGCAGCGTCTCTGGCAGCAAGCAGGTCTTCCTGCAGCTGAGTCAGCTCGTCGTCTAACGAAACTTCAGTGTCGTCCTCAGAACTCGCTTGGGCAGCCTCAGCTGCTGCAACTTCCTCGGCGGTCTCCAATTGAACTTCAGGGTTGGCTGTCTGCTCTTCCTGAACCTCGTTTTCTGGTTGTTTGGGGTCTTGCTCGGCCACGCTTGCACTCCGTATGGCTAATCATTTGCGGTTACAGTGGCGATATGGGGCCGAATCGAGGCGATTCAAGGGAGTTTGGAGGGTTTTTGGGGGTAATTTACGCCCTAATTTGCTCAGGGTGCCGGTAAACCTATTTACCCAGCGCGGAGCTCAGCATACGGGCGGTGAGATCTACAATAGGGATGACTCTTTCATAGGCCATGCGTGTGGGCCCGATCACCCCCAGCACGCCCAGCGTCTGGGCGCCGTCGCTATAGGGGGCTGTGATCACCGAGTAGTCGCCGAACACGTCGTACCCGGCCTCTTCACCAATAAAGACCTGCACCCCGTCGGCCTGAGAACAGCGATCCAGCAGATGCAGCAGGTCTTTCTTCTGCTCGAAGGCATCAAACAGCTCTCGCAGCTTGAACATTTCGTCGGCAGTGGCATTGCCCAGCAGGCGGGACTCACCCGCTACCAGATACTCGTCTTCCGAAGTTTCCTGATCCAGGGCCTGATTCGCCAAGTCCAGCGCTGCCTGCATATAACCATCAATCTGGCTGCGGGCATCCTGCATTTCACGCACAATTTCTTCCTGCACCTGCTGCAGCGGGCGACCCGCGAAGCGCTGATTGACCATATTGGCCGCCTCGCGCAACTGCTCTTCGGTAAAGGCACGCTGGGTATGAATGATGCGGTTCTGCACTTCCCGCTCATTGATCACCAGAATCACCAACACCCGGTCGCCGGAAAGCGGCAAAAACTCTACCTGGCGCAATTGCCCCGCTTCCTGACGGGGAACCGTCACCAGCCCCGCCTGGGCGGTAATACTGGAAAGCAGCGATGAGGCGCTCTGCACGAGTTCAGTGGCCGATTTGTCAGGGTTCAATTCGCTGCGCAGCGTGGTCACAGCCTGCTGCTCCAGCGGCTGCACCTGCAGCAGGCTGTCGACAAACAGGCGATAGCCCATGGCGGTGGGAATGCGTCCGGCAGAGGTATGGGGGGATATCAGGTAACCGCGATCTTCGAGATCTGACATGACATTGCGGATGGTGGCGGCGCTTACCGGCAAGCCAGCCTGCTCTACCAGTGTTCTGGAGCCCACCGGCTGTCCATCCCGAATGTGACTCTCCACCAATGTCTTGAGTAACACACTGGCCCGTTCAGAAATTACATCGCTTGTCATGAATACCTGCGCCCGTTGATAAACAAGGTTGTATCACAGTGCCCACGAAACACAAAACCTGCGACTAAACACTGTAGATGTTTATGCCGTCTTTCATCTAGGGTATAAATGTCAAAACCATCAGGGGCGCACATGCTTAGCCACATCAGCATTACCAATTACACCATTGTCTCCTCACTGGAGATGGAATTCGCCCGCGGCATGACGGTGATCACCGGGGAAACCGGCGCTGGCAAGTCGATAATGCTCGACGCGCTAGGCCTGTGCCTGGGAGACCGGGCCGACCCCAAAACGGTGCGTCATGGCTGCGATCGGGCCGACATAACCGCAACCTTTGATATTTCCGATATTCCTGTGGCCAATGCCTGGCTGCAGGGACGCGACCTCGCCGGTGGCGACGAGTGCATATTGCGCCGGGTGGTGACTACCGAAGGCCGCAGCCGTGCCTATATCAATGGCAGCACTTCTACCCTGCAAGACTGCGCCGAACTGGGCGCCATGCTAATCGACATTCACAGCCAACACGCGCACCAATCGCTGCTGCGCAAGGCCGTTCAGCGGGAAATGCTGGACGTCTATGCCGGGCAGCAGAAGCTGGCCTCTACGGTGGAGCAACTCGCCTCCGACTGGCTGCGCGCCCAGCGCGAGCTGGAATTACTCACCGGCAGTCAGGACGAGCACACCGCCCGTGCCCAGCTACTGGCCTATCAGGTAGAGGAGCTTAACGTGCTGGCGCTGCAGGACGGCGAACTGGCCAAAATGGAACAGGAGCAAAAACTGCTCGCCAACGCCGAGGAGATTCTAAGCTCTGCCCATTCGGCACTGGAGCTGTGCGAACAGCAGGAAACAGGCGCCCGTCAGGCATTGAACTTCCTGGACGGCGAAACCCACACCGGGCCCGCCATTGATGGCGCGCGTGAACTACTGGACAGCGCGGCCATTCAATTGAACGAGGCCCACAGTGAAATACAGCGCCACATCGATGGCGTCGAGGTAAACCCAGAGCGGCTGGACGAAGTGCAACGGCGTTTGGAAGCGGTTTACGATGTGGCGAGAAAGCACCGGGTGATGCCCGAAGAAGTCATTGCCACCCACCAACGCCTGCAGGAAGAGCTAAAAAGCCTTGAAGGCAGCACTGAGCGCGTTGAAGAGCTGCGCTCAGAAATGAGCAAGCTGGCCACCGACTATGGCAAATCGGCGAAGAAGCTGGGTAAACAGCGTGACAAAGCCGGCAAGCAGCTAGTGACTGCGGCCCAGGAAATTCTGGGCACCCTGGCCATGGCCCAATGCACATTAGAAATATCGCTGAGCCCCAGGGAAGATAGCTCTCCTCACCCCCACGGCAGCGAAGACATAGAATTTTTGATCAGCACCAACCCCGGGGCGGCGCCTCAGCCGCTCGGTAAAATTGCCTCCGGTGGAGAACTTTCTCGCATCAGCCTGGCGATCCAGGTGGTGACCGCCAGCGAAGGCACCGTGCCGAGCATGGTGTTTGATGAGGTAGACGTGGGTATTGGTGGCGCTGTGGCCGAAGTGGTTGGCAAGTTACTGCGTGATCTGGCGGGCCAGGCGCAGGTTCTGTGTGTCACCCACCTCGCTCAGGTGGCGGCTCAGGGGCATCAGCACCTTCAGGTCAGCAAGACCGCGGATAAAAAGTCGGTGCAAACCGACCTTATCGCGCTGGACGAAGATAGCCGTATTGATGAAATTGCCCGGATGTTGGGCGGGGTGAAAATCACCAAGCAAACCCTGGCCCATGCCAGGGAAATGCTGGAAAGTTAAGTTTTTTTGCGCACGTAGAGCACCAGGGAATGGTCCTCTAACTCAAATCCGTGTTCGCTGGCGATTTCGCGCTGGCGCTGCTCAATCAATTCGTCGTGAAACTCAATCACCTCGCCAGACTCCATGCACACCATGTGATCGTGGTGCTCACCACGGGCTAACTCAAACACAGAATGGGACGTGCTGGAGCCGTCGCGGCCCGCTTCGAAGTTATGGCGAGTGACCAGGCCTGCGGCATCAAACTGGGTAAGCACCCGGTATACCGTCGCCAGACCCACGTTTTCTCCAGAGTCACGCAGGGAGTCATATACCTCCTCGGCGCTCAGGTGTCGTTGGTCCTGCGCTGCAGACTCCAGTATTTGCAGGATTTTTACCCGCGGCAAGGTCACCTTAAGACCGGCGCGACGTAACTCCTGATTCTCTTCTGCCATGAGGAAGGGGTTCTCTGTGGGATTCAGTAGCGGTATGATGCCACCCCAATAACCTAAGTGGAAGTTATACCCCATGCGTATCCTCCTGATCGCCCTGGCGATTACCTGTATCAGCGCCTGCACCGCCGTCGGCTTTCCCGGCGTGTACCGCATTGACGTCGAGCAGGGCAACATCGTTAACCAGGAGATAGCTGACCAGCTGCAGCCCGGCATGAGTCGCCGTCAGGTGCGCTTTATTCTCGGCACGCCACTGGTGGAAGACAGCTTCAACCGCGATCGCTGGGACTATGTGTACACCCGTCGTAACGGGCTGGACGTGTTAAACGAACAAAGGCTGACAGTGTTCTTTGAAGGCGATTCACTCTCTGCCATTGAGGGAGACTACGTGCCTGAAGCCTTTGGTGGCAGCCCACCTGCGGAGCTTGGCGGTGACCCCTATGAGGAAGCCAGCGAGACAGAAGAGAGCTCCGACGCGGGCTAGTCTTCTTTCGAGCGACGCTCTTTGGCCCTTGCGGCCCGCGCCTTGCGCACTTCTTTCGGATCGGCAATCAGGGGACGGTAAATTTCTACCCTGTCCCCTTCTCTTAGCACCTGAGTCGGTGCAACCACTTTTGAGAAGATACCGAGCTTGGAATTTTCCAGGTCTATACCCTCAAATTTTTCGGTAATACCCGACTGCTGCGCAGCCTGCAGGGCAGTTGTGCCCTCAGCCACCTGCAGTTCTAACAGCGCCTGCTTGTTATCCAGCGCGTAGGCCACTTCTATATTGATCATTGTTTGCTCAGTCATAGCTTAACCGTAAAGTTCTTTCGCGCGTTTTTCCACCGCCGCGACCAAATTATTGGTCACTGCATCGAACAATCTTGCCGCCGCCGCACCCAACACGGCATTGTTGGCACGAAAGCTCAGGCTCAAACTAATCTTGCAGGCAGCATCGCCTAGCGGAGTAAACTCCCAGCGCCCCTCAAACTGATCGAACGGCCCCTCAACCAATTCCAGCGAGATGTGCTCGGCATCTACCATTCGGTTGCGGGTAGAGAAACTGTGGGAAACCCCGCCCTTGGATAAGTCCAGCCGCGCTTCCACCAGGCCTTCTTCCCGGCGCAGAATTTGTGCGCCGACACAGCCATCCATAAAACGGGGATAGGCTTCTATGTCGTTGACCAGGTCAAATAGCTGCTGCGCGCGATAAGGCAGCAGCGAACTTCGATTAATCGTTCTCATTGATTCACTTGCTTACAAATACAGACCCGCTAATACGATCAGCGCAATCGCGGGGGGCGCAATATAACGCAGCAGACCCCGCCAAAGGAAGAAAGACACGTTAGACTCCCGCGACATTTGTGGACGCAATACCGACTTATTCAGTCGCCAGCCCACCAATACCGCCGTGAGGAAACACACCAGCGGCAACAAAATATTGGCGGTTAAAAAGTCCAGCTCATGCATTAGATTTTGCATACCCCACCAAGCGGCACCACCCAGTGAGGCTGAAACCATCCAGGCCACTAGCCAGACGAAAGCGCCCACTACCAGCACAGCGGTCACCCTGCGCAACCGCAACTGCTGTTGCAAGATGCTGATTGCCGGCTCCATTAGGGCGGCGGCAAAGCCGAGGGATGCCACCACAGTCATGGCAAAAAACAAACTACCGAACAGTTCCCCCTGGGGCGCGTTGCCAAACGCGTAGGGAATGCTGATAAACAATAAGCCCGGGCCACCGGATGGCGCCAGGTTGTTGGCAAACAGCACAGGGAATATAGCCATTCCCGCCAGCAGGGCGACAATCGTATCGAACACGGCCACCGCCATGACTGATCGCCCAATGGGAATGCGCCCGGGGGCATAAGCGCCGAAGACCATTCCCGCACCCACTCCCACACCCAAGGTGAGCAGTGCGTGCCCCATGGCCGCAAGGACAGACTCACGAGTGAAGTCCACCATCTTCACGTTGAACAGAAAGTCGCGAGCTGCTGTCAGGTCGCCACTGTCCAACGCAAACTGCACCAGTATCCCCAGCAGAGTAATCATCACCGGAACCGTCAACCACACCAGCGCGCCCAGACCACGGCGCATGCCCAGAGCCAACACTGCCACTAAAGCCGCCAGAAAGAGGCTTTGCCACTTGAGCTGGAGAGTTGGGTCTTCCAGCAGACTCTGGAAGTGAGCCGCGACCACCGGGGCACTGGCGGCAGACAGTTCGTCGCCGCGCATCACTTGCAGGTAGTGAAGGCTCCACCCGGCAACCACCGACTGATAGCCCAAAATCAATACGCCGGTCACAGCGGCCAGCACACCCAGCCAGGGCCAATAGCGGTAAAGCAAAGAACGATCACAGACGTTTCGAATAGCGGCCACGGGACTCGCTCGGCCGTAAGCACCCAACAGCACTTCGGCACACATCAGCGGCACCGCCAATAAGAACAAACTGGCGACATAGGTGAGCATGAAAGCCCCTCCCCCATGTTCACCCAGCATCCACGCAAAACGCCATAGACTGCCCAAGCCCACAGCGACAGAACACAGCGCCAAAACAAAAGTAGTGCGACTGCGCCACTGCTTAAGCTGGGGTTCAGGGCCCTTAATCACTACAAAATCCCTACAATTATCATAGGTTTAGATTGCCCCAGCCCTACCCCGCATAAAAGGGAAAGATTACCGTTTAAGTGCCGGGCCACCTACGTATAATGCGCGCCATGGCCAAGAAGAAATCAAAAAAGCCCGACAACGTTATTGCCCAGAACAAACGCGCGAGCTTTGACTACCACCTGCTCGAAAATTTTGAGGCAGGTGTCGCCCTGTCCGGCTGGGAAGTAAAAAGCCTGCGTATGGGCAAGGCAGATCTGGCGGACTCTTACGTACTGATGAAAGACGGCGAAGCCTTTCTGCTGGGGTCGCACATTGTTCCTTTGGACACGGTGTCTACCCACTACGTGACCGACTCAACCCGTACCCGCAAGTTGCTGCTGAATAAAAAAGAGCTGGCCAAGTTAAAAGTGGCTGTCACCCAGAAGGGCCAAACCTGCGTTTGCACCTCGCTGTATTGGAAGGGTCATCTGGTAAAAGCACGTATTGCCTTGGCCGAAGGCAAGAAGGCGCACGACAAGCGCGACAGCCAGAAAGACAAAGATTGGAACCGTCAAAAACAGCGAATTGTGCGCGATAACGTTAAACAATAACTGTCGCGTTATTTAGCCTCGTCAGCTTAGACTAACTCGGTCTAACACCCGCCTTGCGCAAACGCCTTTGGGCTACCATATTTAAAGTGTAGATCAGCCTGGCCCGTCCCCAAACCGTGAGTCAGGTACTGGTTTACCGGGTATGCGGTTTTATGCCGCCACACTCTCCCATGGAGGAGAGCGCCTGGTGAGGGACCCTTGCGCGACGCAACTCCCCCACCGATGGCAAACCCTACCAGGCCGCAGTCGATTGCCTTAGCATTCGGTTGCGGCTTTTCTGTAGCGTTTAAACGTCGAAACCCATCACCCGCGCCAGCATCCGCAGCGACACCAGCAGTAGGAAAACACCGAACGCCAAACTGAGGGCACGCTTAGACAGCTTGTGGGCTGCGCGTGCACCAATGGGGGCCATTAACATAGTCATGGGTGCAATTAGGGCCACGCCAATCCAGTTCACATAGCCAAAATTGGCGGCCGGCAAGCGAGGGTCGCCCAAACCGTTGATGATGAAACCGATGGTACCTGGCACGGCAATCAGCAGCCCGAAGAGCGAAGCAGTACCCACCGCCCTGTGAATGGGCTGGCTCATCATGGTTAACGTAGCGACGCTAAAGGTACCGCCGCCAATACCCATCATTGCCGAGAGGCCGCCAATAAAGGTGGGGGCAATAATACTGCCCGCCCCTTTGGGCACCTGTTTCCAGGGGCGGTAGTTATCAAGTGGCAGCAGCATTTGAATCGCGATGAGCAGCGCGACCACCCCGAAGATTGCCGCCAACACAATGCTCTGAACCTGAGCCGCGGCCACAGAACCCATTAACGAACCCACAAATATGAACGGGCCCCATAGCTTGACCAAATCCATATCGACCGCGCCCTGGGCATGATGCGCTCGGGCAGAAGACATGGAAGTAAAAATGATGGTCGCCAGAGAGGTGCCCACCGCCACATGCATACGAATGGCTGGATCAACTCCGCGAATAGCCAGGGCCGTATCCAACACCGGCACAATCACAATGCCGCCACCCACGCCCAGCAAGCCCGCAATCAAGCCCGCCACAACACCGGTGGCCAGCATAGTTAGCACCAGGGGTATCATCCCTTCCATCATCAGACTCCCGCTAAAAGATACCCGCAGAATACACCGTGGCGCCCCCTTGGAGCCAGCGTCGTCAGTCACCCCATAACGCGCCAGGCCTTGAAAATTGCCAAACCCGGCACCATGTAATGAGGTACAATGAAAGTTCACAGGGGGCGATTTGGATTCGACGACGGATACAAACCCTTAGGTGCATGCCGTGATGGTAGCCAATCACGTAAATCCAAAGCTGCAAACTATTAGTTGCCAATGACGACAACTACGGTGCTCAACTGGCTGCGTAAGCAGTCACTAGACACCATCTAGTAGCTTCGGCTCTAGCGGTCAATGACAAGGTGCCAGCCCCGCATTATTGACTGTCATACAGAACTGGCTCGCAGCAATGTATGTTCTGGGCGGCGCTGCTAAACTTTTACAGAACTCGCTAATCACGTCCTGCCCGTTGGGCTGTGTGCAGCTAAATTAATTAACGGAATCTAAGCATGTAGAGCCGAAGGCAGAGGTCTGGCGGACGCCGGTTCAATTCCGGCCGCCTCCACCACATATTAAAAAAAGGTCATCAATTCGATGGCCTTTTTTTATGTGTGTTCGGACGGAATTGGACTGGCAGCTCAAAGAGCGCCGGTGGCCGAGCGTAGCGAGGTCTGTCGAAGGCGGCCCGCAGGGACGGGGCAGACGCAATTCCGGCCGCCTCCATCATAAATTCATCTAGAGACATTCATAGATGGCCAAAATAGCCCTATATATCACGGCTTTTTTGCATCTGGATTTATTGCTAGGTCCTACAATTTAGGCCTTCTGTATACCCCACAAAAACCGCTCTTTTCTAGAGGCAAATCAGTAGCTTCGGCACAGTGAGATACCTTCAGTGTTTCGCGTGCAAACACGCTGTTCTGCAATGCACCTGCAGAGAGATCACTATTCAGTTGATGGATGGCCAATCGACGTAGCTGTTCATGGCTTTGAAATGTCGTAACATTTTCGTCGGAATATCCAATTACACTCCCAGCTGTAACCCTGAAATTTTTTGGATAGCTGCAGAAAACATAAGATGTGAGCAAACCCGTGATTTTTCTACCGGGTACATACACCCTAATTGTTCAGCCCAAAGGGGTTCACTCCCCTATTTTTTAAAATGACCGAACACCTCTTCCCGATGCCACCTCAGGGCTTCTTGATGAGGGTAATAATCCGCATCCTTCGGCAAGAAAATACCTTTCCCATGCATATCCAATATTTGAAAATTCAAACTTTTGCTCTTGTCGGCGGATGAATGCACCTGCACTTCGTACTGATCGGAAATAGTGAATATACCACGGTCAAATGCCCAATGAGCGGTATGGCTCAAAGCAAGACCATTTCGTGGATCATCCGTTCCTTTTACCTCTTTGGAAATAATGTGCGCAGCCTGAGCTTCTGTATATTTTCCGTAAATAAACTTCGACGCAGTGACGGCACAGGCGGACCCATAATTCTCTAGAACGATTTTTCGAAATGCTGCATCACGTTTTTGTTTTGAGACTTTATACACAGCCCTATCCTCTGCAACAAATGGCGACCATGCCTCCAAGCTTTCTAATTGCAAAGCTGTCTCAATCAAGTCATCACTTAGTACCTCGCCGGGGGCGACTTTCTGCTGAAACGCATCGATAGTGACTTCATGAATCCTGAACAAGCGTTTTTTATCATCAAAGCTCTCAATGAGACCAAGGCCGAGAATCTTATAGCGGGTTCCTTCCGCATGCGTTTTATCAGATAACTGTTTAATGACCAAAACCGGTTCGGAATCTCGCATGCAATTGAACAGCGACAAATTAACTTTGCTATCAAGTGAGCCTGACTTAGGTGAGTAATGAAAGAACCAACTTCGATCCTGGGCAAACTCTAAACGATCAGCATAGGGGTTTTTCAACATGCTAGCGATGGTTAGTGCATACGATGAATCAGCCGGCTTGTAGATGCCCTCAATCAAATTATGAACTCTCGTTATTCCTGAGATCGTTTCGGCGGTTTTTTGAATAAAGCTCGCTGGAACAACTCGTCCGAAATAGGGGGCGAGATTTGAAAACACTTCCCAGCGAATATCTAGCATTCTATTCTCTCCTATTCAGGGTTGGGCCAGCAGAATGGCCATCAAGCTAATATTACCACTCCGTAATGCTCAATATCTTTTAATAAATCACGTTTCGGTCTTCCCTAGCGCGCATCCCGCTTGTGTTTCCCCCACGAACATATACCCTCCGACAATGACGCAGGCTTCATAGGTCGGAATCTTATTGGTCTCGTCTTCTTCCAGACTGGGCAGATAGTACTTTGGTACAACCCCCTCAACTTTCATCGGAAAACACAAATTTTCATGGACGAACTGAATCTAGCCTCGATAGTAATCCGGAGCATTGCCACACTTTGGTGGGCAATCCCTGTAATACTGCTTGTCTGGACATTAGAGTCCAGCTGGTTTAAGGGAAAGCTAGGGGAATTCCTCGTCAAAAGAGCCTTCAAAAAACACCTAAATCCGGAAAGCTACGCAGTGTTACACGATGTAACCTTATCGACCGAGGAAGGATCTACACAGATCGACCACATAGTTGTTTCGTTATTCGGTATCTTTGTTGTCGAAACAAAAAACATGAGCGGTTGGATTTTTGGAGGGGCCAAAAATGCGACATGGACTCAAACATTCCATCGGCAAAAGTTTACTTTTCAGAATCCTCTCAGGCAGAACTTTAAGCACCAAAAAGTTCTCAACGCGCTAACTGGATTACCAGACTCAAAGTTACACTCACTCATAATATTCACGGGCAGCGCGAGATTTAAGACTTCTATGCCAGCCAATGTCACACGGCGTGCTGGTGGCGTGATGTATATTCTGTCCTTTGACCAGCAAGTGCTTTCAGTCAATGAAAAATCAAGGGCCCTAGAAACTATTCGTGCTGGACGCCTCGCACCTGGACGAGCGACGAACCGACAACATGTTGCAGATTTGCGGGAGAGGAAAAAAAAGCCTGTTTGCCCAAGATGTGACGGTCCTATGGTTAAGCGGACGGTAAAAAAAGGTGCCAAGTCAGGCAATCAGTTTTGGGGGTGCGTTGATTTCCCAAAGTGCAAGGGAACTCTTACCGTCGAATAGCTGAATATTATGGGAATTTCACTTAATTGATTTCATCAGAGATAACACTTCAGAAGTGTTGAGCCGCTTAACCGGGGCTTTTTTGTGCAAGCAATTACCGTAAACTTCCAGCACATGAAGCTTACCCACATCAGTGACACACTTCTTGACGAGGCCAGTTCGCCTGCCCAGCTGCGCGAAGCGCTCGATGCGTTTGCGCGACTTTGCAGTGACGTCGGCGGCGTTAAGCCCGACCGCAGCTTTGACGCCTGGGCTGAAGATTCCCTGCTGAACGACGGGGTGGCGATTAACCCGCAGGCCGCTGCCCACTGCGTGAAAGATTATCAGCGCAGTGTGGTATTTATTCGCGCTGCCCATGCTGCCATTAATGCGGCCAGAGCACGCTTTGCAGGTGGCCCGATTGAGGTCCTTTACGCCGGCTGCGGTCCGTTCGCCACATTGCTGCTGCCATTACTTGGCAAGTTCAACCCCGGCGAGCTTCAGGTGCATTTGCTGGATATCCATCAGCAATCACTCGACAGTGTCAGTCTGCTCATCCAACATTTTGGCCTGCAAGCGCACCGCATCAACTGCGTGCGCGGCGATGCTTGTAGTTATCAGCATCCCGGCAGCCCCCATGTGATCATCGCTGAAACGATGCAGAAGTCTCTGGAGCAGGAACCTCAATTTGCGGTTACCGCTAACCTTGCGCCCCAGCTACACGCCCGAGGCATATTTATTCCTCAGAAGATCGAGGTTGAGTTGTGCCTTGCCAATCTCGACAGTGAAACAGCCACTTTTAAAGGCGGCGATGCGCTAAACCCTGATGCTCTGGTAACTAACGGCAAACGGCATCCGCTGGCCACTGTGCTCTGCCTTACACCGGAGAATGCCGCAACGCTTTTACAGCAAGCACGTAAGGAGAGCAGCAATGGCGCCATTGAATTGAACCCGGTGCACGTCACTATCCCCTCAGTCGGCCAGCTGAATAATTTGGATGCCCTGCTTTTTACACGCGTTCAGACTTTCGAGCAGCACCAGTTACTGGATTACGAATCGGAAATCACGCTACCGCTGCGCTGTACTGAAATGAAGCCATTGCGGGCCGGCGCGGAGTATCGGGTTAGCCTTCAACTGGGTAGTTACCCCAAGTTCTGTTTGGCTCGAATTGATGCTGAGTGAGCATCAGTGGAAAGAAGGAAGGAAAGAGCGCGGCTACCGGATTAGCCGCGCAAGCAGTGAAGCGTTTAAAGCATTCGGATAGGCGAAGTAAACAACTGCTTTAGTAGCGGTTCAAACGACTCCAGGCTATCTACTTCATAGTCGGGATCAAATGCCGGTGCGTCCCAGGTGTCGACCAATTTTACGGCCAGGTCGTACCAGCTTTCGTTGGTAAAACTGTCACGGCCATTGGGATCAGCCCCTAAATACTCAAAGTAGAACTTACCCTGAAACGCCTGGTGATGATAAATAGCGTGATAAGAATCGTCGCTGATATAGGGGCGCATCAGTTCGGCTGCAATGGGGCCGTGGTTGGGCACGTTAATCGCCTTGCCAATATCGTGCAGTAAGGCAATAGCCACTTCTTCGTCGCTAGCGCCAGATCGTCGGGCCAGAGTGCCTGTCATTAAACTGTGCTGCAGTTGGTTGCAGGCAAAGCCTAGTGTGATGTCTTCAAGGCTACGCAGCATGCCCATGAGTGTTTCTGGAGTCTTGGTGAAATGCTCCATATGGGCAGCGCCAATCACCGACCAGTCTTCAGCGGTGCCTTCTTGCATTTTCGTGAACATAGTTCTCACCTATCTGGGTTTATTACATCGGTTGTCGCCCCCTCAGGAGGCTGTAACCGGACCCAAACTATAGTCTATCTGAGCCAGTATTTCCCTGAAGATTCGCTTTGCACAGCAGTGGCCACGCCGAAGTCACCCGCCCCCACGACTAGCCCGCCGGGAATTACATCTTGACCTTTAACGGCAGCTCTATACGGTGGCCCCATGCTTACATCCTCCCAGGGTAATGCCGCGAAGGGCTCACATCGGTCAGCATTTGCTTCGCCTGAATTTCGTCGCTACTTTCCCGCCGCCATATTTTCCACTTTGGGCAGCTGGATTCTGCGCTTTTTACTCGGCTGGAGCGCCTGGGATCTAACCGAATCAGCCACTTGGGTGGGCATTGTGGCCGGGCTCTTGCTCGCACCCGCACTGGTGCTGTCACCGGTTTTCGGCATTGTGTCGGACCGCATCAACCCCCGCAATGGCCTGCTGATTACCCTTGGCCTGCACGCTGCACTGGCGGGCATTGCGGGGCTGGCAGTGGTGAGCGGATTGCTTGCCCTCCCTGTGTTACTGGCACTATCCGTTGCCCTTGGCATTGCCAGCTCGGCTCAAACACCCGTGCGGCTGGCCCTGATTCCATCGCTGGTGCCGCGCATATCGCTGCCCAGCGCCATCGGTTATTCCGCGATTACTTTTAACACGTCGCGAATCCTTGGCCCGGCGCTAGGTGCCGCGCTGATTCAATGGAGCTCTCCGGCTGCCGCCTACTTCTGTGCGGCAGGATTAATGGCCTTCAGCCTGTTGTTTCTGCTGGGCGTAACAGGGCGCAAGCGCAACGATGCGAAGGCCGCAAAATCTGGCTTTTTCGACCAGCTTCGCGACGGGTTTCGCTATACGCGCGCGCATCCTAGCATTCGTCTGATCTTCAGCTTCACCCTGATTAACGCTCTGCTGGGCAGAACGGTCATGGAGCTACTGCCGGCACTCTCGGGCGTGTTATTGCACGGCGATTCCGCCACATTGGCAACGCTCACCGCTGCCGCCGGGGCAGGCTCCATACTCGGGGGCGCGGTGGTTAGTCGCCAGGGAAGCGAAGAATCGCGGCTAGTGTCGTTAATGATTGCCTGCCTCGCAGCAGCTGCGTTTCTGGTGGCGGCTTTGGGCTGGTCAACCCAGCTCATCAGCTTCGCTTGCCTCATTGGCTTGCTGAGTACGGCAACCACCATTATCGGCACCAGCAGTCAGGCCCTCGCACAACTGCAGGTAGATGACGAATATCGAGGTCGTGTGCTCAGCCTGTGGACCATGCTGGCGATGGGGGCGCCTGCATTAGGCGCTATGTCGATGGGCGTGCTCGCCGACCAGTTTGCCTTCCCGCTGGTACTGCCCGCTTTCGCGCTGATGTCGCTGATCGCTTTGGTGTACCTGAATCGACATCGATTGCGAGCGCCGTAGCGTGGGGTAAATAATCCAAGGTGATGAAGCGCTGCATGCGACCTCGATGAGTGACCAGGTTCATCAAACTAACAAGCCCGGGTAAAGGCGCTGTGGCGTTATAGATTCTTTCTTCGTCTTAAAAACGAACCCCTGAGTGCATTCCTTCAAAAAGACCTTTTACGCCGCGCAATCCTTTTGCGACTGCAGGATTATTTGCTTCAGTTCCGGAATGCATGAGCCGCACTGTGTTCCGCAGCGCAAGCGCTGTCCCAACGTCTCTACCGAATCTGCACCCTGCGCCACCGCATTACGAATCTCAGTTTCCCCAACTTCCCAGCAGCTACAAACCATGGGGCCGGTGTCTACGCCGTGCGGGTCGCACCCTGCCAGCAGACTGTGAGGTGTCGAGGGTAACGGCGCGCTCCCCAAATTGAGGATCCATGCTTGCCCGGGTAGCTGGTCGCGATCGGGATTCAGGAACAGGGCATGTCTGGCAACGCCGTTCTCCAAGTGAACTTCTCTGACGTCTTGCTTAAGTGCATCGATGTAGGAAATAGCCTGAGTATTGTCGCCAGGTAACTGCCGGGCGAGTTTGCCTGCCACTACTTCCGGTGTGGAACAGTCTGCAAGCAGATAAACAAAACCGCCCTCGGTGGGTATCCGTGACCAATAATCCAGCTCTGTTGGAATCAGTTCGTCCCTGCTGAACAACAGTCCCCAACTTGCGGTTTCCATGCGGGCTAGTTCAACACCTGCAAACTTGGACTGGGGTTGTCCCGAATTGGGATCGGTGATCGCAGGTATCAGCGCGCTGACCGTGCCGGCAGAGGCGAACTGGTCGCTCCAGTGGATAGGTGCAAACACCTGATCATCAGGCAGGCCAGCGTCCAGTGTCACAATAGCGGCAATACGACCGAGCGCATTCTTAACAGTGACCAAGTCCCCATCACGCAGATTCCGGCTTTGAGCATACTTGGGAGAAACGGAAACACTGAAAAAATCTCTATGACGAGACAAGCGAGGAACCCTGCCTGTGCGCGTCATTGTGTGCCACTGGTCGCGAAAGCGACCGGTGTTAAGAATAAGGCTGCTAGCGTCTTTCGGCGCCTCGGCGTTCACCGCTATAAACTGCGCGCGACCGCTAGGGGTAAAGTATCGTCCGTCGGCGAGAGGTTCTGTCTGTGACGTTAGCGCTTTGGGCCACCGCGTGGGTGCCAGGCCATCATAGTCATCGTCGCTAAGCGAACTCAGTGCGCCAATGTTAAATGCCCGCTCGCCGTGATTTTCGAAAGCAGAAAGCGCCGCGTGTTCGCGAAAGATATCGGCCGGCCCGTCATACTCGAACGAGTCACCAAAGCCCATACGCCGGGCCACCTCGGTAATCATCCACCAGTCAGGTCGCGACTCGCCAGCCGCTTGCGCGAACTTGCGCTGCCGGGAGATGACGCGCTCGGAGTTAGTGACCGTGCCATCCTTTTCGCCCCACGCGGCGGCCGGTAACACCAGGTCTGCCAATTGCGCGGTATCGGTATCTGCCGTGCAGTCTGACACCACCACGAAGTCACAGTTTTGCAAAGCGGTTCGCACGGCGTCTGTATCAGGAAGGCTAACCGCAGGGTTGGTCGCCATAATCCAGATAAACTTTATCTTTCCCTCTGCCGCCGCTGCAAACATGTCCACGGCCTTGAGCCCTGCTCCACTTGCCATGTCAGCAGCATTCCAGAATCGTTCAACCCGGTTTACGGCGGTGGGCGTAAAATCCATATGGGCCGCCAATTGATTGGCGAGGCCACCCACTTCCCTGCCGCCCATGGCATTAGGCTGTCCGGTGATAGAAAAAGGGCCAGCGCCGGGCCTGCCAATACGACCGGTTGCGAGATGACAGTTGATGATGGCATTACACTTGTCAGTGCCTGTGGCCGACTGGTTAATGCCCTGGGAATACAGGGTGACTGTGTTGTCGGTTGCGCCAAACCACTGGTAGAAACTTTCCAGTGTTTCGCTATCGAGGCCAGTGGCACGGCAGACGGTGTCTCGGTCCAGCGACGCGGCCGCTTCCAGACTTTCGGCGAACCCCTCGGTGTAACTGTCGATGTAGTGCTGATTCAGAAGATCTTGTTCATCCAAATATTTCAACAAGCCGCCGAACAGAAAAGCATCGCTGCCGGGCTTGATCTGCAAATGCAGATCGGCCACGTCACAAGTGGCTGTCTTGCGGGTATCAATCACCACAACACGCTTTTCAGGGTTTTCTTTTTTTGCCGCCACTATGCGCTGGTACACCACCGGGTGAGTCCAGGCGGCATTGGAGCCGGTCATCACCAAAAGGTCACAGGTTTCAAGGTCCTCGTAACTGCAAGGCACAATGTCTTCGCCGAAGGCTCGTTTGTAGGCCGCTACCGCCGATGACATGCACAAGCGCGAATTGGTGTCGACATTGGCGCTACCCAGGAAGCCTTTCATCAGCTTGTTGGCAACGTAGTAATCTTCTGTGAGTAATTGGCCCGAAAGATAGAACGCCACCGACTCAGGCCCGTGCAGCCTGCGAGTCTCCTGCAATTTTTTTGCAACAAGATCCAGCGCGCTATCCCAGGTAATGGCATCACCGGCCAGTGTAGGGTGGAGGAGCCGGCCCTCGTTTCCAAGTGTTTCAGCCAGTGCGGTCCCCTTTACGCACAGACGGCCGGCATTGGCGGGATGGTTCCCGTCCCCCATTACAGCGATAACATCTCCCCGCTCGACGCTGGCTGTAACGCCGCAGCCAACTCCGCAGTAGGGACATGTCGTTTGGCAGTCAGTCATTTCAGCGTTTAATCAGAACATTGTCGCCTTCAATACGGACATCGTAGACTTCGACTGACACTGTCTCGTCTTCAAGACACCGTCCGTTGGTCAGGTCAAAATGTTGTTTGTACAAAGGCGATGCGACCACGATGCAATCTTCCAGATCACCGAGGATGCCGCGCGACAATACGTTGGCGCCGCCAATCGGATCGCGATTGCTAATGGCGAACACTTGTTGAGATTCGCTTGGCAAGTAGAACAGGGCAATCTGCTCCTGGCCTGCCAGTGCGCAAACGCCTGAACCTGAAACAAGGTCACTTCGAGTGCACAGGGGCTCCCAGTTTATTTTTTCTGCTGCGGTCATATCGATACCTCGGATCACTTATTTGCTCACTGCAACCAGGCGCAAACGTTCTTCTGCACGTGCCGGCCTGATTTGTTCACGTTCCTTCACGAACACCACATTGCTGTCGGCCTCTTCGGAGTTGACGAAGCTGCGAAAGCGCTTGAGTTTTTCGGGATTGTCCAACGTGGTTTTCCACTCGCACTGGTAGGTGCCGACGATATGTTCCATCTGGCTTTCCAGTTCCGCGGCAATACCCAGGGAGTCTTCTATTACTACCTCACGCAGGTAGTCGATACCTCCTTCGAGGTTGTCCATCCATGTGGAAGTGCGCTGCAGGCGATCAGCCGTGCGAATGTAAAACATGAGGAAGCGGTCGATGTAGCGGATTAGGGTTTGATCATCCAGGTCGGTGGCGAACAAGTCAGCATGGCGTGGCTTCATTCCCCCGTTACCACACACGTAAAGGTTCCAACCGTTTTCGGTGGCGATAATCCCGAAGTCCTTCGATTGAGCTTCTGCACATTCGCGCGTGCAGCCTGATACCGCTGACTTGATTTTATGCGGCGCACGCAGGCCCTTATAGCGATCTTCTATGTGGATCGCCATGCCCACGCTGTCCTGAACACCGTAACGACACCAGGTGCTACCCACACATGACTTCACCGTGCGCAGTGCCTTTCCGTAGGCGTGCCCGGTTTCAAAACCGGCGTCGACCAGTTCCTGCCAAATCTGCGGCAGTTGCTCCAGACGCGCTCCGAATAGGTCGACGCGCTGGCCGCCCGTGATCTTGGTATAGAGGTCGTACTTTTGTGCCACCTGCCCCAGCACCACCAGCTTCTGCGGTGTGATCTCGCCTCCCGCGACTCGCGGCACTACAGAGTAGGTACCGTCTTTTTGCATGTTGGCCATGAAAGTGTCGTTGGTATCCTGCAGACCCACATGGGGTGCATCCAGAATATGATCATTCCAGAGCGAGGCCATGATAGAGCCGATGGTCGGCTTACAAATGTCACAACCGCGGCCTTTACCATGATGATCTAGCATGGCATCGAAGGATTTAACCTCGCCCACGCGCGCCAGATGGTAAAGCTCCTGACGGGTGTGCGGAAAGTGCTCGCAAATGCTCTTGTCTACCGCCACGCCACGAACACTCAGTTCGTCATCCACCAGATTCTTGAGCATGGCTGCGCAGCCACCACAGCCGGTGCTGGCCTTGGTCTCGCCCTTAACGTCGCCCAGTGAACAGCAGCCGCCCTCTATTGCGCCGACGACATCGCCCTTGGTGACGTTGTGGCAGGAGCATACCGTGGCAGTCGCGGGCAGCGCCGCAACGCCAAGCGCGGGTGCATCACCGGTGTTAGGGGCAATCAGGCTTTGTGGTTCCGGCGGCAGTTCTATGTCGTTCAGGTGGTACTGCAGCAGGCTGTCGTAGTCGCTGCAATCGCCAACCAGTACCGCGCCTAACAATGTTTTAGCATCGGCAGTGGTCACAATACGTTTGTAAATTTCTTCACGCTCGTCACTGAAAACAAAGGAGATGGCGCCATCGGTTCGGCCGTGAGCGTCACCGAGGGAGCCCACGTCTACGCCCAGAAGCTTAAGCTTGGTGCTCATATCAGCGCCGGTAAAGCTGCCGTCGCTACCGGCTATTTGTGACGCGACCGCCTCAGCCATCCGATATCCCGGGGCGACCAGTCCATAGATTCGTCCGTCATAGAGCGCGCTCTCGCCAATGCAGTAAATGTGTTCATCGGTGGTGCGCAGCTGCGAGTCCACAACAATCCCGCCGCGTTCGCCAACGGCCAGTTCGTGCTCGCGCGCCAGGTTGTCCCGCGGGCGTATGCCAGCTGAAAACACAATCATGTCGGTTTCCAGAACGGTGTCGTCTGCAAACTCCATTTTGAGCGCGCGATCATCACCCTCTGCAATATTCTGGGTGTTCTTCCCGGTGTGTACCCGCACCCCCAGTGCCTCAATTTTGCGACGCAACATGCGCGAGCCGCCGTCGTCCAGTTGCACACCCATCAGGCCGGGTGCGAACTCTACTACGTGGGTTTCAAGGCCGAGGTTCTGTAATGCATTGGCGCACTCCAGACCCAACAGCCCTCCTCCGACTACTACACCAATCTTGCTACCCTTGGCCTTGGCTTTAATTTCCCCAAGGTCGTCGATGGTGCGATACGTTAAGCAGCGTTTATGTTCGTGGCCCGGAACGGGCGGTACAAATGGATACGAACCTGTGGCCAGCACCAGTTTGTCGTAGGCGAAACGCCGGCCCAGTTGGGTAACGACTTCGCGTTTGTTGCGCTCCAAGGTCACGACGGGGTCGCCAAAGTGGGCCTCCACACCCCAGCTTTTGTAGGTTTCCCTGTCAGCCATCGCCAGTTCTTCGGGTGCGCGACCGGCAAATACGTCAGAAAGATGAACCCGGTCATAGGCAGGCCGGGGCTCTTCGCCCAGTACTGTAATCTCTACTGCCGCGTCGCTGTTGGCGAGCGTCTCCACAAAATGGTGTCCCACCATGCCGTTGCCGACGACCACAATTTTTTGTTTGCTCATTATTTCTCTCTCCATTGTTCTAGGCGGCAACTGCGGGCAGCAGGGCCTGTGCTACGTCCGGGCCGAACATCAGTCCGGGGCGCATGCCAGCGATGTTGCGCCGGCTTTGAATGAGTTCGGAATACCATGTGCCACCGCGTTTATCGCCGACCAGCACCGCACCGATAAGCCTGTCTTCACGAATAACGAGGCGCCTGTATATGCCGTTGGCGGCATCGTTCAACACCAGTTGCTCCGCGTCGGCGTCGAGATCGCCAGCGCGGTAGATATCGATATCGGAAATTTTTAATTGGGTGGGCCAGTCTTCTATAGCGAAGCCAGGGCCGGGTTTTTCCATCAGCTCGCAGGCGAGTACCTGCGCTTGCCGGCGAATAGGGGCAACCAGGCCAAAACACTGCTGTCCTATCTGGCTGCATTCGCCCAGGGCGTAGATACCGGGGCGCGAAGAACGGAGATTGGGGGTCACTAGTACGCCCCTGTCTGTGTCTAGCCCTGCGTGTTGGGCGAGGGACTTGTTTGGCGTGATACCGCTAGCAAGTAGCAATACGTCGCAGTCCAGCTGCTTGTCGCTGTCCAGCGTCACACTGGTAATTCTGCCTTCGCTGCTATTGAGTCGACTTATGGATGCAGACATTTCAAATTGAATGCCACTGGCCTGTAAATCTCGCAGCAGTTGCTCAGCACCGGGTTGGTCCAGTTGCCGGTTCATTAGCCAGGCGTTGCGATGCAGAACAGTGGTTTCGTAGCCCAGTCGGTTGAGGCCATGAGCGGCCTCTAATCCGAGCAGACCACCGCCAACGACAATGGCCCGTTGGCCACGAAGTTCAACAGACTGCAATTGACGGGCGTCTGCAAGATTACGGAACGCCATAACTCCTTCAAGATCACAGTCGATTCCCTGTGGCCTTGCTACCGAAGAACCGGTGGCGAGCACCAGGTGATCGTAGGCAAGATCAGGTCCCTTGTCGCAGTGCACCAAACTTTGACGGGTGTCGATAGCCGTGGCCCGGGTGTCTGTTAGAAAACGGGCGATAGGCGCTCGGTCGGTGGATAGCATTTGTAATTGATCTTCCGTTGCCTCTTCGGCGAGAAGACTGGAAAGCAATACCCGGTTGTAACAAAACTCGCGTTCCTCACCGATCACGGTGATGTCCAGGTTCGTACCCAGATCCTCTAATTCCTGCAGCAGGTAGGATGTCGCCATGCCCGCGCCGATGATGACAAGTCGCTTAGACATTCCGTTCTATGCCGCTTCGGTGTCTGGGCCGTCGGTCTTCGATACGTCCTCATCAGCAGCGCCTATAGCTTCAAGCACCGGTGCCGTTTCAGCGCTTTTCTTTGCGTCCGGCGTGACCTGTTGTGCTGGATTACTGTGCTTGGCATAAAGGAATTCGAGCACCTGCTGGCGCAGGTGAACAAACTGTGGATCTTCTGCCAGAGCCAGTCGATCCCGTGGCCTGGGTAGATCGACCTGCAAAATTTCACCGATAGTCGCCGCGGGGCCATTGGTCATCATGACAATACGATCAGAAAGCAACACCGCCTCGTCAACATCGTGGGTAATCATGATCACCGTATTGCCCAAGTCGCTCTGAATCTGCATCAATGAATCCTGCAAGTGTGCGCGGGTTAGCGCATCGAGTGCGCCGAAGGGCTCGTCCATTAACAGCACCTTGGGCTCCATGGCGAGACAGCGGGCAATGCCCACTCGCTGTTTCATGCCGCCCGATATTTCACCTGGCAACTTGTTAAGGGCGTGATCCATATTGACCAGCTTAAGGTTATGCTCAATCCATTCCCTTCGCTCTGCCTTTGATTTGGTTTTTCGAAACACTTGGTTAACGGCCAGCTCCACATTTTCGTAAACGCTGAGCCACGGCATTAGCGAATGGTTCTGGAAAACAACAGCGCGATCTGGCCCGGGCTCGGTGACTTCCTTGCCCTCCAGCACCACACCACCTTCAGTGGCGTTGTGAAGTCCGGCGACAATGTTGAGCACGGTGGATTTACCGCAACCTGAGTGCCCGATGAGCGACACGAATTCGCCCTGGTCCATTCGCAGATTAACGTTCTGTAAAGCGCGGAACTTAGTGCCGTTGGTATCGAATTCAATGCCAACGCCGGTGATATCGAGATATTTCATAGCCATATGTCTGTTCTCCCAGTGTTAGCGCAGCACGGCGCTTTTGTCCCAGCTGATACGCTTTTGCAACGTCAGCATGAGTTTGTCCAGCATGAAGCCGATAAGGCCGATCGCCACAACGGCAACCATGATGCGGCCCAGTGAATTGGAACTGCCGTTTTGAAATTCATCCCATACGAATTTGCCGAGCCCGGGATTCTGGGCCAGCATTTCCGCGGCGATCAGAACCATCCATCCGGTCGCCAGGGAAAGACGCAGGCCGGTGAAGATCATGGGAATGGCAGCAGGGATTACAATTTTGCGCACGTGCACTATTGGCGAGAGCGCCATCACTCGACTGACGTTAACCAGATCGCGATCGATCCCTGCTACGCCGACTGTGGTGTTGATTAAGGTGGGCCAAAGGCAACACAGCGCTACGGTAATCGCGGAGTTAAGGAATGCCTTGTCCAGCGCCGGGTCCTCAGCGGTGTAAGTGGCGCTGACCACCATGGTCACCAGTGGTAGCCAGGCCAGGGGCGAGACCGGCTTGAAAATCTGAATGATTGGGTTCATTGCCTTGTAGGTGCCTGCGCTGAGTCCGCACACAATGCCCAGTGGAATGGCGATCAAGTTGGCAATGAAGAAACCGGCCGCAACTGTAAGCAGGCTGGTAAATATTTGGTCGATGAAAGTCGGTTTACCGGTATAGCTGCGTACCTTGATAACCGCATCGGGGTTGGCCGCCAATTTCTTGGCGTTGCGTTCATCCTGGCGCACATAGAAAGCCACTTCCTTGTCTCTTTCTCGGCTGTGTTCTGTGCCCAGGTTTTCGATTTGCTCCCAAACCTGCACAGGGCCAGGAAACTGGCCCAATGAGGTTTCGATGCGATTGGCGGAGAACTGCCAGGCCAGCAGAAAAATCACGATCCCGATAGCGGGTAGCACAAGGCCTTCCGCAAATGACTTCGAGCGGATACTGGAGAGCATCTGCTGAAATCGATCATCGGGTTTTAGGGCTGCTGTTTCTGACATGTTGACTAAATCCTGTTGGTTTAACGGTTTTGAAAATCCGGTGTGCAACATCCCCGCCCGGGCGGGGATGTCCATGACAATTACTCAACTACATCATCGCCCTTCAGGCCGATTGGAAACTGCTCCAGGTAGGCGTTAGGCTTGCTGCCGTCAAACACTTTGCCGTCGATGAACTCGGACTGGGGACCGCGAAAGCCTGACTCATCAGCAAACGCGGGGAACTCTGCAGCTTTCATTTCACCCTCTGCGATCAGTGCCTCGGCTGCGGCCTGGTAAATGTCCGGGCGATAAACGCTTTTGGCCACGTCGAAGAACCATTCGTCAGACTTGGGCTCAGCTATTTGTCCCCAGCGGCGCATCTGGGTCAGATACCAGATAGCGTCGGAGTAGTAGGGGTAGGTAGCGAAGTAGCGGAAGAAGACGTTGAAGTCGGGAATATCGCGTTTGTCGCCTTTCTCATATTCAAAGGTACCGGTCATGGAGTTGGCGATTACGTCGTAGTCGGCTCCCACGTACTCCGAGCGAGACAGAATCTCCACGGCCTCGGGGCGATTGGCGTTGTCGTTTTCGTCCAGCCACTTGGCCGCGCGAAGCAGAGCCTTAACCACGCGCACTGTGGTGTTGGGGTACTTCTCGGTGAATGCTTTGTTAAGGCCGAATACCTTCTCCGGATTGTTCTTCCAGATTTCGTAGTCGGTGATAACCGGCACGCCGATGCCTTTAAACACTGCCTGTTGGTTCCAGGGCTCACCCACGCAATAGCCGTAGATCGTGCCGGCCTCGAGAGTAGCCGGCATCTGTGGCGGCGGAGTCACCGACAACAATGCCTGGGCGTCTATTTGCCCAGAGATATCGCCTTTATGGGGAGCGTAGTAACCCGGATGGATATCGCCCGCCGCCAACCAATAGCGAAGCTCGTAGTTATGCGTGGACACTGGGAACACCATGCCCATGTTGAAAGGCTTGCCTTCATCGGCGTACTTGTCGACAACGGGTTTGAGATAGTCAGCCTTGATCGGGTGAACCGGCTTACCGTTTTCGTGGGGAATGTTTTTCTTCATTTCTGCCCACACGGCGTTAGATACGGTGATGCCGTTACCGTTCAGGTCCATGGAGAAAGGAGTGACAATATGTGCCTTGGTGCCGAAACCGATGGTGGCCGCCAGCGGCTGACCCGCGAGCATGTGTGCCCCGTCCAATTGGCCATCGATCACACCGTCCAGCAATACTTTCCAGTTGGCCTGCGCTTCCAGCGTGACATATAGACCCTCGTCTTCGAAATAGCCTTTCTCATAGGCAACGGCCAGAGGTGCCATGTCGGTCAGCTTGATGAAACCGAATTTCAGTTCATCTTTTTCCGGCTCGCCAATGTCGGCGCTAGCAGTAAAAGGAAGAGCGGCAGATAACAGCGAGCCCAGGGCCAGCGCACCCAAGCGCCGACGAGTGAGAGAAAATAGTTTGTGGTGAACCATGCGATACCCCTTGTACATCGTGCATGAACACACAGACGCTCCCCTCGCCCACCGGCCAGTTAGCCGGAGAGTAAGAGCGTCGTTGCCCAAAGAGAGTATCTGTGTAGTAGAAGTTACTGAACAATAGGTAACAAAAGCCGTGCCAGTAAATACAATATGTTTTTATATCAGTGGCTTATGGTGTAACCCGTTATTTCCGATGGCGACATACTTAACTTTGAGTCGCCCCGATTGCACCAAAGGAGTGCGAGGGTTGCCATTTTCGAGCGCGCTTAGCGGGAGAGCAACTGATCGGGCCCCAGTTCGATGCCGGGCTCAAGCTCCCAGGCCTGATCGTGTTCGTCGGTCGGTTTGTAATCCTGACTTGGGCAGGGCATGGCCAGGTGTCTTGCCGCCTCCCGATACAGGTCGGTGCGGAAGCATCGCTGCACCTGTGACTTGATGTCTTCTTCGCTAAAGGTCTTGCCCAGCAATGTGCCGATCTGCTGCAGCAGTCGTTCGCCCTCGGACCGCCAGGGAAAGCCCGCCTGGAAACGACCGAACACGTGAAAGTGCTGCTGATCCTGAATATCTCCGCCCTTGCTGAACACCAGGCGACCGGTGAGCGAGGGATTGAGGTTGGCTGTGCTCAAATCAAGATACCCTGGCGCGGCCAGCACTGAGGCGGCACGCTCTCGGTTATAGGGGTGCGATAGCCAATCGCAAGCCTCCATCAAGGCGAGTCGCAGGCGCAGATGACTACCCGGGTTTGCCTGGTGCCAAGCTGCCGTTACTGCCAGTACTTTCTCCAGACTGTTGTTCCATATCTGATTGCCGGTGGCCTGTATCGCACCAATGCCATGCTGCACTGCGATGCTGTTCCAGGGTTCCCCAACACAGAAGCCATCGATAATACCTCGGGCCAGACTGTCGACCATCTGCTCTGGAGGAAGCACGATAATGCGTACATCCCTATCCGGATCAATGCCGCCGGCTTGCAGCCAGTGCCGCAATTGCAGGATGTGACAGGAAAACGTGTGGGCCGCGGCCAGGGTGACTTCGCGGTTGCCCGTCTTAAGATACTCACCGAAAGCTGTGGCACTGGTTGCTGCATTCAACTTCGCGTCGCCGCCGCGGGCGCTGATCTCTGTCGCCAGAGCGTGCCCGAGGGTGATGGCATTACCGTTCAGACTAAGGGCGAGCCCTGTCATGATGTCGGCACGCATCCCGCCTACACCGAGTGAGGTGGCAAGCGGCAAAGGCGCCAGCATTTGTGCCGCGTCCAGATCGCCCGTTACCAGTTTATCGCGCACATTGGCCCAAGAGACTTCGCGCTGCAGCCGCACCTCCAGACCGTACTTTTCGTAAAGGCCCAACTCCTGCGCCATGATTAACGGCGCACTATCACTCAACCTCAGGAACCCTAAGGACAGTGCGTTGCTTTCGGCGGGTGGCAATCGAGAGACGTCACTCATGACTGGGTTCCTTTCGATGTGGCGCGCTCAAGAATTGCGATGACATCCGCAGCCGTTTCACCCAGCGTGCGATTTTTGTCCATGGCCAATTTACGCAGTGTGGAGAAGGCGTCGTCCTCATCCACAGCGTGTGCTTTCATCAACAAGCCCTTTGCCCTCTCAACCAGTTTGCGCTCTTGTAGCTCACGGCGCGTGTCGTCCAGCTCTTCTCGCAGATCATTGAAGGCGGAGAATTGTGCAACGGCAATGTCTATCGCTGCGCGCACTCTGGATGGACTGATATCCTCTGCCTGGTAGGCGGTGACACCTGCGCGAATGGCGTCGGTAATAAAATTTTGGTCACCAGACTCCGAGAACATAACGACCGGTCGGGGGTTATGGCCGGAGGCAATACTGAGGCTTTCAAGGACATCGCGGTCTGGTGAATCCAGGGCGATAATGACAACGTCGGGTTCCTGCAGTGCCATCTGGTATAGCAGTCCGGAGGCCGTGGGTATTACCGACAGCACATCGAAGCCCACATCT
>JBDWQQ010000141.1:0-6571 GCA_039986455.1 Halioglobus sp.
GCCATCGCAGGACAGGACGCCGTGATGATTACATTGGGTGCCGGGGCATCCCGCTCGAGCCTCGTGCGCTCCAGGGGGACCCAGCACATTGTGAAGGCCATGCAGCTTTACGGCGTCAACCGATTGATTTGCCAGTCGACACTGGGCGCGGGTGACAGTTGGAGTAACCTGAACTTCTTCTGGAAAAGAATTATGTTCGGGCTGCTTCTCCGTCCTGTCTTCCTGGATCACGAACGCCAGGAACAATTGGTGCGCGAAAGCGGACTAGACTGGACCATCGTGCGACCCAGTGCATTTACGGATGGTCCGGCAGAGGGCAACTACAAAGTCGACATCCCAGCCGGCGAACGCGGGCTTAGACTCAAAATTTCGCGCGCAGACATCGCGGGCTTCCTCGCAGGCTGCCTGCGCGATACCACGTTCACGCATCGGGCGGTGGGCATCAGCCACTGACCTCGTCGAGCACACACGGAGGAAAGGACTGTGTTGAAAGTTACAGCTATCGCGGCGATCGCGGTAATCGGCTGGCTGGCCTTCGTTGGTTACTCAGCGTTTGGTGGACTCTGGATGAGCCCGGTCGTGACTGAGGGGGATACCGAGGCATTCTTCGAATACGCAGGCTCCAGACGTATACCGGCACATACTCGCGACCCTACGCCGATGCCATTTTTACACTGGAGAATGGCCAACTCATGCTACAAGAAGTCATCAAGCAAGGTTTTCCGGACGCTTCCACACCGCCCCCTGAACCAACTGATCCCTCACCTGTCGAGTTCTTCGGTGAGGATCAGGTAAGGCCTGTATCGGGCAGATGGCGAGCGGAGTTCGTCCGTAAGCCCGACGGCACTATCGGGTGGTTCAGGTGGGGTGGCCGAATACACGTCAAAACATGACCACGAACCACAGCTGGCGATCCGCATTAGCGTCCGCCGCAGCGCTGGTGGGCATCATGTGGCTACTGCATTTGGCGTCCTGGATAAGCGGTCTCGAACTACAGGCAATGGGCGTATTACCCCGGGAGATTTCGGGGCTCTCTGGCATACTGACAGCGCCTCTGATTCATGGGTCATGGCAACACCTGATGAGCAATACGCCGCCGTTGCTTATTCTCGGGGCGCTGATTTTCTACGGCTATCCCAGATCAGCAGCACCCGCCCTGGTGGGAATCTGGCTGGTGTCCGGTCTGGGTGTGTGGCTCCTGGCTCGCAGCAGCTACCACCTGGGTGCCAGTGGCCTGACCCATGGCATGTTTTTCTTCCTCTTTGTGAGCGGTATGTTGCGCCGGGACCGCAAGTCGGCGGTACTACTGCTGCTGGCATTCTATCTCTATGGCGGCATGGTCATGACCATTTTCCCGGGAGATCCGTCCATCTCTTTCGAGTCCCACTTTTTTGGTGCACTTGCTGGAGGGCTGATGGCTATGTTGCTGCGACACCGTGATCCACCACCCCCACGGCGCCGGTATTCCTGGGAGATTGAGGAAGACGAAATCCCGGATTCAGATCACGAGGCTGACCGATAGCGGGGTCGCGCACGGCCGTTACTAACCGGCCGGCCTGGTGTACACTGAACGCGCAAAGAAAATGTATCCAGGGAGACAGGACATTGGCGCTACGCTTGAACGCTTCGGCCATTTTTTTCGGAACCGTTGTGCAGTCGATATGGCCACATTCTCTATGGGCCCAGACTCAGTCTCCCGAGCCAGAAAACGACAGACTCCTGGAAGAGGTCGTCGTAACCGGGTCGCGAGTTATCCGGTCCGCACTGGACAGCCCGTCCCCCGTTACCGTTTACGACGCCCAGGTTCTGCTGGCGAACGGGATTACCACAATGGACGACTTTGCCCGTTATCTCCCGCAGAACACGGACAATTTCAGTGACTCAATGGCCACTACCTCACCTTTCCGGGGCAGCGCGGCATTCAACCTCCGCGGCATTGGCCTCGATGGCACCCTGACGCTTGTCAATGGCAGACGCGTGGCACCATTTGGCGCTTCCGCAGATAGTTCGCCCTTCGTGGATATCAATGCCATACCGGTTGCAGCAATCGAGCGAATTGAAGTGTTGAAGGATGGCGCATCCGCGATTTACGGCTCAGAGGCCGTGGCAGGTGTCGTCAATATCATCACCAAGCAACAAGTTGACGGCTTCACTGTGGAAGGTGGTTACCTGGGAAACAGCGAGGGCGACGGGTCCGAGTGGGACATCGCCTTCACGGGGGGTTGGTCAAACAAATCTACTCGCGTGACGGGCACCCTGAGCTACTTCAGCCGCGATATCATCTGGTCGCGCGACCGGGACTTCGCGGGGGACGTGGATTTTTCTGGACGGGGCGGCTACAACCAGCGCAGCTCGGGTAGCTCTCCGCCCACCGCCACGGGACTTGATGAAGACTTCAATTTCCTTTACCGACTCCCTGATCCGGCCTGTGGCACCAACCCCGACATAGCCAATGCTGATATCGCTGTGCCAGGGGAGTTCGGCACCTGCCGCTTCAACTACGCCTACTTCACCACCATGCAGAACCCCTCCGATAGACTGGGGCTGACCGCAAGCATGTCGCATGATTTTGGGGATAAGCTGCAGTTTTTCGGTGAGGTGTTGTATAGCAACAACCAGACCGAATCGATACTCGCACCGACGCCCCTGTTCAACTATGACACCACCGCGAATCACCCGGACAATCCCTTCGGGGATTTCCTCAGCCTGCGTTTACGCGCGCTGGACGCCGGTGATCGTTTTCTGGACACCGACGTGACCACCTGGCGGGCCCTGGCTGGCCTGCGCGGCCAATGGGCCGGCTGGCAATGGGAAGCGGCTATCGTACGCAGCGAAAGTGAAGCCAAAGTCCAGCGTTTTAACGCCATCTTGCAGGAGGAATTTCAGGAGGCCCTGCTTGGCCGTGGCGGCCCCGGCGGTGACCAGTTTTACAATCCTTTCGGCGTAGATCCTCAGAATTCACAGGAGGTGCTCGACCAATTCGTCGTCAGCAATGCTGAGGAATCCCAGGGCAGTACCGAGACCACGCTCGACTTTCAGATCAGTGGCAACGCCGGCTCCCTACCAGGCGGCCCCATTGGTATGGCCTTCGGCGCTCAGGCGCGCCAACAAGAGGTTACGCAGAGCGCCGATGAGATCCTGCTGAACGGCAAACTGGCCTCCGGCGCCAGCTTTGATCCTGTCAACGCCGACAGGGATATATGGTCAGTTTTCGCAGAATTCGTGTTGCCCTTGCACGAGACTTTCGAGGTTCAGGCAGCGCTGCGCTACGACGACTACAGCGATTTCGGCTCCACCACCAACCCAAAAATCGGACTGGGCTGGCGGCCAGTGCAGGAAGTTCTGGTGCGGGCCACCTGGGGAACCTCGTTTCGCCCACCAACCATACGCAATCTGTACGACCCCTATATAGAACAATTTACCACCGTATTTGAAGATCCCCATCGCTGCGGCATCAGCAATGATCCGCAGGATTGTTTCGGTCGGGACGTGCTGGGAACTTTCCAGGGAAACCCGAATCTGCAGCCCGACGAAGGCGAAACCCAACTATTGGGCATTGCATGGGAACCGACCTTTGCCGATGGCCTTACCGTGCAGCTGGATTTATGGCAGATCGAACACGAGGACAGAGTACTCGATACCAGCACCTATCCACTGGAAGATTTTCTGCTGGAGCAACTGGACCCATTCACCAACCCCTTTACGGAAAGGGCCCCCCAGTCGGCAGAAGATATAGAACTTGGGATACCCGGCCCCATACAATCGCTACGCGACACCTGGGTGAATGGAGGCAGGGTTGATACCAACGGCGTCGACTTCGATCTGAACCATGTTCTGGACACCAACGGCGGTGGCACACTGACAACCAACATCAGTTACAGCTATCTCAATGAGTATGAATTCGGCTCCGACCTGCTCGGAATTTCAGTGAATGAAGATCTGTCAGGCGGCTATGGATTTAACAGCGCCCTGCCAAAGCATCGCGCAAACTTTCGCGTGGGCTGGTTGCGGGGCGCGCACGGCGTCTCTGCACTGTTGGCCTGGGCTGACGATTTTGAGTCGTTTCGAAATCTTGTCGTGGATCAGCGGGAAACCGACACGCCCTTCGTTGTAGACAGCTACGCCCAGCTGGACTTGCAATATAGCTATACCTTCAGTCGCTTGAACAACGGGCAGTTACGAGTAGGCTGTCGCAACTGCAGTAACGAAGACCCTCCAGTGCACAATGCGTCAAACCTCGTAGAGCCATTCCACGAAGGGCGGGGTCTGTTGTGGTATCTGCGCTGGAGCCAGCCCTTCGGCCGCTAAGGCGAACCGCCCTGCTCTACACCGAATTCCGTCACGACCGCGACAAAAGACGGCTCGCTCCGTATGGGATCGTAAGCAGGGTGATAGGGCTCCATGAACGCAAATCCATAACTGGGCTGGGAGAAGGCCTCTCTAAGGCACTCGACGGCAGGTGTCGTTCGTCCCACCATTGCAAAAATCTGGCAAACACTTTGCATATTCATCATTTGTGCCCGGTCCGCGCGTATCGCTCCCAGGGCTCGCCGCGCCATTTTTTCAGCAAGCTCAGGAGCTTCGCGCATCGCGGCTAGCGTAGCCATATCAAAGTAGGCACTAAAGCTGAGCTTATCGCCCATTTCGCTCAGTGTCTCGTCGACAATCGCCTGCGCCTCACCAATCAACCTCTCCAATTGCGGGGTGTCACCTTTCAGTTTCGCAACCAGCAACGCAGCAATAAGGCGGTCACTCAAGTACGGAATAGGACCTCTTTGTTCATCGCCCAATTGCGGGATCAGCGCTTCGGCTGCATCATAGTTTCGGCTCAGAATGTGAGCCTCCCAAAGTTTTTCAGGAGGCATCGTATCCTCGAACTCTTCAAATAGGGCAAGTTGCTCTGCTTCCCAGTGCTTTATGTCTTGATGTTCGCGCAGGGACAGCACGCTGCGCCAGAACTCACTGTCAAAATCCTTTCGGCCAGTCTTTTTGAGTTCCTCTGCCGCGTCGTCGTAGCGATGCAACAACATCAATTGCGTCACGATAGCGGAAGCATAAACCAGATCACGGGGATCGAGCTTCACTGCCTGGCGCATGGTTTCAAGCCTTCCATCGAAATCGCCCTGTCGACGTTGAATCCATGACTTGAGGTGCAACAACCTCACATTACTGGGACTGAGCTGGATGGCGCGATTGACCAGTTCCAGTGCGCCTTCGAAGTCTCGTAGCACGTAATACGTATAGTAAGCCGTAGCGAAATACTCAGCCGTGGTCCCAGGCTCGAGCAGGTGGATCTTGTCCAGCAGACGCTCGGCGTAGCTGGTGTATTCAGGGTATGTCTCATAAAAGAAATTGGCGTGTGACAGATACCCAACAAGTTCTGCCATCGCAGCAGTAAAGCCGGGGTCAAGCTCTATGGCTTTCTCCAGTGCCTCGCGAAAATCGTTGACCAGCCAGCTTCCACGGGTATCACGTATTCTCATCGCAGTGCGAAAAGCACGGTATGCCGCCATATTTTCAGTGGGTATCGTCGACAGCTCGGACTGTTCCTGCTCTGTCAGCGTCGCATTCATGGCGACGGCTATGGCCCGAGCAATCTCGCCCTGCACATCGAAAATGTTGGCAGTGGTTAGTTCCCGATCGAAAGTGTTCGCCCATAGGTGCTCATCGGTGCGCGCGTCGATCAGCTGGGCATTGATGCGGATGCGTCCGCCTGAACTTTGAACACCTCCCTCCAGAATGGCGTCAGCGCCGAGTTCGGCACCTATATCGCGAATGTTCTTCACAGTACCCTTGTATTCCAATACAGAGGTACGCGAAATAACTCGCAGCGATTGCAAGTGAGCCAGTTGAGTCAGCAGATCGTCGTGAATACCATACGCGAAGAATTCGCTGTCGCCCTCCTGACTGACAGTTGTGAACGGCAGAACGGCCACCATCGGTGGCCCATCTGTACGAGCGATAGCCACCGGCTCCGGAGCTATATTGCTAACCGCGCCATAGAGAATTATCGTAACAACGGCGACCAGGGCCAGTAACACCAGGTAATCACCACCACTCAATTGAGTGTGTGCATCAACCTGATCCAGATCGACCGGGGCGGTGCGGCTGATACCCTCCGGAGTGATATCAAAATACCAGCCGAACACAAGTGCAGCAGGAAAGCCGAGCAAACCCGCGATCAGAATGTAGCGAATGGACTCTTCGGGAATACTCAATGCCGGGAATACCACGTCTGCAACCTGCAGGACCAGCCAGGTACCCACAACGTACAGCGCCGCGGCCCTAAATACACGGCGTCTGCGTAATTCGCTAAACAGGCGCTTGGGCAGGTATGCTGGGCTGTTCATCACGGTGGATTTGCAGTTGCTATTCTTGCTGGTAGATTAACAGAAACAAAAGGTGAAAGAGTGGCGGAATCATTTAGACAAAGTATAGGACATACAAACGGCCTGTTGAGAGAGGATTTCCTCACTGAATCTGATAACTGAACTTGAGAAATTCGCGAAATGCCCGCCTAGTGGCCTGAATTCCGTCTTGCGGCGGTGGTCATGCAATTCATATCTGCTCA
>JBDWQQ010000142.1:0-2546 GCA_039986455.1 Halioglobus sp.
CAGGTCGTAAAATACGCTGGTTAACTCACGGATGCCGTCTTCGCCCAGAATTTGGTAGGGGGTTTGTGGTTGGCTCATTCAGTGGACCTTAGCAAGACAATGGATATAAAGCGTCGCATTTTACACCCACCCCATCACAAAAGCCCGCAAGAAAGAGTTTCTGAACAGGTGTCGTTCACTTCCAGCTCTGCTAAAATTCCGGTCCTCGGTAAGCTTGAGCTTACCCCTAATTTACCACCTGTTAATGGAACCTACACATGAGTCTTGCCAACAAAGTACTGGCTGTTAACAACGATCTACCGATTCGCACCGGAGCACCCGTTCACAGCGGTAAAGTGCGCTCCGTCTACTGGCTGAATGAGTCTGACAGCGCCCGCCTTATTGCAGAGCGCGGTTACGATGTGGCAGCCGATGCCCCTCTGGCCATTATGGTGATCTCCGATCGCATCTCTGCATTTGAATGTATTTGGCATGGCGAGGGTGGCATGAACGGCGTGCCCGGCAAAGGCGCTGCACTGAATGCTATCTCTAACCACTGGTTCGACAGTTTTCGCAGCCAGGGCCTGGCCGATAGCCATATTCTTGAGGTGCCTCACCCGCTGGTCTGGATTGTGCAAAAAGCACGCCCCGTGATGATCGAGGCCATTGCCAGACAGTATATTACGGGCTCGATGTGGCGCTCCTATGCCAAGGGCGAGCGTGAGTTCTGTGGCATCGAGATTCCAGATGGACTGGAAAAAGACCAGAAGTTACCTGAACTACTCATTACGCCTTCTACCAAGGGCATCCTGGAGGGCATTCCAGGCGTCCCCGCGGTTGATGACGTGAACATTACCCGTGGCGATATCGAGGGGAACTACCAGGCGTTCAACTTCAATAATCTCACCGATGTCGATCTTTATGAGAAGCTGTTGAAAGAAGGCTTTGATCTCATTAGTGCGAAGCTGGCAACACTCGACCAGATCTTTGTTGATACCAAGTTCGAATTTGGCTACGTCACCGATAAGTCTGGCCAGGAAAAGCTGATCTACATGGATGAAGTGGGCACGCCAGACTCTTCCCGTATTTGGGATGGCCCTGCATGGCGCGACGGCAAGGTGGTCGAGAACTCTAAGGAGAGCTTCCGTCAGTTGCTGCTGAAGCACTTCCCCGACCCCGATATTCTTTTAAATAAAGAGCGTATGGATGAGCGGACAGCGCTGGCCAGAGACAATGCCCTGCCCGAGGAAGTGCTGATGCAGGTTTCTGCGACCTACACTGACATCGCCGAGAAAATTACCGGCAAGCCAATATCGCTTTCTCAGAATCCCAAGGCAGAGATCATCGATGTACTCGGTGACGAGTACGGACTCATTAGCTGAGCGAACCCTTGCTAACTGACCCCGCGTTTTATCTGGTCAGTGTCCCTGCAGTCATGCTGTACGGGATCGCCAAGGGTGGCTTTGGCGGAGCGGTGGCGGTGTTGTCGGTGCCGTTGATGGCATTGGTAATGTCGCCTACTCAGGCAGCTGCGATCCTGCTGCCCATTCTTGTGGTGATGGATGCGTTCGTTGTGCGAACCTACTGGGGACAGTTCGATAAACGGGCACTGCAACTGTTGTTGCCCGGCGCGCTAGTAGGCATCGGCATAGGCTACCTTGCTGCTGATGTCATGAATGAAGACTACATGCGCATCCTCATTGGCGTTATTTCCCTGGTATTTGGCGTACAGCAACTGACAGGACTGCAATCGCGAGGCGCCGCCCAGCACAACGTGGGCGCGGCGGGGTTCTTTGGTACCCTCGCCGGGTTCACCAGTTTCAGTATTCATGCAGGTGGGCCACTCTTCACGCTTTATTTGTTACCCAAAAAACTGAAGCCGCTGCTTTATGCCGGTACAGCCGGAATGTTTTTTGCGGTAATCAATGTGGTGAAACTGTTCCCCTATGCAATGCTTGGCCAGTTCAGCCAGGAGAACTTGGTTTATGCGCTGGTGCTGGTTCCGCTGGCGCCCATAGGCGTTCGTATTGGTCATTACCTGGTTAAGATATCTGATCCTCGCCTTTACTATAAAGTCATCAGTTTTTTCCTGATTATCGTGGGCGGCAAGTTGCTGTGGGAAGGCGTGGCGGGGCTGTAACTATGAGTTCAAGGCGCTGAACCTGTGTCTCCTTTCACGGTTACCGTCTTGGGTGTAAACAATCGATGGCTTAATCTTTAGCGCGTCGACAACAAGGAGAGCTAACAATGTCAGCTATCGTCCTCGAGAAGCGCGGGCAGCAGGCCTGGATTACCTTAAATCGCCCGGAAGCGAAAAACATGCTGAACGGGGATGCCTTTGTAGAACTGGCAGATGCCTGGCAGGAGGTGCGAGATGACACCGCTATCAGGGTGGCTGTGCTGACTGCGGCGGGAAGCGAGGACTTCTGCTGCGGCGGAGATCTCAGTAAGGTCATTCCTCTGTGGACCGGTGCAAGGCAAGCCGAAGGTGCGGTGGAGGAGCGTTTACTAGCCGATCCGACGATCCCCGATAAAATTATGCTGAAGGGTGAACCTTTATATAAGCC
>JBDWQQ010000143.1:0-10923 GCA_039986455.1 Halioglobus sp.
CCCGGACGGCGCAATACCATGCAGTAGTCCCTTAACCGGCCGCTGTAGGGCCGTTTACGAAAGAACACATCACCACTAATGATGGGAATCAGGCCACCCATATGAGAGCCCACTCCGAGCACCCACGGCTTGGTACCGGGAATCGCCATTACGTTGGGCGTTTCGATGATTTCTTCCAGCTCGCCCTCGCCGATTAGCATAGGGACTCCGGCAATACTCAGGCAGGTACCCACCCACTCCATACGCTCAAGATTCTGTACTGGCGCTTCTACCGCATCCGCTCGAAAGCGCTGCTCAAGGGCGTCCAGAGACTGTATAGCCGAAGAGGACATGCGATCAGGCGGCGCGACGCTGTTTGGTGTGGTTGAAGATGAGCTGGCGTAACACGCTCTCTGGCGGAATCTTGGTGACGTGCGCGGTAGCACCGCGGGCCTGGCCTTTCGCGATATCGAAGATGCCATCCGATGACGACAGCATCACCACCGGTGTATTGCGGGTATCTTCTGCGTTTCGAATGAGAGTACAGGTCTGGTATCCGTCCAGCTCTGGCATCGTGATGTCCAGAAATATCAGGTCTGGCTTGAAGCGGCGCAGCATACCGAGCGCCTTGTAGCCGTCTTCGGCACACTCCACTTCACAACCCATACCCTTCAGGGTATGAGACATCATCATACGAATAGTCTTGGCATCATCCACAATGGCGATTTTTACGCCGCTGATGTCCATCTCTTCGGTTTGTTCGTTCATTACTGCCCTCACTTCATGTCAGTAGTGTGAGTTTTCACATGGGTTTTAGCCCAGACAGTATTTCAGGCGTTGAAAAGCGCGGGCAACAATAAACTGGAGATTTGTGCAGAAAAGAGCGGGATCGCCCCCGACCTGCGCCTAGGCTGACGAGGTAAAGACGGTGAGTGGTGATAATACCGGGAATTTTGCCGTCAAAGAGAAAGACCCAACTCCCAATGTGGTTTTACTCGCTGGGGAACATATAGTTCTTAAAGGGTTCCAGGTGACCCGATTGAAAGTCCTGCAATTCGTAGATATTAAACTTGTGCATCAGACCCAGGCAGCGCTGAAAGGCTTTGTCAGCATCATAAGAGGATGGAGGTATTCCGTACTCATCCGCTAATTGCGCGAAAATAAGGGAAGCAATTTCTCTGCGGGCCTGGTCTTCTCGATACATCGCATGATTAACCGGAGAAGAAACCACCGGTGAGCCATAGATCAGAAAAGCCTCCCAACGCTCTACACTCTGCCCATCGCCTAATTGAGCCACCAGGAAAGTCACCATATTGCGAAGGTCCGCCCGCGGTGGAAGCACATCCTTCTGCAGCCACTTGCGAATCTCGGTTTCCCGCCATTGCGCGTTTATCGCCATGACCCCCAGCACTCTGCCATCAAATTGGCTAGGGGCAACCCCCGCCAGATCCCAAAGCATATTGAGACGTGCTGAAAAACCAAGACTCGGAGACAGTTTGTCCTGAGACAATTCAGCGTACTGTCTGGCGCAATCGTCCAGACTCTTTCGGTTATCCGCCATAGTAGCCAACCCTCGTTAGACGCCCTGCAGCATCTGTTTAACGCGCTTTTGATACGTGGGAGTAGAAACGCCCATTACCCTGGCCCGATCGGCAACGCTCAAATCGCTACCCTGTTGCAACACCAATGACATCAGCATGTCCTGGGCCTGTTGCTGTGGGGCCTCTTGCTGTGGCGCCGACTCCGATACCCACTCACGGATCAGGCGGCGACTCTCCTGCCAAAGGAGGCTCGCTTCCCGCTCTTCTTCGCTCTCTTTCACTCTGGATATCCAACGTCCAACATTTCGATTACGCGTACACAAGTATTCTGCTGCACCTCGAGAGTCACCCCCACAACGATCCAGAGCCGCCTCAACAATCTCATCGTCCAGCCAAGCTCCCAGGGGTCGCAGGGTCTCTGTCTCAAGCGACGCCGCAAGCGACTGACCCAGCGCCATGCGCAGGTCCTCCAGAAGCGTGGGTGCATAGTGCGAGTCACTACGCTCTTCCTCTTGATGCAGCGCCAAAAAGGGCCGATCCGCTCCCGGTCCGGCCTTACCGTCTGCCGAGATCCCAACGAATAACCCAAGATCGACCGGCGTTATCCATTCTTTATCCGTGCGCTCCAGCGCTGCGGTGATGACTGTGCGCATCTCGCTGATATTGCCCGTCCAACCATGCTGCAGGAGAGCCTGTTCAGCATCAGGCGTAAACCCGGACACGCGCCGATCGGCCAGAGTACTCTCCTGTTCCAGTATTTTGTGCGCCCAGCGTAGCACCGCCCTGGGTCGCTCTCGCAGGGGCGGTACCAGTATCGGATAGCCCGCAAAAACGCTGGCCAGGCGTTCATCAAGATCACCCTGAGCGACCATTTCGGACAGTTCTGCCGGAAACAGTGCCAGGTAGCGATTGGGCGCGAGGTAGCGGCTGCCATTATCGTCACTGGATGTTCTGGAGGCCAACTGACGTGCCAAACGCCCCTGGGTCTCTCTGTGCAGTAACTGCGGCGACTTGAACACCAATGCTCTGCCCTGTCCCTGTTCCAGCTCGCGACTAATTTTGGTCCAGGCCTCGTTGCGATTACGAAACGCCCGACAGTCAAGACGCACCATCGCGTCCGGTGCACCACCGCCTTGCGAATGAATAATCTGGGCGACGTACATTTTGCCGGTGCCCTGTTCACCAATCACAGCAACCGGCATATCTACCTTGGACAAGAACACGGCCTGATCGATAGCACCCTCCATGTTATCCAATACATAACCGTCTATGCCTTTCTCCATTTCACGTGGGGAAAGGCTCGTCGTCGGCTCGTCGGGGCTTTTGTTAGAAGGCGCACCCGTTTGCGCCAGCGTCGTCGCTATTAGCTGCAATGCTGCAGGGCCAGGCCGAAAAGCGGTTTCGATATCTTCGACATTCAGGACCAGGGCACCCTGCAGGGTTTCTTTCGCTCGCAGCGCCAGCGTGACGGTTGTGCCAGTGGAGGTCAGCTGCGACGAATCCAATGCTGCAACATCCAACTCCCTAACCGCAGCTTGCAGCGCACGCGGCAAGCGCTCAAGCGACACAGGCTCCGCCCCCTTTGCGCCGTGCACTGCGCCACTGAGCAGGTTCAATTCATTGTGATGCCCAAGTTTTAACAGTGCTGCAGCGTTCATTCCACTCTGCTGAAGGGTCTGGTCCAGCACTTGAGCTGCATAATCAGTTAACCGCCTTGGCACCTCGGGGAGAGATACCAGTGACTCCATATACAGGTATTGACTGTCGTTTCGAACGGCATCCCTGAAGGTTCCTGTTGCGTTCAATGACCGCGCGGCCTGCCCCAGAGGATCCCAAGGACTGGCATATCGAATTCGCTCATCAGAGCCCGCCTGTGCCTGCAGTAATGCGGCATTGGCCGCGACCAGAGCACTCAGCGAGGTTTGCCCTCGCAGGCGTTGGGACAAACCAATGCAGGCCCTCGCGTATTGCGCACCACCGGCACAGCCGGCGAGGAACTGGTGCAAATGAGAGGACAGAGCGCGGCTGACATCAAGCGCTGCTTCTGGCTCAAGTCCTCGCATAACGACCGGTATGGTGCTGCCCTCGGGCAGGCCCAGCCAGTCTTCGTCCCGGATTATCTGCCGCAGCCCGGAGCGCAGTTCCATCATTAAGCTTTCGGTCTCTGGCACACCCCATGCAGGGCTGAACTCAAGATGATCAACCCCCATGACGGCAACAATATCGTCAGCGGCAATATCGATCTCTGCGTTCAGCCCCCAGGGCGTCGCCAATGGCCTCAGAAGTACCAGTGCCGCATCAACATCACGCCACTGCTGCGACATGATCATGCCGCCCATCAAAAAGTCGCCATCGGCACCTGCGCCTACGATGGTAGGAGGCAAAGCCGCTGCGATACCCGCTGCAATAGACTGACTAATGACCGCCGTGCTGTCAGCAGGAATTCCCAGCGCATCATGCCAGCTGCGCCCTTGAATTCCATCCGTTACAGAGAACGGCAGCTCCCCGTAGCACTCGAGTACAAGCTGACTGCCCCGGTCAATGATAACCAGGCAAGCCCCTAGATCTTTATAATGTTCATCGAGCACAGTCACTGGGCTCAGTATAGGGGATAAACATCGCGGGCAGTAGCGAGTGGCATACCACCTGCAATGCGCAGCATGAGAAGCAATGTTATCCTCGGTTCAACGCACTACTGAATCACGCTGGAGAAACCGTGAGCAAAAAGAAAATCCTATGGGGGTTATTTGCCATCCTGGTTCTACTGACTGCAATCATCCAGTTCATTCCATCAGAACCGGTACTCGTGCCGTCACAACTCCCAGCGGACCAGAGAGAGGCACATCGCCTTCTCAATTTCGAAGGCATCGATAACTTCCGCGACCTGGGGGGCTATGCCACCAGTGATGGCAAAACGGTTAAGTGGGGGAAGCTTTTCCGCTCGGCGAATTTCTCAGAGACCAGCCGCGCCGATCAGAAAGTTCTGGATAGCTTGGCGCTGAAGTCCCTGGTGGATTTTCGCTCCGCCGCTGAAAAAGAAGAGGAGCCCAACCAGCTTCCCAAGTCGCCACCTTTCGAAGTGATTGAAATTCCCACGATGGATGGGGGTGACAACAGCGTCGGCGAAGAAATCATGGCACGTTTCAAGAGCGGCGATTTTGCCGACTTCGATCCCGATCGGTTTATGATTGATGCCAACCGACAATTCACCAGCACATTTACACCACAGTTCAGCGAGTTTATGCAGATCGTATTGGACGCGCAGGGTCAGCCCATCGTATGGCACTGCAGCGCGGGCAAAGATCGCACCGGATTTGCCGCAGCAATCTTGCTGAGAATACTGGGTGTACCCCAGGATGTCGTGATGCAGGACTACATGCTCAGTCGCGAGTATTCTCTAGCCGCACGCAAAAAAGAGTTAATGCTGGTGCGCGTCCTCCAAGGGGAAGAAGCAGCCGATAAAATCGCCGTTTTATTGGGCGTTGAAGAAGCCTGGCTAGAGGCTGCCTTTGAAGCCATCGATGAACAGTATGGAAGCTTCGACAACTACGTACACCAGGCCCTGGGCCTTGACGAAACGGATATCGCACACCTACGAGACACCCTCCTGGAGTAAGCCATGGATCTCACGTTGTTTGCACAGGTGGCCGCAGTTGGCGTGCTATTAATGTACATCGCGGCACTGGTGTGCGCGATAGAAGTCATTTTAAATGGCCGCACATCTCAAGGAGCAATCGCCTGGACGATATCCTTGATCACGTTTCCCATGCTCGCCCTTCCGCTGTATCTGATTTTCGGTCGGAATCGCTTCGACGGTTATCTCGAGAAAAGAGATGAAATAGAGCAGGAAGCACGGCGCCTGATCCAGCGCACCAGCGGCAGAATAGAAGAGCACGTCATACCGATGAGCAGTGATACGCCGCTGTATACCAGCTTGTTTAACCTTGCTCGAATGCCTGCAACCACCGGGAACAAACTTGAACTGCTGGTTGACGGAGAAGCCACCTTCGCCAGTATCGAGCGGGGCCTGAGCGAAGCCACCCGATACATTCTTTTTCAGTTTTACATCATTCGAGACGATGACCTCAGCCGAAAGCTTTGTCGAATTTTGACCGACAAGGCCAGAAGCGGAGTATCGGTTTATCTACTCTATGATGAAATCGGCAGTCGTCAATTTCACAGTTCAAGGCTGCGTAAACAACTTTTGATGGCGGGAGTCGAAGCTGAGCCATTCAACACAACCCAGGGGAGGCGCAACCGCTTTCAACTGAACTTTCGCAACCATCGAAAAGTCGTTGTCGTCGATGGAATTCAGGCCTGGATAGGAGGCCACAACGTCGGCGATGAATATCTGGGGCTGGATAAAAAGGTAGGACACTGGCGCGATACACACGCGAAAATCGAAGGCCCGGCCGTATTGGGAACCGAACAGGCCTTTGCTACCGACTGGTTATGGGCAACCAACAAGCAGCTGGAAATAGATTGGGACTACACTCGAACCGCACCGGGGAGTAGCACCGTTTTGGTGTTCCCTTCCGACCCTGCCAGCGAGTACGAAGAAGCCGGGCTTATGTTTCACCAGACAATCGTTGCTGCTGAACGGCGTATCTGGATTGCCAGCCCTTATTTCGTACCCGACCGAGGCATTGTTGCTGCCCTGCAGCTCGCGGCGCTTCGAGGAGTAGACGTGCGGGTGATCATTCCGGATGAGCCAGACGGCCCTGTCGTTGCAATGGCCAACTGGTCTTTTACCAAGGAATTAATTGCCTGCGGAGTCAAGGTTTACCGCTACCAAGGCGGTTTCATGCATCAAAAAGTACTGTTGATGGACGATCAACTCGCGGGTGTCGGCACGGCAAACTTTGACAATCGATCATTCCGACTCAACTTTGAGATTACGTTACTCGTGCACGACCTGTTTTTCGCAAGAGAGGTTGAGTCAATGCTTGAGCGGGACCTGGGTAGAAGCAGACAAGTCGCCAATGAAGAGTTTGACCACAAACCTGCCTGGTTCACCCTGGGCATGGCGGTGGCTAGGCTGTTTGCCCCCGTGCTCTAGCCGACCGTCACTAGCGCCAGCTTTATCGCAAGGCGCGTTGCCTACTCGCTGACCCCCATTACAAAAATAATCAGCAACGCCGGCGGTACTACAAAACGAATCAGAAAATACCATAGGCTGTGGCCCATGGAATTTTTAATACCCAACTCATCAGCTGAGATATCTTTGGTAACGACCCAACCTGCAAACACCGCGATCAACAGCCCGCCTAGCGGCAGTAAAATCTGATTTGAGAAGTAATCCATGATGTCGTTGAAGTTACGACCACCCATAGAGACACCACCAATCACGTTGTAAGACATCAAACTGATAACACTCAATACAGCGATTGAGCCAACAACAATCAACGCGCTCTTATGACGAGAAATACTGAAGCGTTCCTCAACCCATGAATTCACCGACTCAACCAGGCCCACCATGGAAGTAATACCGGCCACAGAGAGCATAATGAAGAACAAAATACTGAAGCCGTAGCCCCCCGGCATCTGCGCAAAGGCCACGGGCAGTGTCTGGAAAATCAGGCCGGCACCCGCCGCAGGGTCAAGACCGTAATTAAACACCGCTGGGAAGATGACGAGCCCCGCTAATAGCGCGACCATCGTATCGGCAACCACGATAATCAGTACAGATTGGGTAATAGAAATTGAGCGCGGCAGGTACGATCCGTAGGTCATCATGCCGCCCATAGCGACACCAATGGAAAAGAAAGCCTGACCAATTGCGGCCAGCACAGTAGCGGGGCCAATTTTGCTAAAGTCAGGGGTGAACAACCAGGTGATGGCCTCAGTAAAACCACCTGCAAAGTAGTTATAGGTGGCTAAGCCCAGTAGTAGTAGAAACATAGCGGGCATCATGATTCGCACCGCCCGCTCTATACCGTCTTTGACGCCCGAATAAATAATGTAGCCCGTGATCGCAAGGCCAACCAGAGTCCAGAACAGCATCCCAATGTTGTCCGCAAGAACGCCGTTAAAAGTCGCTTCCGCCACCTGTGCGTCAACACCCACAAATCCGGTGGTAATCGCTTTGTACAAATACCAAAGCACCCATCCGACAACACCGGCGTAGACTATTTCGATGGTGTAGGCGGCCAGCAGGCCCATGCCGCCGACGATTTTCCAATGGGTCGATCGTTTGGTCTCTGTAGCAACCGCGGCCATCGCGTTAGGCGGGCTGCCCTTACCACGACGGCCGATCAGCAATTCCGCCATAAGAATCGGGACGCCAATGCCGAAGGCACAGGCGAGATAAATAATAACGAAGGCTGCGCCACCATTCTCTCCGGTCACATAGGGAAAGCGCCAGATATTGCCAAGGCCAACGGCGAATCCCACCGATGCCATCAAAAATGCAAATCGAGATGACCAATGCTCGCCAGCAGTTCCTGCCATGGCGTCGTTCTCCAGTTATTGTTATCTATTGGGCCAGTCTACAGCGGTAGAGTAGCCTGTTCCAGCCAGTCCTTATCGGCACCCTCAACCAACGGCGTAATCTGCTCAGCAACCAAAGCATGATAAGCATCAATCCAGGCAGATTCACTTGCGCTCAGCAAAGAGCGATCTAGCAGGCGTCGGTCGAACGGCACCAGCGTCAGCGCTTCAAATTCGTAAACCGGCGTTTCGCCAGCGGTATCGGCTTCGCGCACTACCACCAGATTTTCACAACGAATGCCGAAGCAATGGTCGCGATAATACCCAGGTTCATTGCTTATGATCATTCCCGGTACCAACGCAAAGGGGTTATGGGCTTTGCCTATTCGCTGAGGAGCTTCATGAACACTGAGGAATGCGCCCACCCCATGCCCGGTGCCATGATCGTAATCAAAGCCCTCCTGCCACAGAAACTGTCGGGCCAGGGCGTCAAGCTGGGTGCCCGTGGTGCCGGCAGGGAATCGCGCTTGATCCAGTGCGATATGCCCCTTTAGCACCAGCGTGAACATGCGGCGAATATCGTCCCCGGGGTCGCCAATCGCAACGGTGCGGGTAATATCAGTCGTGCCGTCGGTATATTGGCCGCCACTATCAACCAGATACACGCTGCCCATGGACAGCTGCCCCGGGGTCGCGACGTTTTGGTGATTGTAGTGGCACATGGCGGCGTTGCCGCCTGCCGCAGAAATCGTATCGAAGGAAGGGCCGTGATACTCCGCTCCTTCGGCTCTGAACGCGCCGAGCTTGTCGGATAAAGTCGCTTCATCGTGCAACCTGCCTGCCACGACTTCGGCATCAAGCCAGGCCAAAAAGCGAACTTCGGCTACGGCGTCTCTGCGGTGCGCCTGTCGCGCGCCTTCAATTTCGACCGCATTCTTTGCAGCTTTGGGAATCAGAACCGGATCGGGTGCTGACACCAGTTCGGCGCCCCCCGCTTCCAGCGTCAGTTGAGTCCAGGCATTGGCACTGTCAGGATCGGCCAGAATGCGCTTCCCCGAGCAGTTGAGCAGTACCTCCTCGGCTGAGCTTTCGGGGAGCACGCGAACACCGTCGCCGACATGTTCGGCAAAGCCTTCCGGGATGCGCCCTGAATCCACAAAAACAGTGACCCCACCCGCTGCGTCCAAAAGCGCAAAGCTTTGAAGAATGGGCAGGCAGGGAATATCAGTCCCGCGAACGTTCAACAACCAACTCACCGAGTCCGGCGCAAAAATCAAAGCCGCATCAGCACCCTGACTCGCCACATTGTCGGCAATGCGTTGGCGCTTTTCTACTGAAGAACTGCCAGTGTACTCATGGGCCAGGAGCAAAGCAGGTTCCACCCGTGCCTGCGGACGGTCAGACCAGCAGTAATCGATCAGGTTATTCGTTTCAGCAACGAGTTCCACACCAGCGGCCTGCAGGGTGGAGCTAGTCGATTGAAACCAATTAAGGCTGTGCATGCGTGGGTCGCAAAGCACGCGACTTCCCTCGCTTAGTTGCTCCGCGATCCATTGCGCATGAGGTTGCTCCACCAGGTGAAGATACTCAAAGAGTGCTGGGTCCACTTCGTTGCGAACCTGCACGGTATATCGACCGTCAACAAAAATAGCCGCGCGATCGCGCAAGATAACCACAGCACCGGCGGAACCAGTAAACCCGGATATCCAGAGCAAACGTTCGTTGTGCGCGGGAATATACTCCCCGAGGTATTCATCGGCGCGTGGCACAATTAAGGCATCACAGCCCATTTCTGCCATGCGGCCACGGACAGCGCTCAAGCGATCAGCAATAACATTCATAGGGGGTATTCCGGTCCAAATTCGGCCGCAAGTGTAACCGAAATTCGAACAAGAAACAGTGAAGTAGAGACGGGGGCGAAGCGACCTCCGCCCGGTAAAAATTACTCTTCGTAGAGGTCGAAGTCGGCCTTGGATATGCCGCAATCAGGACATTCCCAATCTTCGGGAACATCTTCCCAGCGTGTACCTGGCGCAATGCCATCGTCCGGCAAACCTTCAGCTTCATCGTAAATGAATCCGCAGATTACACATTCATATTTCTTAAAGTCGCTGTCACTCATTACATCACTCCTTGGTTGTTTAATTTGGTTGTTTAATTTCTGCTAATTATAAGACAGCTGCAGGCTTCGCCGCGACCAACCGTCGTTCGTTCTACTGAACCATTTGCTAAAGGCTACCCTGAAGTTTTACCCGGTAGTCATCACCTTCTGGAATCGCCACCAGCTGCAGCGCCTGACGAAGTTGCGGATCATCAAGTCCAGCCCCGGATAACAATACATCAATACTATAATCCGACTGCTTAAGGGCAACCGGGCCACTGGCCTGAAGGTCACCGGCAAGCGTAATGACTTCTGCAACGACACCGCCGCCAGTCGCTGGCTTCACATCCAGCGCATAACTTCCCAATTGACGACGACCCTGAGGTGATAGCCATCCGCCCTCCTGCCAGACTATGCGACCGTTAGCAGTTTCGAGATTTCGATCGCGAACGACGACCTCCTCAAACTGCATTGCGATATCCCCGAGCAGCGCCACGGGAAGGTATTGCTGTAACAGTGCAGCATCAAGCAGCAACTCTAGCTGGCGCAGCTCAACGTATTGACTGGAGTGAAGGGAGACTTCGGCCTTGAGGGTTTGGCGACCCCATTGGCTGTTAACGTCGAGACGAGGGGCCAGAGTCAGCAGCGACAGCGGACTGAGACGCCAACTGCTTGTGCCCAGGTGAAGCCAACCGGAACCGCTCGCCACTAATACACGGCTGGCTCTTCCGCTCCACAGGCTACCGCTCACACCCTCAAGAATGATTTGCTCGTCAGGAACGATTGCCAACAGAAGTCGCGCTGGAGCATTAGCCAGCAAAACAATCAACAGACCCAAACCCAGCAGCGCGCCAGGCATTAGCTTCGACCGCG
>JBDWQQ010000144.1:0-36231 GCA_039986455.1 Halioglobus sp.
GGCTGTCTATAACTACTCGCTCGCGTCTACGCTAAACCCCGGTCTGCCCGAACAGGAGCAGACTGCCAACCTGCTGCTGGACTATGCTCCCGGGGATTTGCGGGTGTTTCGCGCCCGAGGACTAATGTCAGATCCTATAGCAGTTTCCCGGTCACGCATCGCAGCATTCTGGAGCTTCATCAAGGAGGGTATACGACACATTCTGGAGGGGCTCGATCACGTGCTGTTCGTGCTATGTCTAGTAGCGGGTGCAACAGGGCTGGTTGGCCTCCTGTGGCGGATTACGGGCTTTACGATGGGTCACAGCATCACATTGTCGCTCGGCTTTTTCGGGTTTGTACCCAAGGGCGACTGGTTCATCCCCACGATTGAATGGCTGATTGCGCTGACCATCATCTATGCAGCCGCGCTGGTATTTCGCAAACCGGATAAAGCCGGCACGGATGGTAGACGAGTGTTCCTCGTAACAAGCTTTATTGGCCTGATCCATGGCTTGGGCTTTTCATTCGTTCTGCATCACATTCTCAAGGTGACCTCCCCGAATATCTGGCAAAGCCTGCTGGCATTCAATGTGGGCATTGAAATCGGACAACTCGCCATCGTGTTGGCAGCATCCGTAGTGATCTGGCTTGCGACGCGCGTGGGACAAACTGTGGGCTCGCGCTTACGACAAGTTATCGCTCTCGCGTGTGGCGTGATGGCGTTCTACTGGGTGATCGAGAGGAGCTTGCCCCTGATTGGAGTCGCTTAAGTTCATCTGAATGCAGTAATCGATTGGCGCGCCTGCTTTAAAGCGAAAGCGGACGCTACGCATTACTTACAGATTCCATTCCAGGGCCCATATCGTGCCACACTTGGCGGCATACATTTCCAGGTACATTGGGATAAACGAATAGAATCCGCGCCCTGTCGATTCGCAAACCCCAAGTTGGTTTATCACCGACATTTTTCGTATGGAAGTACCCTTTCGAATACACACCTTCTATTTATATAAGTAAGATTAAGTTTATTTTATAAATATCTGATTTATAACGATATTAAAAAACAATGTCATCTGGCGCCCAGGCCCCAAACGACGCTCCCTGCTACACCGGCGGCCACCAGTTCCGGCATGTAACTTCCAAATACCAGCAGGCCAGCGGCGGTGGCGACAGTTGCTATCAGCTTTTCTGCCAGGCCGTAATGCCGGTGGCAGTCGATTTGCACACCTGCCTCCATGAGATCACGGGTAATGCGGTATTCAATCAATCGGGCGGAAGTCATTAGCGGCGCTCCAGTTGGCCAATTCAGTAGGAGCAATGATGACCTTGCCCGCCAAGGCACACCATCTGTCGCCTGATGGACGCGATTGAAAACGCGACAGGTAAGGCCGTCTAGAGGTTTCCCGCCGCGAAGGTGTCACAGTCTCCGAGTTGGCCGCTCTCAAAGCCTTTGCGGAACCACTTAACCCGCTGGGCAGAGCTTCCGTGGGTGAAGCTGTCTGGCACCACCTGACGCCCTGCTTCCTTTTGCAGGCGGTCATCGCCTATCGCGGTGGCTGCCCCAAGAGCTTCCTCAAGATCACCTGGGTCGAGTAACTGTCGATCAACATTGGCCGCATGCCCCCACATGCCCGCAAAGCAATCTGCCTGCAGTTCCTGGCGCACCGACAGCGCATTGACCTCGGCCTCGCTTCTACCCTGCCCCGCTTTGCGCACGCTTTGGCTAATACCAAGAAGGGTTTGTACGTGATGTCCAACCTCATGAGCCACAACATAGGCTTGCGCAAAATCTCCGGGTGCATCATGGCGCTGGCTGAGATCACTGAAGAATGAAAGGTCGATATATAACTGCTGGTCTCCCGGGCAATAAAACGGCCCTACAGCGGCACTCGCCATGCCGCAGGCGGAATTCACCCTGCCGGTGAACAAAACCAAAGTCGGCTCTTTGTACGTTTTACCCTGTTGTCGGAACACCTGATGCCAGGTGTCTTCGGTATCGGCCAGGACAACGGCCACAAAATCTGCCAGTTGCTGCTGTTCCTGAGTCGGCTGGGCTTGTCCGCCAGACGATGCTCCAGAACCGCCTAGTAGAAGTCCCAATACATCCACACCGACCATTCGGCCACCAAAAACAACCAGCACTCCGGCGATCAGAATAAAGCGCCCCGCCTTGCTACGCAGCATGGCAGGCAAGAATCGAAGCACTAATGGAGCTGCGCCCGCGGATGCGTAGCTGGGCGAATCGCCGCGCCTGTCATCAATATTGTCGCTACGCCTACCGTCCTTCCAACGCATAATTTGCTCCTGACCGTTTTATTTAATCTAGCAGCCCTACGAAAACTGGCAACAGCCGCTCGATAAATATACTCTCACTTCTTTACGACTAGATATACGGAAAACAAACATGAGCATACTCATCGGTGGCAACGATGCTGGCCAGGTCTCGCTGGATCCTAAATTTGCAAATCGTCATGGTCTCATTGCCGGCGCTACCGGTACCGGTAAAACCGTCACATTGCAGTGCCTCGCAGAAGGATTCTCAGACCTCGGTGTGCCGGTTTTTCTTGCTGATGTAAAAGGTGATATTTCCGGGATGAGCCAACCGGGCAAGCCTCACCCCAAGGTCGACGAGCGCGTAGAGAAAATAGGTATCGAAAACTACAGTCAGCGCGCCTATCCCATCGCTTTTTGGGACTTGTTTGGTAAAAAAGGCACGCCAGTCAGATCTACCGTGTCAGAAATGGGCCCGCAAATGCTCTCGCGCCTGCTCGACCTGAACGAAACTCAGGAAAGCGTAATGACCCTGGTGTTCGAATTTGCCGATCAGGAAGGGGTGCTCCTGGTCGACCTCAAAGACCTGCGCACGACGCTGGAATATCTGGGGGACAACAGCGCTGATATGGGTACCGGTTACCGGGTATCCAAGGCCTCTGTAAACGCCATCTTACGACGCCTGCTGATGTTGGAACGAGAAGGTGGCAGGAAGTTTTTCGGCGAACCGGCACTGCAACTTGAAGACTTCATGCAGACCAGTCGCGACGGACGCGGCATTATCAATATTCTGGCTGCAGACAAGCTCATCATGAGCCCTAGAGTCTATTCGACCTTCCTGCTGTGGTTGCTCTCAGAACTGTTTGAAACCCTGCCCGAGTTGGGCGACCCGGAACAACCGGTATTGGTGTTCTTTTTCGACGAAGCACACCTATTGTTCAGGGACAGCCCCAAGCATCTGCTGGAGAAGATTGAACAGGTCGTACGCCTGATTCGCTCCAAAGGCGTGGGGGTTTATTTCGTCAGCCAAAGCCCCAGTGACATCCCCGATAGCGTTCTGGCTCAACTGGGCAACCGTATTCAACACGCACTACGTGCATACACGCCCAAAGAACAAAAAGCTGTGAGAGTGGCGGCTCAGTCCTTCCGCGCCAATCCAAAACTGGACACCGTCACCGCAATCACCGAGATGGGCGTTGGCGAAGCGCTGGTATCGACATTACAAAAAAAGGGTGTGCCCTCCCCGGTCGAGCGCGTACTGGTAAGACCACCGCATTCTCGCATGGGCAAGGCTACAGCCGCTGAACGCAAAGTTATCGTTGATCGCGACCCCAACATGCGGCGATACGGCAAAGCTTATGACCCTCGTTCAGCGCACGAAGTGCTGTCTGAGCGCACCGAGGCCAGGTTAAAGCATCAGCAAGAGTCGGAGCTTGCGGAGCGCGCCGCCAAAGCAAAGGGCAAAAAAAGCAGCGGTAGCTCTCGCCAAAGCGTTGGAGAGGCCTTCATGAAGAGTATTGCTCGCAGCTTGGGCTCTGCCACTGGCAGAAAGCTGTTCAGGGGTATTTTGGGATCGCTGCTCAAATAGCCTGCTTACACTATCCAACGCGGGTGAAACCCCTGCGCGATGCCCCCTAAAAGATCACAACTCGGCGCTTGGATTTTGCCCGGGAGACGTGTATATTGCCGCCGCTGAAAAGCCAGTAATCCTGGTAATACCCACGGAGTCAGCCCGCATCTGAGACCTTATCCAGGTCCAGATGTGACCTGAGTCCCGCAACGACGGAAATGACATGTTCAAAGCTATCCTCGGAGCAGCGCTCGCTGCCCTGCTGTGCACCCCCGTGTTCGCAGTTCCTCAAAAGGCTGAGACTTCTGTCTCAAAACCCACCCCGATCCAGACCGAATCGGAAAGGGCTAACATCCTGTTTGACGAAATCTTTGATCGCAGAGTGATGCGTGACCCTGTGTATCAAACCTACCTCGGACTTAAGCACGATTACGACAAGTGGACCGACCTTTCCGAGAGCGCCCAAGCCGCTAACCTGGCGCACAGAAAATCTGACCTGGAGCTACTCCGCGCTATCGATACGGAGCAACTCAACGAAGAAACACTGGTCAGCTACCGCTTGCTTGAACAGAAGTTGCTGAATGAAATCACTGACTATCAATGGCGCCACCACAGTTACCCTGTCAATCAGATGTTTGGCGAGCACGCTCGCATTCCTGCCTTTCTCATCAACCAACACACCGTCAGTAATGTGAGCGAGGCCGAGGCCTATATCGCGCGACTCAACGGCGTAGAGACTCGCCTGCAACAGGTTGTCGAGCAATTAAAGATACGCGAAGCCAAAGGCGTCATTGCGCCCAGCTTCGTTTTGCCACACGTGTTGCGCGATTCCAAAAACCTATTGGTAGGCGCGCCATTTGATGGCGGAGAGCCCGGAACGCTGATGAGCGATTTCAGCGAAAAGGTCGCAAAACTGGATATTTCAGCTGCAGAGAAAGCACGACTGAATAAAGCAGCTCAACTGGCGCTCTTGAACAGCGTGCAGCCCGGCTATCAGCACCTGATTGCCTACATTGAAACTCTGGAATCAAAAGCGACTGCGGACGCAGGCGTGTGGAAGCTTCCAGAGGGCGAAGCGTATTACAACAATCGCCTTAATCGAGTGACAACGACTGATCTGTCGGCCGAAGAGATCCATACAATAGGACTCGCCGAAGTCGCTCGTATCCACGATGAAATGCGCGACATTCAAGCCAAGGTTGGCTACGAAGGCAGCTTGCAAGAGTTCATGTTATTCATGCGCACTGATAGTCAGTTCTACTTCGCCAACACTGACGAAGGGCGAGAGCAGTACTTGCAGCAAGCTGACAGCGTGCTTTCAGAAATGGATCAACGTTTGGACGAGCTGTTCAACGTACGCCCAAAAGCCGAGCTTGATGTTAAGCGGGTCGAAGAATTCCGCGAGCGCTCTGCTGGCAAAGCTTTTTACCAGCAACCGGCAGCCGACGGCTCACGACCCGGCCGATACTATGCAAATTTGTACGACATGAGCATGATGCCCAGCTACCAGTTAGAAGCACTGGCATACCACGAAGGCCTGCCCGGCCATCACATGCAGATTGCGATCAAGCAGGAACTTAAGGGTTTACCCAAGTTTCGCCGTTTTGGTGGTGTAACCGCTTACAGCGAAGGTTGGGGCCTGTATTCCGAGCTTCTGCCCAAAGAAATCGGCATGTATGAAGACCCTTACTCGGACTTCGGCCGTCTGGCGATGGAGCTCTGGCGCGCCGTAAGATTGGTGGTCGACACGGGCATGCACGCCAAGGGATGGAGCCGTGAAGAGTCTATCGACTTTTACGCTGACAACACCCCTAACCCACGGATAGATGCGGTGAAGATGGTCGAGCGACACGCTGTCATGCCCGGTCAGGCCACAGCCTACAAAATTGGTATGCTCAAGATTCTGGAGACTCGAAGCGCTGCGCAGCTAGCGCTGGGCGACGCATTCGATATACGCGAGTTTCACGATGCAATACTGAAAAACGGTGCCGTACCCATGGACCTGCTGGAAGCTCAGGTGAACGAGTACATCACTAGAAAGAAAGCGCTGGCTATCGGTGAGCGCAAGCCTGACACCGCAGGCTGATGCACCTGTGACTGCGAGCCTGATCAGGCTCGCAGTTTCTTTGTACCCTCCACCACTGCAACAACCACTGCGCCGGCTATCAGGCCGATGACCATCCCTGCCAGAGTGGGCGTTAGCGCGGCCAGGACCGGCGTCAAGCTGTGTGCAAACTGCTCTACAGCAACTCCTATGGGATGGATATTGTGCATCAGTATGCCCCCTCCCACCATGAACATCGCCACCGTGCCGATCACACCTAAAGCCTTCATTAACCAGGGCGCAAAACTGATTAAGCCCTGACCAAACCAGCGCATGAAGCGTGGCCATGCACCATCGCCCTGCTTCTCAAAAAGGTACAATCCGGCGTCGTCCAGCTTTACGATTCCAGCCACCAGACCATAAACACCCACGGTCATTACAATCGCTATACCAGCCAAAACACCCACCTGGGTGATAAAATTCGACTCAGCAACAATCCCAAGCGTCAGTACAATAATTTCGGCGGACAATATGAAGTCTGTGCGAACGGCACCCTTGATCTTATTCTGTTCAAACGCCACCAGATCCACACTGGGGTCAGCCAACTGTTCAACGAGTTTTTCGTGATCGGCTGCCTCTTCCGCGCCGTGCAGAAATTTATGAGCAATCTTCTCGAAGCCCTCAAAGCACAGATACAAACCACCCGCCAACAAAGCTGGCGTAATGAGCCAAGGGGCAAAAAAGGAGGCTAGCAACGCTAAGGGCACCAGAATGAGCTTATTGAGAAACGACCCTTTGGCAACCGCCCAAACCACAGGCAACTCTCGTTCGGCACGAACGCCAGTCACTTTTTCAGCGTTGACCGCCAGGTCATCGCCCAGTACACCGGCGGTCTTCTTTGCGGCGACTTTGGTCATCAATGACACATCGTCTAATACTGCAGCAATGTCATCAATCAATAACAGCAGACTGCTACCAGCCATGTTTTTCTCCAACGTTGAGTATCAGACGCAGTTTGCCTCTATACGTCGTAAAACACTAGCTGCCGGCAAAGCCTCACCCTAGCCTGTTCAGCCCGTAGTTACCCTGCTCCGGGCTTTACCAGTGGCTTAAGGCGCCTGCGAGTCGCTGGTACATTCATTCTGGATTTGGGGTAGCGTGGCAACTTACCGGTTTGCAGGTAACGATGAATAGTTTCCTGGGAGCGAATTCTGGCCACTTTCTTTTTAACCGGCAGGTACTCATTCTCCTGATCCTGATCTAGCACCCGCGATTTCACATTGTCATGCCATTGCTGATCGAGGATGTTTTGTATGACCTGCTGGGCTTCCTGATCAAAAATAGGAACCAGCACCTCTACCCGAAAGTCCAGATTACGAGTCATGAGGTCAGCAGAGCCAATCAAGTAGCGGGGTTTACCCCGGTTATAAAATACGTAGGCACGCGGATGCTCCAAGTACCGATCAACGATACTAATGGCCTGAATGTTCTCAGACAGGCCCTTTACGCCGGGTAAAAGGGAGCACATGCCGCGCACAATAAGATTAACCTTTACGCCAGCCTCACTCGCCTCATAAAGTCGCTTGACCAGGTCTCTATCGACCAAGTTATTGCATTTGAGGGTCATCTCTGCGCGGTACCCTGCCCTTGCATTGGCAATCTCTTGCTCGATTAATTCAGTGAGGCCAGAGCGGCTGCTATGAGGGGATACCAAGAGCAGGCGGTACTCAGGACGCCTGTAGTTGTACTGTAAAAAATCGAAAACGTTATAAACGTCCTTGCCAACATTCTGATCGTAGGTCATCAGTGTAAAGTCAGTGTAAACGCGGGCGGTTTTCTCGTTAAAGTTACCGGTACCGATATGACTGTAATAGCGCCGGCCGGTTTTTTCTCGACGTTCGATCAGAACCAATTTCGAGTGAACTTTAAGTCCGGGAATACCGAAAATCACATTGATGCCATTCTCCGTCAGCCGCTGAGCCCAACTAATATTGGCTTCCTCGTCAAAGCGAGCGGCAAGCTCAACAACTGCCAGCACCCTTTTGCCGTTATCGACAGCGTTCACCAGAGCATCAATGACCCTTGAATTCTTGGCGACCCGATACAGACATATTTTGATATCTGTCACCTCAGGATCCAGAGCAGCGGTTTTCAGCAAATCAACGACGTAATCAAAGGGATGGTATGGGTAGTACAAAAAGACATCTTTCTCTCGGATGGCATCAAAAATACTAACTGGCTCATCCAGTCGAGGGATTCGTATTTGGGGCAGCGGCTTGAACTCGAGATATTTTGGCCCCACATTGGGAAAACTCATGAAATCCTTGGAGTTGTGGTAACGACCACCGGCTATCAAGCTATCGTATTTTCCAAAGCCGAATCGCGCGCTCACATACTCGAGCAGGCGCTCAGGCATGGTGCCGTCATAGACCATCCGCACGGCATCAGCCTTACGCCTCTGCTTGAGGCTCTTTGTCATTTTGTCGATAAGACTCTGAGAGATACCGGTGTCGATTTCCAACTCCGCGTCACGCGAAAACTTGAAGCAGTAGGCTTGTGCGTCATCAACAGGAATAACCCCGCGAAACATTTGGGGAAGGCACGCTCGAATAATATTATCGAGCACAATAAACACCTTGCCACCTCTGCCCTTACGCCTGGGAATCTCTACAAAACGATCGAGACGGTCTGTGGGCACCTCTACCACCGCGTAGTCGTAGTCCTCTCCACTGCGTATATCGATCGCAAGGTACAAAGACTCATCGTTCAACGCGGGGATCGGCCTTCCCTCTCGCAGCAAAATGGGTTCAAGTTCTGGCAGTACCGTTGAGGTGAAGTAGCTCTGCACAAACTCTGCCTGCCCTTCATCCAGTTGTCGCTCATTCACCAGATAGATTTTTCGCTGGGCCAGGCCATTCATGATTTGGGTATAGATACGGTCAAATTCTGTCTGTAACGCAACAACGCCTTCCAGAATGGCCGCAAGCAAGTCTTTGAAGTGCTGCTTATTAGCGCCACTGGAAACGGAAATAAGTCGACGCACTTCAGCCGCGCGCACGCGGAAAAACTCATCCGAGTTATTAGAAAAAATCCCCAGGTAACGAAGGCGCTCAATGATAGGGACTGTTTCGTCAGCCGCTTCCTGAAGCACCCGCGCATTAAAAGATAACCAGCTCAGTTCTCGAGGGTAAAACAGATCATGTTCACGCAGATCAGCTACGCGTGTCTTGATGGGGTTAGCCATGTTTCTCCTGTTACTCGCAATGCGGGTATTTGCAAACTACACCTGAGAACAATACTACAACAAGACGGTATGGTAAGTGACTCGGGTCAACCACAGTGGCTTAACCAAACATTGGATCAAAAAAAAGCCCGACACTAAGGTCGGGCAAAGTAGGGATTAGATCCTACAGGGGATTAGGGTGCGGCCGCGCAGTCAGGGGTGGCCTGCCAGCCGCGATGTTAAAAAGAGCCCGGTTCTTCCCCGTTACCGCTGGGGCCAGGCTAAGGTAGGGATTCTTTACAAAATTCCTCTCACCATCAGGCTGCTGCCTGCTGAATTTCTTGGCCATGCTTCTCGGCGACGGCTTCAAAGCTATAATCTTCCATGCCTAGCTCTTTCAGTGTTGCCATTACATCCTCGCCGTTGCGTGACTGCAGACGCTTGTCTATTGCAGCAAGCAACCCGTAACGATTAACCATCTGCCAGGTGCCGGTCGCTCGAGTGCGCTTGCCCTTGGCATAACCCAGACACTCTTCGTAAGCGAAGATCGCTCGGACTGCGGCAAACTCAGCGTCCGTTTCAGCGCCGTATTGCTCAGCTCTTATGTCTACCGCGCGACGGTAAACTTGCTGCGCCAGTTCAGGGTGGCCACGCTTAACCGCATTTTTGGCAAACACGTAACACAGTTCAGGTTCTTTGATTCGCTCTACTAACTCGTGCATGTTGGTTCTCCCTATTCAGTTTGCGCTCTTTTGTGACTGCGCTCGGTATGGGAGACATATTAGGGATAGGACGGGAATTACCACATGGCCGGCCACGCCAAGAGCATGGCCCTGTGCGCCAAGTTGATAAGCTTAAGAAAACGTTACTTTAGAAAAGACTCGCAAGCCTCTGTTAGCAAAAGATATTTATTAGTAATTAACGAGACTCGAAGGTAAAAAAAAGCCCGCCTACACTGAGTGTGACGGGCCAACAGCCGTATGTTTCGGGGCAGAAACATCGGCCAGGGGACGTGTCAGCACGCGCAGGGAGCGACGTGCTTACTAAAAAGTAGACCCCCTTGGCCAAAATGCAAACTTTTCACATAAAAGAATGATGCGTGATCAGGGCTTTAGGGCGAGAACATCAGTCTTCAGGTGCGCCAGCACCTTCTCTGCTGTGTTGCCAATCAGCTTCGCCTTAACGCCTTTACGGCCTACCGTTCCCATCACCACGATTTGAGCTTTCTTGGCCGCCGCCTGGCTGGCAATCACTTTTTCAACCGGTCCGCGTTTAACAACAAAGTCTTTCTCAGGAATCGAGAACTCTTTTGACAATGCCCTGACATGAGAAGACATTTGCTCTTTCGCTTCAGATACATAAGTGCGCGTATCGATCAGATCCAGGTCATCCAGAAGAGTGGGCACCTCAATGGCGCTGATCACCTCAAGATCCGTATTCATCACTTGGGCAAGTTCAGTCGCGTGTCGCAAAATATCAGCGTTCAGTTTCTTTTTCGCCGGCAAGCGACTTCCCAAATCCAGCGCCGCCATTACGGTCTGCGTTTTTCGCCATTTTTTCTCGGCAACAATCACAACGGGAGCTGGGCACTCTCGAATAAGATGCCAGTCAGTAGAGGCGTGAGCAAAGCTCTCTGTACGACGCCCTGTCTTGACCACTAATTGATAGCTACTCTGGGCACATCGGTTATTAACCCACTCCGCTACATCTTTCTCCCACACAACCTTAAGCTTTACTTTTTGGCCATTGCGGGAGAATTTATCGATACGAGCGTTTACCACTGCCTCTCGTTCCGCCAGCAGCCGTTTTTTGAGCGCAGCTTTTTCGCCAGCGTTCATTTTAAGTCGACTCAGCGGTGTATAGACAAAAGCATAAACCTCGGCATCAAGCCCCAGCTTACTGGCAAGCTCAAGACCGCGAGGGGTTGCGACTCCATCGCCTTTGATGTCTGCAATAACAAGTAGTTTGCCCATGACTTTATTCCGTTGTGGTATCAACCAAGGATTATAGGGCGTTAACGATAAGAGGGAAGTGGGTCAGATCAATAAGAATAAAAAATAATGCCGACCGCATCGCTTTGCGGCCGGTGTTAGCTGCAACAGCCTAGTGAGGAACGCCTACGGGGTACCAGCGAGCACCCGCTCGGGCCACACGGCCCTCGTGATGTAAATCGGACAGTATGCGCTCGACTAAACCTTCATGATAAAAGTTCTCCCCCTCTGGTGCCCATTCAGACAGAAAACCAGAGACGTCCTCTGTCGTCGCGCCTTTGCGATAGCTCACACGCATTGACAGGTACACCATGGACTTGATCATACGCATGACTTTGTCGGTGATAGCGATAACGGAATTACTCATGACACATCCTCCTAATGGGTATGTATCTACAATAGCCGCTACCTTCGGGGTACCGTATTGCCCTGAGCGCCAACTACATGGCCTACGGCGCCAAATTTTCAGGAGGGGTCGGGGGAATCCCTAAAGTCTGCCGGTGCAACGCCAGTCCAGCGTTTAAAAGCACGAGAAAAGGTACTGGGCTCAGAAAAGCCAAGTAGGTAGGCCGTTTCTACCACGGACCGGTTAGGGTGGCTGAGGTACTTGCGCGCCAATTGCAGACGAGTGTCTGCCAGTAAATCCATAAAACTGGTGCCTTCGTCTTTTAGCTTGCGTTGTAAGGTTCTATTGCTCACGTGCAGTGCTTCAGCGATCTGCTGTTGGTTAGGGGGTCCATCTGGAAGGTGTTCAACGATTTTGTCCACTACCTCTCGCGAGGTCGACTGAACAACAAAGCTGTCGAGATAAGCCTGGGTCTGCTCATCGTTCGCTCTTGCCAGGTCCGGATCCCCGGTGACCAGGGGCTCCATGATGTCGGAGCGATACCAGGCCAGGCAACTGCGCGCGCTATCAAACTCCACTTTGGCAGCAAGCATTGATTCCCAGCGCTCTGCCGCTTCCGGCTTTGGTCTTTCGAGCTGCACGCTGACCGGCGCCAGAAAATCGCCAAGTGCCAGAGAACACATTCTAGTCACCATGCCAATGGCGTAGTCCCTGCTCGCATAATGGAAGCGCTCGGAAAACGGAATTCGACCCAGATCCAGCACCACTAGCTCGCCCTCCTCCAGCAACTGCAAATCTGCGGCGGTACTCACAAGCTTGCCGAAGCGAGCGAGTCGCTTCAGGCCATCGTAAACGGTATCACTCGCGAGCCACGCAAAGCCCAACCCGTGCAATGCCTGCGGCTGAACCTGCTCTCCCGCGAGCAGCCCAAACGCCTCGTCGCCCGACTCTTCTACACAGCGCTGCATGAGCAAATTAAAGCTATCATGGGATACTCGCCAATCGGGATTGGCGATCTTTGCCACATCGATTCCAACCTCAGACATAAGCTCCAAAGGGTCTATGCCATGCAGTCGCAACGACTGGGCGATGGGCAGTAAAAACGTGCCCAGGACGGAATGCTCTAAGGGTAAATCTTCGCTCATGGCCTCTCCCCGACGGATTCAGCCAATATAACACCCCGTCGCCCAGAAGCAGTACTTTCCTGATTTGAGGACGTGTGTTTAAGACAGTGATTAATCATTGTGAACCGACCTACTCGCTCCAGAAGAAGCAAGTGTTAGGTCGGTTTGCAGATGTTTCTAAAGCTGAGAGAACTCTTTGTTGAGATTGTAGCGTCTGGAGGTCACATAGGACTCCATGTTCTCAACGCGGCGGAGCGCAGCGTCAAGGCGGTCGCGAGCTCGCTCAAGACGTACCCCACCTGACTCGCTGTAGCGAAATACTTTGCGCGGTCGATAGTCGTGATGACGCTCGTCATATTCCATCTCAACTTCCACTTCTTCAAAATCTGGCTCAGGCTCAAAACTTCCATCTGAGCCGCGACGGGTGGGCCGCGGTGCCAGCAAAATCCAGGCTCCCAGATAGACCCACAGGGCCAAAGTCCCGGTAAACAGAAAGCCGCCTACCCACATAAGGCGCATTACCCAATGGGCGATGTCCCAGTGATCGGCAAGGCCGGCACACACACCGGCCACTTTGCCGTCTCGCGTGTTGCGGTACAGACCCATGCTCCAGCCACCCCGCTTGTTAGAGCGAAAACGGCGGCTTTCGCGGCGATAAGTATCGCCATACTTTTCGTGATCTCGTCTGCGTCTATGTCTTCGTTTACTCATAGCTTACTCCTTCTCCCTGACCCCATCGCCGGGCTTTGCCCGCCAATCGGCGTGGTCTGCATCCAACAGAGACTCAAGCGTCTCAATACGGTCAGTTAATTTGTCCACAGTCTCCAGCATCTGCTCGACGGTTTCCCGATCTTCCTGGGACAAACTCCTCGAAGAGCGACTCATGCTGCGGTAGTGCATGGTGATCCACATGGGCGCCACGATCACCATGAACAAGATCGTGGGGACGAACATGAATTTCCAAAATTCCATTAACTCATTCCTTGGGCAGCGTTGTCAGTCTCGACCATGCTGCCATTGTTAAATCGGATTACCAAACCTTTTAGGACTGCTCAGGTTTGCCGCCCATTGCTGTCTTTAAACGCGCCAGCTCGTCGCTAATGCGCTCATTCTCTTCCAGGGCATCTATCTCGGCAGCGAGATCCGGGGGAACATCGCGACCTACGTCCATTGACTCCAGCTGACTCTCCAGCGTATCCATGCGGCGCTCGAAGTGTTCGAAGCGCTGAAAAGCGCCATCAAGGGCTTCTCTGTGCATTTGGCGCTTCACCTTAATGCGCGATTCAACCGTTTTACTGCGCATCATCAGCGCTTTTTGCTTCGCCTTCGCATCCGTCAGCTTTTGCTGCAGCTGGGACACCTCTTCGTTCAGCTGAGTAATGTGCTCGTCTGTCGCATTCAGCTCAGCTGCCACTGTGGCAAGCTCATCTTCAATGGCGTGCTTTTCCTGCAATGCGGCCCGGGCAAGATCTTCACGCCCTTTGGTTATAGCCAACTTGGCCTTTTCTTCCCAACTGTCAGCCTCGGCCTGCACCTGCTCTAAACGACGAGCGGCGCTCTTGCGGTCTGCCAGCACCCGTGCGGAAGAAGAACGAACCTCAACCAGCGTGTCTTCCATTTCCTGAATAATCAGGCGGATCATCTTTTCCGGGTCCTCTGCCTGGTCGAGAAGCGAATTGATATTGGAGTTGATAATGTCTGTCATACGGGAAAATATACCCATGGTGTTTCTCCTTTTGCTCTTTTAGCAGCCTTACGCCCGAGACTTTCCTATCGGGCTGGCTATCCAGTAAATAAATTCAATGACCGCCACCACCTGGAAAAAGCTCCAGAGGCCAGCTGCGGTTCCTACCACCGCACCGGTGAAGGCGCACAACACGCCCAAACCGGTATAAATCAAAAAACGTTCTCCCACTTTTTTCATAGCTCGGTCTACCCTACATTGCCTGTCGACTTCTTTGCGTCGTACAGCCCTACTAATACAGATTTCGTGCCAGAAACCCTATCTCACTGTTTTAATTACATATTTTATAAAATTATCATCATTATCGGGCTTCATTTTGCAATCTTTAAGGTTTATATAACCGCATAATAGGTACAAATAACTCCTATAAATGGTATATTTCGCCTATGAAAAGAACGCCTGACAGCATTATTGGCAACTCCGCCGCTCTAGCGAGTGCCCTGGAGCGCATATCGTTGCTCGCACCGATCAATCGGCCGGTGCTGGTACTTGGCGAACGCGGCACCGGCAAAGAGCTTGCGGCCGATCGACTTCACTTTCTTTCGGCTCGCTGGGATGCGCCTCTGCTCAAGGTCAATTGCGCAGCCATTGCCGAACCCCTGCTCGAGTCAGAGTTGTTTGGCTATGAGCCCGGGGCCTTTACCGGTGCCACCAGAACTCACAAAGGCCGCTTCGAGAGAGCCGACGGCGGCACCCTCTTTCTAGACGAACTCGCCACCATGTCAACGCGACTACAAGAGAAGCTGCTGCGGTTGGTGGAGTATGGCGAATTCGAGCGATTAGGAGGCCAGCAGACCTTACAAGTTGATGTACGTGTGGTTGCGGCAACCAATGCCGACCTTCCCGCCCTGGCGCAAGCAGGCAAGTTTAGAGCGGACTTACTGGATCGACTGAGCTTTGATGTGGTGCACCTCCCTGCCCTGCGCCATCGCCCTGAAGACATTCAGGAGTTAGCAGACCATTTCGCCATTCAGATGAGTTCTGAGCTGGGCTGGGAGCTTTTCAACGGATTTACAGAATCTGCCAATGAAACACTCGCCACTCATGCGTGGCCGGGGAACATTCGCGAACTCAAAAACGTGGTGGAACGATCACTGTATCGCTGGGGCGACGGCAACAACCCCGTCGGCGAAATTGTATTGGATCCTTTCGAAAGCCCCTTTGGCGAGCCCTCAAAGGCAACAGCGGTATTAAGCAACGAAGACAGGCCTGCGCCGCAAGACCTAAAGCCTATCGATTTTCATGCACACATCGAGCAATTGGAGAAGCAACTCTTAAATCAGGCACTGGAGAAACATGGCTTCAACCAAAGACTCACGGCGGAATCGCTGGGGCTTAGCTACGACCAGATACGTGGATTGGTTCGCAAGCACGCCCTGTCCAGGCGCGAGCGTAAATCTAACGCGACCTAACCCGCCTGATAAATGAATTCCGCCCGCGCCTTCAGGTTTCTGGCACAAAGGTTAAACCCGCCTCGCACCTGTTCCCCCATCTGCTCAACCATAGTAGCGGCAAACTCACCGCTGAAGTCGTCATAGGTCACGTAGGTGCAGCTCTGATCAGTCAACGGTGTCACAACCTGTGAACGATCAGCGTGAATGGGGTCACCTTCCTTGTTCTCCATCGACCACGTTATTTTGGAGGGGGCATCGATAAAGGTAATGTATTCCACCTGCTCCTGCAGGCCATTACCCAGATCCACTTGCATTTTAACGGGCGCACCCATCTCCAGCGTTGTTTCGATGCTGGGGCAGAACTCGTTCCATAATGGGTAGTGTTCAAAATCTGTAATGACCTGCCAGACCACTTCAGCGGGGGCTTCAATGGTCAGTATTTCGGAGCTTACCTGAATAACATTAGACATATTGACTCCTTAATCATGCACTGATCGGCCAACGTGAATCACCGGTGTAAAAAGCAAAACGCTCGCTGATTAACTCGTGCGTCAATCCATACTCCTCAAGGCTGTACTCATGCTTGCCATGCTTACCCTTGGGGTTCGCATTAATGTGCGAAGCCAGTGCGCCTCTAGTCTGGTCGTCTAACGTCATGGCAAAGTGATCGTAGACGCGCTGAACTACGCCCATCGGGTTGTCGACGAATTCTTGCTGGGAACAATCCACAAATAACTCAGCGGGTAATGTCTCTCTGACGGCCAGCCCTCTCTCAAGCGTCAGTGCATACCACTCCATCACCGCACGACCAATTTCGCCCGAGTCCAGGTGACTGTAGTCACCTGCGTACATATTCATCACCACTTTGTTCATGCTGTTAATAGAGGGCACTACAGCCTGGGGATCCCGGTGACACCAGATAAAACGCGCATCCGGGAACACTTTTAAAATGGCGTCGATACCCATCATATGAGCCGGCGCTTTAAGCATCCACTGATGGCCTGGCATTCGCCAATTCAGCATTTGCATTTGTTTTTTCTGATAGGCGTACAGCGGTTCAAGGTCCTGCGCGAGCAACCAGCTGCGATAAGGCTCCAACATGATTTCGAAGCCCAGCTGCACGCCACCAAAGGCAAAGGCGTGCAAAAGAACGCATTCTTCCGGCGTATCGGCATCGACAAAATGAATTTTGGCGAACTCGGAATCCCTCGTCGCCTCTAGCGCCTTGGCGAGATAATCGTACCGAGGATCCTTATCACCGGGCTGACTTCCCGGCCAAGGGTCGGGGAACTGAACTTCCCACTGCAGCAAGCCGCGGTTCTGCGGGGCAGAAACCAGTAAATTCAGCAGTGCCGAGGTGCCAGAGCGCGGCAGCCCTGTGACAAAAATAGGCGCTTTAATTTCCTGCTCTTGCCACTGCGGAATGGTTTTAAAGGCATTCTCACATTTGAGTCTAGTTGCTAATTGCATCACCACACGATCGCGACAACTCTTGCGGCCAACAGGGTCCTGAATGTGTTGGTCGTAGGTCTGCAGCAAAACGTCAAGGCCTTCTCGATAGGGAAGATCGCCGAAATCATCAAAGCCCGTCTGCGCGACTGCCTCTGCAATCAGTGCGTCCGCATCGAAAGTTTCGCTATCCACACTCATTTCAGATCCGCCAGCTTCATCACCCTGGTTTTAAGCAGCGGATGCTTGTCTGCGCCAATCCAGCGCCAACACATGGTGCCCATGTTGTGCCCTGCCGTCTCAATCCAGTTCGGCACGCCGGGATCAGTATGCGACACCACTACACGCACGCTGCCGTCATCGTTGTAGTGTGCCGTATGCTTATTAACGTGAATCGTGTGGTGACGATAGTCCAGAGACTCCATCCACCAGTTATCCAACTGAAAATTCCAGGTCTGACACTCAGGGATCTCGGGCGCGTCAATAACAAAGACCTCATCGTCCGCGAGTTGCCAGGCACTGTGGAAATAGAAAATATTCGGATCACCGCCTATCGACTGACAATAGGCCTGGTCTGCCGGTGGCAGCTCGTTAAGCGTGGGTAAAAAGCTCTCGGACCAGTTTTCAAACAAAGTGGCCGAACCTAGCACAAACATGGCAGCGCCCTGCAGGCCGCGCTCTAGCTTCTCAGGCGTCAACGGCGCAGGCCGATCATCGCTGGCACCGATACGCTCTATTTTTAACTCAGCAGCTTTTTCATTAACGCGGTCCTGAAAGGTCTGGCGGACGGTGATTGAATTGGCCTCGTCCCCCATTGGCAGCCAATTGCCCGGTTTTTCAGATGGGCTGATAATAATGTCAATCTCCCCATTGGGGCCTAAATCCATTTCCTTATGATCAATGTGCCCTGTCACTTCCATCGTTCCACCTGAAGCGTACTTATTAATCACCGTGCTGATACCCAGATAGTCGACGCTGCCACGAGATCCCGTGATACGGTAGTCATAAGCGGGGTTAATAGTCGCGCTTTCATAGCGGTTATCCGGATTGTCGGCACCGAGTTTAATCGTCTCGTGAGCTCCACAGCGGAGCTGGGGGAACATCGGATCACGAAACTCAAGGAAGCCTTCCAGGCCTCCACGCAATAGTCTCGACAAATAACGATAACCCTCGGCCTGGTTAAACGCATCCTTTGGCGCTTTGTCGCTGCGCACGATTTTTCCCGCTTCCTTTAAAGCATCGCAGAATTCATCCCAGGCGGTACCATCGAGCACTTTTTGATCGGCTTCACTTGTCATTGTTGTTGCCTCTATTGCGATATCGTCAGTTAATCGAAGCCTTTTATAGCCGCTCCAGCACCACAATTCATCTAAAACAGGATCGTGCTGCTTACCGATGCGCCCGCGCGGAACAAAGGTGCGATCTTTTAAACCGGATTCACGGGTCCGCAACGACAAGCCCTGGAACTTGGAGGAACCGGAGCAGCGCACCGGCAGGCTTAAACCGATGTATTCTGGTCATAAAATGAGCAAATCCAGGCTATCCCTCGACAATTCAGCCTTGCCCTTAAGAAAATTGTGTAAATTCAGTCACCTACGAGACAAAAATTAGACACCGGTAGGCCTTTAAATTTGAACTTCTCGGCCTTATTATCTGTCTTAACAATACCCGCACATACCGTGCGTCGCATTATGGAGTAAACGATGCAAGACAAGAGTTTGTACGACATGAACACGGCAGGCATGGAGAGCGTACTCAGCACCAATAAGGTTCTGAAGAACACTTACATGCTGCTAGGCATGACCCTGGCGTTTAGTGCCGTCTGTGCAACGATATCCATGGCCATGGGCCTGGGCCACGGCGCAGCACTCGTACTGAGCCTGGTCGGCTTCGGCCTGTTGTTTGTCGTCAATAAAATGGCAGACAGCAGCAAGGGACTTTTGGCCATCTTCGCCTTCACTGGCGTCATGGGTGCGTCCATTGGACCCATGCTCAACTACTACCTGTCTATGCCCGGTGGCTCAGCACTAGTGATGCAGGCCCTTGGCGGCACTGCAGTTGTGTTCTTTGGGCTATCTGCTTATGCACTGACCACTCGCAAAGACTTCTCTTACATGGGTGGTTTCCTGATGGTGGGCCTGTTGGTTGCGGTCGTGGCGATGATCGCTAATATCTTCCTCAACATCCCAGCGCTCTCGCTGACCATTTCGGCGGCCGTGGTCATGATCATGTCTGGCCTGATCCTGTTTGATACCAGCCGTATCATCAACGGAGGCGAAACCAACTACATCCGCGCCACTGTCTCGCTGTACCTGAGCATCTACAACTTGTTCATCCACATGCTGCACTTGCTCACTGCGTTTAGCGGCGATGACTAGTCAATGCAATGATCACATCAGACCCCGGTTTACGCCGGGGTTTTTTGTTTTTACCTTCACGCAATCATGAACTATGCCCTGCTAGTGCTCTCTTCACCGGTTTCTGGCCACGGCGCCAGGACTGCGGCCCATTTCGCGCATAGCGTAATTGCGCGCGGGCACCATATCGAACGCATCTTTTTTCTGGACGAAGGCACTAGCAACGGTTCTGCTGTTGCGGTTTTTCCGCAGGACGAAGCCGACAGGCTTGAGCCTTGGACCAATCTCGCCGATGACCACTGCGTCGAGCTAGTACTTTGCATTTCTTCGGCACTAAAGCACAGCATGTTGGATGAACAGGAAGCAGAACGCTACGACAGGGCCACCACCACGCATCCCGCTTTTGTTGTGTCAGGACTGGGTCAGCTAATCGATGCAGCGTCCCATTGTGACCGTCTGGTCACTTTTGGCGGTTGATGTGAGCGAGAAAGATAGAAAGAGAAGTCTGGTCGTCATGCGTCAGTCGCCGTATGGCAGCAGCCTGTCACGCGCTTCGGTCGATCTGGCTTTGGCCATGGGGGCGTTTGAGCAAGACTACGACCTGTTGTTCATGGGCCCCGGGGTACTGCAGCTGGTCGCTGCCCAGGACAGTGAAAAAATTGGCGTCAAAAATATTGGCCGCATACTCAGTTCGCTCCCGCTTTACGACATGGAATCGGTATATGTAGACGCAGCAGCACTGGAACGCTATGGGCTCAACGAGGCCAGTCTTGTCTTGCCGGTAAAGCTACTGGACGACCCGTCACTGCGCAGCTTGCTCAACGATTCCGACCACCTGATAGGCTGCTGAGCATGTTGTTACACACACTTAACGCTGGCCCAGACAGCACCAGCTTTCTCGACTGCTTACGCAGCGCCCAGAAAGGCGACGCTATTGTATTACTGGGTGAAGGTGTTTATTGCGCATTAGACAATAGCGCTGCGCGTAAAAAACTGGATGAAAGCCCCGCCCGCCTCCTGGCCTTAGCCTCGGACGTGAGTGCCGCTGGACTGTCCGATAAAGCCAGCGGCATACCATTAATCGATATGGATGCATTCGTCGCGCTCAGTGAGTTCTATCCCCGTCAGCTGACCTGGTATTGAGCAATGCCCGACGCCATCGCTTTTGATAAGGAAGGGTTTCTGCGCAACCTGGATGACTGGAGCCCGGAAGTTGCGAATCAAATTGCAACCAACGAAAACATACAGCTCACCCCAGCGCACTGGGAAGTATTGAACTTACTAAGGAGCTACTACGCTGAATATGATGCGTCCCCCGCTATGCGCCCATTGGTAAAGTACTGTGCATTGAAGCTTGGGGGCGACAAAGGAAAAAGTATTTATTTGCTGGGTCTTTTTCCCGGTTCGCCCGCAAAAATCGGTAGTAAAATAGCCGGCCTTCCCAAACCTGAAAACTGTTTATAACCGAGACCTCTGCGTGACCCAAAAGCAATTTGAAGCCCCTGCCCAGGAACACCCTTTCGCTACCTACGTGCGCATTCTTGGCAAAGGTAAGACAGGGAGTCGATCTTTCGATCGGGAAGAAGCCGCACACGCATTTGGCATGATCCTAAGAGATGAAGTTGAGCCATTGCAGCTGGGCGCATTCCTGATGCTGCTGCGGGTCAAGGAAGAGACCGGTGACGAACTAGCGGGCTTTGTCGACGCCTGTCGAGCCGAAATGGAACAACCTCCTGCGCAGTTGAGTGCCGACCTTGACTGGTCCAGCTACGCCGGCAAAAAGCATCAACACCCCTGGTACTTGCTCTCCATACTGCTATTAACCGACGCCGGCCATCGCGTCTTCATCCATGGCGGCGACGGCCACACCGCAGGCAGGCTGTACACAGAGCAAGCGATGAATGAATTAGGCCTCCCCGTTGCCTCTAGCTGGGAAGAAGCCTCAAAGCAGCTGGATGAGCACAAACTGAGCTACCTGCCGCTGCGTGCTTTTTGCCCGAAACTGCATGACATGATGCAGTTACGTCCGCTTCTTGGCCTACGATCGCCGGTCAACACCTTAGTTAGAATGCTCAATCCGTTGCAAGCATCCGCAAGCGTTCAGAGCGTTTTCCATCCTGCATACGCTGCACTGCATCAACAGGCAGATCTGGCATTAGGACAGCCCCGCTCTCTGGTTTTTAAGGGTGATAGCGGTGAAGTTGAAATTAAGCCGCAAGCAGACACCAGACTTCAGCTGCTAAACGACGGTAGCTGTCACGAACAAATTATGCCGCGACGCATTCATCACAAAATTGCCTCGGTAAATCAGCCTGGCACCGACCCCCTAAGAGAACTGTGGAACGATCGCGCGCAGGAGCCATTTGGACTTGATGCGGTTCTGGCCACAACAAGCGCGGCGTTAATGGTCTTGCATCCAGAGTGGAACCTCGAGCAGTGTGAGCAGCACAGCGCCACACTCTGGGAGCAACGAGACACAGCGAGGCTAAACTAATGCCGCTATCGAGAGTCATTCCCGAGCAGTACCAACAACTGCTGAATGAAAAAACCGATGGCGTTCGCAAGTTGCTAGCTGCGTATGACGCACCTGAGCCCGACATTTATCCATCGCCGCACACTGGCTTTAGAATGCGAGCTGAATTTCGCATGTGGCACGATGGTGAGAATTTAGACTACGTCATGTTTCGTCGGGACGATCCAAAGACACCCGTACCCATCAAGCACTTTCCTATCGCCTGCGAAGCAATCCAGCAGCTAATGCCCGCCTTGATTAGCGCTGTAAAGGACAATTCGGAACTACGCCGCAAGCTGTTTCAGGTTGAGTTTCTGTCGACGCTGGCGGGAGAGTCACTGATCACTCTGGTCTACCATCGAAAACTGGAGCCGACTTGGGAAGCAGAAGCTGAGCAACTTCGTGCTAGCCTTGCCGCTATCTCCCCTGCTCTTTCATTGATTGGGCGCAGTCGAAAACAAAAAATCGTGTTGGGCCAGGAGTGGGTCTGTGAATCACTTGATATCGCGGGGCGCAGTTTTCGCTATCAGCAGTATGAACAGGCTTTCACCCAACCCAACGCCACAGTCAACATCAACATGATCGGCTGGGCCTGCGAGCAGGCCAAAAGTCTCAGTGGAGACTTGCTTGAGCTCTACTGCGGTAACGGCAATTTTACGTTACCGCTCGCCCAGCACTTTGATGAGGTGATTGCGACGGAACTGGCGAAAGTATCGGTACGGGCCGCCAGGGAAAACCTGACCATGAACTCGGTGACCAACATCCAAATAATCCGCCTGTCCGCTGAAGAAGTGACTCAGGCCATGAACCAGGTTCGTGAATTTCGCCGGCTTAAAGAACTTCCAAAACCACTTCATGAGTATGACTTGAAAACGGTATTCGTCGATCCGCCGAGAGCGGGACTTGACGATCAAACGGTAGAGATGGTGGGACGATTCGAATCGATCATCTACATTTCCTGTAACCCGAACACGCTAGCCGACAACCTTTCTCGCTTGACGGAAACACACACTATTGAGAGGTTTGCTCTATTCGACCAGTTTCCCTACACAGACCACATGGAGTCTGGCGTACTGCTAAAGCGAATACCCGGTTGATTCAGCAGCGAATTCCTAGCGCCAGAAGCCCTCGACCCAAAACTTCATCCAGACTATCAACATCGCCTGCGTTGACTTCCAGTGAGTTAAGACCAAGTTCTCGATAAACGTCTCGCTTGTTCAAGCGCTCACGCAGGTCACTGGCAGAGGTCTCCTCCTCCCAACAATCGATATAGACGTTTCCGGCTGGCAGGTAAAAGTCAGCATAGACCAACGCTTCGGTCGGCAGCGCTCGTCTGTAGGCATGTGCTAGCTGAGCGAGATACAGCCAATTGCACACCCGCATCTGTAACGGCGTTTTGAGAATATGTCCGTCAATGCCGTCACAGCTCAGCTTCGCTTCAGCGTTCGCAAACAAATCAGGCTCCGCGCTAGCGTCTGCGGGCTCAGGCGTCGGTATCTGGTCCGACTGACGAGTCAACTCCCTGTGGACAACGGGGTGGTCGATAATTTCATGTGGCCATGTCACGTAGAAGGCGCCTGAGGCTTCGCTTTCCTCCTGCTGACCGCCCATTGAACGCCCCAGGTCCGTAAGCTCCCAACCCAGAATACTGTGATGTTGCAGGCCTATTTCTGCCAGCGCGCGGTTAATCTGTCGGGCATGCAATCTTGAGTAGTAGCGGCGCATGGAAGCTGCGGTGATGCGCTGATTAGATTCAATGGCGGATAAGAGTGGGTGACGGTCCAATGCCTGAGGCCAGACAATGTAACGACCGTAACGACGGCTATTCTGGTACGAACCGCCCTCAAACTCGCCCTTAGGCAGGAGCACCCAGCTGTCTGCGGAGCGACGAATCCAGCCGTAGTCCCGCAGTGTGGCGAACAGTTGCTGAACAGGTATATCCAGCTTGCGCGCCAGCGCGGTGGTCGAAAGCTTGCCGTCGTCCTGAGACATTATTAATCCAGGGCTGTTTCTCGATAGCGCTTTTCCAGCGCCGCATAGACATGCTCAGCGAATTGCTCATCCTGGGCATCTAAAGACTCCAGCAGCTCTACCAAGTGCTCATTGTCTTCACGGCCACCCCAGTTTTTGATGTAGGTACCCGCCTTATAGCCATGGTCCTGACGGAAGAAATTGAGCACATTCTTGCCGACATAAGACCGATAGAGTCCGTCAAAATCAAGGCCAGAGGCTAGCATCAGATCCCAGAACAATGACACTGAAAAGCTTTTAGTCTGCAAGCAGTCTAATGCCAGCGCTTCGGTGGCCTCACGAACACCCAGCCCAGAAGGCTGATGGGACTGTACTTGTGCATTTATCTCATCGGCGATGACGTCGATCGACTTGCCAGCGGTAAACAATGCCGACATTCCAAAATGCCAAATATCAATCGCTTCCAGACGCACTTGCTCAAGGTCTGGTTCCTGCTTCTTCCACCACTTAAAGCCATAGTGATCAATTAACTCGCCGCACTCAATCCAGGCGGCCCGGTACCATTCGAAACGCTGATCTACCCAATTTTCATGCACTCGAGTGTTCATCTTGTCCTGCATGGTCAACATATTGATAAGGGCTGGTTTCAAGGCGTACCTCGCGTTAGGAGCTGATCAAAAAGAGCACAAAGCATAGCAGCGCCCAAGAATAAAAAGAAGATGAACAACAGTAGTATGGTGCCCGGAGCGGGACTTGAACCCGCACAGCTGTGAAGCCGGGAGATTTTAAGTCTCCTGTGTCTACCAATTCCACCATCCGGGCAAGAAAGGGGCACAACGATATGCGGGCGCGATTATAAGTCTATGTACCCAATAGGGCAAATAAATCAGGCGTTTAGGGTGTTTTTAGCCTGTTTTTACAGGCATTACACAGGAGAATGCTTTGATCATTAATTGATCGGCTGGGAGGGTCGATCGGGGACAAGGGCACAAAAAAGGCACACGGGGCACACGGCCCATAAGGGGTTCAGGAATGTCGGGCACAGGGATTGAGGCTGAGAGCGTTACAGGGGCTTTTTGCGGCTGTCTGAGGGGCTGATTGCTTCCTTCTGTTCTATCTGGCAATCAGGTCGATCATAGTCGGGCGGCCCTAGAAAATCGGTCAGTGTTAAACCACGCCGCTGAACTATCGCGGTCAGCTTTTTCAGCGCCCTATCCTCTATTTGGCGTATGCGTTCGCGGGATAATGGCAAGCCTGTTACTGGACTAACCTCCCCCTCTTTCGCCAGTGCCAGCGACACCTCATCCAGCGTCATGTGAAACTCATTAGAGCGCATTCGGTTGGGGTGTCTTCTGCTGTCGGTCATTGGCTCCTGATCCAATTAGGTCGGGAGCGCAGTCGGGCGAGGATCAGTCTCCAACTACGCCCCCTCGCCGTAACCTCGGTGGGAGGGATCACGACTAGAAAAGGTCGAGGGAGGGAGGCGTCAGCTAAAATCCCTCCCCCTCGCATCAGCGGAACGCCACCGATACTAAAACTGTTTATTCGTAGAACTTGAGCAAGCTGTCGATATCACAGCCGATCCGCTTGGCGAGTGCTTGGCCGACTACCTGAACCTGCGCTGGCGAATACCATCCATCCGTGTGACCTTCCAGAAGGCGCGGCAAGCAAGACGCTACAAGCGCGTTGGATGGCTGCTGATCAATCCTCCCAAGCATCCAGATCGGTGACGGATACGGCAGCGAGTCGGGGTGATCGGTTCCCCAATCCAGCGTCATCAATCCTGAATCGCCGCCGTACTTGAGTTGTACCACTTGCCCGTTGATCACTCCGTCTGCCCCGTTTAGCTCTGGGCCTCGCGCCAGTACAACGCGCAGCAAGTGCGGCTCATTGGTCATTCGGTCGGTAAAAACGTGATCTGGCGTCATGCATCGGCCTCGGGAAAGTAGCGCGGGTTCAGAATTATTTGTTCGGGAAAAACGAGGCAAACAGAGTCGCCACGCTGGTCTGCAAGACACCAGAACCAATCGCCTCGGGCTGACTTGCTTCGGTCGATGGGGATTGGTTCGCGTCCTGTTGTCCAGCAGAACAACTGGTATCGCCAGATGATATCGGCTTGGGGTTTGTGGTTTGACTCCCCTGCCCGCATTCCGAGTCGCTGGATTCCCCCTGCGACATAGCGTGATTCTTGTTCATAAAATTGTTCTTCGTCGGTAATGATGGTGTCGATCGGCACAGCCGTATACTTGAAACGTGGCGGCTTCGGGTTTACGGGTCGGTGCGGGTTTGGGTTGTGAACGTAGTCCATTAAAAGTTATGCCCGCGCCCGCGCATCTTTCGGCGCTGTGCGATGTAGCCTGTCACGCCTCGTTCCTTGAATGCCGTTTCTAGGTTGTTCTGCGCCTCGACATAATCCGCGCCCTGAACCTTCAAGCGCAGGTCAGCGAGTTCTGATTGTTCGCCCGCGCTCAATATCCGCGATGCGCCTTGGCTGGTGAGTAAGTGAAAGCGGTCGTTATCAGCGATGGATTGCAGCGAGGCGCGTTGCTGGCGTTTGAACCTGAGCGCCTTGGCTGCGTTGGTATTGACGTTCCCGTCTGCATCAGGCGCGGCCATCTTTTCGAGTTCTTCCATCGGCAGCCCTGTTAGTGATGTCTGCACGTTGCCGCTGTCGTTCTTGCTTTCCCTGCGCTTGGCCTCGCGTGGGTTTACGTTGGTGTAGCCGTGGCCCTTGTCTCTGTGCATGTTTTCCCCTCGGAGACTAACAGTCCCCTGCATAAATTGGTGTAAAAAGCCTATTTTTATAGACTATTTATCGTTTTAAAAATGTACCGCGCCAGTATTGTCAACATAGCAATAAACCGAAAAACCTTCGGTTCCTGATACTGGCCCGTTGACGGTTTGGTGCGTACTGGGCGCAACGCCTCCCAGTAGCCAGCCGAATTTTGTCGCCATCGAATAGGAACGCATAGCCTCTTTCCCGACCGACTGAGGTTCAGCCCCATACGCTACAAGCGCGTCTTCCCAGCTAATCGCAGGAGTGCCGACAAACGGAGACTTGTTGCGGGTGATACCCACGCCTCGCGCTTCCTCTGGTGTGCCTTGGCTGGCGATTGCTGCCGACTTGGTGGCGAATACTTCGCCCGCTGGGTTCTTATACATTGTCGTTTTCCTCTGGTTCCTGAACGTCCAACACTGGCGGCGCTGGCCGAATAAAATAGCGGGCAATTTCTACGCCCTCTCGATTAGGGATAAAGTCAGGGAGACTTGCTGTCACCCGCTGCTGAAACGCGGGGAAGTTTTCGCCCGACTCCCTGTGATAGCGCAACGGTTCGTCCATCCAATCGCAACTCAAGTCCCATGCCGAATAGCCAGACATATCAATTTTGTCGATGACCCAAAAAACGACTTCTGTTTCCGCTGCGACATCTGGCTCAGGCTTCAGGCTCACAACCGCCCGCCTCAATGCGTCCAGTTCGGATTTGCTTACCCTACCCATGCCCACGCCCTATAACCGAAGGCAAGCCCGCTGTATGGCGCTGTGCGGCTTCCTCCTGTAGTTCGGCAATGGCGTCTTTAATTTCTGCCAGTTCGGAAAGTTCGGCATAGCTGGAAAAGCCCTGCATCAATTCCGCAAAGACGGTCGGAGACATGCGGCCATTCAATACCGCGTCCAATGCCATCGGCAGCGCATCCAGCATTGAGGCGACATCCCTGCCCTGCGCAATGTCGATTGGCGCTGAAACAGATTTGAGAGGGGCAACGACTCGATCATTGATCCACTTGAGCGCGTTGAAGTGGTCGGGGTGATTCGGATCGTTGGCAATCGTACCCATGCGGGATATCGTGCCTTTTGTGCGGGCAATCTTTCGCAGCTTGTCGCGTTCCTCTTTCCGTTTCGGACATACAGCGCCCTTGGCTCGGCCCTTATGATTGCCCGTTGTGCCCGCCTGATACGTTCCCGCTTTCATATTTCTGCATCCCGATAGTCTTGGATGTTGGTCACGCGCACGGCGATTTGGTTGGCCCGCAATCGCTCTTGGCAGTCATCCATCAACGCCAACGCATCCTCGCGTGTAAGGTCGGGGTTTTCCGCGCACAGGACGTAGGACAGCGCCTCGGCCCGTTCATCGACCGCGATCATTAGCTCGGCTTCCACTTGCGCACACTCCTGCCATTTTTCCGAAAGCACTTTTCCCTGCATCTGGAAAGATTGCTCGGACAGCACAAGCCGCGCTTCAAGGTCGTCGCGGTGCGCTTCAAGGTCAGCGATGCAATTCAGCAGGTAGGCGTTTTGGTCTTCCAATTGCCGAACGCGATCAGGTGAGCAATCAGGGAACGCGGGATGATTCACTAGCCCGCCTCTTTCTCTGGATAAATTTCCGCGCACTTTTTCAGGTACAGGCTGTGCGCTTCCTCGGCGGTGTCAGCGGTGCCGCCTGAATGCGCCTTGCGGTTCAAGTCTTTCACGGTCGCAAGGTAGCGAACGCCTTTGTTCGTCTTGTAGGGTCGAACGCCCGCGAAGCCTGTAGCGTTGCCACGCCCCAGCAGCTTTTTCAGCATCCGATTTTCAAACTGTAGCTGCTCATATTCAGCATTTGTAATGCTTGGCATTTTTCATTCCTCTTTTGAAATAGTTTATTCAATTGGTCGCACAGGAGAAAGAACTTCCTGCGGTTTCTCATTACACCAATTGCGTAAATACTCTATGTATATAGGTGTTTTACGGTCTTTCGCTTTCGCGGCCTCATGCGCTGCGAGTGCATGCCTCGGCACTGGCGCTAACTTTTTTCCTGCCGTAACTTTTCGGCCTCGGTAATTCTTTTTGCTCATGTTCGGTTCCTCTCATTTCATTACGCCAATTGTCCTGCTAAAAAAGGGCTATTTGTCTATTTGTCTCTATTTGTCTCGACGTGTCTAAAATCGCTGGGACATATAGACAAACACACTCCCCCCTTCGGGGGAGTTGTATTTGTCCGAGCTTTATCCCTATAGGGACAAACATATAAAACGGACAAATAGCTAATCGGGGCTTTGGCCGACTGAGTACACCCCTTCGGGGGCTATTAGTCCGTCTTTTACTCGGTGGAGCTTGCCGCGCCCTTTCTCAGCTTTCTCGATCGTGATCCAGCCTAAATCCTTGATAGAAAGAATCGCTCTTGCCTTGGCATTTTTGTTCCCTTCAACGCCCGCAAAAATGTCGCCCTGCAAGCAGTCCTCATGGTTTTTGATGAACTGGAAGACATCGTTTTCTATCCGCTTCTGGTAGATCTTCTTTTTCTCGCGCTCTGCCCGTTCTTTTGCTTCTGCCTTTGCTTCGGCTGTGGTGGCCTCTGGAACGCCATAGAAACAATCAATGGCAACTTCGCGACCAAGGACATCAATCGCCGTAAATTCGCGGGAGTGGCTTCTGACTAGGTACTCAGTGATTTCAGGTGAGAAACGATTTTTCTTAATCATCAGGTATCGCTGCCCTTCCTCCACCGCCAAGTAGATCGTTTGCTGGGTGTCGCCTTCCCAAGCGCCAGCGCCGACAAAACTCATTTGGCTAACTTCGTTTCTCGCCGCCTTGGTGATGTGCCCCACTAGCAGAAGACAGATTCGTCCAAACCTTTGCCGCAAACATGCGATGGCGTCAGATACCTCGGAGTTGTCGTTGATGCTTTCCAGATGGATCGTGGCGTTGGTCGTATCCAGAACCATGACAGGGGGCGCGAGGTATTCGCCGCCATCTATCATCTGATTGGGCGTCCAGAGGTCGTCGTATTCGGGCACGACCTCGGCAATCTCGCCCGCCTTTAATCGCTTGGCCTCAACTACCCGAAACCAATCGTTCAGCGTTGCACTGTCGCAAGTGATCATGTCAGCCTGTCTGAGCGCGGCAATAACCCGACCTACCTGATCAGGGTCTTCGGCCACATAGACAACCTTGCGCCTCACGCTGGCTGAGAGGGGGTAGTTTTCAAGCAACCCAGTACAAACCAACACGAGCGGGATCATCATCGACGTTTTGCCTACGCCAGCAGCGCCAGCGATAACGACCGATCCAGCGGTTACTACGTCATCAACAACGTATTCAGGGGCTTTGGTATCGGTTGAGTCGATATCCAAATACACCGCATAGGGGTGTGGCGCAGGGGATTCATTATCGCCCGTGCCCTCAATCCGCTTTGCGTCGGCAAGCTCGGTAATTAGTTCTGGCGTACCTGAATAATCATTAGGATCATTCCCCGCAGCGCCATTCGGGGCTGTTACCTCATACACTGGTTTTGGCTTGTCACTTTCCGTCATGTTCCCTCACGATCACAATTTGATGCGCGGGGTAATGCGCGTTGATTTTGTCGGCCATTGGATCGAGCATTGATTTACCGCCGACCATAGCCGCGCAAGCATTCCAACCGAGCGTATCTAGGACTGACACGGTGCTGGCATATCCCTCGACAACGTAAATCCATAGCTCGGGATCAAGGTCATTGCCCATGATCAAAACGCCCTTGTTGCCGAAGGTCTGTTTCTGCCCCGTTGCGTTGATCGCCTCAACGCCTATCAATTCGCCAGACAGGTCACGCGCTGGAATCAAAAGGCAGTCGGCCTTGTATCCCAGTAACCTGCCTGTGACAGCCCCACGACGAGCGCAGGGGGCATGCTTGAGTCGCTTGGCCTTGGTGTAGGGGTGTGAGGCTGTCGCATCCCAATCGTCCAGCGCAGCGGCCCATATCTGGCGGGCATACTCTTGCGTTGGTGATGGCTTGGAACCTGACAACGCCTTTTCATAGTTCACCCTTGGCGCTGGGCGCGGCCCTGTATTCGATCCGCTGGGGTGCATGCCATCGGCTTTGAGTGCTAGCAGTAGCCCCTCCCGATCCTCACAGCCAAAGCATTGAAGGACAGACGGGACTGCCTTGCCGTGTGACACGATCAATGCGTTGGTGCCGCAATTGGGACAGACACAACGAAAACTGCCGCCCTCTCGCTTGCCGCTGTATTGCTGGGCATAGTCTTCGGGCGTTGGCGCTGGGTAAGCTGCGCTCACTTAGCCGCCTTGCGCTTTGCTTTTTGCGCTTGGGCTTTGTCGTGACGTTTTCCGTACTCCCAAGCGGCATCAAGAAATGCCTCCATGTCGTACTGATATTGGGAACCGATGAACGACCGATACTGCGTCATTTCTGACACGGTACAAACCCGCCGCCAGTAATGCTCGGAGCCGCCATAACGCGACTGCGCGAGTGCTAGTAGTTCATCGAATGTGCCAAGTTTTGACTGTGGGGGCTGTGCCATGTCTGCGCCTAAGTGATCTGATTTGAGATCACCTTACCCAAGCCAAAATATTTTGTCATTTGCTCAAAAAGCGTTTAACGCTTGTATACAAGCATATTGTCAACAATTTTCATTTCTACAGAAGGTGTTGACAATGCAATTAGTTGACATTTTTAGTGCGCTAAAACCCGTGTATTTATAGACTCATATTTAGTGTTGAAGTTTTTAACCTATATACAAAGCATTCTAGAAGCGTCAACACTCCCTTAGTTATCCACAGCTTTTGAGGGGAAAAAAGAAACATTAACTTTTTGTAATGTTTGGGAAAATGCAGCGGCGAACACTTACCGCAGCAAGCTGGGCGCAGGGGATTGGGGATCGCTTGTGTGAGGAAGGGTTTCAGCGGCTAGAGTTAACCGCATTAGATGGGATGATTTGAAAATCGCCCCCCTTTGGGGGGCGTTAGGGCTAAATCAGCCCACTAACGTCCGCTTTCACCTCAAAGCGGTCACTCACTATCCCATATGGGGCAATCTGTTTTGGGGAAGCTTTCTAGAGCTTTTTCTATCACTACAGCAAAGTCCTTTCGGTAAGACCCTCGTTCAGACTCAAAAAATTCTCGATAGCAGGGGGTTGTTACTCTCCACTCCATGCCGTGGTTCCACGTGGACCATTCATCATCATCCAACAAGCCTAGCTGATGCTGATAGAATACATTCATGGTATGAATCATTGACATATCAGCGGCAAACAAACGCGCATGCACTTCTTCCTTTGACAGCTCCTGCCCATTAGCAAGCTTGCGTCCTGCCTCTGCCAGCAACTCGGCGTCAAATATATGAATCAGCCAATCTTGCTCCATCGTAATCCGCGCCTGAAAAATCTCAGCTTTCGCTATATCTCGGGAAAGTTTTAGTTCATAGGCAACAAACCCGAGTGATATCGCTACCACCACGGCGGCACTTATCTGGGAAATGAGCTGGTAGGTCGGTAGTTTCATCCTTGTTGTCCTTATTAGATTCCTCCAACAAGGATACACAAAGGTCCGCTATTAGGCGAAAGCGGACATTCCGATGGCCTGAGATACAGGCAGTGGCAGTGGCAGTGGCCGTTGCAGCCACCGCCCTAGATAGACAACCTCCCCTTACATCGGCAAGCTGATCTTATCGCGCAGATTCTCGCGGATAGTGTCGGCGCTGCGAATGTAGCGCCCTGACATCGCAGGGGAAGCGTGATTTAGAAACGCCTGTATATCCAGAAGGCCCGCACCGTTGGCAGCGAGGAAGCTGGCCGCACTTGCGCGAGTGGCATCGTGCCATGTGATGTGACCGCCCGCCTCAATCCCTGCAATGTCCCGCGCTGTCTCCCAGTGTGTCCGATAGTTCCTGAACGCCTCATGCGGCTTGCGAGGATTCCAGAAGACATGCTGCGCAAAGAGATTAGTCTGCCGCCAATCACGCAGGATCGGAACCATGTGAGGCATGAGGGGCTGTATATAGCCCTGCCCCGTCTTCTGGTGTTCAGCCTTGAAGTTGACCGTGAGCGCGTCCAAGTCGATATCATCCCAACGCAGCGCCAGCAGAGAGCCAGCCCGCGCCCCTGTCGCCAATCCTAGCTCAAAGAAGACAGGGAAACCGACCCACTTCGTTTCTGGTGCAGCGGCCCTGAGTGCGCGCAGTTCATCGACCGAAAGGCAGCGGTTTCTGACATTGGATGTACCGCCCTCCACTTTCAACCCCGTTGCGGGGTCAATCATCGCGGGCATGGCAAGCGTGTCGGAGTTGAGAGCCGCTGAGAAGATCACCCGCCACGCGCTGAGATACTTCGCCACGGTCGATGGCTGAATACCTTTCGCGGCAATGTCGGCTCTCGCCTGTCGCATGTGCTGGATCGTGAGGCTTTCAAGAGGCAGGTCACGGTGCTGGAACGTGTAACGCCACCAATTGAATCGGGCGTGATTGGTTCGGGTGTAGGTCGACATATAGTCATCTGTGATTGTGGCAGCGGTCAACACAACGGGCGCGGGTGTATCAGGTTCAGGGGTCGCACCTTCGGGAAGTTCAGCCAACGCTTTTAGACGCAGATCAATCGCGTCTTGCTGCGTTATGCTCCATTGCTGGGCCTCGCGTTCGGTGTCAAAAGTTTTGGTCAGGCGTTGGCCTTTGTACTTCAGGCGAACGCGATATTTGCGAGTCAAAGTTCTTTGAATAGTCATGCGCTAATCCTCAAAAAAATAAAGGTTTAGCTATGCGGGCGTTGGATCGGATCGGGGCACAAATTCAGTGATTCGGGCACACGACATGACGCAGCAACCGCATAGCAGTTAGTGCATGTCGCTGTCCTACGCTGTAAAAGCGATTTGGAATCAGTCAGTTACGACTGCTCTCGACATGAGAGTTTCATTTACCCAATTGGCGACTCATTAGCTTTTAAGTCTCCTGTGTCTACCAATTCCACCATCCGGGCAATACTGGGGCTTAAAACGTCCCCTGGAAGGCGGCGGCATCATAGCATATTCACCCCGGTGCAAGGCAAATTCCTGGCGACTTTTCCGACCAGTTCGCCGTGGTACACTTTTGTGCCGGCTACCCCTCGGAACCCTCAACACATGCGCACAGTTGTAACCGCTTTCAGTCTACTGATAGTGATTTCGCTGATCCCTCTGGGCTTGATGCGATCCGAAAGCGCATTGCTCTTCTTGTCTCATTGGGCGATCGACAACTTTACGGATTTACGCCTCGATCTTCGTAAGCCTGTTCTGCGGCCCCTAAAAGGCATCGTTTCGGCCGACGAAATTCATCTCTACCCAAAAGATAGCGATGGACCCGCTTTTCTTAGCGTCCTCGACTTTCAGGGTGACATTAATGCAACCGACATCTACGCAGGCACCCTGGCAGAGAGCTCATTAGTCGCCTCGCAAGTGATCATTTATATCTCCACCACCGACGAAGCAAGTGACCCTTCTCCTCTGCAGTGGCTCAAATACCTTAGCTGGCTACCTGAAGATGTAACAATAGGCCGTCTCCATTTTATCTCCGCTGCCGAGAAAACCCTGATCTTCCCACTCCAAGACTTGAAGGGACGAAGGCCGCAAAAAAACCGATTCACAGCCAGCGCCAAAGCCGAATATGACGGCGAGCCGCTAGAAGTTGATCTCGATCTCCAGGCCGCTTTTGAAAACCAAAAAGCGGTGGGTCTCACTCTGTACTCGCAGTTTTTCGCGCCACACAGTGGTAGCTCAGTCACTCTCAAAGGTGGTATTCAGGGAACGTTGGATGCCTTTACCTATGACATGAGCCTTGATGCCGATTACGACGATATATCCAGGTTCATGCGAGGCCTTAACGCCCCTAACCCTCTGGCGGGAACGCTTACGGTGCGATCCAAATTGCAGGGGGATACCCATGGGTTTGTATTGTCAGATGCATTCTTTGTGCTCGACAACATGCCCGAATATGGAATCGAAGCGCATGGGAACCTTGACTATAAGGTCGGTGGCGACAAAAACATCCAACTGACAGCAGCGGGCGAGCTATCTTCGCTTGAAGCCGCGCTCGACTGGCTTAGCATCGATCTCGCGCCATTTGGAGCTGCCCAGGGCAGCGCAAAACTTGTCGGCACACTCGACCATCCAGTGATTGAGCATTTCATCCTGCGCAGTGAGAACAATGACGGTCTAACAGTGAACATTCAGGGCCGGCTGGAACCACAGAAAGAAAGCGCGACCAAGAACAAAGTTTCTATTGATATCTTCGCCCCCAAACTTGCTGCGTTATCTCCATGGACCGGAGAACTGCCACATGAGCCTGGCGCATTCAGCGCCAGCGCTGTACTAAAGGGATCGAGCTCCGCGCTCAGACTTGAAGATTTCGTCGCAGAACTGGGCTCCCCAGAAGTTGTTCTTTTTAGAATCGAAGGCGATGCTGATATCGAAGACGTAACGACTCCAGACGGTTTCTCAGCCATACAAAATGCTGAACTGCAGCTATCGCTCCTTACTCCAGACTCCATCAACCTCTCTGTCTACTACCCCCAAGGGGTGCCCCCCGGCTTTGAAGTCAGCGGTCACGCATCCCTGCAAGGCAATGGCGATAAACTGCAGATAATAGGCGGTAAGTTGGCCGCTATCTCCAGCGACATCGAAGTGTCGCTGGAGCCACAGGCAGGGACACTTCAATTTCAGGAAACCAATGTCCTATCTAAATTCAAAGGAAGACTCTCTGCTTACCTGAGCGACACTAGCGCTCTATCTCAACAGGTTGAATTTCCTATTCCGGTTCTGGGTGAGGTGAACGGCGAGGCTCTTATCGTCCAATACGACGATAAGTTGAGCCTCGAAAACATCACCCTTTCACTTGATAACGAGAACGCCAAACTACAGGCGTCAGGCGCAATTTCTAATCTGGGCCAGTTTGATGGTTTAAAAATACGAGGCACGTTCTCTGGCATCGATACTAAAGACTTGCTGCTGACAGCGATTCAAGACCTGACTTACACAGGCGAATTGGGTCGTCTACAAGGCTCATTAGACATCAATAAATCCGGTCCCAATTGGAACCTCACCAATGTCGACGTGAGCAGCATGCAAACGGACGGCCCACTGGAGGCACGATTACTAGCGGATTTTCACAATATCACTAGCGCTCGTTCCGCGGATGTGCAGCTTAACTATATGCTTCGCGACCCTGACTTTCTGCGAGCGCTCACCGGCTTGCGCATGAATCCAAGCAGCGGTTCCCTGCAGCTAGAATCCCGCAACGGTACCTCTCATCTAAAAGGGAATGGGCGCTTCGGGGAGACCGAGGTATCAGCAACTGCAGAACTTATTCACACTAAGGAGGTTATTCATCGCCTTTCATTGACGCTGGATAGCCCTCATGTGCAGCTGCAGGACATCGGCCTTCAGGCATCAGAGCAAAAGGAGCGAGCCTATAACCCGTCTGAGCAACTGGACGAACTTGCGCCGGGAGAGAGGCTTCAGAATGCTCTTAACAACG
>JBDWQQ010000145.1:0-37655 GCA_039986455.1 Halioglobus sp.
TGTTCATCAATGCCCTGGCCCTGATGCTCCTGGTTACTGCCGGCTTCGCATCCGTACATGATGAGATAAACAGCGGCACCACCCTGACACCGCCGACCGTCTCCCAGACCCTCGCTGCCAACGCACCACCAGCCAAAACCAAGACCGAATCCAGAACTCTGGACAAGACTACCCAAACGGCAAAGACGGCGACAGCACTAACATCAAAGCCAAAGGCCGACCCGGCACCTGTCGAAGCAGAAACCTTCCACGTACCACCCATGCCGGAAGACCCAACCCTGCTTGCCCTAGCCGAATCCCCGGCCGCGCTGGCCACCCGACCTGACTTCAGCCCGGATCAACCAGAGCCAGCCCCGGCAACCGGTTCGCTGGTGTTGCGCTCAAACGTGGTTGGTGACCAGGTCACGATCAATGGCAAGGGCTATGGCGCCACCCGGCTGGACCTCGATCTCGAGCCCGGCACTTACGACGTCACCATCACCAAGCCCGGTTACCAGGCTTGGAGCCAGAAAGTGGCACTGGCGGCCGGCAGTGAAATGACCCTGGTGGGCGAACTGATTGCCAACACCACCGTCAATTTCAACAACGCGACCTGGATTGGCGGCGTTAAAACCGGCGATGGCACCTACCAGAATAAAGACGGCCTGCGCTACGAAGGCCACTTCGTAAATGGCAAGTTTCATGGCCAGGGTACCGCCTGGCACCCGGACGGCAGCCGCTACGACGGCGACTGGAAGAACGGCCAGCACCATGGCCAGGGCACCTGGCGCAGCGCTGAGGGCGCACGCTATGCCGGTGAGTTCCGCGCCAACCAGTTCAGTGGCAAGGGCACCCTCACCATGGCCAACGGCGATATCCTGACCGGGCACTGGACAGATGGCCAGCTGAATGGCCACGGCTCACTGACCACAGCAGACGGCATGCTCTATGTCGGCGCATTCCGGGACGACGAATTTCATGGCCGCGGCTCCCTCACCTACCCCGACGGCCGCCATTACGAAGGCGAATTTTCCAACGGCGCGTTCCACGGTTCCGGCGCCGAAGTGTTTTCGGATGGAAAAAAATACGAAGGCGAATATATTGAAGGTAAGTTTCATGGCCAGGGCCTGCTGCTGAACCCGAACGGCAGCTCTATCGAGGCCACGTTCCGGCACGGCAAGCCCTACGGACAGGTTCGACTGACAACCGCTGCCGGTGAGATTTTCACCGCCCGCACCACAGAGCCCGGCGTCTGTTATCGGGACAAGAGTTACCGGGCCACGCAATGCCCGACACTGGACGGCTGGTAACAAGCCCAAGCCCGACAACACACGCGTTTGCAGTAAATGATTGAGGTAGTGAGATGGCGATCAAAAACGCTCTGCTGGTGGACGACTCCAAGGTAGCCCGATTTGCCTTGAGCAAACTGCTGGAAAGTCGCGACATGGAAGTGAACATGGCAGGCTCGGCCGAAGAAGCACTGGATTTCCTGAACAACGACAATCGGCCTGACGTCATCTTCATGGATCACCTGATGCCGGGCATGAACGGTGTCGAGGCGATCAAGGCCATCAAGGGCAACCCCGACACCGCCGCTATCCCGATCATCATGTGCACCTCGAAAAAGTCTTCCAACTTTATGGAAGAGGCGAAGAACTTCGGGGTCTACAACATCCTGACCAAACCGCCCCACACCGACGGCCTGCACCTGATTCTGGACCAGCTCGACCGCGACGTTGCCGAAGGCACCTTACCCGAGCCGCCGGAACCCGGCAGTGCCGACCTGCTCGACATTAAGGACGACGAACTCCTGAACATTCCAGGCGACGCCTCGGTGGAGATGACGATGAAGGCCGACGATGATGCACCGGCCCCGGCCAGTGGCGCCTCAAGCGTGGTACCGCTGACCAGCGACCTGATTGAGCAGATTGCCCGCTCAGCGGTTAAGACCCACATCAACAACCGCCTGCACGAACTGCTCAGCTCCCTGTTCGATGAGCAGTTTGACCATCTGAAACGTGCGCTGGATGAATCCCGCAGCAAGCAGGAAAAAACCCTGGAAGAACGGCTGGACAGGATGACCAGCCTGATCGAGGACCGCACCAAGCACCTTCGCGACGAAGTGGCAGCGGAAGTGAATCTCAACCTGGCCCGGGAACTGGCGGACCTCAAGAAATCGCTGCAGCGCAATTCCGGGTTCACGTCTGAGCACATGGCAGAGCTGAAGGATCACATCACCAGCGTGCAGACCATCGACACTGAGTTCTGGCAAACCCTGCAGTCCGAGGCCATTCAGCAGGCCCACGAAATCTCCCGGGAAACCGCCGAGGATATCGCCCAGCGGACCATTGATCTGTTCGTGGCCCAACAGCGCTCAGCGTCGTCCCGGGTCTACACCATTGGTCTGGCGGTGAGCCTGAGCATTTTCAGCGTTGGGATTGCCTGGTTGTCCGGCCTGTTTGGCTGAGCCGCTGCCTTACCCGCTGCCAGTCCTCCGGGGTGTCCACATCCTCCTCGACCCCCGGAATATCCACCCGGGTTGCCCGCACGCTGGCCAATAGCTGGCCCGCACCTTTATCACCTTCCAGCGCCATCACCTCCGGCCATAACCACCTCGGCAAATAGGCGGGCACTCCAGGGTGACCTTGATAATCAGCGGCCACCGGCTGGTGCGGCACAAACCGCGCCGCCTTGCCAAAGGCCTGCAGCGACGCCTCATCCAACAGTGGCTGATCCGCCACCAGCACAAACACTCCTTTCACCTTCGGCGCCATACTGGCCAGCCCGGTAGCCAAAGACGCCGACAGCCCTTCCTGCCAATCAGGCACCTGTAACCACGCCGATGGCTGGGTGGTAGCGCGAAAGCGAATCAGTGGGTACCAGGCGCCGCACAGCACCCGCACATCCCTGCTCAGCAGCCGCCCATTGTGAATGGCCTGGTCCAGCAAGGTGTTGCCAGTGCCAGGCATGCGTAGCAGCGCCTTGGGGCGGCCAAGGCGGGACGATGCACCCGCAGCCAAAATAAGTGCCGGAAATTCCTGATCGTTCGGGGAAGCGGAGAAGTTTATGATAAAAACTCCAAAAGCTGGACGCATGAAGCCTGGTCCAACGCCAGACTGCCGAATTCGGTGATTTTTGCTAGAATTCGGCCATCAATCAACCATACCCACCCGGACGCTTAATGAACCACCTCTTTGTAGACAACTTGACCGTCATCGATTTCGCTTATCTGGACCCTACAAGGGGCCTGGTGGGTGAGAGCTGGATTGCGGATGTCGTCTTGGGAGGCGAACTCGACGACCAGGGCATGGTGTTCGATTTCAGCAACGTGAAACGGACGATCAAACGCGTTATCGACGAGCGGGTGGACCACCGACTGGTGATTCCACGTGGCTACGAAGGTCTGAGCTGGGATGAGAACCAGCCAGACACCTTTCAGTGGGCACTCACCGACGGCAGTGAAATCATTCACCGCTCACCGGATGAAGCCGTTGTCTGGCTGTCCTCTGAGCGAGTAGTGCCGTCTGCGGTTGCCCGCCTACTGGAGCACGAACTGCTGGCAGTGCTGCCCGCTAACGTGACCTCTATCGAGATCAACCTGCGTGAAGAGGTGATCGAGGGCGCCTACTACCATTACGTCCACGGTCTGAAGAAGCACCTGGGTAACTGCCAGCGCATTGCCCATGGCCACCGCTCGCCCATCCGCATTGATCGCAATGGCTACCGGGATTACGAGCTGGAGCGTAAATGGGCGTCGCGCTGGCGCGACATCTATGTCGGCTCTGAGGAAGACGTGGTGCGTCGTCACGTTGGCGAAGACGGCGTTCGCTACGTCACCTTCGAATACGAGGCCAACCAGGGCGAGTTTGCACTGGTCATGCCGGAAGAGAGGGTCTACATGCTGGATACCGACACCACGGTGGAGCTGATTGCCGCTCACATCGCCGACAAGCTCAAAGTGGAGTTCCCCACGGACACCATTAGAGTGAAGGCGTTTGAAGGGGTTGGCAAGGGCGCCATCGCCTCCCGTTAAGGCAGGGGCAGCACTTTCTTACGGACACAAAAAAACCGCCCGAAGGCGGTTTTTTTGTGGCTTTCCGGTGGACTAAACCGTCAAGCCGTATTGGCGTCCCCTAGGGGGTTCGAACCCCTGTTGCCGCCGTGAAAGGGCGGAGTCCTAGGCCACTAGACGAAGGGGACTAGAAATTGGTGGAGCCAGGCGGGATCGAACCGCCGACCTCAACACTGCCAGTGTTGCGCTCTCCCAGCTGAGCTATGGCCCCTCAACGGATGCGTATATTAAGGATCCGCCCCTGGGCCGTCAACCGCAAAAACCCACTTTTTTTCAGTTTTCTGAACATCCCTGTTCAGGTCGTTTATTTATTCACCAAAGCGATTATTAAGCACCCAATGCGGCGTACTCTTTCTCCACTTTCTTGGTTTCTTTCTTGGAAAACCCACCCAACACTTCCAGGGCGTGGCGCAAACGCGACCGGGTCATGTCCGGACCAAGCAATGCCATGGAGTCCATCACCGACCAGGAATTGGGTGTTCCGGCCACGGCAACAAAGATGGAGAACATGAAATCGCCCATCTTGAGATCCATGGCCTTGGCCACGGCTTTCACGTCGGCAAAGATGTTTTCCTTGCTCCAGTGACGCTGGGCCTCAAGCTTCCACAAGGTGAACTGCAGTACCCGTTTGATCTGTGCCTCGTCCAGCTTGTTGTGGGCGAAGTCTTCCGGCTTCAGGTTCAGCATGCCTGAGAACATAAACTGGGCCATGGGCGCCACATCAGAGAACACCTCGGCCCTGCCCTTGATGTGCGGCACCAGATCGGTCAGCGCATCCTCGTTAAACCACCATTGGCGCATACGCGCCATGAACTGCTCGTCGGTCAGCTCGTCACGCAGCCACTGGCCATTGAGCCAGCGCAGCTTCTCCACATCGAATACCGGGCCACCGAGGGATACACGCTGGATGTCGAAGTTCTCGATCATTTCGTCCAGGGTGAACTTTTCCCGCTCGTCAGGCATCGACCAGCCCATGCGGCCCAGGTAGTTGGTCACCGCTTCCGGCAGGAAACCCATGCGCTCATAGAAGTTGATGCTGGTGGGGTTCTTGCGCTTAGAAAGCTTGCTCTTGTCCGGGTTACGCAGCAGCGGCAGGTGGCACAGCTCCGGCATGTCCCAGCCAAAGTACTGGTACAGCAGCTTGTGCTTGGGTGCCGAGTTAATCCACTCCTCACCGCGCAACACATGGGTGATGCCCATCTTGTAGTCATCGACCACGTTGGCCAGGTGGTAAGTGGGCATACCGTCCGATTTCAGCAGGATCTGGCAATCCACCTGGGCCCAATCGATCTCGATGGTGCCACGGAGCATGTCCTGGATTTCGCAGACGCCTTCATCGGGCACTTTCATACGGATTACATAGGACTCACCCGCATCCAGACGACGCTTCACTTCTTCGTCAGACAGCTCCAGATTGCCCTTGATACCCGGGTTCTCCCCCCTGGCCTTGCGCTCTTCACGGATGGCTTCCAGTTCTTCAGGAGTGCGGAAGCAATAGAAGGCGTGGCCAGCCGTGACCAGATCCTCGGCGTACTGCTTGTACGAATCCTTGCGCTCCGACTGACGGTAAGGGCCATGGGGTCCACCAACATCGGGGCCCTCATCCCAGTTCAGACCAAGCCAGCGCAGCGCCTGTAGAATGTCGCGCTCAGATTCCGCGGTGCTGCGGGCCTGATCGGTATCTTCGATACGCAGAATGAACTGACCGCCGTGCTGGCGGGCAAAGCACAGGTTGAACAGGGCCACGTAGGCGGTACCAACGTGCGGGTCTCCGGTTGGGGATGGAGCAATTCGGGTACGTACTGTCATAAACCTTCCTGAAAAGTCGGTGGCCATTGAATAAACCCGGCATTATACCGGCCCTCTATCGGTTTCGCATGGGCGTGAAAGCTGATCCGCAGGCGCGGTAGGTACAAAACACCAAGAATTTTTGCGCTGGCCACACTGTTTTCGTTATATTATAACGTTTCATAACTAGCAAATCAGGAACCCACCTTCCATGCCCCTATTCAAACCGGCACGCATTCTGGCCGCTGCCCTCTGCGTTATCGCCGCCCCTGCCCTGGCGGAAATCCGCGTTGTTACCTCGCTCAAGCCCCTGACACTGTTGGCCCAGGGTATCGCGACCACCGACACCACTATCACCACCCTGGTTCCGCCGGGCTCCAGCCCGCACAACTACAACATGAAGCCGTCCCAGCGCCGCGCCCTGGACGATGCCGATGTGATTTTCTGGGTAGGCCCGGACATGGAAACCTTCCTGAGCCGTCTGTTGGCCGGCGCCGATTTCCGGCAGCGCACCATCAGCCTGGCACTGGACGAGCCGGCCATGGCGGAATCAGACCATGCGGACGAACATGACGAATATGGCCATGAAGATGAAGACCACCATGATGAAGGCCACGGTCACCATGATCACGGCGAAGGCGAAGACCCGCATATCTGGCTGGACCCGGCACTGGCCGAGCAAATGGTCGAAAAGATGCATAAGGCGATGGCTCGGCAGCCGGACGCAGACACCGACGCCCTGGGCCGAAACCTGAAGCAATTCAAAACCCGAATGGCGGCAACCGAGGCCGAGATTCGGGCCAAGCTGGAGCCGGCCCGCGACATCAGCCTGTTCGCCTACCACGATGCCTTTGTCCGCTTCGCCGAACATTACGGCCTGAAGCTTGAGGGTGTTCTAACCCTCAACCCGGAACTGACACCCGGTGCCCGCCACATCGCGAGAATTCAGGACCAGCTGGGACAGGGCCATCACCCCTGCCTGCTGACCGAGCCGCAGTTCAATCCGGGTATCTGGGAGGTGATTACGGAAGATCTTGATGTCACCTTCAGCGTCTGGGACCCGCTCGGTACCGATGTGGAAGAAGGCCCGGAAGGCTATTTCGAATTCCAGCACAGCATTGCCGATGCGGTATTGAATTGCCTACCAGAGCAGGCTGAGCATTAACGGAATAGAGGCAATGGCCAGCAACGTCTGGCCACTGATGATGCCCGCCATTAACGGCGCGTCGCCACCGAGCTGACGCGCCAGAATGTACGCAGACGTGGCAGTGGGCAACGCCGCCAGCAATACCACCACCTGCACCAGCAAGCCATCCACACCCAGCAGCAGGGCCAGCCCTGCCGCCATCAGCGGAAATGCCAACAACTTCAGTACCGTCGATACCAGGAACGGCATGGAAGCGCCCCGTAGCGCCTTCAGTTGCAAACCAGCGCCCACACACATCAGACCCATGGGCAACGCCAGCTCACTCAAAGGCTTGAGGATAGCTGCAAACAGCGGGTGAAAGCCGATTTCGAAGAAACTCCAGACCACCCCGATCACCGAACCGACAATCAGTGGATTGGTGGCAATGGCCTTCATCACCGGCTTCAGCCGCACCGACTCCTGACTGGCCACCAAAGAAAACATCAGGATACACAGCAGGTTCAGCAGCGGCACCATGATGGCCACGGCTATGGCCGTGAGCGAAAGCCCCTCATCGCCCAGCAACATGCCCCCGGCCGCCAGCCCGACGTAGGAATTGAACCGGATCGCCCCCTGAAACACCGACGAAAACACCGGCCCGGACCAGCGCCAGATCCGCTGCGCCAACACCAGCACCAGTGTCATGGCCACCAGCATGGCAACGATCAGCAATGCGATGTCGCCATAGGCCGATGCCGGCAGGCGGGCCTGCCCAAGCTTGAACACCAGCATGGCCGGGAACAGCACGTAATAGGTGAAGCGCTCCGCCTGGGGCCAGAAATCGCCGCCGGGAAAATTCCAGCGCCGGAACACATGCCCCAGCATAATCAACACAAACACCGGAACCAGCGCCTGAACCATCACCGGCATAGACCACACTCCAGTTGCAACGCGAATAGCCAGGCAGCGCCCGGCCAAACTAAATAGGAAGCTAGGGAGGATAGCAGACGGGATAAGATTCGTCCTGCCCTGAAATCCTCACGTGGAATCACTACTGAATATTAGAAACAATGAGGCAGAGACGAACAACACGCGCCCCTTTTCCTTACTCAGTCAGCCAACGATGACCATAGAAAACCCGCAAACACAATACATGAAATCGTATTTGCGGTACGCTTAGAAAAGGAAGTAAAAGGGATACAATGGATTGTTAATTGGCTCTTGAGTTGTGCGTCATGAACAAATCAGAGTTAAGGCTTTGTCGGCTTATTTATTACAGCAGCCCTTCCCCGCATCTCATGGACAGCGATGTGGACGCCATCCTAGACGAGGCGATAAGGCGGAATGGGAGATGCGGCATCACCGGCTTGCTGGCCTATGATGCGTTCCATTTCATGCAGATCCTGGAAGGCGAAGACGAGGCCGTAAACACCCTCTACCTCAGCATTGCCGCAGACCCCCGCCATTACGACATTCGGCTAATCCTTTACCAGCAGATCGAAGAACGCCGGTTTAGCGAGTGGTCGATGGCCCTGGCCAAGCTACCTGACGTGCCTGGCCGGTATATCGACAAGCTCTACGGGGGATTCAAACCGCAACTTTTCTCGCCTGAAGACGCCCTGAAATACTTCGACATGCTCCGGCACTACCTACAGCGGGCAGCCTGATGCCGCGCAGTTATTGTTTGTGGGAGTTCTGTTGCTGGGACTTCTCGTATTCCCGCTGGTACTCGCTGTACTCCCGCCGGTACTGATCTCTACTGGCAGCATTCTGGCAATGATTGATGCCCTTGGTGCTTCGCGCTGTCTCGTGCTCGCATCGGTGCTCAATGTAGTGCGCCCGCGCGCTTGCCGGGGGCGAGAGAGGATCACCGCCGTGGTAAACCGTGGGCGCTGAGCAACCGGCAAGGGCAATCAGTGCGACCGCGGAAATCAGCCTCAAAGGCATAACAACAGACATAGCGTTAACTCTTTGGTGCATAAACTTCAAAAAACCTTTTGGCTGGCATTATATGGAAGTCAGCAAACTTTACACTTCCCTTCCCGCCAAATTTACACGACTGGTCTAATCCATTCATTCAGTTGTTGGTTTAATTTTCTGGCCAATTTCTTGCAGTTCCGAAGAACGTCACGCCTACGTGACATCGCTAAAACCACCAATCCAGGTCGAAAGACAAGGAAGAACTGCTTGAAGCTTCAACTAATAAGGGCATCAAGCATCACTCAACACAGGGGTACATTTGTGATGTTTCGATCGTTAAAAGGGGTAATTGCAGCCGCTGCACTGATTTTCAGTGCTGGCAGTTCAGCCGGATTAATGTTTGATCCAACGAATACCGGCTCTTCAGCCACTGCGACAAAAGGTTTGGAAATCTGCTTTGGATGTTCTATTTCAACCACCTTGAAAGACCTGGATTCCCAAACCGCTATGCTTGAGGTGGGACAGACCGCAGTCTTCGATTTTTTTGATATTACTGTCGGAGGTCTTGGAGCGGCATTTTTCGACATCACTGCCACGCTAGCTTTTGCATCCCCCGGCGGCTCCGCATCTGACACAGGTGGAGGCGGCTTCGGAACCGTTATCGGATTTTTAAGTGGTGGATTCCTGCAATGGGACGGGCCGGTCTCCGTAGATCTTGGTGACGGCACCGTTTACACCGTTGCGTTCGAGAACATCCTGACGGGCGGTCTCGGCGACACCACCACGGTTCAGGCCGAAGTCACTCTGGACCGCATCAGCCAAGTACCGGAACCGGACACCTTGGCCTTACTCGGAATAAGTCTGGTCGGTTTTGGGTTATCTCGTCGCAAAAAAGCGGTCTAGCTCACTATAGCGCACCGGAACGCCCAGCGATCTACTCGGCTTTTTCTCGGCTGGATTACACAATAAATCAAGGGAATTACTTCATTCCAGGGGCCGGCAACCGTTACTCCACCGAAGGCAGGTTGCCGCCCAGCATATTCTCCACCACGGCCGCGTTGTAGAAAGTCTCTACCTTCTGGATCTTGTCACCCTGAACTACAAACCAGACCGCAAGTCGAACATCCCCTATGGGCTCAAAGTTGGTCCTGAAATCCAGAATCGCGAACACATGCTCACCGTCGGCACTGAGCTGACGCACGATCAGGTCTTTCTGAATGGCGGCCATACCAAACTGGTAATACAGCATGTCATCGGGGCTGAGGAAGCGCATGTTCGGCCCCACATACTCAAACCCGTCAGAAACCAGCAAGGCCCTTGCCTCGTCAAATCGCTGGGCTCGGGTATCGTCGATAAACTGCTCCACAACATCCCTAGGCTGCATATATCGGCTCCATTTTCACCTGGAGTGGGCCTGGCCGCCCTGGTCCTCTCCATTGCAAAATCAACTCTACTCCCATTAAACCTGTATACCATAAAAGAGCAGCTAACCCTCACCCCACCGGAGTCTGTCCTGACGGGTTAGCTGCACTCCCCTACTTAGCGCTCACCTGAACATCAACCCTTGCACCCTGGGCGAGTGTGTTGAGGACTGGTGAGTAGTTACACAACTGTTTCAGCTTTTCCACATCGTCGACATCGGACTTAACCCTGAAGCCCACGCGGATGTGGGTAAAACCCTTCGGTACATCGTCAGAGAGGCCCAGAAATCCACGCAGGTCAATGTCACCTTCAAGCGATGATTCCAGTTCCTCAATATTAATCCCCCGAACTGCAGCGTGAGCCACCATGCTCGTGGTTACGCACCCCGCAAGGGCGTTCAGAAGATGCTCTACCGGATTGGCGTATTCATCACTGCCCGCCAGAATTGGTGGTTCGTCGGCGCGCAGTTCGAACGACTGTTTATGAGCGATTTCCTGCCCGGCGCCGTAGAATCCGGTCACTGTCGTGCAATTTTGACTTCCCCCCACCCAAGTATTGCGCGCGCGGAACTTACATTGCCCAAGGTCAGGCTCCTCTCTGATGGCATTCACCGTTCCAAGCAGTGTTTCCATATGAATGCCATTAATCATCCCATCGCTTGCGCCCATCTCTTTGCCGGCCATTTGATTAGTCATGATCGTTCTCCCATCAGTGTGCTTTGCGAAATTAGTTGCCTGGACTGTATGGCAGCCGTGAAGCAACTTAAGGTATACGATAGGCCCATAGGGCCCACCTAATAAGATGGAGGTTTGCCAGTAACAGGGCATTTGTGCCACTAGTTTGGGTGATCGTCATGACCAACTCAGTGAAAGGCGCTACGGACGTCTTGATCGTCGCTGTGGCGGAAACCGCAGGTTCCTCGCTCTACGGCATGCTGGACGTGCTCCTGGCGGCCGGCAACGTCTGGCAAACGCTGGTTCGTGAGCTATCGGTGCAAACGTTGTTTCGGGTCCGCATCGTTGCGCCGGAAAGGGATGCATTTACCTGTGGCAACGGAATTCCGGTTATTCCCGATTGCTCAGTGGCAGATGATCCAATAGCCCCCATCATAATATTGCCCGAGATTTGGCTGGCTCCGGATGAGGACATCCATGGCCGCTACCCCGAACTCACGGAATGGATACGCCGCAAGTACCGAGAAGGCTCCTCGCTTTACTCCGCCTGTTCCGGCGCCGTAATGTTGGCCGAAACCGGATTGCTGGACGGTTGCGAAGCCACTTCTCACTGGGGTTATCAGGATTTGTTCCGGAAACAATATCCGAACGTTCGCTTCCACCCTGAACCAAACCTCATCTTTGCAGATGCAGAGGGCCGAATCGTGACCGCAGGTGGAACCACGTCCTGGCATGATCTCGCGATCCACATCATCTCTCGTTACGCCAGCCCTGGAGAGGCCTTGCGGATTGCCAAGGTGTATCTTCTTAAATGGCACAGTGAAGGTCAGTTACCCTACGCGATGCTGGTGCGCAGAAACCCCCATACAGATGCAGCAGTACGGGCTTGCGAGAAAAGACTGGGGGAACAATTGCGGGAGCCCGATGCACTCAAACGAGTCGTGGAGTTATCAGGCGTTCCAGAGCGCACCCTGAAGCGACGATTTAAGGCGGCAACCGGCGTCACGCTAATAGAATACGTGCAGAACTTGCGAATTGAGGAAGCCAAAAGACTGCTTGAGACCGGGCACATGCCCGTCGAGGAAATCAGTGTGGCGGTCAGCTATGACGATACTTCGTTCTTTCGTAGGTTGTTCAAGCGCTCAACGGGACTTTCACCCAGCCAATATCGTCGCATGTTCCAGCCGACCAACATTTAGGGTCACTTGGTTCTAGACGCACAGCCTCTGGATGATCGGATACAAGCACGCACCTACAACAGCCCAGCCTGGCGCCGAACCTCATCCATGATGTACTGGGTGGACAACGTCCGCTCATGGGTCATGAGATCGCTTTCCAGCCTGCCCTGCGCCACGCACTGCACAACATGGCGGATCTGGTATTCAAAGCCGTTCACCTCGAACGGACACTCGAACTCTTGCACTTTGTCGTCGTTGCCGATCAGGCTGAGCTTTTCCGATCCCCAGAACATGCTGTGAAACACAACGCGGCCCTTGCTCCCGTATAGGGTCAATTCGTTCTCGTACTTGTTCTCAAAACTGCACAGCAACTGGCTGGCCCGGCCATTCGGGTAATGCAGCTGCAGGGCGCAGGTTTCATCCACCCCGGTCGGCCCTAAATGCACCTGGGCGACGATGTCGTCCGGCTCAGCCTGCATAAACCACTGGGACGTGGCGATGGTGTAAATGCCCATATCCAGTACCACCCCACCGGCCAGCTCAGGGTTCAGCAGGCGGTCCGAATTATCCCTCGGCACCACGAAGCCAAACGACGACCGCACGCTGCCAATCTCACCAATCATGCCCTGCTCCAGCCAGGCATTGGCCTGTTGATACGCTGGCAGGAACAGCGACCACAGGGCCTCCATCACAAACACGCCCTTGGCCTTGGCGGCCTCGAACAGCTGCTCGGATTCGGCAGCAGTGACGGTTAACGGCTTCTCCACCAGCAAGTGCTTACCGCAATCTATAGCGGCCAGCGCCTGCTCAAGATGGAAGTTGTGGGGTGTCGCGATATAGACGGCATCCAGGCTTTCGTCCTGAAAGAGTTCTTCGTAAGTCTGATGCACCGTTTCAATCTGGTATTTGTCGGCAAAGGCGTAGCCATGCTCGGGATTGCGGCTGGCAACGGCCATCAGCCTACCCACACCCTCGGCCTGCATGGCCTCGGCAAACTTCTCCGCAATCCGCCCTGGCCCGATCAGGCCCCAGTTCAGAGTAAAGCTAGCCATACCGTTGTCTGCCCCTTTTGCAAACCATGCCCTGAGCCTATTTATTCAACTATAATGGTGATCTTTTCCGACATCACCGGATCGCGGTGGGGCACGTGGGCATAATTGCCCAGCAACAGCTGCAGGGTGTGCTCGCCCGGCGACAGCATAATCTCGGTTTCAGTCTGACCACCGCCGAAGTGCTTGATCTGATCGGTGGCCGGCAGGGGCTTGCTCAAATCCGACGGCACATCGGTATCGATCAACAGATGGTGATGACCGGTACCTTCTTTATCCGTACCGGCCGGTGCCACGCCCATATTGCGCAGGCCAAACACCACCGTCACGGGGCTTTGAACGGTGTCGCCATCGCCTGGCTGCACAAAGTAGACTTCGGCATTGGCGGGGGCCTCTGACACCATGCTTTCAGCGAGCGCGCTCACAGGTGCGAGCATTACGGCTGATAATAGAGTGGCTGCAATCCTGGTCATTTTATGTCCTCCCTTTCATTGGTCTGGTGTCAGTCTAGTAGATGTTCGCAACCTCAACATTCTGTGATACTGACCGCAAGCCCGCCCAGGGAGGTTTCCTTGTACTTGTGGGACATTTCCAGCCCGGTTTGGCGCATCGCCTCGATACAGTTATCCAGCGGCATAAAGTGTTTACCATCACCCCGCAGCGCCAGCGAGGCGGCCGAATACGCCTTGATGGCGCCAAAGCCGTTACGCTCGATACAGGGCACCTGCACCAGCCCCTTAACCGGATCGCAAGTCATGCCCAGGTGATGCTCCAGCGCGATCTCGGCGGCATTCTCCACCTGCCGGGCGGTGCCGCCCCGCACTTCACACAAACCGGCAGCAGCCATGGCGGCCGCCGAGCCGACTTCGCCCTGGCACCCCACCTCGGCACCGGATATGGAACTGCGTTGTTTGATCAGGCCACCAATGGCACTGGCCGTTAGCAGGAAATCCCTCACCTGCTCCTGCGTGCCGTGTTCATGGGTAATAAAGTAATACAGCACCGCCGGTATCACCCCAGCCGCCCCGTTGGTGGGCGCCGTCACCACCATATTGCCGGCGGCGTTTTCCTCGTTGACCGCCATGGCATAGGCACACAGCCAGTCATTAATATTCGCCGCCTCCGGCTTGTTCTTTATACCCTGGTAAAGGCCTTTAGCCCGCCGGGGAATCTCCAGGCCACCCGGCAATACGCCCTCTGCCGCCAAACCGCTCTCTATGCAGGTCCGCATAGCGCGCCAGATGCTGTCCAGGCCCTCAACGAGCGTATGTTCATCCAGATGCTCAAGCTCGTTAATCCACTTCATGCGAGCGATGGAAAGCTGGTGCTTGTCAGCAAGCGCCAGCATGGCGTTGGCCGAATCAAAGGGATAGGTTGAGGAATCGACTGCGGCGAACTTCAGAGGGGCCTGCAACTGGTCAATTTCAGCCAAGGTATTGATGAAACCGCCACCGATGGAGAAATAGGTTTCGGTGAACAGGAGCTTGCCCTCACCGCCCGTCAGTTCAAACACCATGCCGTTGGTGTGCTGCGGCAGGGGCTTGCCGGTATCAAAAACAATATCGCGGGACGGGCTGAATAAAAGGGAACGATTCTGCTCCAGCTCGACACTCTCGCTTTGCCAGAGCTCAGTGACCAGCGCTTGTACGTCGGTATCGACCAGCCTGGCAGGAAGGTAGCCGTGCAATCCCAGGGCAACCGCCCGATCGGTCGAATGACCTTTGCCGGTATAAGCCAATGATCCTTTGAGGGTGCAGCGGATAGTGGCACCCTGCAGGCTTGCCGCATCGAACGTCTGTTCTTTTATCCGTTCGATAAAATCATGGGCGGCAACCATTGGCCCGACCGTATGGGAACTTGACGGCCCGACACCTATTTTGAACAGATCCAACACACTGATGAACATGGTGGCCTTGCAGTCGCGGAGTGTTATGAAAAGTCTAGCACGGCCGTGAACGCTCGGCTTGCGACGTACCGAAGCGAAGCGCGGGTGGGTCCATAGCAGCCGCGGGTCGGCTGCATAACTGTCAATTACTGAATTGGTTGCTCACTGTTGTTGATAGTGGCGTGCGCTAACGCCGAGGGCGTCTGACAGCCTACAATCGCTGGGGCTTGATGGATCAGCTCGTCATTCTCAAGCGCCTCCACCATGAAAAGAGCAAAGTCCACGCGGCGCGTGAGATTGCTCTCAAGGATTGGGTCACCAACGTGTCGAGCCCACACCGGCAGACCCTGACTTTCCCCTTCTTCGAGGTCGCTCCCACGTACGACTGTCCATTTCGTATCGCTGGCAAAAATTCGCCTGCAGGCCTCCACCTGATCGTCCAACTCAACCAGCCGGAAGAGCCTTGCTAACCCGCCAAAGACTGCAATGAGTGCTTTCAGTTTCCAGGAATAGACATCTTTGCCATCAAGGCTTATGTGCCAACCGCACGAAAAGATCAGGCGTGCCCCGGGATCCGCAAAGTCCATCACGGCCTGTGCGGTACCCGAGGAGTATTGCTGAACTCCCCAAGGCACCAGAACGGTCAGCACACCGTCACATCCCGAGACGGCCTTTTTGATGACCTCCCGGTCATTCGTGGCGCCCGGAATAATAGTGATGCGCTCTTTGAAATCATCAAGTTTGCTTACGCTTTTCTCGCGGCAAACGCCGACCACCTCATAGCCACGATTCAGAGCGTGCTGAATCATGTACCGCCCGAGCTTCCCTGATGCGCCCACAATGCAAACCTTGTTCATATCGCTCCTTGAAAATGACGAGACGGAAAAGATCCTGGCTACACATCTTGCTTGTTGGTCGGTTACGCGCGTCGCAACGCTGCGCGTAACCGACAAACAAAAAGCGGGGTCTCAGGCCCGCTCTTTGTTGGTCGGTGTTGATGCTGTTTGTTAGGCGGAGGCCAACCAAGGGCTTCCGTCACACGCGCGTCGACTCGACTTCGGAGACCCACTCGCACTTGATACCGGCCTTCTCATGATGCTTGTGGATTGCTTCTGCGTTCGGAGCGTCTAACACACAATAGATCTTATCGTCCTTCTCGCTGAACAATATATCGTGGTGTGTAACCCCGAATTCGTCCGGTGGCGCATTCTGTAACTTCTTCAACTCATCAGCCGTGAACGGCTTCATGGAATGCACATCGATAAACTTTGGCATGGCTTTGTCACCTCCTCCCGTCTGAACAGAGGATCCAAGTGTTTATCGAGCGCCTCGCGGCGGGAAAATGAAAGGCGTTCGATACAGCCCCCTTGTAGCTTAAGTCCCTTGCTACAATTTTATTATAGAGCAGATCAGTAGCATACGAGAGCTTTTGTGCTCCTGTGCAGCAGGCCATCGAATTCAATGGGCCTGCGGATGAGCGGCTAAGGGAACCGGACCCTCGCCAATCAGGGTGACCGCGGGGTGACTCCATGTAGCAAAGCGTTGGGGCCATCGTGTAGGTGCAAAGCGACGAAACCAAGGTTCCCGCCGCAACGCGTCAACAACAGCTTTTGCTATAAGCGGTCCTGATGGCAATGCCCAGCTTTATCCAAAAGAAGTGGGAGCCCGAAGAAGTGGCTCCACCGCTTTGCATGTTCATTCATATCGCTGGTCCAGTCCGTATGGTCTACGGTCGCAGGTTTGAACCCATAGTCGCTGGGTCTATCTACGGACTTGGCAAACAGTGACACGGTCAGCGCGGGATCGTCATGCACAAGCTCCACATCCCAGTACGTGGTACCAGACGTAACTTCATAGTCTTCAACGTATTTATGCTCGGCACGGATACCCCGGTAATAGCATATCTTGGCGACACGTGTATCCGTTCCCAGAAGACCACGACGCTGGATCCGTATACTGTCCGACCCAAGCTCAACAGAGTCGATACGGTTCCATGCAGATATACCCGCTACCATCAATGTGCCTGACAGGATCGCAAGGAAAACATCCAGATGACGCAAATCATCATCAGTAGGCGCGAAAAGACTTTCCACATAGACCATCATCAACCCAAAAAGAAAAAACCCGCCGATACAGAAGAATAACCAAGCAGCCCGCTTCCAGGGCCGAGTCTCCACATGAACAGGTAACCGCGCGGGGTCAAATTCTTCTCCATCACGAAAAGCCACGATCGGCATGACGAGATACCTTGACCGAGGATAATGACCTTCTGCTACATCTGATTTCATAGTCAGTATCTTAGATTACTACGAGCGCTGAGACTTAAGCCCAAGCAAGAGCGCTGTGCCAATTAGGCCCACCCCTGCAAATCTTTCAACCCATACCTGCTTTCTGTCGCTCAATTTCATTGCTACCCAGTTGCCGCATTTACCGTAGGCACTGAGAAATATGCCGTCGATCAAGATGTAGGAAAAGCCCAGCACGAGAATCTGTGGCAACAAGCTATGAGCCGAACTCAGGAATTGTGGAAATAGAGCAGCAAAGAATACAACGGCCTTAGGATTAGCGGCTGATGTGATAAATCCCCGAGCCCAAAGACTTTTCAGCGATGCTTGACCGGCCGATGCGGCTGCGCCCCGCGTTTTGAACGATCGGATAACCTGATTAGTGCCGAGCCAAATCAAATAGCTCACCCCAAGCCATTTCACAACAGCAAACCCATATTCGGAGGCGCTCAAAGCCGCTGCCAATCCAAGCCCTGCCAAGACAATCTGAATAGCATTTGCTGTTAAGTCACCAGCCGCCGTGACAAGTGACCTTTGGAATCCATTCGACGCACTGACGGAAAGCATGAGCAAATGACTCGGCCCCGGTGTGCACATGAACAGCAGTACCGTACCGACATACAGAGCCCATGTTTCAATAGTCATTTTAAGTTCCTGCTGGGTGGGTTGGTATCTCTTGTTGAATTAGCCCGTGTGAGCATTTTCTGCCTTAACGGAGTCACCGCAATTTTGTTCAATACATTAGCAGTGGCGCTATCGCAGACTTTAGCTGGACCCCATTAACAGAGAGACAAAAATGACAATCTCATTGATTTTACCAATGACGGCATTTGCCCTGGCGGCATCCATTTCGCCCGGCCCTGTAAACCTGGTATGCCTGAGCAGCGGCACCCGCTATCCACTTGCCAAAGGGCTAACCTTCGTCACCGGTGCGACCCTGGGCTTCATCCTTCTTTTCGTCACCATAGGTTTGGGGCTTTATTCTGTGCTGACGGTTGTACCGGGGTTCAATGCATTCTTGCGTTGGGCCGGCGTCGCATTTTTGCTTTATCTTAGTGTTCAGCTGTTTCGCGATGACGGGCGCCTACCCGAGGGTGAAACCCGCAAAGCACCCGGGTTTATGACCGGCGCGATCATGCAGTGGCTCAATCCAAAAGCCTGGTTAGCTTCAGCTTCGGGGATTGGTGCTTACACGAGTGGCCACGACTTACGTGAAGTCATCATGTTTGCGATGCTCTACATGCCCATCTGCTGGCTATCACTGAGTTGCTGGGTTTACGCTGGGGTCTACCTGCGTCGCTACATTCAACGCCCCGTTGTCCTGATTACACTGAACCGGGCACTCGCGCTTTTACTTGCCGCCAGCTGTATCTATCTGCTGATTGAGTAATGAACGTTGGTATTGCTTAGGCGTGGCAGCCAGCAATTTCTTGAACGTACGTTGAAAATGCGGCTGGTCAGCAAATCCCGAATTAACCGCAGTTTCGGCAATAGGCCTGCCACGCTTCAGCTCTTGTTGCCCGTATTGAATCCGATAATTAATCAGATACGCGTGTGGAGTGAAACCAAAGTGATGTTTAAAGGACCGGATTAAATGCCCCGGGCTGTATCCGGATTGCTCGCACAACGTATCCAAAGACACCTCAACGGATGCGTGAGCCTTCAAGTAATCAGCCACCGCTTGCAAGTTATCTGGTGCCTCCTGTTGCGGTTCTGCCACTTGGCCTGACAATTCGTGCATCAGGGCTGTCAGGTATTCCACGACAGCCGTTTGCTTTTCCAGCAAATCTCGATCCGCCCCCAGCAAGCATTCTGCCATTCGACAATACCCCACATACCACTCGTGATCATGCAGGGTGGCTGTCGAGATATCCTGCCAAACCGGTGTATCCAGAAGGGCCGCCTCGTGTCGTAAATTGGTTAACCAATCGGTGTCGATATACAGCATCAGGTAGCCCCAAGGCTGATTGTCGATCGGATTACAGGCATGAACCCAGTTAGGATTCACAATTACCAGATCTCCTGCACTGACCTTGAACTGATCGCCCCGATAGAGAAACGTGCTCTGGCCCGTAGTTATAGCGCCTATAGACCATTGAGTATGGCTATGTGGAGCGTAGCAGACCTCCCTCCCATCCATGACTCTCCGGAGCTCCACATAAGGCATGCGCGAATCCCGCCAGAACAGAGGTTTGCTTGGATCGTTCATATGGACTCACCCCGGTGCAGTCGACACTCCTGGCCTATGATTGAACTTCAATAAAGGTGCCATCGGGCCGACGAATGACAGCGTCTATTCCGTTGTCGTCGATCAATGGGAAATACACGTCGATACCTTCTTTGAGCATCAAGCCAGCGACCCAATATTCAATACGCTTGTCGAACCCGGCTGAACGTCAAAATGTGATGCTCGTAGAATTTAATACTGCGCTTACTGGCTTGTCCGGCGCAACGATTTTGTTAAAGAGAGCGTTGCGCCATTTTACAGGTCGATTTCACCACGAATGACTTCACTAACTTGGCCGCCAACCCAGATTTCATCTGAAAATTGGCGTAAGTGGACGCGACCCGTACGCTCAAGAATCGTGCCTTGGCTTGCAATATAAGTAGGCTCTACCAAACCATCATTAATGAGCCACTGGGCCAAGCTCGCGTTCAAACTGCCCGTAACTGGATCCTCATACCCTCCAACTCCGACAAACGCTCGGACCTCGACACTGGCGTCATGACCAGAGACCGGATCAGCCGAAAATACATTGACTTGCGATTATCGAAAGCGGGACATAGTAATTAAGCCCTTTAACGCGAAGCTAATCTGCGCCCTGAAAAGGGCGTCCGGAGGAGGCTGCAGGCCGGAACGAACTTGAACGACTGGTAATGTGCTACCCGAAGAAACAGCCATTCTCGTCGGCATTCACGATAGCAAAGAATTCCTCAATGGAGCGTGACTCAGGTTCTGGCGTGTACGAATGCCACTTTAGATCGCTGCGCATCCAGTAGATTTTCCAGCCTTGGGATTTCTTGACGTAGGTCGCTTTTGCTACCGGAGATTCAATGATCGTGGACGGCTCCCGGAAATGGGGGCGAATCTCGACAATCTGCACGCTTTGGCCAGAAACTCGAACATCTAGATCTAACTTGGGCCGGATCTCGACTGGTGGCCTCCGGTCTTCCAGAAATTCAGATACGGCTCGCTCGATTCTCTTTGCTTCTAATTCACTGAATGCCATATGGATTCTCTGTGGGAACGCCCACATAACGCTCCGCTAATATGCGCCGCCTCACGATCCAACGACTCTACAACCCAAGCCGGGAAATCGACGTTGATTCGCTTTTGTTCCTGATTAACGCGGCGAGCTGAGGACAGATCCAGATCATCAACAATATCTTCCTGGCCTTCCTCAAACTTTGTCGAAGTCTTTAGCTTTCATAGAGCTCAACCTCCTTCTTGCGGGAACGCCTGAACGCCTGACTGAAATCAGACGAATACGGGCATCCCTGCATGTGACGACGGCCGACCAGTGCTTTTAACCAATCTTGCCTATCAACAGAAACCTTGGCTCATCCTCGAATTTTGCACGGTTCTCCAGCAAGTATGGATATTTCCACAGCACTTGAGCTACGACAAAATCGATACCGTGCTTATCCTGATTGGCTTGGCTTTTGGCTTCGTCGAATTCAAAGTCGTCCATGAGTACAAATTATTCCTTTTATACTCACTCCGAAAGATCTAGAAGGGTGCTTTAGCTGCTAACGCAGATCACAGCGGTGCCGCGAAGGAGGCGGCCGCAGGCCGCGTACTGATGCGTATAGTTAGAGCGCTTTTCGAAATATGAAAACATCGGAAACAAAATATGGACCTTTCTCTACAAATTCCCATCCGCGCTTACGAAGCGAAGATTCGGGCGTGCCTGACCCCTCGCCGGTACCAACATAAATAGAGTGAAATCCCAGCTCTCGGGCTTTGTTCTCTATTGCGGCAATCAGGCACTCCGCAATCCCGCGACGTCGAAACTCCGGACTTACGAGCAATGCAGCAAGCCATGGCCCCCAGTGCTTATGGGTTGAGACAGATTCGGCTTTCAATGCGGCTGTCCCTGCGACCTCGTCGTCGACGATTGCCACCATTGCAATTGGCAACTTCTCCCGATTGCACGACTCCCACAAATCGGTGGTCGCGTCGCCGGGGCCGTCTGGGCCGTAATATGGCGCCCACTCCCGCTCGAACCATTCTCTGAGGCTTGGAAGCGCCTCCGGGTGATCCGCCAACAACTCAACTTCAACGGTATTCATGGCGCTCCTTCTTGCGCTCCAACGCCGCGCTCCCCGTTAAATTAGGAGCAAAGCGAGTAATTTTTTCTTGTGCAGCAACTTGTTATGCAGGTATTTTGCCTTGGGCGATATTCCGTTAGCCAGAAGTGTCCGCACGAACTATTGGTTCAAAATATCTTCGATCCAATTTAGAAATCTGGCTGCACTTCTAGTTTCGAAGCTGTCCTTATTTGGTACGTAATAGCAAAGGTCTGACTTGACCGGTCGAGTATCAAATTGTTGTAGGAGGCTAGATTTTAACAGCCTTTTGGTGAGCGTCGTAGAACAGAACACAAGTCCATTTTCTGCCATAGCCTGCTGGATCCCGAAAAGCTCTTGATCAAATTTTTTGAGTTTAATATTAGACCCATCCAGTCCATTTATTTCCAACCAAGCGGCTAGTGGAGGATCCGGTAACGATTTATTTTTCCACTCCGTTGTAAAAAGGGTAATGGGTTCATTTGACCAAGAAGGAGGCGTCATTCCATAAGCACCAAATACATTGAATGACTCAGATCTAATGACATCAGAATCCTCAGCGACTGAGACATCACCGAACCGAATTGGAATAATATATGATTGGCTATCGACCGACTCGCCGGTCGATATTTCCATAGAAATATCGGGGTTCGCTTGTTCAAATTCATGCTGGGAAGGGATCAGAACCATAGCTGCTAATGATGATGTCGTCGTCACCCTGACCGCACTGCCAGCCTTCATCACCTCTTCCAACGCACTGTCAATTATCCGAAATCCGTCCGAGGTTGCTTTAGCTAATCTTAAACCTGTTCCGGTTAGTGATATCCGCCGTCCCAGTCGATGAAACAAATTTACATTTAACCGACTTTCCAGGTTGCTAATGTGGTGTGAAATGGCTGTTGGCGTCAGCGAAAGCTCTTCTGCAGCCAACTTAAAAGTTCCCCGACGGGCAGCCGACTCAAAGGCTTTCAGCGCCTGTAATGATACCTGCAAACTTAACCTCCAAATCAACAACTGGTTCATCGATAGTATAGATGATTTAAACTCATCTATAAGTGTAACTTTTTCGTTTGTACTATTCTATACAGGCTCACAAAATGGCTCCTGTTATTAATCAACTAAGGTAATGAACATGAGCACATTATTACACATCGACTCCAGCGTTAGAGCCGCGAGCAACCCGAACCCAGATCACGATTCCATATCGAAAAATATCGCTCTCCGATTTATTGATACATGGAAACAGAATCGGCCTGAAGATGAGTATATCTATCGTGACGTTGGAGTGAATCCTCCTGCCTTCATTACACAGGATTGGATTGGCGCGGTGTTTACCCCTGAGGAAAAAAGGACCCCGGCACAGAAAGAGAGACTGGCACTATCAGATGAACTGATAGCTGAGGTGGCAGCAGCCGATGTTATCTTGATTTCCTCACCAATGTATAACTACGGTATGCCGGCTCAGCTAAAAGCGTGGTTCGATCAAATTGTACGCATAAACAAAACGTTTGATTTCGATCTCTCACGAGGAGACTTCCCGTTGCAGCCTCTACTCTCCGGTAAGACATTGATCATAGTGACTTCCAGCGGAGAGTTTGGTTTTGAAAAAGGAGGAATAAGAGAAGATTCTAGTCACCTGGCACCGCACCTCCGGACGCTGAGTAAATATTTAGGGGTGGACACAACCTATGAGATTACCTCCGAATACCAAGAATTTGGTGACGAGAGACACCGCATGTCAGTAGCCAATGCAATAGATCGAGCCGAAAGCATTGCATCAAAACTTACCATTTCGACCCTGGCGCCATCGTCAAAAAATGAGATTACCAATGTGTGACCATATTATTGAAGAAATTCTCATGAAGTGTGGAGAAAACGTTATTGACTTGGCTATTAGCAATGTCAAGGTAGGTGGCCCACCGTTTGCAGCTATTATCGTTAATAAGAATGGAGAAATTATTGGTAAAGGGGTAAATCAGTAACCGTCCGGTGATCCCATCTTGAGCCAGGCGCTGCCGCCGTCAGGATAGTGTCCACTTATTTTCTAGTGGACACTTAACATGAACGAATTAAGCGTAACCAAGCCCTACCAACGACGTCGCCGGTTTTCCCGGGACTTCAAAGCCCAGATTGTTGCCCAATGCCTGGAACCTGATGCCTCCGTTTCCCGGATCTCGCTGGATAACGGTCTCAACGCCAACATGGTCCGGCGCTGGATGAGTGAAGCCCAGCGAGCAGACAAAACACCAGCAACACCAGGATTTGTTCCAGTTAATCTTCCAGCGGCAACCTCTGCATCGGGCAACCGATCAGTCTCTGATAAGAGTAGCACCATCCGCATCGAGATTCCCCGCGCCGGTGGCGCAGTCGTGGTGGAGTGGCCTCCGGAGCAGGCGCACCAGTGTGCTGCTTTGCTTCGGGATCTGCTGGGATGATCCGAATCGACGAGATCTGGCTGGCGACCGAACCGCTGGATATGCGAGCCGGGCCCGATAAGGCCCTGGCACGGGTTATTCAGGTCTTTGGTTCTGCCAGGCCTCATTGTGCTTACCTGTTCACCAACAAACGGGGCAACCGGATGAAGGTCTTGATCCACGATGGCCTGGGCATCTGGTTGTGTGCCCGCCGGCTGAACCGGGGCAAATTCCACTGGGGCGATACTTGGCGCGGTGACCAACTGCGCCTGACCGACGAACAGCTATCCGCTCTGGTTCAGGGCCTGCCCTGGCAGCGCATTGGCGCTGAAGGCGTTATCTCCATCCTGTAACCACAAGTTCCGTAATGCCGCTATAGCCAGAACCGCGAATCGATTGCCGCACAAGGGCTTGGCATACTAAGGGGCATGACTCAGCGCCCCGATATCAACCATCTCTCTGCCGATCAGCTCCGTGCCCTGGCGACAGAACTAATGGACTCCTTGGACGCCCGGGATCAAGTCCTGAGCAAGAAGGATCGTGAGTTGGTGCGCAGCAACGCCATCATCGAGAAGCTGACCCACGAAGTCGCTATCCTCAAGCGTCACAAGTACGCCCGTCGCAGTGAACAACTCGATGCCGTTCAGGGGAAACTGCTGGACGAACTGATCGACAGCGACCTGGCCGCCATCGAAGCCGAGCTGGACCAGGCGATGACCGAGGAGCAGAAGGCCGCCCGGCCAAAGCAGCAGCCCAAACGCACACCGCTGCCACCAGAACTGCCCCGTACCATGATCCACCACGAACCGGACAATACTCAGTGCCAGTGCGGCTGCCAGCTCCAGCGTATTGGCGAGGACGTCAGTGAGAAGCTGGATTATGTCCCCGGCGAGTTCACCGTCGAGCGCCACATCCGTGGCAAGTGGGCCTGCAACAAGTGCGAGACCCTGATCCAGGCACCGGTACCACCGCAGGTGATCGACAAGGGTATCCCCACCGCCGGTCTGCTGGCTCAAGTGCTGGTGGCCAAGTATGCCGACCATCTACCGCTGTATCGTCAGGAACGTATCTTCGGCCGTGCCGGACTCACGATCCCGCGTTCCACTCTGGCTGAATGGGTGGGCACCTGTGGCTTCCAGTTGCAGCCCCTGGTCGATGCACTGAGAAACACCTTGCTGGAACACAACGTTCTGCACGCCGATGAAACCCCGGTCAGCATGCTGGCACCGGGCAAGAAGAAAACCCACAAGGCCTACGTCTGGGCCTACTGCACCACACCGTTCTCGGACCTGAAAGCCACCGTTTACGACTTCGCGCCCAGCCGTGCAGGCGAACACGCCCGCACCTTCCTGGGTGACTGGCAGGGCAAGCTGGTCTGTGATGATTACGCCGGTTACAAGGCCGGGTTCGGCAACGGCATCACCGAAATCGGCTGTATGGCCCACGCCCGGCGAAAGTTCTACGACCTGCATGAAGCCAACAAGAGCGAACTGGCCGCCAAGGCTCTGGAATACATCGGCGGGCTCTACGGAATCGAGCGGGAAACTAAAGATCTGCCGCCGGATAAACGGCAGAAAATCCGGGAAACCAAGGCTCGACCGATTGCCGATGCACTGCATCAGTGGATGCTGGCGCATCGACAGAAGGTGCCGGATGGCTCCGGCACGGCCAAAGCGTTGGATTACAGCCTCAAACGGTGGGCAGCGCTGACGCGTTACCTGAACGATGGCGCTGTGCCCATCGACAACAACTGGGTGGAAAACCAGATCCGGCCCTGGGCGCTGGGGCGCAGCAACTGGCTGTTCGCAGGGTCACTGCGTAGTGGCCAACGTGCTGCGGCTGTGATGACACTGATCCAGTCGGCGAAGCTGAATGGGCATGATCCCTATGCCTACCTGAAGGATGTGCTGACGCGCCTGCCGACGCAGAAGAATAGCGCCTCAGCTGAGTTACTGCCGCATAATTGGCAACTGGCTTGTGCTCCGTAGTCAGGCTAAATAGCGGGCTGCGCTCGGAGGCTAACGCGCTGGCCAAGAAAATCCACGATTGCTATGACCATCAATGTCGCGCCCACTAGGGGAAAAATGATGCCACCGATCATCAGAAGCCCCAGGACTCCCCAGAGCCGACGGGGGTTTTGGGGAAGCGGGGGCACACCCAGTTTCCCGCTGGGACGCCGCTTCCACCACATAACACCCGCAGAAACGCTGAATATCACGATCACGACGCAGGCCAACGCCAGCACAACTTGGTTCCAGATGCCGAATTCCTGGCCCATGTGCACGTTGATGCCCCATTCCAGGCCGCGTCCAAGAGGCCCGTAGTCGGCATAGTTCATATCGATCAATACTCGGCCACTGTACTGATCAAGATGCACGACCCGCTGCTGGCTGAGGTCATCAGGGTACACAGACCCCGTATACACCCCCTCAGAAGACGACGGCAGATTGACCGAATATCCCGGCGCGAGACCAAGTGCATCGAAACGCGCGACGGCCTGGTCAAGACCGATTGGTGTCGTTATATTTTGCCCATTAGCCGGGCGTTGAACGGACGATGGTATCTGGGCCTGCTCCAGGGACCAGCTTGTCTGGACTCGCTCGGACAAGCGTTCCCTGGACATTGGTACATCGACCCGCACACCTGCGGGGTAACCAAAATTATTGCCATTGGCGAGTTCATTGACCTTATCGCCCCAGACGATGGACCAGGGCATGCCGGTGATCGCCAGGAAAAGGATGAAACCTCCCACTGTCACCCCTGAAACTGCGTGCAAATCACGCCAAAAAACCCGCTCCCTGCGGCTGCCTCGTATTTTCATTACGCCTCCGTTCTGCCCCCTCGGCCACCATAGATAAGTGCCGGTGATGACCAACAGAATCGACAATCCTGCGGCTATCTCCAGTGCGCCATTGGCTATGGGTCCCAGCTTTTCCAAGCTGTGCAATTTTCGGATAAACCACATGACACTGCCGCGATAGTCCATCGCGCCAAGTACAGCGCCGCTGTTCGGGTTCACATAAACGGCGAGCTTCTCTCCCGCGTCCGTTTTTATGTCAACTTCGGTGGCGAGATTCTCCGCAGCAGCCGGGACATACTTGAAGACTTCTCCGGGATAGCCCTGGAGCGCCGCAGCCGTTTGACGCTCCGGCGCTATGGCGCTGCCCTGCTGCGCTTCCACCCGCATCAGATCGGCGTGTAAAAACTGATCGATTTCATCGCGGAAGAGGTACAGAGCGCCTGTCACCGCGAGCAGAATCATGAAAGGCAGCACTAATAAGCCTGCATAGAAGTGCCACCGCCACACAGCGCGATAGAGGTCAATGTTGGAGAGTCCCCGGCTCTGAGCAGAAGCGGCTGGAGTGGCAACAGAATTTTCCATGGAACATATTTCCGCGCAAGATATGGTGGCTTTTTGAGGGCGAGGGTAAAACCTGCCTCAGGTTGCGCAAATTATAGAGAAATGAAGGATGGGGTGAGGTGTGGTTTTTTGTCGCACGCTGACAGAAAGTCTACACATGCTTTTTACCAAGGAGTGCCGGGGGCTATCACCGCCGTGCCGGTTTCTGGGCGAGTTTGCGTTGTAGGGTGCGCCGATGCATACCGAGCGTGCGGGCGGTGGCTGAGATGTTGCCGTCATGCTGCTCCAGCACGCGCTGAATATGCTCCCACTCAAGCCGGCGCAGGCTCATTGAACCAGTATGTTCCATTACTTCAGGGATGGGCATGTCCTTTAGCGTGGACACCAGCACATCGATTTCCACCGGTTTGGCGAGGTAATTGTCGGCCCCACGCTTGATGGCTTCAACGGTAGTGGCGATGCTGGCATAACCTGTTAGCACCACAATGCGCATGCTGTCGTTGCAGGCACGCAGCGGCTGGATCAGATCCAGTCCCGAGCCGTATTCGAGCTTCATGTCGACCACTGCATAGTCGGGCTGGAAGCGATCCAGATGATGCCGAGCCTCCTGCGCTGTAGTTGCGGTCGTTACATCGAAACCTCGACGGGTAAGCACCCGCGCTAACATGTGAACAAAATGGGGGTCGTCGTCAACGAGTAAGAGGCATTTCATAGTTTTAGGCGCGGTAAGGGAATCGTGACACGGGTAAGAGTACCGCCTTGAAAACGATTGTGCAGACTGAGTGTGCCGTTCCAACGGCTCAGTGTTGTGTTTGAGAGTATCAGGCCCCAGCCTGCGCCCCCGGGCTTAGTGCTGAAGACGGCATGGCCGGCCATTGCTCTTGCTGGCTCGTCAAGCCCTGTTCCCTCATCCTCGATTTCTATCACCAGCTCCGCCTCATCAACCCAGCTTTGAAGGGCAACACGGGAGCGCCCTGCCGCAATCGACGCATCGGCCGCGTTATTGAGCAGATTGATAAGAGTCTGGGACAGCCCGGGCTCGGACAGCAACTTAGCGCTTTCATCGCCCGTAAGTGAAACGGTCAGGTTTACCTCCGGACGCAGTAACTGCCAGCGATCCAGTGTCTGTTTGAGAAAGACATCCACCGTCATGGCGGAACCCTTCTCAACCCGAAAATGATCGGCGCTGGCCAATAGCGTGGACAGACTCGTTCTGCACTGATCAATCTGGTGTTTGAGCAGCAAAAGATCATCCTTTACCCGCGCGTTATCTTTTAGCTCTACCGCCAACTCATCCGCTACAAGCCCCACTGTTGAGAGCGGCGTACTTAGCTCATGTGCAGCCCCGGCCGCTAGTGCCCCCAAGGCCACAACATGCTCGTTACGCAGGGTTGCCTCTCGCGCTTCACCGATAAGCTGATCTCGGCGGCGGATGCTTTCCGCCATCCCCCACACCAGCCCCGCGATCAGGCAGGCACTCAGTATGAAACTTACCCACATCCCGAATACATGCAGAGCGAATTCTTGGGGCGCATGAGGAAGCGGCAGGTAAAATTCAAGCAGCAGCGTGTAGGCGGAGATGCATATGGCCGTGATGAAAAAGCCATATCGTGGCCTCAACGCAACCGCAACCAAGGCAATCGGGACCAGATAGGCAGAAACAAACGGGTTCGATGAACCGCCAGCGAAGTACAGCACCCACGTCAGTTCGGCGATATCGATAAGCAGCTGCCCGCCCACCTCCAGCTCTGTTACCGCCCATCCCTGCCTTAGCCGCCATGCGCTCAGCACCCATGCAGCGGCCAGCAGACCCCATGCCCAGAGAAGTGGTTCGATGGACAAGGAAATATTAAAAGCGAAAACAGCCAGCAGCAGGACGGCAAACTGGGCCAGGAGCGCACTCCCACGGAGCCACTGCACCAGTTTGAGTGTACGTTGCGGGGTCAGGCGTAAATTAAAACTAGGCAGCATGGTCGGCCACGAGCTGAGGAATCGAGGCGACAATTGCACGCGGTTACTTTAAAAGTCAAATGCCATTGGCCGCAGAGAACCAAAGAGGCAATGTCTGAGTTAAGTCTCTTTCAGGCACGAATAGACACACCGAAGATAGGCTAGATAAGTTTTCTAAACAGCTTCAGTCAACATGCGTTTACCGGACTCTTACGTAAATCAAGTCGGCAAGCACCTGGATTGTACCGCACATGCTGAAATTCAGGCGATAAGAGAGGCTTCACGGAATGAAAAAAACGTATCTTTAAAAGGAACGACATTAATTGCTTCAGGAGAGCCTTGCGCTCTCTGTTATATGGCAATCCGTATGGCGGAGATTATGAAAGTCATTATCGTATCGGATAGATATGAGGCGGAAAAACACGGGTTCGATTATCTATGGACTTACAAGTATTTAAATGCCAGCCTCTTTCATGAGCTTGAAGTTTCGACGCTAGATAATGACAGGAAATTGCTCCCATTCCAGTTAGCCAAAACCAACTTGAGTGATTAAAATTAGTAGTTTCAACCTTTCATTAATTTCCAATTTAATAAGTGTCATCTTACGATGAGCGCTTTAAAGAGGTTCACTGCATAACGCTTGCAGCATGCGCGCCCTTGGAATGGAGCCGAAGGTGCAATGTAAAGGGCGTCGCTCAGATTCCCTCCGAGGCCTCGGGAGGAAGCGCACGGATGACGCGGGCTGGATTGCCTGCCACGACCGTATCAGGAGGGACATCACGGGTAACGACACTCCCTGCAGCGATGACTGACCGATCTCCGATGGCTACTCCGGGGCAAATGATCGCTCCGCCTCCCACCCACACGTCAGATCCGATCATTATCGGCTTGGCGGATTCTAGCCATTTTCGGCGTTCGGCGGCATTGATTGGATGGGTTGCTGTGTATATCTGCACAGAGGGACCAAACAGCGTATTACTACCGATGGTCACTGGTGCGACATCCAGCACTACGCAATTGAAATTGAAAAAGACTTTCGTACCTAAGCTGATGTTGCTGCCGTAATCACAGAAAAACGGCGGCTGGACCCACGCATCCGTCTGCTTTCCAAAAAGCTCACTAAGTAGGCGTTGTCTTTCATCTTTTTGATCTTCGCGAGTAGTGTTGAGAAGCAGGCACAGGTCGCGGCAACGGTCGCGCTCGCGGCACAGTTGCGAATCGGCCGGGTCATAAAGCTCACCTGCAAGCATCTTCTCTTTTTCAATCTTCATAACATCGACCTTACGCCTAACGCCGTGGTAACGGGCACGCAGCTTGCTGAGTGTCCCAGTGAGCGACAGCGAACGAGTTGACTACTTTTTTGTTAGGCATTTTCACCGTTGAGAAATAATTCCATCGGAACATACTCGATACCATTTTCTTTCATAGCCTTGCCGGTGCTATGGAACCCCATTTTTTCGTAGACCGCCACAGCGTAAGGCGACGAATGAACGATGAGCTTTGACAGCGATGGATTTGCTACCAAGACCTTCTTCATAGCTTGGGACAACAAGCCCTTGGCAATTCCCCGGCGGCGAACTGTGACAAAGAGCATCGCAATACTATTGGGTGGCGTAAACTCTAGGACGCCAGCCAAGCGGTCCCCATACTCCGCGACCAAAACGAATCCGCCTGATCGTATTCTTTCTTTCATTGCATCGGGATTCGCAAATCGAAAAAACTCCGCAATTCCTTCGTCATCGTAATCTGGTGCTACGAACTCATTGAAAACACCTTCAACCAAGGCATTAACCGCTTCCTCTTCGCCATTAACCATCTCTCGGTAGGTGGTGCTTTCCATCGGAGCATCTTCTTTCACTGCCTAACGCTTGCCAGTATGCGCGCCTTTGTAGTGAAGGCGAAGCCGCAACGAAAAGGCGTCGCAGTGCCTGGCCTGGTTATACAGACTTTGCCACCAGCATCTCAGTGGCACCTTTTTGAAAACGGTAGCTCACAGCTTGAAGCGAAACATCAATGCCGTCTGCAGATAGTGCCGACATGACCGAATCCAAATGCCTTGAGGCTTCCCCATCCAGCGAGATAACAGGAAAGACGCGAACCTCAGAGGCAACTCTGCACAACTCCCGCATAGATGCTAGGTGGGCCGCCTCATCTACGTGGTCACTATAGAGAAAGAGGTAGTGAGAGCACAGAGCTAGATCGAAAACGGAATCATGGAATGGCAGCGAGGGCAATGAAGCAGATACATACCGACCTTGGCGGTAACCGGTATCAAAGTCATAAAGAAACTTCGACATGGCTTTCATCCGAACTTTGCCAAGCTCCTCAACGCTGCCCAATGAATCCCAGATATAACTGTCTGTTCCCAGATTCATCTTGGCCATGATGTCCGGGTACACGTCGTCAATCCGGCGGCGTATTTCGTCAGCCTGGAACTGGTACACCGGATCACAAGAGGTGACATGGCACCCACGGTCTGTCGCGTCAACATTGAAGCTCGCGGGGCCATCACCACAACCAAGGATTCGCTTGCTCAGGTCACTATCGGATAATCCGAACATCGCCTGATATTCTTCAAAAGACCGGCCCCATGGGACTACGTTGGTTAACTCCAAACCCCTGACTCTCCTTAGTCTGTATAACGCTTGCAGCATGCGCGCCCATGAAATGGGGCCGAAGGCGCAATGTAATGGGTGTCGCCGTGCCTGCACTTGATACTGATTGAGCCTTCTCCCCAGCCCAGCGGTTGCCCGCTAAGCTGGAAGGCGACCAAGCACTACAAGGGAGAAGACTCAATGAACTTTTACCATAGCACCCACCGACATTATTGTGGAATCGACCTGCACGCCCGCAGTCCGTATGTCTGCATCATCGATCAGCAGGAGGAGGTGTTGCTGCATAAGGAAATCGAAGCCCGTCCGGAACCGTTACTGGCGTTGCTCAAACCTTCCCGCTATGCCCTTGTCGTTGGCGTCGAGTACTGATTCCTTCAAGATCGCGATGCTCATGCGCGGTGGTAATTTCCCACTGGCTTACGTCTATCCCAAGGAAATGCGGGCCACCCGCGATCTATTGCGCCGCCGCACCCGCATTATCCGGCATGGGGCCATGCTCAAGGCCCACGCAGTGAACACTTTGGGCCAGTACGATCTGCCGACCAGCAAAGCCAACAGTTAGTTACAACCCGTTGAGGACAAGCCTGGATGGCTCGCCCTATCAATCATTGCCGTATCTTCAAAAAAAAGAGTATCGACAGTTGCGGTATTGAAGCCGTCGGTCGGGATTGTGATTTCAAGAAAAAAGCGGACGGTTGTAACGCCAAGATTTGCAGATGCTGACAGAATCGAAGCGCGTGTTAACAATCTGCAACAGCGTCTGGTTCTGTCTCAGAGTTCCAATCACGCGTCGTCCTCGTGCATTTGGCCTTCCACCAGCTGCATTAGCTCCACCTGTTTTTTGTCATGGCGAGCCAGACGGTAACTGCCATCGAGCATCTCCACCAAAAACAAATAGTCGCCGATGTTTGCCTGCAAGGCCTCAATGACCTCCTCGGGAAGGACAACGCCAGCGTGGCCATCGATGTCAAAAATTTCCAGCTCTATCATGGTTGTTCCCCTCTCGGAATGCACAGGGCTACATCTCTCAGATTAGTACAAAAATACCTCACTGACGGTTCTTCGGCATGTAAGGTATTGCTACAAAACGAGTCCTAGAAATGAGGAGAGCCCTACAACCTATGATTTCATTATAGTTCCAGAATTTTGGGGCCTCTAAAGTCTTGTGAGCCAATATCAGGCTGCCCTATAGAGCATCGATTCCCTATCCAGTAGCGTTGATTGTCTAATCTTGAGCTTGAAGTACTCGGTATCCCTGATAGCTCTGGCGCGTTTGCTGATAATGCGGATTGATCTGCTATCTGGCACCAGCTCTCCAGTTTCACGGTCTCACGCTCGTAAAATGTTTCCGCTGGCTTGGTTTGTTATTTGTTTCAGCATAGTCAATCTGGCAGCCTTTCAAAAAAGGGAATGTATTCCAGACCTTCATCCCAGTCCGCTTTACTCGAAACAATCGGGATAGGGAGGCACCTCACGATGCCCCTCCTCCCACATCACCGGGCATACGGATCACGTACCACGGCGATTCAGTGACTTGATTCAACCCGTTACCGCACTGCCAATTCCGGCAGTCCAAAGCTCCGGAATAACCAGGCCGGTAAGGCCTGTCAAAACTCACTGTTGTTGACACCGGATCTCGGGCCAGTATTGGCGCAGATGGTCCGGCAATGCATCCACGGTCATACCGTCGATGCCCGGCGCTCCCTTGTTACGTCGAACCTGTTTCAGGGCGCGATTGAGATTGTCCCCACTCAATACACGCGCCATCCACGGTGAGGGTTGAACGGAGTGCAAGTTTTCCCGCTTTCCGGCAACGGGTTCATCCCCTGGTTTCTCCAGGGGCAGCGTTAGCTGCTTTGCGGATGCCATCCCGTTACCCTGCACGGAATCTCGACTCCTGTCTCTGTTCGGGCCTTCGGTTCACGGGCGAACCTACTATGCCCTCGGCTGATTTCTGCCACGCGATCAGAGGCGATCGCTCGTCTCTCAGTGGCTCCGTCCACACGCGCCAGACCTCCCGGGGTAAGGCACAGAGCTTTCACGGCATGAATCCGAACGCGGCCCGACCCGATTTATAAAGCACATCCCGGTCGCAGAAAGAGGGCATCGCGGTCACGTGCCCGCTCGCCCCGGATGTACCACACCTCGTATCGGGTTCCTGTTCGTCGCCCCGCCGCTTTGGATTGGGCTTACTTCCGGCCGGCGCTCCGGAGACCCCACCTCACGATGACGCCCTTGCCCTTCTCCTAGCCTTCGGCTCTGCGAACACCTGGCAGGAGGACTTTCACCTCCCTAGTTCTGTGCCATGCCCGGCACACACGCTTAAATAACCGGCGCAGCTATGCTGCGTCCGGCGCCGTAGGCGCGAAGTTGATTGACTTGTTAATTGCCAATGGTCACCCCCGGCTCCAGAACCCAACAGCGATCATTGTGCGTGTAACCAAGCTGACCATAGTACGAATTGGCCGCCGGTGCTGCGATGAGTATCAGTTTGCAGAGCGGTCCCAGTTGCTCCTGGGTCAATGACTGTAACCGTTTACCTATTCCTGAACTCTGATAGCTTTTGTGAACAGCTAGGTCTGACAGGTAGCAGGCATAGTGAAAATCCGTGACACTGCGGGCGATACCGACAAGCAAAGCTTCATCCCAAGCGCTCACGACGAGACTGGAATTGGAAACCACCCCCTCCATACACTCTCGGTCATGAATTGGCCGACGCTCCCCGAGAGTGGAACTCTCCAATAAACCGATGAATTGGTCAGTGGTAATGGGGTGATTTACCTTGAAGCTGATAGCCATACCTCTCCTTGGCAATTAACGCCGCAATGTGCGGATTTTAAAAGTGGAGGCAAAGCCGGAGCTTTTAAAATTCCGAACCATTGCCGTGTTAAGTTGTGGTGCTATGCTCGAGGTTTTCAATAGCCTTACTAGAGCCGGTAACCATAGCCACAAAACTGTTTTTGAAAACATAACCCAAACTTTCATCGGAAACAGTCATCCCGCCTAGCAATTGAATCGCCCATATTGATAGTCCTTCATCAATCTCACTCATAACACCTTTGTATCTAACTGTATCGTCACCTAACTTTACGTCTACACGGTAATTTGATGACATTTCGAAAAGCCGTGATATATATTCAATTCCTGACGAAGAGGGAGTAAAAACTGTAAACTTAAACTCCAAAGGTAAATATTTACCCCAATGGTGCCACATAAGTGCTCGGCCAATAAATCCAATAAAATCGTGCAAGACTTCATAATCGAGATCAACTACCAGCCTTTCTTCAGTGCCTTCATGTTCTGAAGATACTTGCCTATAACCAAACCCTCTTTTTAGCTCTTTGTGTAATCGTTGGTTTTTCTCTAGCCTTTTTGCTGTATCAACAGAAAGTGCTTTTTCTGAATTAGAGTGTGTTGCTCCAAAAGGTAAAACTGCCAATAGATAGTGCTCGAGTTTAGATTTTTCATTATTGCAGTCTGCGCACGAAGGCACTTTAGGAAGTTGATCCCTTTGCTCTATCTGAAATAGCTCTCTAGGAAAGACATGGTCAGCTGTCGTAGATTGATTACTGCGACAGTACACGCACAGCTTGCCTTTAAATTTCTTGCTTCCGCCCAAATTCTCTCCCTAGTGAAACTTAACGCCTGCCAGCATGCGCGGCTACGAAATGGAGGCGAAGCCGCAATGTAGTAGGCGTCGCCGTGACTGGCCTGGTTATGTGGGGCCAGATATTTCTTCTAGGTTAATTATTGAGTTCTGCCCTACCAGCCTTGTACTGCCGTCAGTTCTCTCAACACGATATGATTTCGGCGTCTCCTTGATGCATTTAACGCGGTTTTCATACTCGATTTCATAGCGGCCTGTTGAGAAGACTACATTGTAGGTTTTGCCTACTTCCATTTTGAAACCTCCGTAAACCTGGATATTTTTTGACCATACCAGATTTTCTTAACGGAGAATTTTGTGCCTGTAACTGTGCCCACTGACACCATTAATACAATTTAATGAGCCGTGATCAGTGGCCACATAGCGCCAGCGTCCCGTTGACCACATGGTTATGAGGTTTACTAACGGCCAAGCAATCTTGCCCAAAAACCCCTTTTCTCACGTTTCACCGCTTCTTCAATGAAATCTATCTTGGGTTTCCGTCTGTCTGATTCTGCGGTCAGATCCATCACTACATTACCAGAGCAGGTGTAGGTAGCGAGACGGTACTGGTCAGTCTCGTAGCACTTACCGAACAGGTGCTTGAAAATGTTTTTCCAGACCGAGTAATACTTCATGCACTGCTTTTCCGTGCCGAACATCACCCCATATTCTCCAACAACAAGCGCATGGGTAATCCGCTTTCGCTTCCCATTTGCCTCTTTGGCTTTGGCGATCTGCTCTGCGTCCAATGTCACCAATACGAGATCATTATCCATAGAGGTCCGTACACTCATAACGCCTGGCTAACGCGCCGGTTTGGAGCTGCGAAGCAGCGGAAAATCGGTCGTTGTGCAGCCGATTGTTAAAACGCTTGGACCCATTTAGATACTAATTTCACCTCTTATAACATCCACTACTTGGCCACCCACCCAGATATCGTTTGAAGATCGACTGAGGTGAACGCGCCCCCAGCGCGTTGGATAACCGTTCCTTGGGCTGCGATGTAGGGTGACTTTACCAAGCCGGCAGCCATAAGCCATTGTGCCAGGCTTGCATTAAGGCTGCCGGTTACCGGATCTTCGTAGCCGCCTTTCCCGATAAATGCTCGAACCTCGACTGTCGCGTCACCACCAGAATAATGAAGGCCGACGACGCCAAGATTGAATGGCGAAAGGGCCGCCCAATCGGGTTTGATCGAAAGTACCCTTTCAGCGGAATCAAGCATTACTGCGCACCACCCGGGACCGTTGTCCACCCACTGATGGTGCGCTATATCAGAAACCGATAGATCAAGCGCTCTGGCAATCTGTGCTAGGTCATCACCTGAGATGGGCCCGGAACGAATCAATGGTGGCGCTGAAAATTCAAGCCGGAAATCGTCTCTTCTGATACTCACAAGCCCCACACCACATTCCTGTTTAATCTGGTCCGGATTGATGGGCTCCCCTCCAGCTAACAACCAGGCATGGCAGGAGCCCAAAGTGGGATGCCCGGCAAAGGGCAATTCTCCCTGAGGGGTAAAGATGCGGACGGAGTAGTCTGCGTCGGGGTGCGTCGGATTCAGGAGAAACGTCGTCTCTGAAAGGTTGGTCCATCGTGCGAGCGCGGACATCTGCTCCTCACTGAGATTATCCGCATTATGTACCACTGCCAGCGGATTACCGTTTAGAGGACTGGCAGAAAATACGTTCACTTGTGAGAATGGATAGCTTTGCATAGTCGGTCTTTCTTTTTAACGCCAATATTCAGCGGCGGCCTTTGCGCAGCGAAGCGGAGAAAAGGCCGCCCGGTGGAGGCCCGTCAGGACCGGAACGAACTGCAATGACTTGTTAACCGGTCTAGATCCAAACATCGTCTTCTGCGGTCTTGCTGCCAGACTCGTCACCAGTATTGACCACTCCCCTTGGTTCGATCAGCAAGACTCTGGCTTCATTTTCAGCATATGGCTTGTGCTCGATACCCTTTGGAACCACGAACATTTCTCCCTCGGACAGATCC
>JBDWQQ010000146.1:0-21958 GCA_039986455.1 Halioglobus sp.
TCAACTTCCAGAGAAGCCATTACCCGACGATTTGCTGCGCGCCCCTCTCGAGTTGCGTTGTCGGCCACCGGCTGGGACTCACCGAAGCCCTTGGCCTCCAGCCTCTTCGCGTCAATTCCATATTCATTGACCAGCAGATCTATCACTGCCTGTGCACGCTTCTGAGAGAGAGACTGGTTGTAAGTTTCAGGGCCGCTACTATCAGTGTGCCCTTCTATATCCACATAGACATCTTCAAAACGTTTCAGGAAGTCGGCAAGCTCACCGAGATCATCGAAGTACTGTTCTTTAACGTCGGCAGAGTCAAAGCCAAAACTGACCAGCAACTTGATAGAGGCGACTTGCGCCACCGGCAAGGGGCACCCCATGGCGTCGACCCGAGTACCCGCAGGCGTGCCGGGGCACTGGTCTTTGTCATCAGTCACTCCATCGCCATCCTCATCTCCTGAAGCGACACCACCACCGGAGAGGCTTGACGCTCCACCCCCTGAGGTCGTTTGCCCGAAGTAATAGTTCAAGCCCACCGACAGAAGGGTGTCTTTGTTGCTCTCGTCCAAACTGTAAAGCATTCGCGCTTCAGCTCGTAGACCCAATCCCCGAGTAATCATCCAACGCATGCCGATACCGCCGTTAACCGTTGTTTCGACGGTGTCCCAGCTGCCTTCATCAATATCAATTTCGCCCATACCCAGTGCCACGTATGGTCTGATTCGATTGGGTTCACCTATATAGCTGCCGCCATAGTAGAGCATGCCCACCTGCCAGGTCGTCACGTCTGCGCGTCCACTACCGTCTTCCAACCGCGTATCGTCGTCAGCGTAGAGCACCTCGGCCGCCCAGTTATCGTTAAAGGCCCACTCCGCGCCCACCAAAGGCGTCTCGGTATCGTCAAGCTCACGCTTACCATCGAATTTCCAGAGGCCATAGCCCAGGTTCAGGGTAAGAGGGACATCTGCATTGGCGACTGGGGCACCTGCTGAAACAGCAAGTCCTAGCATTAGCACTGTCATTCGCAGTGAATTTTTCATTGGGGTGATCTCCGGATAAATTGCGCGCTTCTGCGCAAAGGATAACATCGATAAAGTTGTACGCGAAAGCACCTTAGAAGTCAGAACCTGAACACTACCAATCTAGCGCCTCTTTGACGAAAGGTATCGATAGGGCCCGCTTCTGCACCAATGAGGCTCTGTCGAGTTTGCTCAGCAACTCCAGCAACGGCTCCAGATCACGCGGCGCGCGATTGACAATAAATACTGCGACCTCATCAGGCAGGTTCAATCCACGCCGGGATGCGCGAAACTGCAAAACCGCCTGCTTTTCTTCGTCATTGAGTGACGGCAATTGATAGACAACACCCCAGCTGAGTCGCGAACGCAGATCTGCGAGGGAAACCTCAAGCGCGCGTGGGGCCCCATTCGCCGCTATCAGCAATCGACAGCCCCACTGTTTTGCCCGATTGTAAAGGTCAAACAAAGCCAGCTCCCAGGTTTCGTCCCCCAAGACCACATCCAGATCATCCAGCGCCACTAGCCCCAGAGTCTCCACCCCGGCCAACACCTCTTCCGGCGGATAAACAGCCAACTCTTTAAGCGGCAGATAGAGCGCTCGATCGCCCGCCCTATGAAAGGCGGCCTGCAGCAGATGTGATTTTCCCGTGCCTCGATTCCCGTGCAGAAAAACCACGGAATCTCCTTCCCCGGAGCAGAGGGCTTTAACACCCTGCATCAGCCCATCGGTGGCAGGTGTCGGCAGAAAATTCTCGAGGGTAGCGTCATCTCGTAACTGCACTAAAAGCGGCAGCTGCTGACCAGACTGAGCCACGTCAATCTCCCCCGTACAGCTCGCTGGAGCGATAATGCTGTACCGCATGACGCAGGAAAACCATGATCACGGCGCCCACGGGTAAAGCCAGAACAACACCGACAAAACCAGCCACCTGTCCGCCCGCCATCAGCACAAAGATCACCGCCACCGGGTGTAGGCCTATGCGATCGCCCACCAGGATGGGCGTCAGCAGCATGCTCTCCACAGCCTGCCCCACACCGAATACGAGCACCACCCAGAGCAGCATGGTCCAATCATGAAACTGAGCGTAGGCAGCAATCAAGGACGCCACAATGCCCACCATAAAGCCCAGGTAAGGCACGATGCTGGAGAGGCCGGCTATTAAACCCAACAACATTGCCAGCTGCAGGCCCACCAGCCAAAGCCCGGCAGAGTATATTGCCCCTAAAGCACACATCACCAAAAACTGACCACGAAGAAAAGCGCCTACAACTTCATCTGCCTCTGATGCCAGTTCAACCGTGCGCGCCTGCCAGGAGCGAGGAATAATACCCAGCGCTTTACCCAGGAGCACATTCCAGTCGCGCATCAGGTAAAAAGCCACAACCGGCACCAGAGCAAGGTTGGCAAGGCTCAGCAGCATATTAGCCCCCGAACCGGTAATGCGCTTCAGCGATTGGGCGGTAAACTTTCCAACTGATTGCCAGTTATCTGCCAACTGGCCCGACCAGTCCACTTGAGGTAGCCGTCTCTCGGGCAAGTCGAGACGCTGCTGCAGCCAGGGAAGGGCCTCCTGTGTCAGCCAGCGATAAATTTCAGGGACTTTGCTGATTAGCGCATCCAGTTGATGCAGCAACATGGGTAAGGCAAAGAAAATCGCCAGGGTAATAATCGCGCTAAAAAGAACAAAGACAATAGCAACACCCAAGGTTCGCCCCACACCCCGATGCTCCAAACGATCCACCAAGGGATCCCCCAGATAAGCGATAAGGCCGCCTAAAACAAAGGGAGTCAAAATGGGCTGGAACAGATAAAGCGCGCCGGCGAAGGCGAAGGCCAGCGCGACAGCAATCGGCCAGCGGTATATCTCTTGCGGCTCAGGAGCCTCTAATTGCGCCATTGATAAACCAATTGGTCCGGAAGTGACTCGACCGGCAGCAGGCGATCATTCAGCTCGATGATGGAAGCCAATTGGGCGGCATCAGCGGCTGCGTCCAGGCCAAACTCCACGCGATCTCCACTGATTGACTGAATATTAGCGTGTTCAATCAATTCCAGGCTCTCGAGCCAACTCACAATAGCCGTATAATCGGAAAACTCGTAGACGCCATTCACGATCATCTGTATTCGATCGTCAGCCACACCCGTCGCTGCAACCGCGTAGCGCGAGGCCATTTCTTCGGCGGCGAGATTGACCCCATCGCGCATAAAGCCAGCCGCAAGCGGCGCCCTACTGCTGCGATCCATGCGATGAGTCCCGTAGAGATAACTCCAGTCTCCATTCCATGCACCACTGGAGACCTCAACTCCTCGCCCAACCAATATGTCCTGAACGTCATAACGCGCGGAGACCGACTGAATCGTGGAACCTTGTTGTTTCCAGACATCGTCTACAGCAATTGCAGTGGCATCACTCAAATCAAACAGCGGCAACTGAACAGGCACACCCCGGCGTTCAAACTCCGCCACCAGTTGCGCTGCTAGTTCAGGGGTTTCCGCGAGACTGACGAACTGACGACGACCATCCAGTTCCACCGCCATCCAAACAAGTACCCTCGGGCGATTCGCCGTCCAGAGAGGAAGGCGCGCATCTGTCAGCAAACCGTTGACGTAAGAAGCCTCAAACTCAAAACGGGCATGCAGCGCACCATCGGGGCCAGGGTCACGCGAGAACACATATTGCTGCACATGGCTTCGCGCCTTGGGAAGCGCGGCAACCAAATCAGGGTGAGACAACACGTCTTTGCTGCCGGAGACCTTAACAAATACTTCCGCCAGTGCGTCCTGTGAAGCATTAGCGAGTGCTTTGCTACTCTGATTTTCGATGGGCACCCTCGCCGAGTGCAAATCACTGACCACCTCTGCCAGCGCTGCATTGCCTGTAAGCAGCAGCGCGACCAGAGCCAGACCCGACAATGTCTTGAGCACGGTAAATTCCTGAAAATATGATTTATCGCCGCATTGTAGCAGCCAAGTTCCAACAGGGGCAGCATGGTGCTAATTATCGATATTGATAGGTGCACCACCGCCTCAACCGTACTAAAATAGCCAGCCTTTTTATCCCCCTGTGGACCGTCCAGCCAATGACCGATGACACCAGCAAACCTTCCCTGAGCTATAAAGATGCGGGGGTAAACATTGACGCCGGCAATGCGCTCGTTGAGCGTATCAAAGGCGTGTCTCAACGCACTGCCAGACCAGAAGTTCTGGGAGGGCTGGGTGGATTTGGCGCACTGTGTGAGATTCCCGAAGGTTATAAGCAACCGGTTCTGGTTTCCGGGACGGACGGCGTGGGTACCAAGCTGCGTCTTGCGATGGACATGGGCATCCACAACACCATTGGCATTGATCTGGTGGCAATGTGTGTGAATGATTTAGTCGTAGCGGGCGCTGAGCCACTGTTTTTTCTCGATTATTACGCCACCGGTGCGCTAAACGTAGATACCGCGGCTGACGTGGTCGAGGGAATTGGGCGTGGGTGCGAACTAGCGGGTTGTGCTCTGGTCGGTGGTGAGACGGCAGAAATGCCCGGTATGTATGAAGGTGATGACTACGATTTGGCGGGGTTCTGCGTCGGAGTTGTGGAGAAGTCGGAAATCATCGACGGCAAATCAGTGACAGCGGGCGATGTGCTTATAGGCGTTGGCAGCAGTGGCCCCCATTCCAATGGCTATTCGCTGGTACGCAAAATTCTCGAAGTGAGCAATGCAGACCTTGCACAGACCATCGGCGCAGTCTCACTCGGAGAAGCCCTGCTTGCGCCAACCACCATTTACGTCAAGGCGCTACTTAGCCTGTTCAAGGCCGTCAAGGTCAAAGCGCTATCCCACATTACTGGCGGTGGATTACTTGAGAACATCCCCCGAGTGCTGCCTGAGAACTGTAACGCCCAGATAGACACGCAAAGCTGGGAATGGCCTGAAGTATTCCACTGGCTGCAAAGCAACGGCAATGTTGAGCTACGAGAGATGTACCGTACCTTCAACTGCGGCGTTGGCATGGTGATTTGCGTAGCGGCTGATGACGCGCCGGATGCGATCGCGACACTGCAGCAAGCGGGTCATAGCGCCTGGCAAATCGGTCAGATCTCCAGCGGAAGTAATGAGGTAGAGCTGCAGTCGTGACCACTGCCGGCAAAGCCCGCCTGGCTGTATTGATTTCAGGTCGCGGCTCGAATATGCAGGCCTTCATTGACGCCTGTGAATGCGGTCAAATTGACGCCGAGATCGCGCTGGTATTGAGCAATAACCCGGACGCCGCAGGGCTTGTTACTGCGGCAGAGGCAGGCATCCCAGCAGCCTGTGTTGATCATCGTGATTACGACAACCGGGAGGCCTTTGACGCGGCACTGGTAGACGTTATCGCGCCCCAACGGCCCGATCTGGTCATTTTAGCGGGCTTTATGCGCATTCTTACGCCTGTATTTATTGCACCTTTTGCGGGAAAGTTATTGAACATTCATCCCTCCCTGTTGCCCAAGTACCCGGGATTGAACACGCACCGACGTGCGTTGGAAGCCGGTGACGAGGAAGCGGGTGTGACGGTCCACTATGTGACGCCTGAACTGGACGGTGGCCCGCCCATCCTGCAGGCCAGAGTCCCCGTGGCGCCCGAGGACACCCCCGATACATTAGCCGCGAAAGTGATTTTGCGAGAACACATTATTTACCCAATAGCCGCCCGGTGGCAGCTGGAAGGAAGACTCAAGCTTGACGAACAGGGAGCAAACTTGGATGGTCAACGTATACCCGCTTCAGGTATCGATTATGTACCAGGCATTGAATAAGTACTTTTTCGCGTTATTTGCCATTGCAGTACTGAGTGCCGTTGGCAGTCGTGCCGCAGTCGCTGAAGAATCGCTAGGGCTAACACCCTATTCTGCCGAGTACAAAACCACTGCCCGGGGCATGGCACTCAAGCTCAATCGAAAATTGGAACAAAACGCCGATGGCAGCTTCACACTCACCAACGGCGGTAAGATCATGGTCGTGGGTTTCCATGAAATGAGCGTGTTCTCTGTGGACGGGTCCTCGATAGTACCCAAGTCCTATGTCTATCAAGGCACCGGGCTAATCAATCGCCGACGAGAAGTCCATTTCACCCCCGGCGCAGATACAATCCGCAGCCTTTATAAAGAACAGTGGTACGACCTGCCGTACGAAAAAGGTACCTTGGACAGGATGAGCCAGCAGGAACAGGTCAGGTTGTTGTTATTGAATGATCCGACGCCCAAGGAAGATATTTCTATCACTGTCGCCGACGGGAAAAGAGTTAAGAACTATCAGCTAAGATACGTGGGCGAGGAAACGCTGGACACCCCCATCGGGTCGCTGGAGACCCTGCATTTTGAGCGTGTTCACGATGATCCGGATCGTAAATCAGATACCTGGGTTGCGCCCAGCCTCGGCTACTTGATGGTGAAAACCGTGCACATTGAGGACGGCAGACCTACCGAGGCTATAGTCACCAAAGCAAAAATAGGTAACCAGAAGAAATAGACGTGTTACTCGGACTCTAGCCCAGAGGCCGAATTCCTTTAGGCCTTGGGGAGCGTGACGCCAGTCTGCCCCTGATACTTACCACCGCGGTCTTTATAGCTCACCTCGCACACCTCATCTGACTCAAAAAACAACATCTGAGCAACACCTTCGTTGGCGTAGATCTTTGCCGGCAAGGTGGTGGTGTTAGAGAACTCCAGGGTCACATGCCCCTCCCATTCAGGTTCCAGGGGGGTCACGTTCACAATGATGCCGCAGCGGGCATAGGTCGATTTACCCAGGCAAATGGTCAGTACGTTGCGCGGAATGCGAAAGTACTCCACGGTGCGCGCAAGAGCGAAGGAATTGGGCGGGATCACACACACATCACTGCTGATATCGACAAAGCTGCCCTCGTCGAACCCCTTGGGATCCACGGTCGCTGAATTGATGTTGGTAAAAACCTTAAACTCACTTGAACAACGCACATCGTAGCCATAACTGGACGTGCCATAGGAAATCAGGCGATCTCCGCTATCTCCAGTACGCACCTGCCCAGCCTCGTAAGGCTCGATCATGCCGTGCTCTTGAGCCATTCGGCGAATCCACTTGTCTGCTTTGATACTCACTTTCGTTTTCCCGTTCAGTCGTCTGAAATTTGTATGTTAGGGAATTGGCGCACGCCGCTATCGCCCTCTTGCGCCAACACCGCTTGAATCTTATCGGCCATCTGCAGGTACAACGCAGTTACCGGCGAATCCGGTTCGGCACCCACCGTTGGCTTCCCGGCATCCATTTGCTCGCGAATTCCGCGATCCAGTGGCAGGCTGGCAAGCAGAGGAACACCGTATTCGGTCGCTATCCTCTCACCACCATTCTCGCCAAAAATATGCTCTTCATGGCCGCAGCTACTGCACACATGCGTCGCCATATTTTCCACAACGCCAAGGATTGGTACATCCACTTTGCGGAACATTTCGATTCCTTTCTGGGCATCCAGCAGAGCTATATCCTGGGGCGTCGTCACGATAATCGCCCCCGCCAGGGAAGCCTTCTGCGAAAGCGTCAACTGCACATCGCCGGTCCCGGGAGGCATATCAATAATGAGATAATCCAAAGGCCCCCACAAAGTCTGCTCGAGCATTTGGGCCAACGCACCGCCCGCCATCGGACCGCGCCAAACCATGGGCGTTTTTTCTGTCACTAGGTAACCCATGGACATCGTTCGCAGACCCTGGGCTTTAATCGGTAACAAGAACTGGCCGCCTTGCTGTTCTGGACGCACGCCCTCGGCAACACCCAACATCAATTGCTGGCTGGGGCCGTAGATATCGGCGTCTAAAAGACCCACCTGCGCACCGCGCGCCTGCAACGCTAGTGCCAGATTAGCCGCCGTAGTGGATTTACCGACGCCGCCCTTACCTGAAGCGATGGCAATAATATGTTTGATTTCGTTCATGAAACTTCGCATCGATTGGCCGGGCCGACAAAGGTCACTGGCCCGCTTGAGGCCGCTAGTATACGGACAAGCGTTGGTGTCGACTAGCGCCACAGAGCATAACGGAAAGGCGCGTCCATTTTGCCGCTAGTAACGGCCTATGACTTCATCGGTGTTAAAGGCCATAGCGGGTGAAAACGCCCGCCAAAAACGCTATAGTGGCGCCCCATTTTTATCCACTCGGACAACTCAGCCCTATGGCCGCTCAAGCACCCCGAAAAATTCTGGTCACCAGTGCACTGCCCTACGCAAACGGACCACTGCATCTGGGCCATATGCTTGAACAGGTACAGACCGATATATGGGTGCGCTTCCAGAAATCGCGGGGCAATGATTGTCTCTACGTCTGTGCGGATGATGCTCACGGCACCGCAATCATGTTGGCGGCCGAGAAGCTCGGCATCACGCCTGAACAACATATTGATAATGTGCGTGAACAGCACGTTAAAGACAGTAATGGCTTTCTCATCGATTTCGCTAATTTTTATAGCACCCATACGGAAGAAAATCGCCGGTGGAGCGAGGAAATCTACAATCGCCTCAAGGCCAATAATCACATCGCGTCCCGGGAAATCACCCAGGCCTTCGATCCCGAAAAACAGCTGTTTCTGGCGGATCGTTTCATCAAAGGAAGCTGTCCACGCTGCAAGACGGAAGATCAGTACGGCGATAACTGCGAAGCCTGCGGTGCCACTTACAGTCCCGCTGACCTGATTGACCCGGTGTCCGCCATTTCTGGAGCGACCCCGATAGATAAGGCGTCAACGCACTTTTTCTTCAAGCTGCCTGAGTTTGAGGACATGCTGAAGCAATGGCTGGACTCGGATACATTACAACCGCAGGTCGCCAACAAACTGCGCGAATGGACCGATGCAGGGCTCCAGGAGTGGGACATTAGCCGCGATGCTCCTTACTTTGGCTTTGAAATCCCAGGTGAGCCAGGTAAGTACTTTTACGTGTGGCTAGACGCTCCTATCGGCTACATCGCCAGCTTCGAAAATTACTGCCAGCGCACCGGTCATAATTTTGATGAATACATTCTGCCCGGTGGAGATACCGAGCTTTACCATTTCATCGGCAAAGACATCATTAATTTCCACGGTCTGTTTTGGCCTGCCATGCTGCACTCAGCGGGCCTGCGCACACCAACGGCCATTTTTGCGCACGGTTTTCTGACCGTGAACGGCACCAAAATGTCAAAAAGCCGAGGTACTTTTATCAACGCAAGTACCTACTTAGAGCACCTGGATGCAGAGTACCTGCGCTATTACTACGCGGCGAAGCTCAGTAACTCGGTAGATGATATTGACCTGAATACCGAAGACTTTATTCAAAGAGTTAACTCAGACGTGGTCGGCAAGGTTGTAAACATTGCCAGCCGCTGCGCCGGCTTTCTGCGCAAGGGCTTTGATAATACCCTGAGCCCAGCTTGTGCAGAACCCGAGTTGCTCGCGGACTTTATTGACGCAGGCGACGGCATATCGGCCCTTTACGAAAGTAGAGAATTCAACAAGGCGATTCGCGAAATCATTGCCCTGGCGGACCGTGCCAATCAATACATTGATGCAAAGAAACCCTGGGTACTGGCGAAAGAAGAGGGGCAAGAGTCAGAAGTCCACGCCGTCTGCAGCGTTGGCATCAATCTTTTCAGAGTGCTAATGACCTACCTAAAGCCCGTTCTGCCTGCAATGGCGGAAAAATCCGAGGCTTTCCTGAATGTTTCCCTGGACTGGACTGCACTCGAAGGCCCGTTGGAAAGCCACACGCTATCCAAATTCAAGCCACTGATCCAAAGAGTTGACCCCAAGCAGGTAGAAGCCATGGTTGAAGCCAGCAAACCGGCTGAGCAAAGTCCGTCTGAGCCGAAAAAAGAACCTAAGACGCCGGAAAAGAACACTGCCGATGCAAAAGAAGCGGAGACTATTCAGTTCGATGACTTCGCTAAAGTGGACCTGCGCATCGCGCTGATCAGCGCAGCTGATCACGTCGAGGGCGCCGACAAGCTGCTTAAACTCACGCTGGATTTGGGCGAGCTCGGCAGTCGTCAGGTCTTCGCAGGCATAAAATCGGCCTATACACCCGAACAATTGGTGGGCAAACACACCGTCACCGTCGCAAATCTTGCCCCGAGGAAAATGCGCTTCGGCGTTTCTGAAGGCATGGTACTGGCCGCCGGGCCGGGCGGAGAAGACATTTACCTGTTGGAGCCCCACGTGGGCGCTACGCCCGGAATGAAGGTTAAATAGATACGGGCCTCCTCGTGTGGCCCGATGTTCAACACTTGCACAACCCAGAGTCAGACTAACGACCATTAGTCTGTGATTCCATACTGATATCGGGTCGGGTACGCGGTAAAATACCCTCAGTAGAAAAAAATCACAGCTGACTGTTTTTGCGGTAATATAGCCTAATGCTTGCAGACTATTCCATCCTGTTAATCGGAGCCATTCTGGTTAACAACTTCGTTCTGGTGCAGTTCCTCGGACTGTGCCCGTTCATGGGTGTCTCCAACAAGTTGGAAACGGCCATGGGCATGTCCATGGCGACCACTTTCGTTCTAACTCTTGCTTCTGCTTGCAGTAACTTGACCTACCACTTTTTGCTGCAGCCCCTTGGCCTGGGATATTTAAAAACAATCTCCTTCATTCTGGTGATTGCAGTTGTGGTGCAGTTCACCGAAATGGTGGTTCGCAAATCCAGCCCACTACTGCACCGGGTGTTAGGCGTTTATCTGCCATTAATCACCACAAACTGCGCTGTACTCGGCGTCGCGCTGCTCAACATTAATAAAGAGCACAATTTCATGCAGTCGCTGTTCTACGGCTTTGGCGCTGCCGTCGGCTTTTCACTGGTATTGGTATTGTTTGCTGCCATGCGCGAGCGACTCGCCGTCGCCGACGTTCCCTCGCCTTTTCAAGGGGCTGCTATTGGTATGATTACCGCGGGCCTGATGTCGTTGGCATTTATGGGCTTTGCAGGGTTGGTGTAAACGCGCGTGTACGAGCTTATTGCACAATATCCCCTGTTCGCCGCCCTGTTTGCGCTGGTCGGCCTGGGCCTCATTTTCGGAGCACTGCTGGGCTATGCCGCGGTTCGGTTTAAAACCGAAGGCAACCCGATTGTCGACCAGATTAATGAAATTTTGCCGCAAACCCAGTGTGGCCAATGTGGGCACCCTGGCTGCCGCCCCTACGCTGAGGCCATAGCCGACGGCGAAGCTATCAACCGATGCCCTCCGGGAGGCCAGGCCGGCGTCCAAGCGCTGGCGGACCTGCTTGATGTAGAAGCCATTCCACTCGACGAGGAGCACGGCGAAGAAAGCGTCACCCAGGTCGCCTATATTCGTGAAGACGAATGTATTGGATGCACCAAATGCATTCAGGCATGTCCTGTTGATGCGATACTCGGCGCGGCCAAACACATGCACACGGTCATCGCCAGCGAGTGCACGGGTTGTGACTTATGCGTTGAACCCTGCCCAGTAGATTGTATCGACATGATTTCTGAAGAAGAGTCCCTGCAGACCTGGAGCTGGCAGTTGCCAGACCCTGTCAGCCGCGAGGTAGACATCATCGCAACCGATGCGAGCGCTACCGAGGAAGCGGCATGAGGCAAGTTTACGGCTTCCATGGTGGCATTCATCCGCCCGAGAACAAACATCAATCGGTTGCAGCCCCTATTGCTAGCGCCGGTATTCCGGATGAACTGGTATTGCCCCTATCGCAACATATCGGAGCGCCAGCCATTCCTGCGGTTGAAGTGGGTCAGCGCGTCCTGAAAGGACAGCTTATCGCAGAACCCGCAGGCTTTGTCAGCGTGCCACTGCATGCCCCGACGTCAGGGTCCATCACCGCAATTGAGGACCGACAGATTGCTCACCCCTCGGGGCATAGTGCCCGCTGCATCGTCATAGCCGCCGATGGCAAAGACCAGTGGGTCGATCACCAGGGCGCAGCGGACTATAAGACAGTGGACCGTGGCGAGCTTCTCTCAATGATTCGCAATGCAGGCATAGCCGGCATGGGCGGCGCCGGTTTCCCTACCGCAGTAAAACTCGCTGTGAAGCCCGATATCAAAATTGAAACTCTGATCATCAATGGCACGGAATGTGAGCCCTATATCACCGCCGACGATATTCTCATGCGCGAGCAAGCAGATAAGATTGTTGAGGGTGCACAAATTCTCGCCCATCTTGTGCAGCCCGATGAAATTTTGATTGGGGTTGAAGACAATAAACCCGAGGGCATCGCAGCACTGCAGGCGGCCGCTGAAGGCACCGCGGTCGAGATTGTAGTCTTTCCCACAAAATATCCCTCCGGTGGCGAAAAGCAGTTAATCGAGATCCTCACGGGTAAGCAAGTTCCAAGCGGCGGCCTGCCTGCTGCCGTTGGTATTGTCTGTCAGAACGTCGGTTCTGCGGTGGCCGTACGCGACGCGATCATTGATGGAAGACCGCTGATTTCACGCGTCACTACGGTGACTGGCGAAGGCGTTAGCGAGCCCCGTAATTATGAAGTACTGCTAGGCACTTCAATGGCCCATCTGCTGACATTAGCCGGCTACCAGCACGAGAACAACAAGCGACTAATCATGGGCGGGCCGATGATGGGATTCACCGTTCCCGATGCACACGTGCCCATTGTCAAAACAACCAATTGTATTCTCGCGCCCTCCGAAACAGAGCTTCCGACACCGCCACCGGCTCAGGCCTGCATTCGCTGTGGCATGTGCGCTGAGGCCTGCCCGGCAAACTTGCTGCCGCAACAACTATTCTGGTTTTCCCAGGGGAAAGAGTTCGAAAAAGCAGAACAGCATAATCTCTTCGACTGCATCGAATGCGGCGCCTGTTCGTTCGTATGCCCCAGCAATATTCCACTGGTGCAGTACTACCGAGCGGCCAAGGCCGAAGTAGTGCAGATGCGCAAGGATGCAGAAAAGTCTGAACACTCACGCATTCGTTTCGAGGCCCGCCAAGCGCGCTTGGAACGAGAAGACGCTGAAAAAGAGGCTAAACGCGCCGCTCGCAAAAAAGCTGCCGAGGAAAAAGCCCGTCTTGCGGCTGAGCAGGGCAATGCCGATGAGGATCCTATACAGGCCGCTATCGAGCGCGCCAAGGCGAAGAAAGCCGCCCAGGCAATGGGTGAAGGCACCAGCGAAAGCGAAAAAGAGAAGTTGGAAAAAGCAGTCGCTACCACGCGTAAACGCCTGGATACGGCCACTGCCAAGTTAGAAACCGCCAAACAAGAAGGTTCAGATTTTATCGGCGCGCTGCAGACCGGTGTCGATAAAACCCGTGCCAAGCTGGATAGCGCCGAAAAGTCACTGCAAGAATACCAGCAGGCCAATGACTCAGCGGATAATCAAGCCGACGAACAACCCACAGCCGACGCCGCACAGGAGGCCATAAAAAAGGCCATGGCCGCGCGCGCCGCGGATGCGGATAAGAGCCCTGAAGACAAAGCCCGTGAAGCACTGCAAAAGCTTGAGGCGAGGCTGCAAAAATCAGAGGCTAGGTTGACCGAGAGCAAAGCAGCGGGCGAAGAGGAAAAAATTATTACTGCCCTGGAAGCGACGGTCGAACGAATGAAAGAAAAGGTAGCCCAGGCTCAGGCAAAAGAGACGGAGACTTCCTGACGTGGCATTAATGCGCATAACATCGCCACACACACATGGCCCGATGAGCACTCGCCGGGTCATGCAAAATGTACTGTTGGCAACGGTGCCCGGGGTCGTAGTACTTACCCACTTCTTTGGCTTCGGAACTCTGGTTAATATTATTTGGGCCTCGATTCTTGCCATCGCATTCGAAGCGCTGGCGCTGAGTCTGCGCAAGAGGCCTTTGGCTTTTTATCTGGGCGATTACAGCGCCCTCGTGACCGCGGTGTTACTGGGTATTGCACTGCCACCGTACTCCCCTTGGTGGCTCATCGCTGTTGGCATTGCCTCGGCCATCCTAATGGCCAAGCATCTCTACGGTGGCCTGGGCTACAACCCCTTTAACCCCGCTATGGTCGGTTATGTCGTTTTACTGATTTCATTCCCGGTACAAATGACCAGCTGGGCAGCGCCGCGCGGCGTGGGCGAACTTCCAGGACTTTTACAAGCACTCCAGGCCTGCTTCACACCCGCTCACTTCGATGCTGTGACAATGGCAACACCGCTGGATGTGCTCAAGCAAAACAGCAGCCTACTCATGGATGACCTGTGGCAGCAAAATGCGCAATTTGGTCGTTGGGCAGGTATCGGTTGGGAGTGGGCAAGCCTGGCGTTTTTGGCCGGAGGTCTATGGCTCCTATACCAACGTATTTTCACCTGGCATGCACCTGTGGCCATGCTGATGGTTCTGGCACTCATGGCCGCCCTGTTCTATGACGGTGGCAGCAGCGGCAGTGGTGGATCGCCCCTGTTTCATCTCCTGAGCGGTGCCACCATGTTTGGCGCCTTCTTCATTGTGACCGACCCGGTCAGCTCAGCCGTTTCTACTCGTGGCCGACTGGTTTATGGCGCGCTCATTGGGCTACTGACTTACTTGATAAGGGTTTATGGAAATTATCCAGATGCTGTCGCTTTCGCGGTGCTGATTATGAACTTTGCAGCCCCCTTTATCGACCAGTACACCCAGCCGCGCACCTATGGGCATGCGAAACGCGGGGGCGAAAGCGAATGATCGGCCAATCGATTACGCGTAACTCGATACTGCTGGGTATGTTCGCCATCGCCACCGGCACACTATTGGCTGGCAGTTACCTTTTGACCAAAGATCGCATTGCAGAGGAAGCCCGAAAGGCAGAAGAAAAAGCGCTGCTGCAAATAGTGCCTAGAGAGCGCCACGATAACTCCATGCTCGACGACACGTTACCTGTCGGCCCCCAAATCACTGAACTCGGACTTCGCGACGACAAGCGAATCTACCTGGCAAAGAAAGGATCAAACGTTGTTGCAGCGATCATTCCGGCAACTGCGCGAGACGGCTACAGTGGCGACATCGACTTGATTGTTGGGGTCAACGCCGACGGCAGCGTCGCTGGTGTGCGCGCCCTGTCACACAAAGAAACGCCGGGGCTTGGCGACAAAGTTGATCTGGCAAAAAGTGATTGGATACTGAGCTTTGATGGCAAATCATTGAGTGATCCTGCGCCCAGCGGCTGGGCAGTAAAAAAGGATAAAGGTGACTTTGATTCCTTTACCGGGGCCACTATTACGCCCCGCTCCGTTGTCGCTGCGACTCGCAGAGTATTGGAGTACGCAGCAGCAAATAGCGAAACCCTTTACGGAGCCTCCGCTCAGGAACCCCAGGAAGGAGAGCAGTAATGGCAGAAGTGAGCTACAAAGAACTGTCCATTAACGGGCTGTGGAAAAACAACCCTGCGATAGTCCAACTCCTGGGCCTATGTCCCCTGCTGGCAGTAACCGGTTCTGTGGTCAATGCCATCGGTCTGGCACTCGCCACCTGCCTGGTACTCGTAACTTCTAATACCGCAGTGTCGCTCATTCGTAACATCGTCTCAGACGCGGTACGTTTGCCGGTGTTCGTGATGATCATCGCCTCGGCTGTCACGTGCATCGAACTATTGATGCAGGCATTCGCCTATGAGCTCTACCAGATTCTGGGGATATTTCTGCCGCTCATCACCACAAATTGCGTCATCTTAGGCCGAGCGGAAGCGTTCGCCTGTAAGAACGGCATTTTGCCTTCCATTTACGACGGTCTAATCATGGGCCTGGGCTTTGGTTTGATACTGGTACTGCTGGGAGGATTGCGTGAATTGGCGGGAACAGGCGCTTTATTTGCCGATATGAACCTGCTGTTTGGTCCCGCTGCTGCTGATTGGAAGATGGTAGTTGTCGATGACTATCAGGCTTTTCTACTGGCTATCTTGCCGCCCGGCGCGTTCATTTTTACCGGGCTCATTATCGCGGTGAAAAACCTCATCGATGCGCGTATTCAGGCAAGAATGGACGCCCTGAAGGAAAGGCCTGTCAAAGGTTCCAAGCGAGTCAGGGTCACCGGCACAATCAGTTAAACGACCATCAGCGTATCGAGAATTTCGTCAACCGCCGCGTCATCCATGCCGCGGTTCTCAACATCGCAGCTGTAGGTAATGAACAGCAGCATAGCCCCCCGAGACACATACCACTCCCGAATTGCCACACCCTCCTCTTCGTAAGCAGCACAAACACCGCGAAAGTCGCCCAAACTGACTTTGCTCCACCCAAGCGCCTGTTCAGCATCATCCTGAGCGATACTCTGGACCGCCTCTTCGTCAAATTCACCGCTGTCTTTGTGGAGTGTTGATATTTCTATACAGCCCACATCGTCATGGTCGCCGACGAGGATGCCTTCCTCTTCGGATTCAGCCCACCATTCAGGTGGCACCGCCAGGTTCCACCACTCTGTTTCCAATACGCTGAATGACACGCTATAACCTCCTGGACATCAACAGAGCGTCTTCACGCCCCTGATCAGTTTTGTAGTAACCGGGCCTGACCCCGTCAACGCTAAAGCCATTGTTCTCGTAGAGTGCTCGGGCCGCAACATTGGACTCGCGGACCTCCAAAAGGCAGCGCTTCAGGTCTGCCAAACGCATATTATTCAATGCTTCTGCCAACAGAGCCCGCCCAAGACCCAATCCCTGATGTGCGGGATCGACGACAACATTATCAACACTCGCTTCGTCCAGCACTCGAGAGTAGATCAGAAACCCCACTACGCTATTAGCGATCTCACCCACCAACGCGAAATGTGACTCGGCAATGGCGGGCTGGCAATAGCGGTTCAAAGCCTCCCTACTCCAAGGGTTCAGTGACACCTGAGAGCCCAGATGCACAATGGCATTCAGGTCTAACGGGGAAGCCGCTCGTATTGCGGCACTGTAACGGTCAGGCTTGTAGGACAATGGACTGTAAATCGGCCCAGACCTGCTTCTTGCAATCAGGGTTTTCGAGCATTTCAACCGTACTTAACGTATCCACACGAGAGATATCGCCCAAAAGAGCAGCGGGAAGCAAACCGCCGCTATTTGAACCCATCACCACCAGTGCTCGGCATTTCTGTTCTTCGATATGACGAAGCAGGAAGGCAGCGACGCCCGCTTTTGCTGCCTCCTCTCCTTGATCCAATTGAGGATTGTTGTGAATGGGCCAATCCAGTTGGGCAATACGGGGGCTACCCACTTCACCGTGAACTGCTCGCGCCATGCCTCTTACCAGCTGCACCTGTTCCTTGGCGAGTGGGCGGCCATCGAGTGACTCCACCCAGGCGATACCACCGGAAAACACCGCGGCCAGGCTAAAACGCACCGCAGTAGAGGGCGGCTTCTGACTATTTTTGGGAGTCGATTTGGGAGCGGGTTTGTCGCGGGCCAGCTCCAAAGTTGGCATTTGGGGTGGAACACCCGCCACAGATGCAGCTTGATTTGACAAGGTCTCGCTGACGGCAGGGGTTGGAGTATTAGACACTAATGCGAGTCGACGCGTGGGCGCGGCGCCGGCCAGTTGATGGCGCGAGACATAGCTATCGATTCCCATCGCCTGCAGGTATCGCGCTCGATTGATTTCGTTCATTGGCATAGCATCTTTCGCCCCTTCGGTAGCATGTTAACAGCTTTCAATTTAATGCTATATCCAACGCCAACCATGCTGGCGAAAAAAACGAACTCCAGAGCTCGCAAACATTTTCAGGTGCTTCCAACCCTTGCTCGCGGCATACCCGCCATGATGAACAATGCGCATTTCAGGAAAGTAAAGAAGCCTGCCGTAAGCAGCAATGCGCAACGACAGGTCGAAATCTTCAAAATACATGAAATAGCTATCATCAAAGCCTCCTATCTGTCGAAGTGGCTCCGCGCGAACCAACATAAAACAACCGCTGGCCAGAGGAATCTCGGCTACCTGCCCGGCATCACAAACCTCGGTCATCTGATAGCTATCCATCTGTGCACCCCAAAACCGTCTACCTAGATCAGGCGCCAGCGCTCGCAACAAAAGCACCCAAAGGGATGGGTAGCGCTTACAAAGATACTCGGGTGCCCCGTTAGGCCCAATAGCCCTTGGGCTCAGTAGAACTATCTCGTTGTCTGACCGCATAGCGTCAACCCCTAACTGCAAGGCTTGAGGCTCCAATGTTACGTCGGGATTCAGGATAAGGTGTAAGTCTCTAGTACTCGATACCGCAATATTGTGCGCCCCTCCATAGCCCAGGTTTTCATTCAAAAAACAGTGACTTATGTGGAAATTCGGGCTGAGCCGGAATTCCTCAATCAGTAGAGCCAGCTCGCGTCGATAATTCGCTGAAGAATTATTGTCAATGACAATGACCCCAGGGGAATCTTTTAAGGCGAACGCAGCTACTTCAAGGCTCTTCAGAGTATTGCGCAGCAACGAGATAGAGCTGTTGTAAACCACGATTGATACTGTGAGTTGGTAGGAATAGTCCATTTTTATATGATATCAGGTGTCATCGGCAGCCCCTAAAACTCGTTCAATGGAAGGCCGGAATGCCTTCCTGAGGCAGTTTTTTGACTTTTTCGCCATTATTTCTGTAACTGAGATTCCAAATGGCTATTATCTAGGCTAGATGGAACGCAAATAACCTTGTGTAAATAGTCACAGACCCTATCTATCATCATGTTATCCATGGGGTTTTTAGCGGTTAATGTGATAGCCTATAAACAGTTAGCCACTGGAATGACTGACACTCTGAACACAGGCTCGGAAATTAGTAGGAGCCCAATCTCAAAATCAAGACCTGCTGGAAAGCGGGCTATAGGGGACAAAGGATGATTACTCAGCTCGCCACACTATCCAGCCGCATGGCTGTCTTTCTAACCCTTGTTTTGGCCATTTCCGCCTGCGGTGGCGGTGGCGGTGGCAGTGGTGGCGGTTTTCTCGGTCCAGATAATGAGGGCGACGAACTGCAGATTACTACATCTGAGCTTCCCGAAGCCTCGGCTGGAGCAGCATATACCGCGCTGGTAGAAGCGACAGGCGGCAGAGACCCATACTCATGGGAAATTTTGGACGATGGTGGAGCAGGACTTGATATCAACGATGAAGGCTTTATCACCGGTCAAGCCCCCGCGGCCGGAGAGTATGGCCTTACGATACAGGTAACCGATAATGCCAACACAACTGACAAACTCTCAACTATTCTGGCCGTTTCCGCTAACACGGAGGATTCGCTGGCTATAATTACCACAGCTCTACCCGTTGCTCAGGACGGTCTCCAATATACAACTCTCGTTGAAGCCAGCGGCGGAGAACCACCCTACGCGTGGGCAGTCCTAAACGACGGCGGAACCGGACTGACCATTAATGATGAGGGCTTTTTAAGTGGCACTGGGCCGTCGACCGGCCAATACGGCATAACGCTCCAAGTATCAGACGCCGTCAACGCGACTGATACCACCTCATTCATCTTCACCTCTACCGGAGGCTCGGTCCAGCCTCTAAGTATCGCTACCACGGCTCTACCCAACGCCGAAGAAGGAAAAGCTTATACGGCAATTCTAGAAGCTGTAGGCGGGCAGGGAGATTATATGTGGACAATGAGTGACGGAGGGGGTAGCGGGCTACAATTACGTGACGATGGCATCCTTAGCGGGACAGCGCCAGACGAGGGCCAATATCCGCTCACGATAGAAGTCCAAGATGATACCCGCACAGTCTCTGAGATTCTGCTCTTGATTGTGACGGCAGACGCTTCTCCACTCACAATTACAACCACTTCGCTACCACCTGGCGAGATAGATAAGCTTTATGCAGCTGTTTTGACTGCCTCTGGTGGTGAAGAGCCGTATAACTGGAGGCCTGTTTCCTATGGCGGCCTGCAGGGTCTAAGCATAAGCACCGCGGGTATTTTATCTGGCACCCCGACAGGGCAAGCAGGTGACTTTGCGGTGACCTTCGAAGTCAGCGATGGGAAAAGTACTGACCAGAAAGCCATTGTTTTGACCATCACCCCGCTTGGCGGCGGCGGCACTGAACCGCTTACGATTACGACGGCGTCATTACCAGATGCTGACCGAGTGCTCTATGCCGCAGCGCTTGAAGCGGAAGGGGGCGTCAAGGACTACAAATGGTATGGCAGCGACTCCAATCCTCCAGGTACTGGCTTTGTTGTTGACGAGAGTTCGGGGGCAATCACAGGTAATACTAACGATTTATTGCCAGGCCAATATGGTTTTAACGTCAGAGTAGTAGACGAATTGGGAGACGAAGATAGACGCTCCTATGTCATAACAGTCCCTGGTGGCGATGCACCGCCAGTCAAAATACTCACAGCAAACCCGCTGCCTGACGCAACAACAAATCTGACATATTCCGTTGTGATGCGCGCTGTGGGTGGTAGCGGCACGAATACCTGGAAAGTATTAGAAACGCTGAAATCAGATGGCTCAATCTATACAGATGGCCCGTCATTCGACCCACCCGGGAGCGCTGACTCCGGCGTATTATTCTGGGGCGCTGGTGATATCGAGGTCGGTGATTACTTAGTGACAATTCAGGTCACGAGTGGTGATGCAGATAGTAGTGCCGATGTGATAACGTTCGACCTGAAAGCAGTTGCCGGCCCATGACCCTGTGTCGAGCCGCGTGTTTTGTATGGTACTGATGGCACCGGGCATGCGAAAACACTAAAAAATCAGATAATTCCAACGGGCCGCGATCAAGATCGCGGCTTTTTTTTGTCTATGCAATGTACTCAGATATCCCTACCAAATAATCTATACTTTATTCCACGACATACACCGTAAGGCCACAGCCACTAATGAGTTCGAAATCCGGCAAGATGCATACAACCATTCGACTTACCGTCGTCTCGGTCTTTATTGTTGCGACTGCGATGACTGCGGTAGTCGCGATCGGTTTACAGTATTACTTTAGCGAGAAGATGGCGCGCGAAGCCGCAGCCGACCTCTATTCTGCAACCGCAACCAGCGTTGCATCAGAGCTCAATGCCATCGGGAGAGTCAATGCCAACATCATCGACTTGCTCGCCGACAACCCTGATCTGGGAGATCCCGACCGAGAAGCTGCGCTCATCAAGATATTTGTGCAGGTGCTTGAAAAGAACCCACTACTCTATGGCATCTATGTTGGCCGCAGCGACGGCAGCCTGTTTGAGGTTATCAATCTTAATACCAGTGACCAGGCGAGGAATAAAATGCTCGCCCTGCCGCCCGATGAGTGGTTGGTAATGGTCGTGCGCAGCGTTGACGGAGCCCAACAGCGCAGCTATCAATACTTGGATGCCAACCTGCAGGAGCGCGTGTCGCGTAGCGAGTCGACCGATTATGATGCCGCACAGAGACCCTGGTATCAGGCTGCCCTCCTTTCAGGAGAGGTTGAGGTATCCAAGCCCTATCTTTTCGCCCAGTTAGGCAGCGCAGGGCGCACCGTGTCTAAACGCATAGTGGGCTCAGACTCAGTGGTGGGTATCGACATGACGCTGGCGTCGATTTCCAAATTTTTGTCGGATCAGCAAATCGCCGGAGACAGCGGCGTTTATCTCTATGACGCCGAAGGCAATGTGATTGCGTCGAATTTCATAGAGGAGTCGAAACAACCCGCCCTACCGATTCCCAACGTTCAAATCAGTCAGCAGGAAAGAGATTACCTGAATTCGTTAGGGACGTTAACCGTCTCGAATGAACTCAATTGGCCGCCTATTGATTACGCTCAACGAGGGGAGCCCCGAGGATATTCAATCGACATTGTTCGCATGATCGCTGGAGCGCTAGATGTGCCAGTGGCATTTGAAAACGGGTTTACCTGGTCCGAGCTCGTCGATAGGTTCAGGGAAGGCAAAATCAAACTGTTACACCCCGTTGCACTGACTGAAGAAAATCGTGACTGGGGACGCAGTGGCGATTCGCACTTTCGGCTACCGTTTGCTCTGGTCACAAAAGAGGGTGCCGAACAGCCGGTAAGCCTGAATCAACTCATCGGCAAAAATCTCGCGATCCCCAGCGGCTGG
>JBDWQQ010000147.1:0-46841 GCA_039986455.1 Halioglobus sp.
ATTGAGAAGAAGACGAATATTTTGCGGGTGGAATTATGCAGGGCCCGGGCCAGGTCGTTAGCCTCGTCCAAAAGGGAGAGCAGTCGCAGCACTCGGAAAATACGCAGAATACGCAGGACTCGAATGATGAGTAGGGGTGCAGCTTGTGGCAGCAGCAGCGAGAGATAAGTGGGCATGAGGGCCAGTAAGTCCACAATGCCATAAACGCTGAGCGCGTAGCCTTTGCGGTTGTCCGAACACCAAAGTCTGACCAGGTATTCGGCGGTGAACATGAGTGTAAATACCCACTCGATCTGGAGAAACAACAGCCCATAGTTCAGGTGGTACGCGGGAATCGAGTCCAGCATGATCACCATAACGCTGGTGATAATGACCGCAATGAGGGCGATATCGAACCACTTGCCAGCCTTTGTTTCTGTGCCGAAAATGACTCGATAAAAACTGAGCTGCAGCGGAGTTTGTTCTCTTTTGGACATGCGCCGTGTTCTTTTCTCTATCGCTGTTTGTCGACACCCACTATATTAGAGCACTCGCATATGTACAACGGCAGGTCGGTATCACGCTATGAACTACCCAATTTATCAGGTCGATGCTTTTTCAAGCGAACCCTTCGGAGGTAATCCCGCGGCCATTATGCCTCTGGATCAGTGGATGGAAGATGAACGTTTGCAGTCCATTGCCGAGGAAAATAATCTCTCCGAGACAGCTTTCATTGTTCCCAAAGGCAACGACTTTGAATTGCGCTGGTTTACGCCTGCGGTTGAGGTTGATCTGTGTGGGCATGCCACGCTCGCTGCCGCTCACGTGCTTTTCGAACACCTTGCTTATGACTCTGACAGCATTCGCTTTCACACGCGATCAGGTGTGCTGGAAGTTTTGCGGCAGGGCGCTGGTTATACCTTGGATTTTCCTGCCTATGCGTTGGCAAATGGGGTTATTGATATGCCTATTTGCGATGCCTTGGGTGCGGTGGCGTCTGAAGTCGTAGCCGTGGTTGGTGCGCAGAAATTGCTTTACGTTTTTGAGTTCGAAGAAGATGTGGCGAAGCTGTCCCCAGATTTTGCAGCTCTGCTTGCAGCGAGTGATAAATGCATCATCGCAACAGCGCCTGGTGATAATTGCGACTTCGTCTCTCGATTTTTTGGCCCGCAAGTGGGGATCAATGAAGACCCTGTGACAGGTTCTGCTCATTGCGCACTGGTGCCTTACTGGTCTAAACGTTTAGGGCTGCAGCGAATGGAGGCTAGACAAATTTCAGCCCGCGGTGGTGATCTCAGTTGCGAACTTACCGATGAGCGGGTGAAGATGACAGGGCGTGCTGTGACATTTATGCAGGGGCAGGTGGTCCTTACCAATTAAAGAGATGCGACAACTTCAACCATCGCAGTGGTGAGCGTGGCCAGGTCCTTCTCGTTCATTGTGTAAGGCGGCATGGTGTACACGAGCTTTCCAAAGGGCCTTATCCAGACACCTTTTTCCACGAACATGGGCTGAATCGTTTGCATGTCTACCGCTTCGTGTAGTTCGATTACTCCTATGGCACCCAGGGTGCGGACGTCGGCTACCTGTGGAAGTTTACGGGCTGGACTCAGCCCTTCTTCCAATTGCAGGTTCAAGCGTTGAATTCTGCGCTGCCAGGGCTGTGAAAGAAGCAACTCAATGCTGGCGATAGCAGTCGCGCAAGCAAGTGGGTTGCCCATGAACGTCGGTCCGTGCATAAACGCGCCGGCTTCACTGTTGCTGATAACCTCGGCGATCCGATCATTGCAAAGAGTCGCGGCAAGGGTCATATAGCCCCCCGTTAACGATTTGCCGAGACAAAGCAGATCGGGCTCTACATTGGCGTGTTCCAGAGCAAACATCTTCCCAGTGCGACCAAAGCCGGTGGCGATTTCGTCGAATATCAGAAGCACATCGAAGGCGTCGCACAGGGCTCGCAGTTTGCGCAGGTAATCGGGAGAGTAAAAGTGCATCCCGCCTGCTCCTTGTACGACAGGCTCAACAATGACTGCCGCTATTTCTTCATGATGGGCAGTGAGCAGGTCGCTGATTTCCTCCATATCCGTATCGGGACAACCCTGATGAAAACCAGCGGTGGGGGCGGATACAAAATATTGCCGGTTAAGCACGTCGCCAAACAAGTGATGCATGCCAGTGACGGGGTCACACACGGACATGGCACCGAAGGTGTCTCCGTGGTAACCACTGCGCAGAGCCACCATTTTCTGTTTACGTGGCTTGTCGGACGCTTGCCAGAACTGGATCGCCATTTTGAGGGCGACTTCAACGGAAACCGATCCGGAGTCGCTGAAAAAAACCTTAGTGAGAGAATCAGGCGTCAACTTTACCAGGAGCTGCGCGAGTTTGACTGCCGCGGGATGAGTGAGTCCGCCGAACATCACGTGCGACATTTTGGCCAGCTGCTCTTCGACTGCACGATTCAAAACAGGGTGGTTGTAGCCGTGGATGGCGCACCACCAGGATGCCATGCCGTCGATCAGTTCGCGGCCATCCGCCAGGCTTAGACGCACACCATTGGCACTAACCACGGGGAATACTTCACCACGGGGCGGCGTCGCCGAGTAGGGGTGCCAGACATGCTCTCTATCCTGTGCTTGCAGGTCATTCCACAGGCTAGTGTCATCGCTCATTGCAGTGCCTTCTCGATATACGGCAACATGTTCCTCAGCATGTCGGGCTGGGCTTCTGCTTTGGGGTGTATTCCATCGGCTTGCATTAAGTCGGGGTTGGTAGCGATCCCGTCAAGAATAAAGGGGGTCAGGATGCTGTCTGTATTTTCAGCGGTCAGTGCATAAGACTCATGAAAGCTGGTGGTGTAGCGGGTGCCGTAATTGGGGGGTATCTGAATGCTCACCATGACGACTTGAGCCCCAGCTTGATTGCTTCGCTGTGCAAGCTGCTCGAGGTTCTCGCGCAATTGGCTCACCGGAAATCCACGTAAGCCGTCGTTGCCTCCCAGTTCAATCACCACAACACTGGGCTCATGTTCCTCAAGCAATCTATCAACACGGTTGAGTGCGCCGACGGTGGTTTCTCCCGAAATACTGGCATTGATCACTCGGTGCTGCGGGTGAGTTTCAGCAATTTGTCGCGCTAAAAGCGCAACCCAGCCTTCTTCCAGCGACATGCCATAGGCTGCACTGATACTATCGCCAAGAATAAGCACCGTATTTTCTTTGGCGAGGGCAACGTTGCTGATCGCGATAAGCAGTAAACCGACTAGTATCGGGGCACGTAGATAGGGGAAAAGGAATTGCTGCATGATTAAGACCGAAAATCTCCAAAAGCGGGTGCCCATGAGTGGCGGCATGCTCGAGATACTGAAAGGGATTACGCTGGAAATCAAGTCGGGAGAGTCCGTCGCGATTGTCGGGGCCTCTGGATCAGGTAAATCAACGCTTTTGGGTCTGCTGGCTGGGCTGGATGAAGCCAGCGACGGCCGTGTGATCATCGGCGACACGGATTTGGGAGAACTTGACGAAGACGCGCGCGCGCTATTTCGGGGCCGGGAAGTGGGTTTCGTCTTTCAGTCCTTTCAATTATTACCTGCGCTCACTGCCTTAGAGAACGTGATGCTGCCTCTAGAGCTGCAGGGCCAGAGTGATGCCAAGGAGCAAGCAGAACAGTTTCTCGCCAGAGTGGAGCTGGGTGAACGCATGCTTCACTATCCCAAGCAAATGTCAGGCGGTGAGCAGCAGCGGGTTGCTATAGCCAGGGCGTTCGCAGCCGCACCCCGCATCCTCTTTGCTGACGAACCCACGGGTAACCTGGACACCCGAACCGGTGCCCATATCGTCGATCTTTTGTTTGAGCTAAATAGGGAGCAGGGTACAACGCTGGTGCTGGTGACCCACGATATGACGCTCGCTGAACGCTGCCAGCGCAGGCTGGTTCTGGACGCCGGCGAGTTGGTGGAGGGCTAGGCATGTCCGTAACGGCAACACGAATGTTGGCCAGGGACTGGCGCGGCGGTGAGCTCGGTATTTTGGCGATGGCTCTGGTGCTGGCCGTGGGTGTGGTTTCAGGTATCAGCGCATTCACATCGCGTTTGCAGGGCGCTCTGGAGCAGGAGAGCCATCGATTTCTCGCAGCTGACCTGGTGGTTCGCAGTAGTCGTGAGATGCCGGTGGACTGGCTTGAGCAGGCGAGCGACGGGGGGCTTGAAGTGGCGACAACGCTGGCATTTCCCTCAATGATCTATGGCGCCAGTGATGCCATGCAATTGGTGTCGGTGAAAGCCGTGTCCTCCGCCTATCCGCTGCGAGGTGACCTTACCTTTAGCAGTGAGCCTTTTGGTGAGGCCAGAGCTGTGACATCTGGCCCGGCCGCAGGCGATGTCTGGTTGGACTCTCGCCTTTTCCCTCTATTGGACATCTCCCTGGGTCAGTCCATTACCCTGGGTGACGCCAGTTTTAAGGTAACAGGGGCGGTTCGCGGTGAGCCGGATCAGGCGGCGGGAATGTACGGTTACGGCCCCCGTTTGTTAATGAATTATGCAGACATCGACTCGACGGGTGTGGTTCAGCCCGGCAGTCGAGTCGAGTTCCGTCATTTATACGCCGGCGACGCAGATGCGCTACAACAGCATCGGGAGCAACTCGAGCCGCAGTTACAGCCGGGGCAACGCCTGATCGATATTAACCAGGGGCAGCCCGGTATTGGTAAGGCGCTGGCGCGAGCAGAAAGCTTTTTACTCCTGGCCGGTAGCTTAGGAGTCGTACTTGCCGGCGTCGCCATCGCGCTGGCCGCTGGACGTTTCAGCGAACGCCATAATGATTATGTGGCAATCATGAAAAGCCTCGGAGCAACATCGGGTAGTATCAATTTTTTATACGGTCGCAGTTTGCTGCTGCTCGGAGGGATTGCCACCGTGGCCGGCTGCCTGCTGGGGTGGGGCATTCAGGCGCTGTTTTTCAAGCTGTTTGCTGACCAGTTGCCGATTAAGCCTGGCCCCGGCGGAATGCGACCTTATCTGATCGGCAGTGCGACCGCTCTGACCTGCCTGATGAGCTTTGCCTGGCCGCCACTTCGACGCTTGAGTCTCGCCAGTCCACTGCGAGTATTGCGCAGAGATATGCCGATGGAAACGCGCCGTTCTGCCAGAGATTACCTAATCGGGCTGGTGGCCATCAGCGCGTTGATGCTCTGGTACTCGGGCGACTGGAAACTGACGGCAGCGGTGATTTCTGGGCTGTTTATTACGGTATCTCTGGGAATGGTGCTTGCGATGACACTCCTTAAGGGCGGCCGCATTGTGGGCATGAGTGCTGGCAGCATCTGGCGGCTTGCGCTGGCTGGTTTGCAACGAAGAGGCACCGCAAATTCGCTGCAGGTCGTGATTTTTGCAATGGCGATAATGCTGTTACTGGTGTTGGTGCTGGTGCGTACGTCGCTCATAGACGAGTGGAAGACCCAGTTACCAGAGGATGCACCCAACCATTTCATGATCAACATTGGTCCACAGGACTTGCAGCCGGTTGAACAGATGCTTCGTGAGGAGGGCGTTCCCAGTGAGGCCCTGTATCCTATGATCCGCGGCAGAATTATGGCGGTGAATGACGAGGCACTGCCAAGCACCCGGGAGGTTGAAGACGGTCCCAGGCAGCGCGAAACCAACTTAACCTGGTCGACCGTGCTGCCGACAGGCAATGAGCTGACCGCGGGCGAGTGGTGGCCCGAAGATACTACCGAGGCGCTGGTGTCTGTTGAGGCTGAGTTTGCCCAGCGAATGGGAATAGGGGTGGGCGATAAAGTGTCTTTCCTCGTGGGTGCCCAGCCTTTGGAGGCGACTGTGGCTAATTTGCGCCAGTTGGATTGGCAGTCCATGCGGCCCAACTTCTTTCTGGTTTTTCCACCGGATGTATTGGCCAGTTATCCGGCAACTTTTATGACCAGCTTTCATTTAGATGCTGAAAACAAGGTCTTTCTCAATCGCTTTATTCGCAGTTTTCCGACGGTTACTGTCATCGAAATGGATCTGGTGATCGATCAGGTTCGCAGTATCGTTAATCAGGTGTCGGCGGCGGTTGAACTAGTGCTCGCCGTAATTTTGGCCACTGGGGCGCTGGTGCTGGTAGCCGGCGTTCAGGCGAGCGTCGACGCGCGTATGCATGAAAGTTCTATTTTAAGAGCACTGGGCGCAAGGCGAAGTTTGATACTGGGTGGTTTGTTTATCGAATTTGCTGCCCTGGGGCTGTTCGCTGGCGTGCTGGCAACGGTGGCGGCCGAACTGTCTGTCGCCATATTGCAGATATGGGTGCTTGAAATGACGTATGCACCGTCTCCCTGGCTGTGGCCGCTGGGCTTGTCTGTAGGAACGGCGTTAATAGCCGGGCTGGGCGTGTTCAGTTGCCGTAAAGTGGTCTCTAGCCCGCCTGTGGCATTGCTACGCGAGCTCTAAGCGATTGCCTTGTCTGCGCTGATGCCGGCGACAAAGGTTCTCACTCCCAAATCGACCTGAGCGCGCAGGTCGATATGGCGCACAAAAATTTCCGGAGCATCTACCCTTAACGTTGCCAGGCCATAAATGCCCGACCAGGCGGCATTAGTCAGATAGGCTGTATTCTCCGTGTCGGTATACAAACCTTGCTTAATGCCTCGCTGCAATATTTGTTGCACCAGAAACAATGTTTCACGACTGGCCTCGCGCAGCTCCGGGTAGCGTGCGGCTGGTTGTACAGCAGGGCCAAACATCAGTTTGAACAACTGAGGGTTATTGGCTGCGTAGTCGACATAGGCGTAGGCAAATGCCAGTAGCTGGTCTGTGGGGCAGTCGCCGGCAGTTTCACCGGCTTGTTTGAGCGATTGATAAAGCTCTCGGTAACCTCGCGTGGCCATTGCCGCTAGCAGCTCGCCCTTATCGCCAAAGTGACGGTAAGGTGCAGTCTGCGACACGCCAATAGCACGAGCCAGTGCTCGCAGGCTCAAATCTTCAGCGCCGGTCTCCCGTAATTGCTCAATGGCCGTGTCCAACAACTCTGCGCGCAGGTTGCCGTGATGATACGTTTTTGAAGGTGTTGTCTCAGTCATAAGCTCATTACAGCAGGATTAGTGCTCGCGGTCTAATGCTCGACCAGATAGAAAAAAAGCGCCGCTGGATTATCCAGGGGCGCTTTACTCGTGCGAAGTACCTATGGGAGTAGGTGTTGGACCGCGTCGCGTTCTTCGACCAGCTCCTGCTCGGTAGCAGCCATTTTAGCCTGGCTGAACTCGCCGACTTCAACACCCTGGACGATGCTCCAGTCGCCATTGTCACAGCGACAGGGGAAAGAGTAGATGAGGCCTTCGGTGATGCCGTAAGAGCCGTCGGAGTAGACGCCCATGGAAACCCAATCGTCACCTTCGGTGCCCAGCGCCCAGGAGCGCATGTGATCAATCGCCGCATTGGCTGCAGAAGCGGCTGAAGAAGCTCCACGCGCCTTGATGATAGCTGCGCCACGCTGCTGTACGACCGGGATGAATTCACCTTCGTACCATTCCTGATCTACCAGGCCGATGGCAGTTTCGCCCGATACCTTGGTATTGAACAGATCAGGGTATTGGGTAGCAGAGTGGTTGCCCCAGATAGTCATGTTAGTCACGTCATTGACGGTCTTGCCTGTCTTTTGCGCGATTTGCGTCATGGCGCGATTGTGATCCAGGCGCGTCATGGCAGTGAAATTGCGGGGGTCAATATCAGGCGCATTACGCTGGGTGATCAGAGAGTTGGTGTTGGCAGGGTTGCCAACCACCAGAACTTTGATGTTCTTGCTGGCGTTGTCGTTGATGGCCTTGCCCTGCACGGAGAAGATCGCGGCGTTGGCTTCGAGCAAATCTTTGCGCTCCATACCGGGGCCACGGGGACGTGCGCCAACCAGCAGCGCGTAATCAGTGTCTTTGAAGCCGGCATTGGGGTCGTCGGTGCAAATGGTGTCGACCAGCAGAGGGAAGGCACAGTCTTCAAGCTCCATCTTCACACCCTGGAGTGCTTCCATGGCGGGAGTGATATCAAGCAGTTGCAGGATGACGGGCTGGTCATCGCCCAGCATAGCGCCGGAAGCGATACGGAAAAGCAGCGCGTAGCCAATCTGGCCCGCAGCGCCGGTAACGGTCACTCGTACAGGTGTTTTCATCGGGTTTTCGTCCTCGCAGATGATTTGATGGGGTCTTAAAGGGCGCACATTTTGGTTGTATTGCCATCAAATTACAAGACGGCTTCGACTATGGTCGGCATTGCCCGACCAAATGCGAGGTGAGGTGCCAAGTAAGCGGTGGACGGAAGCGCCTGCAAACGAGTAAAATGCGCGCCAAATCAAGCACTAACGGCCGGTATCGTGCGCGAGCTATCACGTAAGGAAAAACTAGAGTTCAACAAGTTGCAGAAGCGACTGCGGCGCAATGCCGGTAACGCAATCGTCGATTACAACATGATCGAAGAGGGCGATAAGGTCATGGTGTGCCTGTCCGGGGGAAAAGACTCCTACGGCATGTTGGATATCCTGATTAATTTACAGCGCTCTGCGCCAGTTGATTTCGAACTGGTGGCCGTGAACCTCGACCAAAAGCAACCCGGGTTTCCCGAGCATGTGCTGCCCGAGTTTCTATCCAAGATGGATGTGCCTTATTACATTTTGGAGAAAGACACCTACAGCATTGTGAAAGAGGTGGTTCCCGAAGGTAAAACGACCTGTGGACTCTGCTCCCGCCTGCGCAGAGGCAGTCTTTATGGCTTTGCCCAGGACATTGGTGCCACCAAAATTGCACTGGGCCACCATCGTGACGACATCGTGGAAACCCTGTTCCTGAACATGTTTTTCGGCGGCAGCCTGAAAGCGATGCCTCCCAAGCTGCTCTCTGACGATAAGAAAAATGTCGTGATCAGACCGATGGCCTACTGCAAGGAAAAAGATCTTGCTGCTTATGCACAGTATAAGGAGTTTCCGATCATTCCCTGTAATCTGTGCGGCTCTCAGGAAAACTTGCAGCGCGTTCAGGTCAAAAAAATGTTGCAGCAATGGGAGCGCGAATACCCGGGGCGCACCGAAACTATCTTTAGCAGTATCCGCAACGTAGCGCCGTCACAGCTTGCCGATGGGGAGCTTTTTGATTTCAACAGCCTGCGTGCTGAACAGATTGATACTGAGCTGCATATTCCTGTGGTTAATGTGGTGAATCTCTGACCGACCCCTCGCAGAGCAGACCTTTGCTGGTTGCCGAAGGCCTTTCGCTGGAGCGAGGGGGGCGGCAGCTATTTCACGGCCTTTCATTCAGGGTCTATCCCGGTCAACTTATTCAGGTTGAAGGCGCAAACGGTGCCGGAAAAACCAGCCTTATTCGTATTCTGGCCGGACTTTCCCGTTATGGCTTTGAAGGAAAGGTGACTCGCCCCGATACGATGCTGTACCTCGGTCACCACAGCGCGGTAAAAGGCCTGTTAAGCCCGCGAGAGAACCTTTCCTGGCATGTGTCCGGCGAGGGACAATACAGTCGCACCGAAATCGACGCTGCCCTGGCACGCGTGGGCTTGTACGGATATGAAGATGTGCCCAGTCATGCTTTATCGGCAGGACAGCACCGGCGGGTTAATCTTGCCCGTTTGTATTTGTCCAAGAGCTCTCTATGGCTGTTGGATGAACCCTTTACAGCGATCGATGTGAAAGGGGTAGGGGAGCTGGAGGCATTGTTTGCTGAACACGTCCAGCAGGGCGGAAGCGTGCTACTGACCTCACATCAACGTCTGGCTATTGATTGCCCTGTCGCACGCCTGGATTTGAGCGCGGGTATTTTGCCATGAGTGCGCCTAATACGGCGGCTTTCTGCGCCCGCTTGCTGCGGCGTCAGCTGGTGCTGGCAGTTCGCAGGCCCATAGAAATAGGGAACCCACTGCTGTTCTTTGCGATGGTCGTCGCTTTGTTCCCGCTGGGACTGGGTCCGGCCCCGGATAAGCTCGCCGACTTTGCCCCAGGGATCCTATGGATCATCGCCTTGCTGTCCAATCTGCTTACATCCGATGGCGTGTTTCGCAGCGATTTTGACGACGGTAGTCTCGAGCAGCTATTACTGTCGCCCCAACCGCTTTATTTGTCGGTGCTTTCGTATATCACCGCACATTGGCTGATGACCGGGCTGTTACTGGCATTGGCATCACCTTTGTTCGCTGTGATGCTCAATTTGCCGACTGAGGCAATGGCTGCGCTCTTTGCCAGTTTGTTGCTGGGCACTGCCGTGCTTAGCCTCGTAGGGGCGATCGGTGCTGCCCTGACGGTGGGGTTAAAACGCGGTGGCATGCTGATCTCTCTACTGATTTTGCCGCTTTACATGCCGGTGCTGATTTTCGGTAGTGCTGCTGTCAAAGCAGCGGTAACAGGTGCACCAGCGGGGCCTTACCTCGCTATTTTGGGGGCAATGCTGTGCCTTGCCGTTGCTCTGGCCCCGTTTGCCACCGCTGCGGGGCTGAGGATTAGCGTTGATGCTTGAATTTAAATCGGTTCAAACGCCGCCAGAGCGAGACAATTTCTTGTTCGCTTTCGGGGCCTCTGTATAATTGCCGCCTCTATGTGGACCTTCTTCCATAAACTCGGTTCTCCCCCCTGGCTGTTTGGTATCTCCGGAACCATTCTTCGCTATCTGTTGCCTCTCACAGTCATAGCGCTGGTGGTCGGCACAGTCTGGGGATTACTGTACACAGCGCCTGATTTTCGTCAGGGCAATAGCTATCGCATTATCTATATCCACGTGCCAGCTGCCGTAGTCGCCCTTGCGGGTTATTACGTCATGGCAATCGCAGGGGCTGTCAGCCTGATTTGGAAAATGAAAATGGCCGATATAGCGATGAAGTCCTGTGCGCCTATTGGCGCTGCTTTGACCTTTGTTGCGCTGGTGACAGGCGCAATTTGGGGCAAGCCTACCTGGGGCACCTGGTGGGTGTGGGACGCCCGGATCACGTCCATGTTGATTCTCTTGTTTCTGTACCTTGGGGTGGTTGCGCTGTACGAGGCATATGACAATAAGGAAGCGGCGGGGAAGGCCTGCGCCGTATTGACGTTAGTAGGCACGGTGAACATCCCCATTATTTATAAGTCGGTGGACTGGTGGTACAGCCTGCACCAGCCAGCGTCCATAAAGTTCACCGGCGAGTCCACTATTGATGCGAGCATGCTGTATCCCTTGTTGCTGATGATTACCGCGTTTTACATGATGTTCACCTGTGCTTTGCTGATGAATATGCGCACGGAAATTCTGCACAGGGAAAAGCGGACGAAATGGGTCCGTAATCTCGCAGAAGGAGAAGGCAGCTAATGTATTTTGATAGCCTTGATGCTGTCCTCGCGATGGACGGTCATGGCGTTTATGTTTGGGCCGCCTATATCATCACCCTGGCGGTTATCACCTTTATATTGGCGTCACCGATTCGTCGGCAGCGGCGCTTTCTGGTGCAGTTGGCCGGAGAGCTTCGTCGCTCACAGGTAGACTCAGGCGCTCAAGAGGAACCCAATGCACCCAGTACGTAAACAGCGACTCTACCTAGTACTATTCATAGTGCTCTTTTCCAGTGCCGCCATTGGTTTGGTGGCCTATGCGCTGCGTGGGAATATCAACTTGTTCTTTCCTCCTGCGGAGGTGGCCGAGGGCAAGGCGCCCGTTGGTCAAGCCATTCGCATAGGCGGCATGGTGGTTGATGGCAGTGTGGAGCGCAGTGACAATAGCCTCGCGGTGCGTTTCGAACTCACAGACTTTAAGGCCTCGGTCCCCGTCGTCTACGAGGGTATCCTTCCGGACCTTTTTGATGAGGGTCAGGGTGCAGTGGCCTCCGGTGAACTTGATGAAGACGGGGTTTTACGGGCCACTGAAGTGTTAGCCAAACACGACGAAAATTACATGCCACCTGAGGTGGCAGATGCGCTAGAGCAATCCGGTTACGACCATAAGGGAGTCAAACAGTGATTCCAGAGATAGGCCACTTCGCCTTAATCATCAGTCTGGCCCTTGCGCTGGTGCTTGCGATTGTCCCTGCATGGGGCGCATGGCGCCGAAACGTGTCGGCGATGGCGCTTGCTCCCGGGTTAGCCGTGGGTATGCTCGTGCTGGTTGCGATCAGTTTTACCTGCCTGTCTATCGCCTTTTTACAAGACGATTTCTCGGTAGCGGTGGTGGCCAATAACAGCAACTCTCTATTGCCACCTATGTACAAGTTTTCAGCTGTGTGGGGCAACCATGAAGGCTCATTATTGCTGTGGGCTCTTATCCTTTGCTTGTGGACGGCGGCAGTCGCGGTGCTAAGCCCTCAACTGCCAATACTGGTGCTCTCTCGCGTGCTGTCGGTAATGGGCGGTATCTCGGTTGGATTCATTTCCTTTTCATTGCTGACATCTAATCCGTTTGCCAGGCTGTTGCCGAGCATTCCGGCGGACGGTAATGACCTTAACCCCCTGTTGCAGGACCCGGGGCTGATTATTCATCCGCCGCTGCTGTACATGGGTTACGTTGGATTCTCTGTGGCCTTTGCCTTTGCCATCGCCGCTTTGTTAGGGGGGCGACTGGATGCCTCATGGGCGCGATGGTCGCGTCCATGGACTAACGTGGCCTGGGCATTCTTGAGTTTGGGCATCATGCTAGGCAGCTGGTGGGCGTATTACGAACTAGGCTGGGGTGGCTGGTGGTTTTGGGATCCCGTAGAGAATGCATCCTTTATGCCCTGGCTTGCAGGTACGGCGCTGATCCATTCGCTTGCCGCGACTGAAAAGCGGGGCCTGTTTAAAAGCTGGACTGTGCTGCTCGCGATCTTTGCGTTCTCGCTCAGTCTTCTGGGAACGTTCATGGTGCGGTCAGGGGTTTTGACCTCGGTGCATGCGTTTGCGACCGATCCGGCTCGGGGCATGTTCATTCTGGTTTTTCTGGCAATCGTGGTAGGCGGCTCCTTGACGCTTTACGCATTGCGCGCGCCGGCTGTTAGTAGTCGGGTGAGTTTTTCCTGGCTATCCAGAGAGTCGCTCATCCTGGTTAACAATGTCGTATTTCTAGTCGCTACGCTCACCGTCTTGTTCGGTACTTTGTTTCCGCTGTTTATGGATGCGCTGGGGCAGGGTAAGTACTCCGTTGGCCCCCCTTATTTCAATGCTGTTTTTGTCCCGCTGATGGGGTTGCTTGCACCCTTTATGGGGATTGGTCCCCTGTCGCGTTGGAAGCGAGATAGCGCTCAGCGCTGGAAAGCTGAATTGCTGGTTCCAGGTATTGCTGCAGTCGTCTGTGCGCTCACGTTGCCGCTATTCGGACAGGGCTATAACCTTTGGGTTGCTTTGGCTGTGCTACTTGCGGGCTGGGTGGTCTTTGGTATGGCCAAGGACCTGTGGTTCCGCATAGGGGGAAGAGTGGGCGGTTTGCGCCGATTGACTCCCAGTTACTGCGGTATGTTGTTGGCTCATATGGGCTTTGCTGCCTGCGTTGTTGGCGTGGTGGCCACCAGCCAATACAGTATTGAACACGACCTGAAAATGAGCCCGGGCGAAACCGAGACGCTCGCTGGCTATGAATTTCGCTTCATTGAAGTAGCTTCAGTGCGTGGTCCTAATTTCGTCGCTGACGAGGCGCGATTTTATGTCTATGAGGACGGTAGAAAAATCGCCGCTCTGGCACCGCAAAAGCGCCGCTACCTTGCCAGTGGCTCAATGATGACTGAGGCCGCCATTGACCCGGGACTCTTCCGCGATCTGTATGTCGCCATGGGCGAGCCCATTGGCGAACAGGGAGCTTGGGCAATACGCCTGCATTACAAGCCTATGGTTCGCTGGATGTGGCTGGGCGCTATTTTCATGGGCCTGGGAGGTCTGACGACAGCGTTTGATAAACGCTATCGCCGTCAACGCAGTGGTGCTGCCGCAAAAGCGGGTGGGCCCCAATATGCCAGCTAGACTCAAACTGTTTTTCCCGCTGATTCTTTTTATCGTGTTGGCGATTTTTCTGGTACGTGGGTTATCGCTGGATCCTAAGGAATTACCCTCTGCGTTGATCGATAAGCCATTTCCCGAGTTTTCGCTGCCTGCGTTAGGTAGTGCGCAGACATTGGATAAAGCGGCAGTTAGCGGTCAGGTGGCGCTGTTCAATGTATGGGCAACCTGGTGCGTTTCGTGCAGGGTAGAGCACCCTTATTTGACAGAGCTTGCCAAGCAAGGGGTGGCGATTTATGGCATCAATTACAAAGACGAGGACACAGCGGCCTTAGGCTGGCTGGATGAACTGGGCGACCCTTATATAGCGAGTATCGCTGATCGCGATGGCACCCTGGGTTTGGACTTGGGTGTTTATGGGGCACCGGAAACCTATCTGGTAGACGCTCAGGGGCTTGTTCGCTACCGTCATGTCGGGGTTGTGAATGAACGGGTTTGGTCAAACACTCTGCAACCTATCTATGAGCAGCTCCAAAGCGGGAAAGCGAACTGATGCTGAGACACGTTTGCTTTTTGTTGTTACTGCTCTCGTTGCCAGCCTTAGCGGTCATAGAAACGTATGAGTTTTCCGAGCCGTCGCTGGAAAAACGTTATCGGTCGCTGAGCGAAGAGTTACGTTGCCCCAAATGTCAGAACCAGAATATTGCCGATTCCAACGCGCCCATTTCACAGGACTTGCGTCGCTTGCTCTACGAGCAGTTGGAGGCGGGTGCGACCGACGATGAAATACGTCAGTACATGGTGGACCGGTACGGCGAATTTGTGCGTTACCGGCCCAGTTTTTCAGGTGTCACGGTGATGCTATGGGTCACGCCCATTGTATTGCTAATTTTGGGAATCGCTATTGCGGTCATGACTTTACGTGGCCGCAAACAGACGGCCGGCGCGAACGAAGCGTTGAGCGAAGCAGAACAATCGAAGCTTAGGGCGTTAATGGATAAGGCGGAAAGCGACAAGTGACATTACTGTATGTAGCCTGCGGCGCGCTGCTCGCGTTTTCTGCACTGTTTTATCTGAAGCCCAATAGCCGGCGCAAAGGCGCGGCGGACGAGGATTTAGCGAGGGCGAACCTGGAGTGGTTCAGGTTGCGTCAGCAAGAGCTTGCCGAAGAGGGCAGCGACTCGTTGGCCGCGGACGCGCAGTTGCGCTTGTTGGAAGATGAGCAAGGTCACGAGCCAAGCGAGGGGCCTGTTGTTAGTCAGTCGACGTTCCCTGCCTGGGTCTTGCTGCCCATTGTCGCGATTTTCAGTGCTGTGTTTTACTTCAAGCTAGGAGCGGCGGGCGATGTGATGATTTCTCGTCAGTTGCAAGCGCTCGATCAGAACAGCACCCCAGAACAGATGGAAGCGTTGATGCTCGCCATTGAGCAACGAGCTCAGCAGCGCCCTGACAATCTGCACTATGTCGCTATGCTGGGTCGTTACTACATGGGGTTGCAGGACTACTCGCGGGCCTCAGCGGCTTACGACGAGTTGATAGCGTCTGCACCCGAGGATTCAGCCGCACTGGCTTATGCCGCCCAGGCTCGCTATTTGGCAGCGGGACGACAGTTAGATGACAGTGCTCGTATGCGTGCAGAGCAGGCGCTTGCGATCGATCCGCATCAGCGCACGGCACTGGGCCTGTTGGGGATGGCTTCCTACGAGCAGGGCCAGTATCGCGCGGCCATTGAGTACTGGCAGCGGCTGGTCGCGATGGAACCACCGGGTTCTGAAACACGGCAGATGATTTCGGGTGTGATCGAAAGTGCCCGCGAAAAGCTAGGTGAGGCGCCGGCCGCTTCTCAGGCGATGCCAGCGGAAGAAGCCGTGGCAACAGCGGCGAGTGTTGGGGTGACAGTATCCGTTGCCTTGCCTGAAGGTGGCAGTGTTGCAGCGACAGATACTGTTTTCGTGCTGGCGAGAAATGCCGAGAGTGATAGCCGCATGCCTATTGCCGTACAGCGTCTGAGTGGAGCTGACCTCCCCATTACCTTGCGACTGGATGACAGCAAGTCCATGGCAGGGCAGAAGCTTTCAGAAATTGCCTCCATCGTAGTGGTGGTGCAGGTGTCGCCTGACGGTCGACCGGGGGAAGCCGGTGCCAGCTTGTTGGGACAGGCGGGCCCGCTCGCCCCCAGTAACGCCGAAGAAGCGGTCAATATCACCCTTACTCCCGGCCCCGGGCAGTAGCACGCGCTAAATTTTTTGCTTTTTTTTGTCAGGGCATAGTGTTGCCCGTTCAAATTCTATACACTATATCTTGTGTCTCCGGGTTGGGGTGGTTAGTAGTGAAAACTCGGATAATCTTATAAAAAACAGCAAGATATAGCGGGTAGTTAAAGTTAAATGAGACTAAAGTCTATCAAGCTGGCTGGATTCAAGTCATTCGTCGATCCCACGACGGTCAATTTTCCCAGCAATATGGCTGCTGTCGTTGGTCCTAACGGCTGCGGAAAATCCAACGTAATTGATGCCGTTCGGTGGGTAATGGGCGAGAGCTCGGCCAAAAACCTGCGCGGCGAGTCAATGACTGACGTGATCTTCAATGGCTCCGTCAATCGGCAACCCGTTGGTCAGGCATCCATTGAATTGGTGTTTGATAACACCGATGGGCGGGTTGGCGGTGAGTACGCAAGCTACGCCGAGATCTCGATCAAGCGTCTGGTGTCCCGAGAGGGGCAGTCTGAATACTACCTTAATGGCACCAAATGCCGCCGCAGGGACATCACGGATATCTTCCTGGGCACTGGTCTGGGGCCTCGCAGTTACGCGATTATCGAACAGGGCATGATTTCCAGGCTAATTGAGTCCAAGCCTGAAGAGCTGCGCATCTTTATTGAAGAAGCCGCGGGTATCTCCAAATACAAAGAGCGACGCAAGGAAACCGAGAGTCGCATGCGCCGGACTCTGGAGAACCTTGAACGACTCACCGACCTGCGGGATGAGCTGGAACGCCAGCTGCAGCATCTCCAGCGTCAGGCACAGGCCGCCGAAAAGTACAGCGAACATAAGGAAGAGGAGCGTCGATATAAGGGGCAGTTGCAGTCCCTGCAGTGGCGTGAGCTCGACGATCAGGTCAAGGACGTGACCCAATCCATCGGTGAGATTGAAGTTAAATTAGAGGCGATACACGCCGAGCACCAGCAGGTTGATACTGCGATAGAGCAGCATCGAGTGGATCATACCGATCGAACGGACAGCTTTAACAAAGTTCAGGCGACTTATTATTCACTGGGCTCTGAAGTCGCGCGGATAGAGCAGACCATCAAGCACCAGCAAGAGCGCAGTCGTCAGTTGTCTGAAGACCTGGCACAAACGATCGAGTCCCTGGGTCAGGCCGAGAGCCATTTGGGCGATGACCGCGACAAACTGGTCAGCTGGGAAGAGGAGGTTGAAACGCTGGAGCCAGAACTGGAGATGTTGCAGGAGCTGGAAGAGGCCTCTGCTGAATCGCTTTTGCAGGCTGAAGAGGCCATGCACAACTGGCAAAACCAGTGGGATGAGTTTAACCAGCATGCGGCTGAGCCCCGACAACAGGCAGAGGTGCAGCAATCTCGTATTCAGCATCTTGAGCAGGTATTACAGCGCATTCAGAATCGCAGTCGGCAGTTAGAAGAAGAGAAAACGGCATTAGCCCCTGGTCCTGACGACGGCGAAATGGAAACACTCTCAGAGCAATTGGCTGAGTTTGAAATGGTAATGGCCGAGCACGAAGGCAGTGCTGAGTCTGTGGTAGAACAAGTTTCTTCCACTCGGGAGCGCAGTAGTCAGCTTTCGGCGGAGCTCAATGATGTTCGCTCAAGCTTGCAGCAGATGCGCGGGCGCCAAGCCTCCCTTGAAGCTTTACAGCAGGCCGCCATGGAAGATGGCAGTGCCGACGTAGGTGAATGGCTGCAAGCCCAGCAAATAGCGGATAAACCAAGATTGTTGGAACAGCTTCAGGTGGATGATGGCTGGCAACTCGCCGTGGAGACTGTGCTGGGTGATTACCTACAGGCAGTGTGCGTAGACGATCTGGGCTCCCTCGGTGAGTTGTTGGGCAGTCTTGAGCAGGGGCAGTTGGCACTGGTTGAAACCGGCGCCGATGTACCGACATCGCCTGAATACCTTGCATCCAAAACCCGGAGTCAGGGGACGGCGGGAGCACTGCTCAAGGGAGTGAAGGTGGCTCACGACCTCGCGCAGGCAATGGGTCAGCGCCAGTCCCTGGCAGATGGCGAATCAATTATTACGCGAGAAGGCGTTTGGCTGGGACGTAACTGGCTGCGCGTGACCCGGCTAGCCGACCAGCAGGGCGGGGTGATCCAGCGCCAACAGCAACTGGAAGAGTTAGAGCTCAGCCTGGAAACCGCTGGCGCCAGAGAACAACAGATTGAGAGTGACTTACAGCAGGCGCAGGAAAAGCTGCGGCAATTGGAAGAGCAACGCCAGGTGTCACAGCGTGAACTGCAGTCCGCAACACGCCAACACGCCGACCTCAGTGCCCAGCTTTCTGCGTTGCAGGCCAAAGTAGAGCAGATTACTGCCCGCCGGCAGCGCATTGATGCCGACATCATCGAATCACAGGAACAGTTCCGGCACGAACAGGAGTCTGTCGCTGAGGCGCGCCAGCTGCTCTCCGAGGCGATAGAAAGCATGGAGTCTGATTCACAGCGCCGTGAAGACTTGCTGTCGGTCAGGGATGAGACTCGAGGCACGCTGGACACCTGCCGACAGAAAGCGCGCCACGACAAAGATACCTCACACCAATCTGCGATGCGCTTCCAGTCGTTAAGAACGCAGTTAAGTTCTATGCGTGAATCGATCGAACGCACGAACAACCAGGTGGCTCAATTGCGTGAGCGTCGTGACGGTCTCCAGAGCAGTATGTCCGACAATGACAATCCGCTGGACGGCCTGCAGGCTGAGCTGGAAGAACAGTTGGAATTGCGCCTGTTGTCTGAAGGAGAGTTGGCCGAAGCCCGACAGGCAGTCGCGGAAGTCGAGCACAAATTGCGCGAGAGTGAGCAGTTGCGAGCCGGTATCGAGCATCGCGCTGAATCCGTTCGCGGTCAGCTGGAGCAGCAGCGAATTAGTAGCCAGACATTGCAAGTGCAGCGAGAAAATATTCTCAGGCAGCTGAAAGAGGGCGAGCAAGATCTTGATGAAGTGCTGCGCACTATGCCCGAGGATGCCACCGAGTCTGAGTGGCAGAGACAGCTGGAAAAAATTGCGAACCGTATCGCCCGGTTGGGCCCCATAAACCTGGCGGCTATTGACGAGTACAACCTGCAGTCTGAGCGTAAGAACTACCTGGATGCTCAGAACGAAGATCTTGAGACTGCACTTAACACCCTGGAAAATGCGATTCGCAAGATCGATAAGGAAACCCGCAACCGTTTCCAGGAGACCTTTGATAAGGTCAATAACGGCCTGCAGGAGCTGTTCCCGAGGGTCTTTGGTGGTGGCAGTGCCTATCTCGAAATGACCGGAGAGGACTTGCTGGATACCGGAATCTCGATTATGGCGAGACCGCCCGGTAAGAAAAACAGCACCATTCATTTGTTGTCTGGTGGAGAAAAGGCACTGGTTGCGATCGCTTTAGTCTTTTCGATCTTTAATTTGAACCCCGCACCTTTCTGTATGCTGGACGAGGTTGATGCTCCGCTGGATGACGCTAACACCGGCCGCTATGCGCGCATGGTGAAAGAAATGTCCGAAAAAGTGCAGTTTATCTTTATCACCCACAACAAAATTACCATGGAACAGGCAGACCAGCTCATGGGCGTTACCATGCACGAGCCTGGTGTCTCTCGTCTGGTGACAGTGGATGTGGACGAAGCAGCGGAACTGGCAGCGAGCTGAGATAGGTCTAGTAAATGGCAGATTTAACCATACGCGACTGGATGGTCATTATTGGAGTACTGCTGATCACGGCAGTGCTTCTGGATGCCTGGCGTCGGGTGCGCAGTGACAAATATTCTCGCGTAAAAGTAGATCTGGCAGATCCAGCTGACGACGAGGTGGCCAGCGGGGACGAAGACCTTGCATGGTTAAAAGAATTGCCCAATGGCGGGGGCAGGGTAGTTGAGCGCGGCGACCTGCTGCGCGCTGCCGGCCACAATCCCGAACCTGCTGCACCTGTAGCGGAGGCCAATGAGCCCCAGACCGAGGACGAAACTGAACTCGCGCAGCCGTCTGAGACCGAGTCCGTAGTGAGCGGTATGTCGGCAGACGAAGAGAATACTGAGAACCTGGACTGGTTAGATGGCATGGGCGCTGATGGCCCCACCTCAACAGAGCCAGATCCAGAAGAACCCGGTAAGCTTCCCAGAGACATTAACCCTGAAGTATTCATGCTTAACGTCGTGGCCCGGGATGCGCGTGGATTCAAGGGCGCCGACATACTGCATATTCTGCTCGCATGTGACCTGCGTTTCGGGGATATGAATTTCTTCCACCGACACGAGTTTGAAGCGGGCAAGGGAGCAATTCAGTTTAGTGTTGCCAATATGGTGCAGCCCGGTGTTTTTGATATCGATAATATGTCGGACTTTAATACCCCCGGACTGGTTTTCTTTCTCACCCTGCCTGGCCCTGAAGATATGATGAAGGCCTTCGACTATATGCTAGAAACTGCGCAGGCGGTTTCTCGTAACCTCGGCGGCGATGTGTTGGACGAATCTCGCAGCGTTCTTACCAAGCAAACTTTGGAGCACTGTAGGCAGCAAATACGCGATTTGGAACGCCGTATGCTGGCGCGCACTCGATAAGCCTTAGCAACTGAATGACTGATTCAGCTCTTCAGGAAGAAGTCCTGCAGCTGCGCGAACAGTTGCGTGAATGGAACTATCGCTACTACGTACTCGATGATCCCACAGTCCCGGATGCAGAATTCGATCGTCGCCTTCGAAGGCTCCAGGAAATAGAAGCGCAGTCCCCGGAACTGGTGACGGAAGACTCACCCACGCAACGCGGTAGGTCACGACCGCTATCTCAATTTACCCAAGTGGCACATGAAGTCCCCATGTTGTCATTAGATAACGCATTCGATGCCGATGAATTGATCGATTTTGAACGGCGTTTGCGTGACCGTCTCGGCCAATCGGATCTGGAAATAGAATACAGCTGCGAGCCTAAGCTTGATGGCATTGCAGTAAGCCTTCTTTACCGTGACGGAGTGTTGGAACGCGGAGCGACCCGTGGCGACGGCACCACCGGCGAAGACATTACCCACAACGTGAGAACTATCCCGTCGATACCCTTGCAGCTGCGAGGTGAAGGCTATCCTGCCGTGCTGGAAATTCGTGGCGAAATTTACATGCCGTTAGCGGGTTTTGATCGTATGAATCAGCGAGCTCTGGAACAGGGCGATAAGCCCTTTGTTAACCCGCGCAACGCCGCTGCCGGGAGCTTGCGACAGCTGGATTCACGCATCACTGCGCAGCGTCCTTTGGAAATGTGCTGTTACGGTGTGGGGCTTGTTGAGGGCGGCGAGTTACCCGAAGAGCACGCTGCCGTTCTTGATTGCTTGCACAGCTGGGGCTTGAGAATTAACAGTGAGGCCAAAGTTGTAAAGGGGATTGAAGCCTGTGAGGCGTATTACGACTATCTAGCGAAGCTTCGCGACCAATTGCCTTACGACATCGACGGTATAGTTTACAAAGTCAATCGTTTTGAGCTGCAGCGTCGACTGGGCTTTGTTTCACGGGCCCCCCGTTGGGCCATTGCCAGGAAGTTTCCGGCGCAGGAAGAGATGACCCGCCTTTTAGACGTTGAGTTCCAGGTCGGCCGCACGGGAGCGATCACTCCTGTCGCGCGACTGGAACCGGTGTTTGTGGGTGGCGTTACCGTCAGTAATGCCACCTTGCACAACAGCGATGAAATTGAACGCCTGGGCGTTCAGATCGGGGATATGGTGATAGTGCGCCGGGCCGGCGATGTGATACCCAAGGTAGTCTCTGTGGTGATCGAACAGCGGCCAGCTGACGCACGAATGGTTGAATTCCCACAGCGTTGCCCCGTTTGTCACTCTGCCACTGAGCGCGAGCCGGATGAAGCGATCATCCGCTGCATGGGTGGGCTGGTGTGCGCAGCGCAGCAAAAAGCGGCAATCAAACATTTTGCATCGCGCAGAGCCATGGATATTGATGGGCTGGGCGACAAGCTGGTCGAGCAAATGGTGGATGAGGGACTACTGGAAAATGTGTCGGGGCTTTACGCATTGGTCAAAGACCAGTTAATGGCTCTGGAACGCATGGGTGCCAAGTCGGCAGACAACCTGCTCGCAGCGCTTGAAGCCAGCAAGAGTACGTCATTGCCGCGGTTTATTTTTGCCCTGGGAATACGCGAGGTTGGTGAAGCCACTGCACTGAATCTTGCCCGTCATTTCGGCACCTGGAATGACTTGGTTGAGGCATCAGAAGAGGCATTGTTAGCCGTGGATGACGTGGGTCCGGTGGTTGCGGATCATTTGCGCCAGTTCTTTGATTCGGGACCCAGTATGGCTGTTGCAAAGGCCTTGCAGGATGCCGGTGTCCATTGGCCAGACATTGAGGTGACTCCTGAAGCAGAGTTGCCTTTGGCCGGACAGACCTGGGTAGTGACAGGTAAGCTCGAAGTCATGGGACGAAGCGAGGCCAAGGCTGCCCTGCAGGAACTTGGGGCCAAGGTCGCTGGCAGTGTTTCAGCGAAAACCGCCTGCGTGGTTGCGGGGCCGGGCGCTGGCTCCAAGCTGACTAAGGCGCAGGATCTCGATGTGGAAGTTATCGATGAAGAGACCTTCATCTCGCTGCTACAGCAGTATGGAGTAGAACAATGATAGGTCGAACACTTTTGCTTGCACTGCTATTGATGGCGGTGGGCTGCACCACATCACCGCCGTCTAACGTCAATAATATCTGCGACATTTTCGATGAGAAACGAGGCTGGTATGACGACGCCCTTGATTCAAAGAAGGAGTGGGGGAGCCCTATACCCGTGATGATGGCGATCATGCATCAGGAATCTCGTTTCGTGGCCAAGGCAAAGCCGCCCCGCAAAAAAATATTTGGTTTTATACCCGGTCCCCGGCCCTCTGATGCCTACGGTTATAGCCAGGCCAAGAAGTCTACCTGGAAAGATTACAAGCGCGGCGGCGGTAACTACGGCGCTGATCGCGATGATTTCGGCGATGCGATAGATTTCATTGGTTGGTATAACGAGCAGTCTAGAAAACGAAGCGGTATATCCAAGAGTGACACCTATCGACTGTATCTTGCTTATCATGAGGGGCACGGTGGGTTTAATCGCGGTACCTACAAGTCCAAGAAGTGGTTGACCGATGTGGCGCGCAAGGTAGAGCGACGCGCCGGTAGCTATCAGCAACAACTCAACGGCTGCGAAAAAAACCTGGAAAAGGGCGGCTGGTTCTTCGGCTGGTAAACCTGCAGCAGCCCCTGTGTCGTACGAATATGCGAACCGCTTGAGCTTATCCCTTGCAGTCATCGAGTCGGGTTGGAAAAGTAACGTTTTCTGTGTGTCTGGCGTAATGCATTGCCCCGATACATGTGCCACAATTCTTGTGTTTGGTGCCGATCCAATCGGCGCTTTCCTAAAAGCCACTGACGAGTAGCGAAGTGAAACCGACTGATATAAAAGATCCTGAATACTTTCATAAGGTAGTGGACTGTCAGCTTGCATGTCCCGCGCATACACCGGTGCCTGAATACATCCGTTTGATTGCTGCGGAGCGCTATACAGATGCCTATATGATTAATTGGCAATCCAACGTGTTCCCCGGTGTGCTCGGTCGCACCTGTGATCGACCTTGCGAGCCAGCCTGTCGTCGCGGCCGATTAGAAGGCGAGGAAGAGCCCGTTGCGATTTGCCGACTCAAGCGAGTGGCCGCCGATCGCAAAGAAGATATCAGCGACCGTCTACCGAGTATTCCAACCAAGAAAAATGGTAAGCGAATCGCATTGATTGGTGCAGGACCCGCATCGCTAACAGTGGCCAGAGATCTGGCGCCGCTGGGCTATATCATCGATATTTATGACAATCAATTTGCCGGTGGCGGCATGATGCGTAGCCAGATTCCTTCTTTTCGCCTGCCCATTGAAGTGCTGGACGAGGAAGTGAACTACATCCTCGATATGGGGATTAACGCGACGTTTGATATTGAAGTTGAAAGCCTGCGCGAGATACTCGACAAAGGCTACGATGCCGTTTTTGTCGGAACCGGCGCTCCCAGGGGCAAAGGCTTGAACCTGCCAGGTCTGGAAGACGCGGCAGGGCATGTGCATCTTGGTATCGACTGGTTGGCTAGCGTTGCTTTTGAGCATACGGATAAAATTGAGTCCAAGGTGTTGGTGCTCGGTGGTGGTAATACTGCGATGGATTGTTGCCGAACCTCCAAGCGCTTGGGCGGTGACGACGTGCGCGTGGTTGTGCGCAGTCCATTCGAAGACATGAAAGCTTCTCCCTGGGAGAAGGAAGATGCCATGCATGAGGGCATTCCTATCTACAACAACCACGTTCCTAAAGAGCTGGTGGTTGAGGAGGGCGTGCTCAAGGGCATGCACTTTGAGAAAGTTGAGGCGCAATACGACGATAGCGGCAAGCGATCGCTTGTGCCAACCGATGAGCCTCTGGTCTTCATGGAGGCAGACACCGTATTGATGGCGATAGGGCAGGAAAATTGCTTCCCCTGGATTGAACGAGATTTGGGTATTGAGTTTGATAAGTGGGATATGCCCGTCGTCAATGAGCAGACTTTCCAGTCGACCAATCAAAAGGTGTTTTTTGGCGGGGACGCAGCATTTGGCCCTGAAAACGTGATTACGGCGGTAGCCCACGGCCACCAGGCCGCTGTCAGTATCGACTTGTACTGCCGCGGCGACAGCGTCGACAACCGGCCAGCCCCAGGCGTTACGCTGGTAAGCCAAAAAATGGGTGTGCACGAATGGAGTTATGACAACGCCATAGAAAACGATAAGCGCAACATCGTTCCGCTTGCGCCTCTGGAAGAAACCCTGGCCGATCGTAAAATGGAAGTTGAGCTGGGCTTTGATTCCGGAACAGGCTTCAAGGAGGCAGAGCGCTGTCTGAATTGTGATGTTCAAACGGTATTTGAGGAAGCTCGCTGTATCGAGTGCGATGCTTGTGTCGATATTTGCCCTACCGATTGCATCAGCTTTACCCCCAATGCGGACGAGGAGGCGTTACGTCTGTCTCTCACCGCACCGGCCACTAACCTGGCGCAGGATTTGTACGTTTCCCATGACCTGCCAACAAAGCGGGTGATGGTTAAAGATGAAAACGTGTGCCTGCACTGCGGTTTGTGCGCTGAGCGATGTCCCACTTCTGCATGGGATATGCAGAAGTTCCTATATAACGTTAGCAAGGCGGGTTAGTAACAATGGATCAAATAAAGTCCGTCAATGACTTTGTCATCAAGTTTGCCAACGTAAACGGCACTGGGTCTGCCAGTGCCAATAACTTGTTTGCCAAAGCCTTGTTTCGAATGGGGTTGCCTGTCAGTCCCAAGAATATCTTCCCTTCCAATATTCAGGGTCTGCCTACTTGGTACGAAGTCCGGGTGAGCGAGAAGGGATATCTGGGACGCCGCGGCGGTATCGATATTGCCTTGTCGGTGAACCCGCAAAGCATGGCTCAGGATATCAGTGAAGTGCGTCCCGGCGGTTACTTCATCTACGATAATACCAAGCCGCTGGACCTTCGCTTGGTAAGGGACGATGTCAATATCATTGGTATTCCGTTAACCAGAATTTGTAACGATGAATACAAAGACCCCCGCCAGAGGCAGCTGTTTAAGAACGTGATCTACGTGGGTGCTCTGGCAGCCTTGCTTGATATGGATTTTAAGGTGCTTACCGACCTGGTTGGTGATCAATTTAAGGGCAAGGAGAAACTGATTTTGCCCAACATACATGCGCTTGAACTGGGGCATCAGTATGCGCGATCTAATTTTTCATGCCCAATCAGCATTAGCGTAAAAACGGTCGATGCTGTGGGTGACCAGGTGTTGTTGGACGGCAACACCGCGCTTGGACTGGGTGCTATTTACGGTGGAGCAACCGTGGCAGCCTGGTACCCGATTACACCGTCCACCTCGGTGGTGGATGCGTATGAAAAGTACGCTAGAAGGGTGCGTATCGACGCTGGCACGGGGCGTAAGAACTACGCCATTGTGCAAGCGGAAGATGAGCTGTCAGCCATCGGGATGGTCATTGGCGCCAGCTGGAATGGAGCTCGCGCGTTTACGGCAACCAGTGGTCCGGGTGTTTCGCTAATGAGCGAATTTCTTGGCTTGGCCTATTTTGCCGAAATCCCCACCGTATTGTTTAACGTGCAAAGGGCAGGGCCTTCCACCGGAATGCCAACCCGAACCCAGCAGTCGGATATTTTGTCCACGGCCTATGCGTCGCACGGTGATACCAAGCAGGTGTTGCTGTTTCCCTCGACACCCAAAGAGTGTTTCGATTTTGGAGCGCTGTCGTTTGACCTAGCGGAGCGCCTTCAGACGCCAATCATTGTCATGACGGACCTGGATCTTGGGATGAATGACAATATGTCTGAGCCCCTGGCATGGGATGACGAGCGAAAATTTGACCGCGGCAAAGTGATGACAGCGGAGCAGTTGGAGGCGGGCGTTGAGTTTGGCCGCTACCTGGATGTTGATGGCGATGCTATTAGCTATCGAACCTACCCAGGCACGCACCCCAATCGTGGCAGCTTTTTCACGCGAGGCACTTCCCGTGATGAATACGCGGTTTACACCGAAAAAGGCGAGGAGTACGAAAAGAATATGCTCCGCCTGATGCGCAAGTGGGACACTATTAAAGAGTATGTGCCAGAGCCTGAAGTGGTCCCGGCGAAAGAAAAAACCGATGTCGCGGTGCTTTACTTTGGCACCAGTGAGGCATCGTCCAGGGAGGCGCTGGACTTTCTTGCGCAGGATGATGGCGTGCATCTGGATGCAATGCGAGTGCGCTCATTCCCCTTCAATGACGACGTGAAGGCGTTTATTGAAGAACACGAGCAGGTCTTTGTGATCGAGCAAAACCGAGATGCGCAGTTGCGTACTCTTCTTATGGCCGAGTTTGAATTCGGGCCAGACAAGTTAAAGTCGGTGCTGTGTTTTGATGGAACACCGATCAGCGCACGTAATATTCGCAAACAGATCAAGCAACACCTCGATGGTGGCATGGTGATGCCCCTGCACCGCACCAAGATAGCCAGCTCGGCCGGAGAATAAGCGATGAGTTACCAGATACCAAAGTTTCGACATCCCGATCTGCCCGTCAATGATCTTGGCTATACCAAAGCTGACTATGAGGGCTCGATTTCAACGCTGTGCGCGGGCTGTGGGCATGACTCAATTTCAGGGTCCATCGTCAAGGCATGTCATGAGCTGTCTATTGAGCCGCACAAAATTGCAAAGCTATCCGGAATCGGTTGCTCTTCGAAGTCACCTACCTATTTTTTGGGTAAGTCTCACGGCTTTAATTCGGTTCACGGGCGTATGCCCTCTGTCGTGACCGGAGCGGCGATGGCTAATCGCGACCTTACCTATCTTGGCGTTTCGGGCGACGGTGATACCGCCTCAATTGGTATGGGTCAATTTGCGCACGTTGCCAGACGTAACCTGAACATGGTCTATATCGTGATGAATAATGGCTGCTATGGCCTGACCAAAGGTCAGGACTCGGCCACAGCAGATGAAGGCTCAGTGAGCAAAAAAGGTGACGCCAATATCTATAGCGCCATTGATCTGTGTGCGACTGCGCTGCAAATGGGTGCAACTTTCGTTGCGCGCAGCTTCTCGGGCGATAAAGAGCAGCTAGTGCCATTGATCAAAGCCGCCATTAGTCATCGAGGCTTTGCCCTAATTGATGTGGTGTCGCCCTGTGTGACCTTTAATAACAACCCAGGGTCGACCAAAAGCTACGAATTCGTGCGCGATCATGCAGAAGCGACAGGTACTGTAGATTTTGTGCCCATGCAGAAAGAAATTACCACGGACTACGAGTCTGGGTTCAGTCATGAAGTGACCATGCACGATGGCTCCTCTATTCACCTGTATAAGATGGACGACGAGCTTGATCCGTTTAACCGGACCTCTGCGCTTATCAATATGGAGAAGCACAGAGTGGCCGGTGACATTCTTACCGGGCTCATTTACATGGACAAGGATTCGCGCGATTTACATGACGTGATGGAAACTTCACGACGTCCGTTGAACACACTGGCTGAAGATGACCTGTGCCCGGGGAATCAAATGCTGAAGAACATTAACGCCAGCCTGCGCTGATTGCTCATCGCTGATCATTCGCTACCGACCCCGCCCAAATAGTGCGTTTGCGGGGTCGCTTCAAGTTTCCCTGAAAATCTCCTCCCTAAACGGCCCCGTCTGGGTACGTTATGATTAGTTTAATGCGATTTTGTAATTAAACTGTCACAATTCCAGCATCTAATACCTGTATTCGCCAGAATTAGGAACGATTTCAGCTATGTCTGAATCCACCGTACTGATAGTTGATGATGAGCGGGCTATACGAGATATGCTGCGCATGGCCCTGGAGACCGCCAAATTTCGCTGCATTGAAGCGGAAAACATTCGCGATGCTCACGCTTTGGTTGTCGACGAACGCCCAAACATCATTCTATTGGACTGGATGTTGCCTGGCGGCAATGGTCTGGAACTATTGCGCCGCATTAAGCGTGACCAGAGCACAGACTCGATACCGGTGATCATGCTCACGGCTAAAACCACAGAAGACAATCTGATTCAGGGGTTGGATGTTGGCGCTGACGATTATATTACCAAGCCTTTTGCCCCCAGGGAGTTAATTGCGCGCATTCGAGCCTTGCTCAGACGCGCAGGCGCCGATGCAGCGCAGGGAAAAATTGATGTTAATGGTCTTGTGCTCGACAGTGAGAGTCGACGTATTTTTGCTGGCGAGGTTGCGCTGACGATGGGACCTACTGAATTTAATTTGCTTGAGTTTTTTATGACTCACCCCGAACGCGCCTATTCCCGTAGCCAACTGTTGGATCAAGTATGGGGCGCTAATGTCTATGTAGAGGAGCGCACGGTAGACGTACACATTCGGCGGTTACGTAAGGCCTTGCACACAGACCAAACAGACTACGGCGAGTTAATCCAGACGGTGCGCGGTACCGGCTATCGCTTCTCATCCCGTGAGCTTTGAGGGGGCCAGCGATACTAAGTTATGGAGTGGTTGACTGCAGTTTCAAGGGTTTTGATGGTTGTTGCTGCCGGTGGGCTGCTCGGTTGGTATTTGGGGCATGCCATGACTGGCATCACTATGGCCGCATTAGCCGTGGTTTTTTTCTGGTCTCTACAGATGTGGCGCTTGGAGCATTGGTTACGTGATACCCGGGTTCCACCGCCAGACGTGCCCGGGATCTGGGGCGAGATGGTTGCCCGCATCTACAAGCAGAACAGGCATGCTGATAGCACCGAACAACGTTTGCAATCGACTGTAGATTACCTGTTGGGCTCTTTTTCGGCGATGCGCGATGGAGTCGTCATCGTTGAGAGCAATGAGTCCATTCGCTGGTGTAATGAAGCCGCCCAAAGACTACTTGGCTTAAAGCAACCGGATGATATCGGCCAGCTGATTACTAATCTGGTTCGTCTGCCAGAGTTTAGTGAATACCTCGAATCAGGCGATTACTCGCAACCGTTGGTGTTTGAAACGAGCGGCAGTATCAAGCGAAGCTTGCAGCTTGTCGTTACTCAATTTGCAGACGGCGACTCATTGTTGTTTCTGACCGACGTGACGGAGGTGGTTCGCACGGAGCAAATGCGTACCGACTTTGTGGGTAATGTATCCCATGAGCTACGCACGCCTCTAACTGTGATTAGCGGGTATCTCGACACCTTCTTGGCCGATACGACCGAGCTACCGGCACCTTACGCTCGCGGCATGCAGCATATGGCCGATCAGGCGCGACGCATGGAGAGTCTACTTAAGGATTTATTGTGGCTGTCTAAAATTGAGTCAACCGAGCACCGCGTTAAGGATCAGCAGGTGGATATGACAGCCTTGCTGACTGAGCTGAGCGAAGAGGTATCCTCGATTCATCCTGATAGGCCTCTAAAGTTGTCCATCGATTGTCACAACGATATTGTCGGAGAGTACCGAGAGCTCTATAGCGCAGCTTCAAATCTGGTGTGGAATGCCTACAAGTACAGTGCCCCCAGTGGTCAGGTGCATGTGGCTTGGCGCAAAAACGGCAGCGCAGTTCGGCTGGAAGTCACCGATGAGGGTGTGGGCATAGACCCGTCACATTTTCCCAGACTGACTGAGCGTTTTTACCGAGTCGATGAGAGTCGTTCATCGGATACCGGCGGTACCGGCCTTGGGCTGGCTATCGTAAAACACGTCGCAAGCGCGCACGAGGCAGAGCTGGAAATTGATAGTAAACCAGGGCAGGGAAGTACATTTTCCCTGGTTTTTCCCCTACATGAACACGTTTAAGAGGGCCTAATGATGTTAAAGCAAGATGACCATAAACAGCATATTTCTGAGCGATTTAACACCGAGCTGGAAGAAATCAAAAACCATTTGCTGGAAATGGGCGGTAAGGTTGAAAAGCAACTCGTGGACGCGGTTGAAGCGCTAGTAACCCGTGACACCGCGGCCGCAGAAGCGATCATTGATCGTGACCACGAGGTTAATGACATGGAAATGCGCATTGACGACGAGTGCGCAACCATACTCGCTCGCAGACAGCCCGCGGCCAGTGATTTGAGGCTGGTGGTCTCTGTGATCAAAGTGAACACGGATATTGAGCGTATTGGCGATGAAGCCGCGAAGATTGCCCGTCAAGGCATTCGCCTGGTTGATGAAAGCAGCTCTCCAACTAATCATGTGGAAATTCGCCACATTGGTAGCCATGTCGCGTCGATGCTTCATAAAGCATTGGACTCCTTTGCCCGGCTGGACATGGATTTGGCCGTTGAGGTGGTTAAGGAGGACAATAACGTTGATAAAGAGTACGGCAGTGCGATGCGTTCTCTGGTGACTTTCATGATGGAGGACCAGCGCAATATAGGGCCTATTCTCAATGAGATGTGGGCGTTGCGGAGTTTAGAACGGATCGGTGATCACGCCGCCAATATTGCAGAACACGTGGTCTATCTGGTGAGGGGGCTCGATGTTCGTCACCAGGAATCCATTGAGGAATACATCGAAAAGGTGGATGAGCAATAGTGGTTTTTTGTGATGGCTAAAAATACTTTAAACCGCTTTTTTGTCACATTCTTGTAACATTTGAGACCTAGACTGCTCCTGTAAGAAAACTAATCGCCTTAGCGTGTAATTTCTTGGGGAGTATTGTAAATGAGCAAACGATTATTTGGCGCAATAGCATTGACAGTGGGTTTAAGCAGTATTGGTAATGCACAGGCCCAGGGGCGGGATTCCGTCAGTATTGTCGGGTCATCAACGGTATACCCGTTTGCAACTGTGGTAGCTGAGCGTTTCGGACGATCAACCCAGTTTAAGGCCCCCAAAATTGAGTCCACAGGGTCAGGTGGAGGTCTCAAGTTGTTTTGCAAAGGGGTAGGGGCTGGCACACCCGATATCACCAACTCGTCTCGACGCATCAAGAAGAGTGAATACGATGACTGTCAGAGCAATGGTGTCACTGACGTCGTAGAGGCGCTCATTGGCTACGATGGGATTGCAATCGCCAATTCCCGCAAAGCTCAGCAATTTTCGGTTAGCCTCAAGGATATCTACCTTGCGTTGGCCAAGGACGTACCGGGCCCTGACGGGACCTTGATTCCCAATCCTCACCAGACCTGGAACCAGGTTAACCCCTCACTGCCCGCTACTAAAATTGAGGTAATGGGACCGCCGCCTACCTCTGGGACACGCGATGCCTTTGCTGAGCTCGCTCTGGGTGGTGGTGCCCAGGAAGTTCCGGCACTCGGTGCCTTACGTGGACTGAGCAGTGACCAAGCTGAGGAAATCAAGACTGCAATGGCGGATCTTGGAATTCCTGAAGGCGTATACCAAGCCTATGTTGAGAGTAAAGGTAAGGCCCCGAAGGGTAAGGATATTTTTAAAACCATTGCTTATTCAGTGCGTGAAGATGGTGCGTACATCGAGGCAGGGGAGAATGACAATCTGATCGTTCAGAAACTGGAGGCCAATCCGAATGCTTTGGGTATTTTTGGATTCAGTTTCCTCGACGAAAATGGCGATAAGGTTCAGGGCTCGGTTATTGATGGCGTTGAGCCCAGTTTCGACACAATCGCTGATGGAGATTACCCGGTTTCCCGTCCCCTCTATTTTTACATCAAAGCTGCGCATGTTGGACGCATACCGGGTATTCAGGAGTACGCCATGGAGTTCGCTTCCGCTAAAGCAATGAGCGAGGACGGGTATTTGCCTGAGAGGGGTTTGATACCCCTCAGTGAAGAAGAGTTGTCTCAGGTACAGGCTGATGTGAAGTCGCTCAAACCGTTGAAAATGTGAGTCGACTTAGGCACTGGATGATGACAACTGGATTACAGCGCTGCCCATTGCAGCGCTTAGTCAATTAAGAGCCCACGATGCAGACATCTACTGTATTTCTCACTCTCATAGCGCTGTGTACGCTGAGCTTCTTTGTGGCCAGGCAGAAGTCACGTGTATTGGGCATGGCGGGTGGCGGGCTTAGCACGCTCAACTCGCTGCCAAAACATTATGGCTATATGGCCGCACTGTGGGCTGGCTTGCCCGCTCTTTTCTTGTTTCTTGCCTGGCTGGGCTTGGAAGCCAGTGTTGTGCAGAGCCGCGTTGTTAGCGGCCTCCCTGCAGCAATACAAGCGATGCCAGAGAACGAACTGGGTCTTTATTACAACCAGTTGGTGGGTTATGCCCAGGGCAGCGTTGATGTCGCTATGGTTGATGAGGCGCAGATAGCCGGCGCCGCCGAATACCAGGCGTTGGTAGCCAGCAGTAAGTTGATGAAGCTATTGCTGGTGGGATCACTGGCTATTCTGGGTGGTTTACTCGCAACGCTTCGTGTCAGGCCTGACCTGCAAGCGCGTAATCATGTTGAAGATATCTTCAAATGGATTTTGTTTACCTGCTCTTTTATAGCCGTGCTGACGACGATGGGTATCGTGCTTTCGGTTTTGTTCGAGGCAATCCGCTTTTTTCAGATAATTACTATCAGCGACTTTCTGCTGGGTTTGCAGTGGAGCCCGCAGATGGCAATTCGAGCTGACCAAGTAGGCGCTTCCGGTTCTTTCGGTTTTGTGCCGCTGTTGGCGGGCACTTTGCTCATCTCATTTGTGGCGATGTTCATTGCCGTGCCCATCGGGCTGATGTCAGCAATTTATCTCTCTGAATACGCCAGTGGTCGCTTTCGGGCTGTTACCAAGCCCGTACTGGAAATTCTTGCCGGCGTTCCCACCGTTGTGTACGGCTTTTTTGCGGCGCTGACGGTAGCACCCTTTATACGAGACCTGGGTGAAAGTATGGGGCTGACAGTCGCTTCTGAGAGCGCGTTGGCCGCGGGATTAGTTATGGGAATCATGATTATTCCTTTTGTCATGTCGCTGTCAGACGACATTATTCGTGCAGTACCCGATAGTCTACGTGAGGCGTCGCTAGGCATGGGTGCCACCATGAACGAAACGATTCGCAAAGTACTCATGCCTGCAGCGTTGCCCGGAATTGTCGGTGGTATTTTGCTGGCGGTTTCACGTGCGATCGGTGAAACCATGATCGTAGTGATGGCGGCGGGGTTGTCGGCAAAGCTGACTATCAACCCCCTGGAGGCAGTCACCACGATTACAGTGCAAATCGTGACCTTGCTGGTCGGTGACCAGGAGTTTGACAGCCCCAAGACACTGGCGGCATTCGCGCTTGGACTCGTACTGTTTTTCGTTACCTTGGCATTGAATGTGATCGCTCTTTATGTGGTTCGCAAATATAGGGAGCAATATGACTAGGGATCGATTCAAAAACACCGAGCTGATCAAGGCCTCCCTGGACAAACGCTATGCTCGCGAGCGTAGGTTTCAGATGTACGGAAAACTCGCAGTTCTAGCAGGCTTCGTTTTCTTGTTTGTTTTGCTTTTCGATATCGTTAGCAAAGGCACTCCGGCGTTTACTCAGCACCATATTGCCGTTGCAGTGAAGTTTGATGTGGATACGCTGGGAGTGGATAGTACATCCTCTGCAGAAGAGATCTCGAAGGCTGACTTTTCTTCGGTCATCAAACCGTCGCTTAGGGCAATGTTTCCAGATCTGAAGAGTAGGGGAGATAAGCGTCAGCTTTATCGCCTTGTGAGTATTGGGGCAGAGTACGACTTGCGTGATTTGGTGCTTGAGGACCCAACGTTGCTTGGTCAAACAGCAGATATATGGCTGCTAGCTCACTCTCAGTCAGCCAGTTATCTGAAAGGCCAGTTGACTCGGGCAATACCTGAGGCTGAACGTAAAGTGAAAGATATGCAGATGGAGTGGTTGGACCAGCTGCGTGATGAGGGCCGAATAAAGGCCTCATTCAATACCACATTCTTTACCTATGGAGACTCGCGTGAGCCAGAGTTGGCGGGTATTCGCGCCGCACTGCAGGGTTCTTTCTTTACGTTGCTGGTCACTTTCCTGCTGGCGTTTCCGATTGGCGTATTTGCTGCGGTGTATCTAGAGGAATTTGCGCCACGCAATCGGTTAACTGACCTTATTGAAATCAATATTAATAATCTGGCTGCCGTGCCGTCTATTGTCTTTGGATTACTGGGGTTGGCGGTCTTCATTAACTTCTTCGAGCTGCCACGATCAGCGCCTTTGGTCGGTGGAATCGTGCTTTCGCTCATGACGCTACCGACGATTATTATTACGTCTCGGGCAGCTATACAGGCGGTGCCTCCCTCGATTCGAGAGGCAGCCCTGGGAGTAGGTGCATCAAAACTGCAAACCGTTTTTCACCACGTGCTTCCCGTGGCAATGCCTGGCATCTTAACGGGTTCTATTATTGGCATGGCCCAGGCACTGGGTGAGTCGGCCCCTTTGCTGATGATCGGGATGGTGGCGTTCATCATGGATGTTCCCGGTGGCGTGACAGATCCCTCGACGGTACTGCCCGTGCAGATCTATTTATGGGCCGATAGCCCCGAAAGAGGTTTTACAGAGAAGACATCGGCAGCGATCATGGTGTTGATGGGCTTTCTAATCCTAATGAATGCGCTGGCAATATATTTGCGTAAGCGATTTGAACTGAAGTAGTGATATAGGTAACTCATGCAAGGCTCTGAAAAAACTAACGCTTCTCAATCGGTGACCTATGGCGCAGTGCCTGACGAGGCTGTTGGGCTGGATATCCAGGCCCATGCAGATGTTTCCGGTTATGAGACTACCGGCAACCCGTTCGTCAGCAACGCAAAGATGTCAGCGCGCAACGTCAATGTTTTTTATGGCGAGAAACGCGCCATTATGGACGTATCTCTGGATATCGGTGAGAACGAAGTCATTGCAATGATTGGTCCGTCCGGTTGTGGCAAGTCCACATTTTTGCGGTCGCTCAATCGAATGAACGACATCATTCCCATCTGCAAAGTAAAAGGGGAGATCTGTCTCGACGGAGACGATATTTACGCCGCTCACCAGGACACTGTATTGCTTCGAGCACGAGTAGGAATGGTGTTCCAGAAGCCGAATCCTTTTCCAAAATCTATTTATGAAAACGTGGCCTATGGCCCGAAAATTCATGGGCTTGCGCACAGTAAAGCAGAGCTGGATGAGATCGTTGAGCAAAGCCTTCGCCGTGCCAGCCTCTGGGACGAAGTGAAAGATGTGCTTGATGAATCAGGCACTGGGCTATCCGGCGGTCAGCAGCAGAGGCTCTGTATCGCGCGGGCCATCGCTGTTAGCCCCGAAGTGATCTTGATGGACGAGCCTTGCTCAGCGCTGGACCCTATCGCGACCGCGCGCATTGAAGAGTTGATCGACGAGTTAAAGCAACAGTTCACTATTGTCATCGTAACGCACTCCATGCAGCAGGCGGCGCGAGTCTCACAGAGAACTGCCTACTTTCATTTGGGGAAGTTGATTGAGGTTGGAGACACAAAACAGGTATTTACCATGCCTGCACATGAATTGACTGAAAATTACATCACCGGACGATTCGGTTAGTTTCTTGTGAATTATTTTCGCGGTTTTTTTACTTTAGCCATTGGCCGATGTCACAAAATCGTCATAAAACGCCCTTATTCTTAATCCAGTTCCACACTATTTACCTAAGTGCTTATCATTAGAGGAATACCTATGAAACAGTTAATGAGTGCGGCAGTTGCCGCAGTTGTCGTTAGCACCAGCGGCGCGGCGCAGGCCTCAGTCTCTGACGCTGAGTGGGAGCAGTTTAAAGCTCAGTTTGCGGACATGGCAGCTCGAGTGCAGGCGCTGGAGAGCGAAAACGCTGCGCTAAAGCAGCAGGGCACGCTGCCAGTTGAAGACTTGTCCAAGCTTCAGACCGATGTGGCGGCTCTGCAGTCTCAGAATCAATCCTCTTCCTGGGCTGAGAAAATCAAGATGAAGGGCGACTTTCGTTATCGTTACGAGTCGATCGATGTTGAGGACAGAGACACCCGCGATCGCAACCGTATTCGCGCCAGACTGGCCGTCGCTGCAAATTTGCCGAGCAATACAGAAGTTGGTCTGGGCATTGCCACAGGCGGCGATGACCCGGTTTCAACTAACCAGACTTTAGGGGACGGCGGCAGTACCAAGGACGTACGTCTGGACAAAGCCTACTTTAAATGGAACGCGACTGACGATCTTTACTTACAGGCGGGTAAGTTTTCTAACCCGCTCTACAAGCCGCAAAAGAGCAGCCTGCTATGGGACGGTGACTGGAGGCCAGAAGGTATCAGTGCTGGTTGGGCATCAGAGCACCTGTTCACCAGTTTTATGGGCAACTGGTTAGAGAGTGACAGCAGAAATGATAACGACACCTTCTCCTGGGGTTTGCAGGGCGGAACCAAGTTCAATCTCGGATCGGCCAGTTTAACCGCGGCGATTGCTTATCATGACTTCCCGACCCGAGGCCGCGATCCTTATTACGGCGATGACGATGATCCAGATTTTTTCGGTAACAGTTCAATTGGCGGTGTCTATCGCTACGACTACGAGATGATTGAATTGGGCGGCGATCTGTCGATGAATGTCTTTGAAATGCCGCTGAGCGTTTATGCCAACTGGGTGAACAACCAGGATGCAGATGATTACGATACAGGCTGGCTCGCTGGCGTTACCTTGGGTAAGGCGAGTGGCAAGGGCACCTGGGCATTGGGCTATCAGTACCGGGATTTGGAAGCAGATGCGGTGCTAGGCCTGCTCAGTGATTCTGACTTCGCGGGCGGCGGCACAGACGGTAAGGGCCACATTCTTTCCGGTGCCTATGGTATCAATAAGCAGTGGAGTCTTGGATTTACCTGGTTACTGGACAACGAAGCGGGTGAGAAGAACTTGGCGGACGAGGGCGGGGCTCTTAGCTACGATCGGATCATGATCGATACCAAGTTCAAGTACTAACAACCTCATGGTGCATTGCACAAAGGCCCACTTAGTTGGGGCGATCGACACGCTGTCAGGCACCGGTCTGTACAGCTTTTGATCGCTCTTTTGGACCGGCCGCTGAGATCGGTAAATTTTGTGTCTGAAATTTTGCCCTAACAGTTGCAATGCACGTTTTGTCCCTTATAATGCGCGCATCTGGCCCAGCCAGGTTGTTGTGTCCCGTTCGTCTAGTGGTCCAGGACCCCGCCCTTTCACGGCGGTAACAGGGGTTCGAACCCCCTACGGGATACCATATTCTAGAAACCCGGCTCTGCCGGGTTTTTTTATGTCTGGAGAAAAGGCTACACTCCCGACTTCGCAAAAACTAAGGATACAGTCTCCATGAGCCGTTTCTGGAGTGAGCTGGCAGGCAAACTGACACCCTATGTGCCGGGCGAACAGCCCAAGGGGAGTCAGTTGGTAAAGCTCAATACCAATGAGAACCCCTATGGCCCGGCACCGGGCGTATTCGAAGCTATCGCAGCTACCACAGGCGACAGTCTGCGGCGTTACCCTGATCCAGACTCCAGTGAACTTCGTGCGGCCTATGCGCGCCGTGAAGGGCTCACGGCCGATCAGGTGTTTCTCGGGAATGGCTCAGATGAAGTGCTGGCTCATACCTTCCAGGCGTTACTTAAACATTCCCGGCCGCTGTTGTTTCCAGATATCAGCTACAGCTTCTACCCAGTTTGGTGCGAGCTCTACGAGGTTCCCTATCGCCGCGTTCCCCTGACACAGGATTATCGGGTTGACGTAGACGCCTACAGCGGTGAGGCAGGCGGTATAATCATACCTAACCCCAATGCACCCACCGGGATTCTGTTATCACTCGAGGAGATACGCCGGCTGCTTGCAGCTAATCCCGATACTGTCGTTGTTATAGACGAAGCTTATATCGATTTTGGCGGTGAGTCGGCGACGGCTTTAATTCCTGAGCACGATAATCTGTTGGTGATTCAAACGCTCTCCAAGTCCAGATCGCTCGCAGGATTACGTGTGGGCGTCGCTTTTGGTCAGAGCGAGCTCATTCAGGGCTTGGTGCGGGTAAAAGACTCGTTCAATTCTTATCCAATGGACGTGGTAGCCCAGCGGGCTGCGTTAGCCTCCCTGGACGATGAACAATGGTTCAAAAATACCTGCGGGCAGGTCATGGATACTCGAGAGAGAGTGTTAGGCCGAATGCAAACCCTAGGCTTCGAAGTGCTTCCCTCAGCCGCTAATTTTCTCTTTGGGCGACACCCTGAGCATTCAGCCGAGGTGCTTTTCGCCGCTCTGCGCGACCGGGGCGTTATCGTACGCTACTTCAACAAGCCCAGAATCAGTGAGTTTTTGCGAATCAGTATCGGCACCGACGAAGAGATGGACTCATTGCTCGCTGCGCTTGAGGATATTGTGGCAGGGACTGCGTAGCGCAGCCTCTGTGGTTATAGCTTTTTCAGCACCACACTGCCAATCGAGTAGCCCGCGCCAAAGGAACAGAGCACTCCCAGGTCGCCACTCACCAGGTCGGCACTGTGCTTGTGAAATGCGATCACCGACCCTGCAGAGCTGGTATTGGCGTATTCATTGAGGATAGTGGGGGATTCTTCGGCGGTGGCTTCTCGACCCAGTACTCGCTTAGAGATCAGTAAGTTCATACTCAGGTTGGCCTGGTGCAGCCACATGCGCTTGAGTTGATCGGGTTCAATACTGAGCTTTTCTAATTGCGCTGAAATTTGGCTGGCGACGGCAGGGCACACTTCCTTGAAGACTTTGCGCCCCTCCTGCACGAAGAGTTTATCCGCCTGACCTACGCCAGCGTCGTCCCCTCGATTGAGAAAGCCGAAGTTGTTGCGGATATTGTTGGAGTAAATCGTCTGCAATTTACTGTCTACAATTAAAAACTGCTCGTCTGAGCTCGCAGTATCAGCTTGCTCAACAATGACCGCAGTGCAGACATCACCAAATATAAAGTGCGAATCCCGGTCTCGAAAGTTGAGGTGGCCGCTGCAGATTTCGGGGTTGAGCATGAGCACACAGCGAGCACTGCCGGAGGAGATCATATCCCTAGCCTGCTGGATGCCGAAAGTAGCCGATGAACAGGCAACGTTCATGTCAAAGCCATAGCCCTCTATACCGAGAGCATCCTGAATCTCAACGGCGATAGCAGGGTAGGCGCGCTGCAGATTGGAGCAGGCAACGATAACGGCATCAATATCAGCGGCGGTTTTTCCCGCATTAGCCATTGCTTCTGTTGCAGCGGCTACTGCCATTTCACATTGGATAGACGGTGCATCATTGGGCCGGTCAGGGAGTTGGGGCACCATTCGTTGCGGGTCCAGAATGCCATCCTTATCCATTACGTAACGCGACTTGATGCCCGATGCCTTCTCAATGAACTCAACAGACGAAGGCTGAAGCGCGGGAAGGTCGCCAGCGGAAATCGCATCGGCATTATCGAGATTGAAAATTTCCACATAAGCATTGTAAGAATCCACAAGCTCTTCGTTGCTGATAGATTGCTTGGGTGTGTACAGGCCTGTACCGCTAATGACGATGTCGTTCATGAAGCCTTCCTGATAATTCGATGCAATAAAAAAGCCGCTCTGGGCGGCTTTGTTTACATTAGAAACCCGATTAGTCTGGATTATCGCCTGACTAAAGAGCTCCTAGCAAGAACACAATTAACGCTCATCCACGCTGGTATAGTCACGTTGAGTGTGTCCGGTGTATAGCTGGCGAGGGCGGCCAATGCGGTAGCTGCCGCTGATCATCTCGTGCCAATGTGCAATCCAGCCGACGGTGCGTCCTACGGCGAAAATAACCGTGAACATGCTGGTGGGAATGCCGATCGCCTTGAGGATGATGCCGGAGTAGAAGTCCACGTTGGGGTACAGCTTTCGCTCGATGAAGTACTCGTCTTCCAGCGCAATTTCTTCCAGCCGCTTGGCGATAGCCAGCAGAGGGTCCTCTTCCAGGCCCAGCTCTGCCAGCACATCATCTGCCGCTTCTTTCATGACTTTGGCGCGGGGGTCGAAGTTCTTATAAACACGGTGACCGAAACCCATCAGCCTGAAAGGATCGTCTTTGTCTTTGGCGCGCGCGACGAATTCGTCAATGCGTGAGACATCGCCGATTTCTTCCAGCATGTCCAGAACGGCTTCGTTAGCACCTCCGTGAGAGGGTCCCCACAGGGCGGCAATACCGGCTGCAATACAGGCGAATGGGTTAGCGCCAGAGGAGCCAGCAAGACGAACAGTAGAGGTTGACGCATTTTGCTCATGATCAGCGTGGAGCAGGAAGATACGGTCCATAGCTTTGGCCAGAACCGGGCTCACATTGCTCTTCTCGCAGGGCACACCGAACATCATGTGGAGGAAGTTCTCAGCGTAGCTCATGGTGTTGTCGGGATACATGAAGGGCTGGCCGATGGAGAACTTGTAGCTCATGGCTGCAATAGTCGGCATCTTTGCGATCAGTCGGAACGCGGCAATTTCGCGGCTGCGCTCGTCTGAGATGTCCAGCGAGTCGTGATAAAAGGCGGAGAGGGCGCCTACGACACCGCACATGATGGCCATCGGGTGGGAATCACGACGAAAGCCGTTGAAAAAGTGAGCGAGCTGCTCGTGAACCATGGTGTGACTGGTAACGGTGCTGACGAATTGCTCTTTCTCTTCTTTAGAGGGAAGCTCTCCGTAGAGCAGCAGGTAGCAGGTCTCCAGATAGTCGGAGTGCTCGGCCAGCTGCTCAATGGGGTAGCCGCGGTGCAACAAAACGCCTTTGCCACCATCGATGTAGGTAATTTGCGACTCACAAGCGGCAGTAGATACAAAACCAGGGTCATAGGTGAACATACCCTTGCCCGTAAGGCTGCCCACATCAACGACATCGGGACCGATCGTTCCTGAGTAGATGGGTAGGTCGATTGCCTCATCAATTCCGTCGATAGAAAGAGTGGCTTTTTTGTCGCTCATATAGCACGCCTGTGTCATAAATCCGTGGGGCTGCACACTATAAAGTGTCAGTGTTTTTTGTCAATCGACCTTAGCCTAAAGTCGGCTATCATGCCGTCGAATATGCGCTAAAATCTATGAACAGGTAGTGCGACGATCGCCGAAGTTAGATGCAAATCAGTTTATCTCGACAAACTCGGTCTCAGGTTTGTAATTGATACGCTAAGTCCTTATAATTTCGCGCGTTTTAAGTCGAAGCTCGAATTAGGGTCGCGACCTGTAGCAGGCCTTGGGCCGTACACATTAACCGCCTTTTTGGCGCCAACGATGGTACCCAACGTGAAAGACAATCGTCCCGTTAATCTGGACATAGGAACCATGCGGCTTCCCATTACCGCATGGGCGTCCATTACTCACCGCGCCACCGGCGTCGCACTCTTTGTTGGCATGGCCGTACTGCTCTGGATGCTGGACGCCAGCCTCTCTGGTCCGGAAGGATTCGCTTCCGTGCAAGAGTGCCTCGACAGTTTTATCGCCAAGTTAGTGATATGGGGCATAGTGACCGCACTCATCTATCACTCCCTGGCCGGCGTAAAACATTTAATTATGGATTTTGGGGTGGGTGAAACAATGGAGGGTGGCATCATGGCCGCCCGTATTGTGATCGCTTTGTCAGTCGTGTTCTCTCTGCTTGCGGTGATTTGGATATGGTAAAGTCAGTAACTAGTTTTGGTCGTTCCGGCCTGTCCGACTGGCTCTTGCAGCGAGTCAGCGGCGTCATCCTCCTCGCTTATTTCCTCTGTATTGGCGGCTCCTTAATGGGCGGCGTCAATTACGCCGACTGGAGCGCCATGTTCCAAACAACAGGTATGCGCGTATTTACACTATTGGCAATACTGTCCCTGGCGGCTCACGCCTGGATCGGAATGTGGGCAGTGGGCACCGACTATCTAACAGAACGTATGTTGGGCAGTAAAGGTAATGTCCTGCGGTTGGCTTTTCAGATTGCTTGTAGTCTGGTGATTTTTGTTTATGTGATCTGGGGAACCCAGATCCTCTGGGGTTAAGACACTATGTCCGGAATTCGTACTCTCTCATTCGACGGCGTGATCGTCGGCGGTGGCGGCGCAGGTATGCGCGCGGCCCTGCAACTTGCCCAGTCCGGTTACAAGACAGCGGTAATTTCCAAGGTTTTCCCCACGCGGTCGCACACCGTTTCTGCACAGGGTGGCATCACTTGCGCTATTGCAAGTGCAGATCCGAATGATGACTGGCGCTGGCACATGTATGACACCGTCAAGGGCTCTGACTATATCGGCGATCAGGACGCGATTGAGTATATGTGCTCTGTGGGTCCGGAAGCTGTGTTCGAACTGGAGCACATGGGACTGCCGTTTTCCCGCACCGAAGAAGGTCGCATATACCAGCGTCCGTTTGGTGGCCAATCCAAGGGCCCCGATGACCCAACTCAGGCGGCTCGCACCTGTGCTGCCGCCGACCGCACCGGTCACGCTCTGCTCCATACCCTTTATCAGGGCAACATGAAAAACAATACCGTCTTCTTTAACGAGTGGTACGCCACCGATATCGTGAAGAATCAGGACGGAGCCGTTGTCGGTGTGATCGCGATCTGCATGGAAACCGGTGAAACGGTCTACGTGAAGTCCAAGGCAACTGTGTTTGCCACTGGCGGAGCAGGCCGTATTTACGCATCGACGACTAACGCGCACATCAATACGGGAGACGGCATCGGCATGGCACTGCGCGCTGGCTTCCCGGTGCAGGACATTGAAATGTGGCAATTCCACCCGACTGGCATCGCTGGCGCGGGTACTCTGGTGACAGAAGGTTGTCGTGGCGAAGGTGGTTACCTCATCAATAAAGACGGTGAGCGCTTTATGGAGCGTTACGCCCCTAACGCCAAAGACCTTGCCGGTCGTGATGTGGTTGCCCGGTCAATGGTTTTGGAAATTCTGGAAGGCAGGGGCTGTGGTCCCGAAGGCGACCATGTTTACCTTAAGTTAGACCATTTGGGCGAAGAGGTTCTTGAGTCTCGTTTGCCTGGCATTCTGGAGCTGTCTCGAACCTTTGCGCACGCTGACCCGATTAAAGAACCTATTCCTGTGGTTCCTACCTGTCACTACATGATGGGCGGCATTCCGACGAACGTTCACGGTCAGGCACTGACGGTTGATGCGGCCGGTAATGACCAGATTATCCCAGGGCTCTACGCCTGCGGAGAGGTTGCCTGTGTTTCAGTCCACGGTGCGAACCGTCTGGGCGGTAACTCACTGCTTGATCTGGTGGTCTTTGGCCGCGCTTCAGGTCTGTATATCGAGAACGCCCTGCGCGATGGCATCGAAATGCGTGACGCATCGGAGTCTGATATTCAGGCTGCTACCTCTCGCCTGGACAAACTCAATAACTCCGATGCGACTGAGAGCGTTGCCGATCTGAGGAAAGAGCTACAGAACACCATGCAGAACCACTTTGGCGTTTTCCGTAACGGTGAGTTTATGCAGGAAGGCATCAAAAAGCTGGCGGGTCTGCGCGAGCGAATTGAGAATGTCGGTCTGGCTGATAAAAGCATGGTCTTCAACACAGCGCGTATCGAAGCGCTTGAGCTACACAACTTGCTGGAAGTGGCAGAAGCCACAGCGATTACCGCCGAAGTGCGCAAAGAAAGCCGCGGAGCACATGCCCGTGAAGATTTTCAGGACCGCGACGACGAGAACTGGCTGTGCCACTCCATGTACTACCCAGCAGATAAAAGCGTTGGCAAGCGTGGCGTAAACTTTGAACCCAAAACTGTTGATACATTCCAGCCCAAGGCTCGGGTTTACTAAGAGGCACAAGAGATGTTGCAAGTAAGTATCTACCGCTACAACCCCGAGACGGACTCAGAGCCGTCCATGCAGGATTTCCAGATCGATACGGGTGGCAAGGACCTAATGGTTCTTGATGTGCTGGAATTGATCAAGGCCCAGGATACGACCGTGGGCTATCGTCGCTCATGTCGAGAGGGCGTGTGTGGTTCCGACGGCTTAAATATGAACGGCAAAAATGGCCTTGCCTGTATTACACCGCTTTCTGAAACGGTTAAGGGTAACAAACTGGTTGTTCGTCCTTTACCCGGACTGCCTGTCATCAGGGATCTGGTCGTCGACATGGGTATGTTCTATGCCCAGTACGAAAAAGTGCAGCCCTACTTGCAGAATGACACACCGGCTCCGGCGATTGAGCGCCTGCAATCCCCCGAAGACAGGGAAAAACTAGACGGTCTGTACGAATGTATTCTATGTGCCTGCTGCTCAGCGGCTTGCCCCTCGTTCTGGTGGAACCCTGATCGATTCATTGGGCCTTCTGGTCTTTTGCAGGCGTACCGCTTCTTGGCGGATAGCCGCGATAATGCGACCGACGAACGCCTGGCCAGGTTGGACGACCCCTTCAGTGTGTTCCGCTGCCACGGCATTCAAAACTGCGTCAATGTGTGCCCCAAGGGGCTGAACCCAACGCGGGCGATCGGGCATATTCGTAATATGCTGCTTACCAGGGCAACTTGATTTTTATCGAAACCACATCGTAAAGCGCCTGTAAGTTATTGTTATATTTGTATATTTGTAGTAAATTCTCGCCACTGAAACCCGGTGGCAAGATGGTTTTTAGTTGTTCGACCAGGGGCTTATCAGCACATTGGTCGTCTGGCTGCTAGACTTCGGATTTATTGGCCCAATGATGGGCACCTAACCCCTATTCCGGAAGGGCTGAAATGCAAGAAAGCTCAATGGAACTTCTGCGCAGGAGTTCCCATATTGCTGGCGGCAACGCCACCTACGTTGAGGATCTTTACGAGTCCTATCTTAAGGACCCCAATGGCGTGCCCGAGCAATGGCGCGACTATTTCGATAAGTTGCCCCTTGTGGAATCAGACTTCGTCCATAACGAAGACATTCCCCATTCCGTCGTACGCGACCGTTTCGCCCAGATCAGTAAGATGCGAGTGCGGACCGAAGCGACCGTAGCCCACGACTCCCAGGCCACCGAATACGAGCGCAAGCAGGTACGCGTGGTTCAGTTGATATCAGCCTATCGCCAAAGAGGCCACCAGAAGGCCGAACTTGATCCGCTGGGTATTGCTGAAAGGGAACATGTTCGCGACCTTGAACTCTCATTCCATGAACTCTCTCAGGCCGATTACGACACCGTGTTCCAGACGGGTAGCCTGCACATTGGTAAGGCCGACGCCACGTTGGGAGAAATCCACGATGCGTTAGAGAGAACGTACTGTAAATCGATTGGCGCGGAATTCATGCACATCGTCAACACTGACGAGCGCCATTGGATTATGACTCGCATGGAGTCCGTTCGCAGTGCGCCTGATTTCGGCCGTGACATCCAGCTGACCCTACTCAGACACCTGATTAATGCAGAAGGCCTGGAAAAGTCATTGGGATCCAAATACCCGGGCACCAAACGTTTTGGCCTGGAAGGCGGCGAAAGCCTGATTCCCATGCTGGAGGAAATGGTTCAGCGCTCGGGGAATCACGGCGTTCAGGAAATTGTTATAGGCATGGCCCACCGCGGCCGCCTGAACGTATTGATTAATGTGCTTGGTAAGAACCCCTCAGAGCTGTTCGATGAATTTGAGGGCAGAGTGGAATATGAAACCTCCGGTGATGTGAAGTACCACCAGGGTTTTTCTTCCAACATGATGACCGAAGGGGGCGAACTTCACCTGGCCCTGGCCTTTAACCCGTCTCATCTGGAAATTGTATCCCCGGTGGTAGAAGGTTCTGTGCGTGCCCGCCAGGAACGACGCAAAGATGAGTCTGGCGAGCGAGTGACTCCTATCGTTATTCACGGTGACGCGGCGTTCGCAGGGCAGGGGGTCGTGATGGAGACCTTCCAGATGTCTCAGACTCGCGCTTATAAGACCGGCGGCACGATTCATATTGTCCTGAACAACCAGGTGGGCTTTACCACCAATAAGCGCGAAGACGCCCGTTCTACCGAATACTGTACCGATGTCGCCAAAATGGTTCAGGCGCCGATTTTTCACGTTAACGCCGATGACCCTGAAGCTGTGCTGTTCGTCACTCAGATGGCCGTGGACTATCGCACCGAGTTTAAGAAAGACGTGGTGATCGATTTGATCTGCTATCGCCGCCGCGGTCACAACGAGGCCGACGAACCGTCGGTGACCCAGCCTCTGATGTACCAGACAATTCGCAAGCACAAGACAACGCGCGATCTTTACGCCGCGAAATTGATCGCCAGTGGTGTGCTCACAGAAGATGAAGATCGTTTTCTCGTTGATCGCTATCGTGAATCGCTAGACAGAGGGGAGCCACTGGTTAGTAGCCTGGTGAGCGAGCCTAATAAAACGCTATTCGTCGACTGGTCTCCCTACATAGG
>JBDWQQ010000148.1:0-4766 GCA_039986455.1 Halioglobus sp.
CGTCACCATCACTACCGTAGGCTATGGCGACGTGGTGCCAATGACGCCCTTGGGACAGGTGCTCTCAGCCATCGGCATGTTAATGGGTTATGCGGTTATTGCCGTCCCCACCGGCATTGTTACAGCAGAGCTAACCTTGGCCCAACGGTTAAAGAAAGAACGGGCCATTCGTGCATCTCGCAACTGCACAACATGTGCCTACGTCGAGGCAGACCGAGAAGCGGTATACTGTCGCCACTGCGGCAGTTCGCTCCCCGCCCCAGGACACGAGCCCGAGCAAGATTAGCCCTCCGGCGGCACTCCTACATAAACACGCTATTACTGCTACAATACGACCCCATTTTTCGTACAGCAGACTATGTCTACACCTATCCACTCCTACCGGAAATACTGGGCCGAATGCTTTGGCCCGGCACCTGAACTGCCCACCACACGGGCGGAGATGGACGCGCTTGGCTGGGATAGTTGCGACATTATCGTTGTCACCGGCGATGCCTACGTAGATCACCCCAGCTTTGGTATGGCCGTTATTGGCCGTCTGCTGGAGGCACAAGGCTTTAGAGTTGGCATTCTTTCCCAGCCAGACTGGACCAGTGCTGAAGCCTTCAAAGCACTCGGAAAGCCCAACCTTTTCTTTGGTGTTTCCGCGGGCAATATGGACTCGATGATTAACCGCTATACAGCGGACAAGAAACGCCGACATGACGACGCCTACACGCCTAATAACGAAGGTGGCAAGCGTCCCGACAGAGCGGTTATCGTGTATAGCCAACGAGTCAGAGAAGCCTACCGGGATGTGCCGTTGATCATTGGCAGCATAGAGGCCAGTCTTCGACGTATCGCTCATTATGACTACTGGAGCGATAAGGTCCGTCGTTCAGTGTTGCTCGATAGCCGAGCGGACCTGTTGCTCTATGGCAACGCTGAACGCGCCATCGTTGATGTTGCCCATCGACTTGCTGCCGGAGAATCGGTGCACACTATTCGCGACTTACGCGGCACAGCCTTTGTGCGCAAGCGCATCCCCGACGGCTGGCGAGAGATCGATTCCACCTCCATCGACCCCGTGGGTACCGTCGACAAAATCGCGAGCCCCTACCAGGAAATAAACACCGCCGAATGTGCGCCCGACGAGGTCGCCGTTCAACAGGGTGAGGATGTGGTGCGGATTTTGGACCGGGTAGATGACTCGCGCCCGGCGGTAATTCGTATTCCCTCTTACGAGCAAGTGAAAGATGACTCTGCCCTTTATGCGCATGCTTCTCGTGTGCTGCACAAAGAGACAAACCCTCACAACGCAAGACCCTTGATTCAGTCACACGGTGACCGGGAAGTCTGGCTCAACAGTCCTCCCATCCCTCTGGAAACCGACGAACTGGATTGGCTGTTCGAACTACCCTACACCCGCCTTCCACACACCAGCTACGGTGATGCGCGTTTACCTGCCTACGAAATGATTCGCCACTCCGTCAACATTATGCGTGGTTGTTTCGGAGGCTGTACCTTTTGCTCTATCACCGAGCACGAAGGCAGGATTATTCAGAATCGATCTGAAGGTTCGATTCTCAGGGAAGTGGAAAGCATTCGAGACACCTCACCTGCTTTCACCGGCGTCATCTCCGATTTGGGTGGTCCAACGGCCAACATGTGGCGCCTTGCCTGCAAGTCCAAGGATATCGAGGCCAAGTGCCGCAAGCTCAGCTGCGTGTTCCCGGGCATCTGCAAGAACCTCAACACCGACCAGAAGCCGTTGGTTGAATTGTATCGAAAAGCTCGCGAAATCGACGGTGTTAAGAAAGTATTAATCGCCTCGGGCCTACGCTATGACATCGCGGTAGAGTCCCCCGAATACGTGAAGGAACTCGTCACACACCATGTGGGCGGCTACCTGAAAATCGCGCCAGAGCACACCGAAGAAGGCCCACTGGATAAAATGATGAAGCCGGGTATAGGTACCTATGACCGCTTCAAAGCCATGTTTGAAAAGTACTCCAAGGCAGCCGGCAAAGAGCAGTATTTAATTCCTTATTTTATCGCGGCTCACCCCGGCACTTCAGATAAAGACATGATGAATCTGGCACTGTGGCTCAAGCGCAACAAGTTTCGCGCCGACCAGGTACAAACGTTTTATCCCTCGCCGATGGCGAGCGCCACCGCCATGTATCACAGCGGCAAGAACCCGTTGAAAAAAATTAGTCGCAACGGCGACACCATGCCGACCGTAAAAGGGTTATCGCAACGACGCTTACACAAGGCATTTCTTCGCTACCACGATCCGGATAACTGGCCCACACTGCGCAAGGCGTTAAAAAAGCTCGGTCGCACTGATTTAATTGGCAACGGCAAACTACATCTTGTTCCGCCCCGCCAGCCAGGAAAGCGCCACGCCGTTGTCGAGCCAGGACGTCCGTTTGCGACGCAGCACAACGGCTTACCTCGCACGCCTACCAATCGCAGTAAGAACAGGAAACGAAACCGATGAGAAATGTGACATTTTTGATGGGCCTGATCGGCTTGTTGATGGCCAGCCTTGCGACACCCTCCTTTGCAGCTTCGGTGGGCAAACCGCTTCCAGCTCTGTCAATCAGCCAGCCCGGCGAAATCATGATTGAGGGCGACGACATCAGCTACCAACCATGGGACAGCGAAAACAAAGTGGAGCAGGTCCACGTCGTGCAATATGTTCCTGCAACAATGTCAGATAGTAAAATGTATAGACCCTTCACCAACTACCTTCAGGAACACTACGACCACACCCGCTTTCACGTAACCACGGTCATCGACCTTGATGCCGCATTGTGGGGAACCAGTGGACTAGTTTCATCTGAAGTTGAGAAGAGTAAGCGACAGTACCCTCTGTCCACCTTGGTGCTGGACAAAACAGGCAGCGGCATAGACACCTGGTCATTAGGCAAAGACGGTAGCGGCTTATTTATTATTGACCAGACAGGTATCGTGCAATTTGTGATTCGTCACAAAATGAGTGATGAAGAACAGCAGGCCGCTGTGGACGTATTCTCCTCCTTGATGGAAGAGTAAAGGCCGACCGGTAGGTCAGCCATCTTTCACTGAACACTAGCCGCTTAACCCTGCTCCATTCGCTTTTTCGTGTAACGCGTAGCGCTAGCCTCAAGTGGATCATCGGGCCAGGGATGCTTGGGATAACGGCCCTTCATTTCTTTTTTGACGTCCTGATAACTACTTCTCCAAAAGCCCGCTAAATCCTGCGTGACCTGCAACGGGCGTTGCGCGGGTGAAAGCAGATGAACCTGCACCGCTACCCTGCCCCCGGCTATCGTCGGCGTTTCTTCACAACCGAACAGTTCCTGTAATTTCACCGCCAAAACCGGAGGCCTCTGGCTGTAATCCAACGCAATACTGGAGCCCGAAGGCACACTCAATCGTTCAGGGGCTAGACGCTCCAACTCCAAAGGCAACGGCCAAGGTAACAGCGCATGTAGAATATTTTTCAAATCCAGTTTTTGGAAATCCTCAAGACGGGCCACTTGCCCGAGATAAGGCAATAGCCAAACTTCGAGAGAGTCCAGTAAGCCCTCGTCTGAGAGGTCCGGCCAGGTATCGTCGCCTTCAGCAGAACATGCTTCGTTCATCAGGCGCACTCGATCGCGCCACTGTTGCAGCGGTTTATTCCACGGAAGAATTTGTAATCCCTTGCGGCGCACAACGCCAAGCAATGCCTTGCTGCGTGCTTCCTCGGAGACGAGTGCCAAAGGCTCAACGCGAATCTCGATGTGCCCACACAGTGTTCGGCGTTGGGCAATAAATCGCTCCTGACGATTCTCCCATTCGACCAGTTCTTCCTGACGCACCAGCGGCGACAGAATATCGTCGAAGCAGGACGGATTAAGCGCGGTCGCGCTGTAGATACGATCACTGGTTTGTCCGACTTGACCTCCCGTTTCCGCGACCGCCAGCCAGGGCTCTCTGGCTAGATGATCATCAACTGACAAAGTTGCGCGGCGACCGTTGCTCAACTGGAACTCGGGTTCATTTGTCTCACTGCGTTTAGCGATGCGATCTGGATAAGCGCTGGCCAGCAGCACACCCATCACATCAGCAGGATCGACGGATATAGAGAAACGCCTGGGTTTATGCACCTCGCTGGCAATGCGGGCAAAGCGCCGCGTCTGCTGCCAAATGCGCCGAAACCAGCCCTGCGCTTCGGGTGGACACCGCTCTTCGCCCATAAGTACAGCCACAGTTCGGGCAACGTCCACTTGAGCGCCAGACAGCGGGTTACGCTCTGAAAGCGCTGCCGCCAACAAGCTAGCCGTTTCTGTGGCATGAATGTCACAGCCCACCAGCAGCATATGAGCCAACCTGGGGTGTAGCGGCATTTGTGCCAGACGCACGCCGTGCGGCGTCAACTGCGGCTTGTCGCCTACGCTGTAAAACAGTGCTCCACATTTTTCCAGCACGTCCAGGGCCTGTTCCCACGCGGCCAGCGGCGGCGCATTCAACCAATCGAGCTCCACGGGATCGCTCACACCCCAGGCCAGGAGTTGCAGTGCAAGAGGCGCTAAATCAGCCTGCATAATCTCAGCGCCGCTTAGAGCCACTAAGCGACCGTGCTGCTCTTCGGACCAGAGCCGATAACAGTGCCCCGGACCAAGGCGTCCCGCCCTGCCCTGACGCTGCTCAGCTGACGCCCTGGAGATTCGGCGAGTCGTCAATCGGGTCATACCAGTACCGGGATCAAACAGCGCTTCGCGCAGCAGCCCGGAGTCCACTACCGAGCTAATGCC
>JBDWQQ010000149.1:0-26672 GCA_039986455.1 Halioglobus sp.
AGGATATGGTCGACGAGCAATTGGACATTGCGCCGGATCAGGGGGGGTTGCGCGCTGCGCTCTACCGCTTGGGTGCAGTGGAATCTGAAAAATACTCCGATGACGGTGTGGCCCATTTGCAGGTGCGCCTGCCAAGGGCAGATTGGAACCGACTGATGAAAAAAGGTCCGGAGCCGTTGTTTTAATACTCGTAATGACAGTAATGCACAAAAATTTGATAGACTCCTTCGACTTTTAAAACAGGAACTGACTATGGCCTGGAATGAACCCGGTGGCGGTAACAACAAGGGACCAAAAGACCCTTGGGGTGGTGGTGATCAAGGACCGCCAGATTTGGATGAAGCGCTGAAAAAGCTGCAGGAAAAACTTGGAGGCATGTTCGGTGGCTCTAAAGGTTCAGGCGGCGGTAGCGGCGGTGGCGGAGTAGCGTTCTCAGGTACGCTATTTGGCGTGATCGCGATAGGCGCGCTGATTGTCTGGGGCTTGATGGGTTTTTACCAGATAGACCAGCAGGAGCGGGCCGTGGTGCTGCGTTTCGGTAAGTACCTCGACACCGTGCAACCCGGTTTGCAGTGGAATCCGCCGCTGATCGACGAAGTGATCAAGGTCAACACCACCAAGGTGCGTGCAGCCAGCCTGCGCGAGATCATGCTGACCCAGGATGAGAACATCGTTGAGGTGCGCTTGTCAGTGCAGTACGTGATCAATGATCCCAAGAAATTTGTCCTTCAGGTTCGCGACCCCGAGCGCTCTCTGCAACATGCTGCGCAAAGTGCGCTGCGTCACGTAGTAGGTGGCAATAGCATGGACCTGGTGTTGACTGAAGGTCGAGCCAAGATTGGTCTGGATGTGGATGATCGCCTCCAAGAATACCTCGACATGTACGAGACAGGCATTCTGGTGAGCAAGGTGAACGTCGACGAGTCCAAGCCGCCCACGCAGGTGCAAGAAGCCTTCGATGACGTGATTAAGGCGCGTGAGGATGAGGAGCGTGTGAAGAACGAAGCGCAGGCCTATGCCAATGCGGTAGTGCCCGAAGCGCGAGGTTCAGCCCAGCGCCAGATCGAGGAAGCAAACGCTTATATGGAAGAGGTTATCGCCAATGCCGAAGGTGAGGCTGATCGCTTCAACAAGCTGCTGAACGAATATGAAAAAGCCCCGCAGGTGACACGCGAGCGCCTGTACCTGGATGCTCTGCAAGGCGTATACAGCAACACCAACAAGGTGATGGTTGACGTAGAAGGGGGCAATAACATGATGTATCTGCCTCTGGATAAGCTGGCAGAACAAAGCCAGAGACGTGCCACCAGCGTATCCAACATAGACAGCAACACACTGCGTGATATTACCAATGCAGTTACCGAACAGCTGCGCCGTGATGCGGCGTCGTCCAGTACTACTCGCCGGGGAGGTCGCTAATCATGTCCAGCCGTAATATGACACTTATGATCATCGTTGCCCTGGCAGTGTTTATTGGCAGCAATTCTCTTTACGTGATGAAGGAAACCGAACGCGGCGTATTGCTCAAGTTTGGTGAGGTGGTCAATCCGGATATTCAACCCGGGCTGCACTGGAAGATTCCTTTCGTTAACAACGTGCGCAAGTTCGACGGGCGGGTACTAACGGTTGACTCCCAACCAGAGCGTTTCTTCACACAGGAGCAAAAAGCACTGATTGTGGACTCTTACGCCAAGTTCCGGGTGAAGGACACTACCAAGTTCTACACCGCGACTAACGGTGAGGAAGCCAGGGCGATGGGTCTGCTGTCTCAGCGGATTAACGACGGCCTGCGTAACCAGGTGGCTGTGCGTACCATTCAGGAAGTGGTTTCCGGCGAGCGCGATCAGTTAATGATTGATCTTGCTGAGCTACTCAATGATGTAGCGCTCACTGAACTGGGTGTTGAGCTGGTAGACGTGCGGGTTAAGCAGATTGACCTGCCGCCAGACGTATCTGAATCGGTGTATCGCAGAATGAACGCTGAGCGAGAGAAAGAAGCCCGTGAGCACCGCTCCCAGGGACAGGAGCTGGCCGAAGGTATTCAGGCCGCCGCTGACCGTGAAGTCACGGTGATCAAGGCCAACGCCTACCGCGACGCTGAGCAGATTCGCGGTTCCGGCGATGCCGAAGCCACCCGGATTTATGCGGATGCATTCAATCAGGACCCGGAGTTCTACTCGTTCACCCGCAGTCTCAAAGCCTACCAGGAATCCTTCCAGGGCCAGGGCGATGTGCTGCTGGTGCAACCTGACAGCGAGTTCTTCCGCTATTTGAAGGATCCTCAGGGCGGCAAATAGCGCCCGCTATCGGGGGGAAATAGTTCCCCCCCATCATCCCCGCGAAGGCGGGGATCCAACTCGCTCCCCACGATCACATTTGATACACCCAAACGCGCCCGCCTATTGCAGGCCTGGTGTGATGCCGATATGCCATTTTCAGTAGACTCCGATAACAGCAATGTTTCGTGATTAGCTGTAAAAAACACCGACACGACCCCTTGTGAATGTGATAGCATCCCGCAACCGTGGGATTCGTCGTTTGAGCCACAAACGCCGGGCCCGCGGTTTTTTGTGTCTGGCCAATTCTGAGGGGAGTTTGTGGACTTTTGGCATGTTCTCCCGGTGGCCCTGGCACTGGTTTTTATCATTGAAGGCTCGATGCCGTTCATCAGCCCCAACCACTGGCGAAATATGCTCGCCCTGGTGGCGCAGATGGATGATCGTGTTATCCGTAAGATCGGCCTTGGCAGCATGCTGTTCGGGGTGGGTCTGCTTTATTTGGTGAATTGAAGGCTATAAATGACATCGGTTGATCGCTGGCAATTGCCCGACGGGATAGAGGAAGTCCTTCCCGCACAGGCCGCCACCGTCGAGCAGTTGCGTCGCCGCTTGCTGGATATGTTCCGCAGCTGGGGCTACGAATTGGTGATACCACCCTTGGTGGAGTTCACCGACTCTCTGCTTAGCGGTTTGGGTCAGGACCTGGACCTGCTCACATTCAAGCTTACCGACCAACTATCGGGTCGGAGCATGGGCGTACGCGCTGATATTACCCCGCAAGTAGCCCGCATTGATGCTCACAGCCTTGCGCCCGAGGGCGTGTCTCGCCTGTGTTACGCCGGCTCCACATTACATACCCGCCCCAAGTCGTTGATGGCCTCCCGGTCGCCGATTCAATTGGGGGCCGAGCTCTACGGCGACGATAGCCTTGCAGCGGATGTGGAAGTGATTCGCTTGATGCTGGCCACCCTCGATGCCGCCGAACTGGACGCGTCTTACACCCTGGATTTAGGGCATGTGGGGGTTTACGAGGCCGTACTGGCTACCGCCGACCTGAGTGAGGCTCAGGAAACCGCTATCTTCGATTGTCTGCAACGTAAGTCAGTGCCCGATTTGTTGCTGGCGCTGGACGATGTTCCCGAAGATATAGCCACCCTGATTATTGGTCTGGTGGATTTGCACGGTGACGACGATGTGCTTGTCGCAGCCCGGGAGCTGTTTGCCGACCGGGCACCTGAAGCTTTGGTCGCGGTAGATGCCCTGCAAGATGTGGCCACTGATATCCGCCGTCAGCGCCCGGATCTGCCGATTTATTTTGATCTCGCCGAGTTGCGCGGTTATCACTACCACACCGGGATTGTGTTTGCGGCCTACGTGCCCGGCCACGGTCAGGCACTGGCTAACGGCGGTCGTTATAACGGCGTTGGTGAAGTCTTTGGGCGCTCGCGCCCAGCCACCGGGTTTGCCACAGATCTCAAGTCGTTGCTGAACTTACTGCCAGCGACGGAGAAAGAGCAGGGCGCCATCAGCATGCCCGATAGCGATGATCTTGAACTGCTGGCAAAAGTAGCTGAGCTGCGTGCCCAGGGCGAGATCGTGATTAACCGCCTTTCATCGGAACACGATTGCCGTTGTGATCGAGAACTGATGGAGAGCGATGGTGAATGGAAAGTACAAAATCTCTAGGTCGTCATCCCCGCGAAGGCGGGGATCCAGTCAGCGCAGTCCGTGCAAATGCATTGGTCTTCGCTGGGTTCCCGCCTTCGCAGGAATGACAAAGTAAATTCCCCCGTCTTGTGGCGGGATAACACGTAAGTAGAGCACCAACCATGAGCAAAAATGTAGTCGTTCTCGGCACCCAATGGGGTGATGAGGGAAAGGGTAAAATTGTTGATCTTCTCACCGACCAGGCCAGCGCCGTGGTTCGTTTTCAGGGTGGTCATAACGCCGGCCACACTCTGGTGATCGACGGAGAAAAAACAGTACTTCACCTGATTCCCTCCGGTATTTTGCGTGAGCACGTGCAGTGCCTGATTGGCAATGGCGTGGTGCTGTCACCCGAGGCCTTGCTCAAGGAGATGGCACAGCTGGAAGAGAAGGGCGTGCCGGTTCGTGATCGCCTCAAAATCTCTCCTGCTTGCCCCTTGATCCTGCCGTATCACGTGGCGCTGGATCAGGCGCGCGAAGCCAAGCGCGGTAGTGAGAAGATTGGTACTACGGGTCGCGGTATTGGCCCCGCCTATGAAGACAAAGTGGCCCGTCGTGGCCTGCGCCTTGGCGACCTGCAAGATAAAGAGCGCTTTGCACGTAAGCTCAAAGAAGTCATGGAGTACCATAACTTCGCACTGGAGCATTACTATCGCGCTGAACCGCTAAGCTATGACAAGGTGCTGGAAGAAGCTCTTGAAATGGGCGAGCAGCTCAAACCCATGATCGCCGACGTTACCGCTATCCTTCACGAGTGCCGTGAGACCAATGCCAAGATTATGTTCGAAGGCGCTCAGGGCTCGTTGCTGGATATTGACCACGGCACTTACCCGTACGTAACAAGCTCCAACACAACCGCCGGCGGTACCGCTACGGGCTCTGGTTTTGGGCCCCTGTATCTGGATTATGTGCTGGGCATTACCAAGGCCTACACCACTCGTGTTGGCTCTGGCCCCTTTCCCACAGAACTGTTTGACGAGACCGGCGCGCACCTGGCCGAGAAAGGCCACGAATTTGGTGCCACCACCGGTAGACCCCGTCGCTGTGGTTGGTTCGATGCCGTTGCTCTGCGCAATGCGGTCAACATCAACTCGGTGAGCGGCTTGTGCCTGACCAAGCTTGATGTTCTGGATGGACTTGAGTCTATCCAGATTTGTGTGGGCTACGCCTGTGCAGATGGAAACCCAGTACCTAACCCCGTCGATTCAGACGACTACGAAGGGCTGCACCCGGTGTACGAAGAAGTATCTGGCTGGTCTGAGACCACGTTGGGAGCGCAATCGCTGGACGAACTGCCACAGGCAGCCAGGGACTACATCAAGAAGATCGAGGAAGTGGTAGGCGCGCCTATTGATATTATTTCAACTGGCCCAGACAGGGTTGAAACGATAGTTTTGCGGCATCCGTTCGAAGCCTGACGCTTAAGTCTGCGCTGCCCGCCGCCGTTACCCCGGCGGCACAGCAACCCCTCGAGCTGCCACCTCCGTGCCAGTCATCCTTGTGCCCGTCACCCCGTGCCCGTCACCCCCGTGCTCGTCACCCCCGCGAAGGCGGGGGTCCAGCACCCCCAGAGCCCGAACAACCACCCAATAAACCCATTAAAACCACCCAACAACAGCTAGTGACCACTCATCTAATATTGCTGGCCAAAATTGATCTTATAGGTCTAGACTCTTAACAAGATTTACCAGCCATGTGGTTCAGGGGGACGGATTCCCATGTTCGAGACATTTATTCTGGCCGGCGGCTTGGCTGCCGGCATTCTAATATTCCTCAAGCTATTCGCCCGCAAGCGAAAGCCCAAGTCAAAAGTTCGGGCTGCGCCAGCGTATAAGGGAACTTCACATCATAAGGTCGTAAAGGCCGGCGCTAACAGTCGTTATGCGGCGGTGTCCTGTCGCGGCCATTGTTCCGCGATTAAAGGTCTTCAGGGTAAACGCTTTCTTGAGCGAGAGGCTCCTGCCTTGCCGGTGATGGGTTGTACCGCCTCTCGTTGTGATTGCGTTTATACCCACCACGATGACCGGCGCACCGGGAAAAGAGACCGCCGAGGCCTCTCCCAGATATCCAAAGAGTTTTTTGATTACTCAGGAAAGCCAAACCGCCGTAACCGGCGGGGGCGTCGGACGGCGGATCTAGCGATGGCTTGAGCTGGCTCAACTAACCCTGTGTGTTCTCACTAAGCCCTATTGAGTTGACGTGCTCTAAGCCCCAGCCCTAATGCGCCTAGAATGACCAACGCCAGAATCCATGGCGGTGTAGTTGGGACTTCCTGTATTTCACTGTCCGGCGGATCAATCGGCGGGGGCTCGATGGGTGGTTCACCATCATCAAAGAAGTACCCGAAAATGGCTTCCCGGTAGATCTGCCCTTCAGTGAGATTGAAGGCGTTCGGGTTGGTTCCGCCAGTGAGCATTTTGCCCGTTAATACCGCATATTCGTCGGTAACCTCGATGCGCCAATTGCCAGTAGGTACAGGAACGAATACGTAATAGCCATTACTATCAGTAACCGCAGTGGCAGCTCGTTTCTCGTAGCTGCCGTTGTTGTCTTCATCCAGTTGGAGTTCAACGGTTACGTTTCCTATGCCAGGTTCGGAGCTTTCCCGTTGACCGTTAGCATTTTCATCGTCCCATACCAGATAGCCACTTGCACCGAAATTAACCGCGACGAAGTTCACGTTAAAAGACGCCTGAGCGCTCGAAGCATTGTTCTCACTGTCTACTGCTGTAGCGGTAACTACGTTGGTATGAACGCTCCCGGGCGCACCCGTGATCGTTTGCGTGAACTCACAGGCGACCGAGGTGCGGGCAGGTAGGGCCACGGGTAAGCTGCAATTGCCTTGTCCGTTCAGGTCTCCGAAGCGGTCATCGTTAAGGCTTGTCAGGGTGACATCTATGTAGCCCGCGTTGCGCGTAGTAATGGTGTAGGTCACATCACCACTGGATCCCAGTAGCGCATTTCGATTGCCAATCTTGACCACCTCAATCGCCGCAGCAGCGTAACCAAAGTCTGCGTCACTGAAAACTTCACCTGACGCCAGGCTGACATCTAACGGCTCTGTACCACCTGTGAGCACAAACCCGTCAAGGGTTCCTGCTGTGTCGGTGACAACGACCTGATAATTACCGGCGACAAGTGCTGTGAACTCGTACTTACCAGAAGCGTCAGTGCTTGTGGTGGCCAAGCGCGTGCCTGCCAGGTAAAGATCTATCGTAACGTTGCCTATTCCAGGCTCTCCCGCGTCAAAAATACCGTTCGCGTTCAAATCTTCCCAAACCTGATCTCCAATGGCTGCGGTGGGGGGGGCTACAAACAGCACAGCGGCGGGGCCGGAGTCAAAAGTGAAGTTGTCGTTCGCATCAGATGCGATGGCTGTAACGGTGTTGCGGTGGACTTGCAGAGGATCGCCCGTAATGGTTTCTGTGAAGCGGCACTTGTAGGCCTGTCTCTGAGTGATGCTTGTACCCAACTCGCAAGTGCCCAAACCATCAAGGTCACCAAAACGGCTATCAATCAGTTGGTCAACGGTCACCACTGTGTCGCCAATATTCAAAACGGTGATTGAGAAAGTCACCTCTGCAGAGGGTGATTCAACAATAAACTCAGAGGGGATTTTTATGACTTGGATGGCCGGCTTGGGTATGTCCGCGTAGCCAAAATCTGCAGTGTCATAATAATCGCCGGGTGCAAGCGTCAAATCCAGAGGTTCGGGCGGCGTCGTGAGAAAACGATCCTTCAAAATTTGATTGGTGTCAGTGACCATGACCCTATAGTTACCTGCGGGTAGCCCGATAAAACCATACTCGCCGTTATTTATGGTGGTGTCGGTGGCGACGAAGGTTTCATAGTTGCCGTCTTTATCGACGTCGAACAAGAGATCAATCGTTACCTGATTAAGCCCCTGCTCGCCCGGGTCAACCACTCCGTTGACATTTTCGTCCAGCCAAACGAGATTACCCAAAGATCCATTAGCCGGATCTTCAATACCTACAACGGTATCATCAGCACCATATATGAAGTAGCCCTCAACGAGGTCTTTTGCGGCAGCCTGCACGGTGTTGGTGTGAGTGTCCCCCGCGTTGCCGTTTATTTGGCGATCGAATTGGCAGCTATAGACATCTCCTGGTGCTAGCGGCGTAGCGGGCAGTAGACAGTCGCCCTGAGCAATCAGGTCACCGAACTTATCGTCTACTAACTCGGTCATTTCCCAATCGACCACTCCCGAGTTCTGAACGCCCACGGTGTAAGTGACCAGCCCTCCAGGTGCAAACACAACCTTTGGGTTCGCCGTTTTAGAAACAGTCATCTCGGCCTGAACGTAGCCAAAGTTGGCAAAAATATTGACTTGCCCCGGTGCAAGAATCACTTCCACCGGATTGTCGGCCGTAGTGCGTACCAGGTTGGTCAGCGGCCCTGATGGATCTTCAACGGCTAGCACGTAGTAAATGCCGCCATCCAGATCCTTGAAACCATAGAACCCGGACTCGTTTGTGACTGTAGTCATCACGGCTGCCGGTGTGCGCTCTTCGTACAATTGGATCGTTGCGCCGGCAATGCCTTGCTCATTTTCCTGTTTAATGCCATCGGCATTCAGGTCGTTCCATACCAGGTAGCCGATCGCTCCCTTGTCTAGTTCAATGAACTCTACAAGAGCCCGACCCACATCGCTAACAGGTAGCCCGGCACCGGTGCCGCTGCCTGTTACGATGTTCAAGTGAAATCCGGGAGCACTACCTGCGGGAATGCCATTAAAAGCGCAGGTGTAAATCTCACCTGAGGCCAGTTCCTGTGGCACTGCGCAGGAGCCTTGGCCATTCAGGTCTCCAAATTTATCGTCTACCAGGGTGTCGAGGACTACGGTGACGGGACCTTCGTTCACTACGTTGATGGTGTAGTTAACATCTTCTCCGGGGCTGATAACGCTCGGCTCAGCTGCTTTCTGCACTCGTATTACGGGAATTTCCGGGTTGGGTGGGATGACTGGGATTTCATCGATATCACCCACGGTATCAATACACTTGCTTGTGGTAGCCAGACTAAAATTGGCAGGATCGGTGGGGTCGTCACAAGTACCAGAATTCTGCTTCCAGGTTATCGCATAAGCGAGGTCTAACGTTCCGTCGTTATTAATGTCCTGACACAACACATTGCTCAGTGTGATGTCTTTGTAGACGATCCCATCGTTTTTGTCCGCATCACCGCAGAAATTCCCTTCGAGGTTGCGGTAGGGGCCATCGCCGCTCAGGCCATCGAACACCCCATCAGCTGGCTCGATGCGGTCCAGTGAGTCAAAGGTGCAACTCTCTCCGTTAATGGGTGAGCTATCCTCATCACCTATGAAGAAACCGATGTCGTAGGTGCTAGTGCGATTCCCTAGTAGCCCAAGACGGATTATTACGTCGCCTGGAATGATCTCACCTTCAGTACAGCTAGCAGGGCCAGAAATAAGCTCTTCGGTGACAAGCTCAAAGTCATTAGCCGTGCAAATTTTGCCTGGAGAGGAGTTCTCCAGGCAGGCGGCACCCAAAGTTACGTTGGGGGCGGCAGCTGAAATGGCAGCTGCAAGAAGCAGAGGTAATCGATATTTTTGCACGGTTATTGCCTATCCATGGTTTAAGCGATGCGAACAATAGATGAATGTGCGTCTAACTCATTGACACCGCGAGGAATAGTGCGAGTTTATAGCATTTACTATTGTTTTTCTCATTGGCCTTTTGGGTGGGGTGATACGTGGGCTTATCGAAGCTTTCACTAACAACGCGACAGTGATCTGGTTGCACCTTGCGCCCGGCAAACCATGAAGATTTAGATTGCAGCTAGACTGGGCTTCAGAACCTTCTCAGCGGAGCTGTTTTAAAAAAGCCTCAACTTTATTCAGCCCCTCAGGCCCGCGCGGTATTTGTAAGGTGTAAACATCGATGTCTCGCGCCATTGCAGCGCTGGATTCAAACTGCTCTCGCTTCAGGAACGGGCTTCTCACAAACCTCATCCCTTGTATTGAAGCTACTTTTTCTACTCCGGACTGCGGTGCAGCCTCTAGTGGTGTTTCGGGTGGCTGGAGCTTGAGATAAAACAGCGCCCCAAGTTCGACAGGCGATTGCACTGCCGTTGCGATGGGTTCGCCCAATGATTCAGGCTCGCGCTGCGAACGCAAAAATGGATGACTCGGTGTGGCCATCCAATGTCCATTTCGCTGAGACAATCCAAGGCTATCGTCCGCTAGAAATCCATGGCCCAGCGAAGCCAGGTGTGATGCGAGGGTCGTTTTACCCCCTCCGGAGGGAGCGCTGAACACGTGTGCCTTGCCGTCGATAACGACCGCACTGGCATGCAGAATATCTAGCCCCCTCTCCAGATTGGCGACCAGTGGCAGCCAGGTATGCAGTACCCAGAAGCGCAGGCGCTCGGGGCTGAATAGGCGCCCGCAGACGTATTCCAACAATCCTGCGCCCGGACGCCATTGCAGCGTCATAGTGTCTTCCACTTCGAGTGCCCAGGCAGCAGCGTCGCTGTAGCTCTCAGGGCGCTGCCCCAAGTAGTGGTAACGAGTCCTGCGTCCGGATGCCGATGCCCAGGCGGCCGTGGTTTTGAAATCCCTCAGCCAGCCGGGGTGCTCTGCGAGACGAACTTGAATAACGGGAAGTGTTGATGAGCGAGCTCCGCCCAGCTCAGGGTGCTCAATGAAGTCAATGCAGTGTCCGAGAGCAATCAAGAGTTGTCGGGGGTGCTCGATATCGCCTTCTTCTGCGTCTTCTGTTGAGCTTTAATATACTGCTTGGCGCCGCTGGCCGGCTTGAAGTACTTGCCTTTTACGGGGCCCAACACCCAGCGAAAGCTGCGGCTGTCGACCCCCCGGGGTAGGGTAAAAGTATATTCATTAGGCTGTCCGTCGCTGACCGCATCAACCATTGTCAGTGTCTCGAGGTCTATCAGCTTGAGGTCTTTTAGTGTCCGACTACTCAGAGTTGGAGTCTCATCATAGCCTCTGCCCGAAGACCGCTGTTTGAGTTCCACCAGCCCATCCCAAGAAAGCCGTATCTGCGCCTCGGGTAGGGAGCTAAATACGGTGAATACCCAAGTATCACTGTTTCCTCGGTTGTCGTGATAATCGCTTAAATACTCCCCTGCGTATTCGCCCCAGTCGGTTTGAATGAATACCGCCGCCACCTTGCTGTTCGCCAAAGACTGGAAGGGCGGTACGTCGTAATTGTCACGCCCATCACTGCTAGCGGCCCGCTGGCCTATCACCAGCGGGTTGGCAGCTGGGATAGTAGTTGAGTTTTGATCGGTCGTAGTGGCCTCGATGCGGGTGGCTAAGTACCATTCGCTTGCTGGCTTTGCCGCCATTGCGCCGCTAGGCAGAAGCAGCGCAACGCAGATGATGGCAGTGCAGATTTGGTATAAAGGCATGGCGCAGCTCGCTATTTGCTTAAGGGAAGTAACAATTCAAGCGAATCGGTACCGTCATGAAGGGCCTCGAAACTTGTCTGGTCCAGATCAATATAGAACCCTTCTGATGGCGCGATTGTATCTGTTGCCATTCCCGGAGCGCCGGCGCCGCTGATAGCGGTGTAATCCCTAGTCACCGGATCAAACACGTATGCAGTTGGAGAACCGCCCTCAAAGTAGCCACTGTAGGCAATGTCGCTGATAAGCTGAGGGTTGCCGCCATTTAAACGCATTACTGCCTCCGACCAGACGATGCTTCCGGGAAAGACATTAGATATCATCAGGCGGAACTCCGGGCCCTCGGGGTCACCTGCAGTCAGGGCCTTTAGATCGATGCTGAACACGGCGGCCACGGCATCACGGTCTAACAGTGGGTCGCCAACGACTGGCGTTGTTTGACCATAGGGATCATTGACCCGCCAGCTGCCGCCAGCGGTGGATTTTACCCAGTAGGCCACCCCCATTTCCGGTTCTTCGTCGGCAGTCACCGGTGAGTATGCCTCCTGGGTGCCAGACAGATCCGCGCTATTTTGCCGATAGACTCGTGTATCTCCGCTAGCCATACCGGTAAAAATATCGCCGAAAGTCGCCAGGCTTCCTTCACCGGTTTCGGCCAAACAGGGTAACCCTACCTGTTCCCAAATATTGGTTTCTAGCACGGCTGATTTTACGCCGCAGGCGGTGTAGTAGGCGTAAGTAATACTGTTGGCTGCGGCCCCCTCCAAATCATTATTGCCATTAACAAGCACCCTGAATTCATCCAGGCTGATATCGCGGCCGTAATCCACGCCACCGGAAGAGACGCTAACCTCCCAATCAATTGTGGACAGATTAGTAGGGTCAGTGAATATATCTACCTGGCTTGATGATTCGAGCCCAAAGCCTGCGAGCCCCAGCGATTGGGAGACATCGCCCCCTCCTGTGGCCAGGGCTTCGTCACCCTCAAAAGTGGCTGGGTTATCAATAACGGAAGGGGCGAGGGTATAGGCGGTCTCGCCACCCAGTAGCATGGATAGATCACTTGTCAGCGAGACAGACTGGCCTAATCCTGTGGTGGTCGTTATGCCAGTAGTGTCATCGCTGATGGTTTGTTTATGTTCTGCCGAACTGCTGACTGAATTGAATTCGAATACATCTGCTTCACCTGCCCCAGCATCGGCATTAGGGGACCCTACGAGAATCTGCACACCGTTAGAGGTAACGGCAGAACCAAAGTTGGCGCCTTCGGTGGGATCGGGGCTTATCACGCCATCAGCGAGGAATGCTTGAGTGCCGTTCCAGTTATAGATAAATGCCCCGCCAGCGTCATTATCCTTGTTATTGGTCACGTCATAGCCAGGCGCACCGACGATAATTAAGGCATTGTTAGCATCGCTGAAGCGCACCGACACCGATTGTCCGAACCCTATATCGCCACTGGGCGTAAGTGGAAGGGCTGGTAAAATAGTCGGAGTCGCTACGTTTTCCTCCACCCAATCTGTGCCATCAAAGCTATAGAGAAAGACTGCACCGCTAGCGTTGCCGCCATTAGGCTTCGCTCCCGGCGCACCTACTGCGATCAGACCGCCGTCTATCGAGGTGGATGCCCCGAAGTCCTTGGCCGAGTTGCAGTTGGGGCCCTGTGATAGTGTCTGAAAGGCAGTTCCGGCGTTGCCTGCACCATCTCCCCATTCGTTGGCGATGTAGTCGTAGCGATACACATTGACGGTGCAGACGCGAATATTCCCTGCCACGGCCCACTCTCCGCTTACTGCCACGCTGAATCCTTCATAGGGAATCAATTGCTCTTCGATAACAGGCAGAGCCGCCAGTAGCGGGGGCGCCACGATCATGAATGCAGAGCAACACAGTGTGCGGCTAAGTCTTTGAAATTGTGCCATTAGCAGAGCCTATCAAGGAAAATTTCGTTTAACAGTCAAATGGGGGAGGTTCAGACCCACTTGGGTCGCAATCTGCACTGGCATCTTGGCTTCCCATCAGTGCACCTAGCGCTAGCAGTGTGGGGGTGCTATAGGCCGCACGGCGCAGGAGTTGCCGCCGTTGGCGATCTGCGGGTTGCTCGCTGGTTGTAGAGAGTTGCTCGTCTTTTACCTTCAATGTTCCATTTCCTCGGTGGGGGCACTCTGCGTGACGGTTGTTTAAAGTGACATCTAATCAACACAAGTTGGGGGTAGCCGGTAAGCCGCGCAATCGTTTTAAAAATTCTACTTTAGCTCGTAAATTATACCTCGCCTCCACGCAGGAGAAAATGGCCTTTGGTGTCACTATGTTTGGCTGTTAGTATTCTTTCAGAGTTCAACTACCCCCTTAGATAAAACACTAATCCTATTAATTGATTCTGAAACTTTTGGAAAGTAAGTTTTGACCGCAACGTTTAAGTCAGGAAGCACACCCGCTGCGAGCCAACCACTGCTCATTTGCAAAATTTGGTTGCTGCTCGTTGCCTATAGGCTCGCAATTGTGTTTTTCTCTTTTAAGTATTTGACGCGTAATTTGAATCACTCGCCACTGCCAATTCCCTCTATTGATCTATCGACTGATCAGGAGGAAGAAGCATGTTCAATAGGGTCTCTGGTCGCTGGTGTCGCAAGGAAAACCCTTTGGGGTGGCACTTGTCTGGCGCAAGTACTTGTCGTTCAGAAATTACTATCGCAACGAGGTATCTCTGGTCAGTTTTTTCTTGGTGTACAAAAAGGAGCAACCGAGGCGAGGGACTCGCTTGCTGCGCATGCGTGGCTGCAATGTGGTAACAGTATGGTCAATGGTGGGGATGGAAGTCGTTTCTATGTAATTCTGTCTTCGTATAGTTGGAGTAGCAACTGATGGAGTATTGCCTTTACGGAATTAGAGTCTCCAGCAAAATGCGCTTGTTCGATGGTGAGCGTCCTCTTACAGCTTTAGCGCCATTAGCGCAGCAACCTTTGCAATTCTTGCGGGGAACCGAAGGCTCCTTCGGAGCACAGCCTAAAGAAGAAATTGCACGCTATACTGCTCATGGCAGAGAAGTGCAGTTAACGTCTGACAGTATTTCAGGAGAGAGTTTTACTGGGTGTCAGTGGCGCTTTCAGGTCGAAGGGATCGTCAGTTTTTATTGGTTCGGGGGCGCCCATAACATTACATATATTCTCCATGAAAACGGTACTGATTCACTCTGCGCGTTCTGGTTCATACACATATTTTTACCTTTGTTTTTAACCTTAGAGAGAGACTACGACTTCATTCACGCCGCATCGGTTGAAGTTGAGGGGCGACCGGTTCTTCTCATAGCCCCATCCATGGGGGGTAAATCGACATTGGGTGATTTTTTTCTTTCCAAGGGTCACACCATGCTGTCGGACGATAAGGTAGCCACGTTTTGTTACGAACACCAATACTGGGCGATACCGTCTCACCCTCATCACAGGCCCTATAGAGAGTTTGAAGTTTTAGGCCAATATATTGAAAACTATGCGCAACAATCCGGAGTGCTCCAAGCGATTTTTTTGCTTGAGCAGTGTGATTTGGGCTGTTCTACTTTCATCAAAGAAATCAGCGGATTCAAGAAGTTCGAGCAATTGATGCCGAACTATCTATTTGAGTTTAGTTTTTTACAGGAAAGGCGGCTTCGCTGGCTTTCTGCGTTGGCAGATCAGGTTCCGGTGTTCCAGGTCAATAGGCCATGGGGCTTGGAGCGACTTGAGGAAACCTACACAGCCATCACGGCAGAGTGCCGCCTACTGAGAAACGGGCGAACATATGACCCCAGCGACAGGTCGGATGCCACAGCACTCGTATAACTCCTGAAGAAAGTCACAGGCATCAGTAGTGCTGATGCTGCCGTCAGTTGCTGCCAACTGATTGGCCGTAAAGGGTTCGCCTGAGCATATCGTGGCTCTGATCTTATCCCAACCAGTGAGGTCAGGCTTGGTTATTACGTGGCCATTGCACGCCAGCAGATACTTCCCTGAGCAACTTAGCGAGGGTAAAGATGTGCAATCGCAGATCTGGTAATGCTCACCCGGGCTTATGCCTGCGAAGGTGCGACGAGGAACCGCTACATCCATGGCTGCAGATGAAATTCGCGCGAGCCAGGCTTTTGAAAGGCTTAGTTCAAGCATGGGTCCATCTAAAGCGGCCACGACCTTTTTGGCGATTCGCTGCAAGTAATGTGCACCCTGATTCGGTTCATCGCCGTTTCTGGGGTATTCATTGCCACCTTTATTTAACAGTGAGCGGTTTGCCAGCAATTCAGTGATAGGGTCCGCAGAAGCACTTAGCGCATCAATTACCGATTTTTTGGACCACTGGCTTGATGTGTTTTCCCAGATATCGATGTTCATTGAAACCGCGGTTTCTCCAGTACTTTCGCCAACATGCCAATACTCTGGCGGCCAGTAAAGCAGGTCGCCGGGCTCAACTTCGAAAGAAACTTTTCTGCTCTCGTCAGCGGATTTTTCGCCCTCTCGATCTGGCCAGAAATGCATAATTCTGCGCCCTAATGACATAAACATGAAGTTGTGCAGGTTGTCTTTATGCACGCCGAAAGGGGTGGCCTTGTAATTTCCGATGAAAATGTCGGCGCCAACCGCTTGGCTCTGATGTTCCGACTCTCTTTGGAATTCTGTGAGTAAGGCTCGCATGGTGAGCCACGTTTTTGTATGAAGTTGATTGGGCCTGTCCAGGAATAGTGCGAATGACTCCAGTCCTTCATTTGTAGATAGTCCCGCGAGAAATTCCTGCAGAGCCACGTCGCCTGGTTTCGGCAAAAGGGGCGCTAACCCGCAATTGGCCCTGACTGAGTGCGAAATCGCGTTTCTGCAAATATTATTTTTATTATACAAACTAAGGTTGACGGAATTTCCCTGCTCAAGTTTCTGCCTGGCCGCTCGTAATACCTCCAGTACTGAAGTTTGGCTAAACAGCTTCGGACTACAAACGGCTTTAAATAGCACAGGTGCCTTGCCCCAGTGTTCCTTTACCAGCTGTCTCCAAACTTGTGGTTCTACCAAATTCTCGTGTGTATTCATAAGTTGTGATGGAGCAGGCCAATATGAGAATGAATTTTTGTGCCAAACCTTCCTTGGTTCTGGCCGAATTCAGGATAAACTAGCCGGCACCCTATACCAAGACGAAAGCATCACAAAGCTGTCAGTGGCCTACACTATCCAAAAAGATCAGAATCACGATAATGCACCCATCCAATTGTCTTTCAGCGGGGCGCAGGTGCAGGTTTGTGCAGCTCGGTTGAGTGCTCTTAGGGCCCATTTTTATGAGCATGATTGGGTTCGACTACCCTGCCTGCTTGAAGAGCCTTTATTACAGCGAATCGTGGGCTTGATTCAGGCTGAGAGTTTTCTCGAAGTCAGTCATGAGGATATGCGCGATGATACAGAGCTACGTCTGAATGATTGTGCCGGTGAACGTGCGCTTGAACTCGTACACAACAACAGTCAGCTTTTTCGTCTGGTCGAGGAGGTTGCCCAGTGCGATCATATCGGCTCCTTTCTTGGGCGAACCTACCGTTTTGAACGGGGCAGTGGCCACCAGTATCGTTGGCATACAGATGTCGCCGACAGTCGTTTGGTGGGTCTGTCATTAAATTTAAGCACCGAGCGCTATCAAGGCGGAGATTTACATATTCGCAAGTGCGGTCGGCCAAACTCCGAGCAGCGAGTCGAAAATACTGTACTGGGTGACGCCCTGATATTCCGGATTGCTGAAGATACGGAGCACCGCGTGGCTCCTGTGGTCAGTACTCAACCAAAGACCGCTTTTGCTGGGTGGTTCTGCGCTCATCCCGAATTTGATGATCGGCTTCTGAAACTATGAGCGGTATCTACGGCGCTTTCAACCGGCAAGATGGCTCGGTAGAAGGTCCAGTGCTGGAGAAAATGCATAAAGTATTTTCGCAATGGTTCGATGACGGCAGTGGCCGCTGGCTGCAAAAATCGGTGGGTTTGGGGCATACAGCGCGTTTCAATACGACTGAAACGCCCTTAGTGATATTACCCCTAGTCGACGAGACCTGTGATACGGCGCTGGTCGTAACTTGTGATGTGCGTCTCGACAATGCATCACAGCTTGCCGATGAACTAGGGCTTGTTTACAAACATGACTTTCCCGATGCGGCAAAACTACTTTTAGCGGCTTATCGCAACTGGGGTGAAAATTGCGCTGAACATCTTCTTGGCGATTTTAGTTTCGCTATCTGGGATGGAATGAAAGAGCAGCTTTTTTGTGCCAGAGATCACGTCGGAGTCCGGCCATTCTATTACTCAGCCTCAAGTGAAGCATTTTTCTTTGCGAATGACATAGAGCCAATATTGTCTGTTAATCCCCGTCCGAGCCCTCTCTCTGCTGAAGCACTTGCGAACTATACGACCTACGCAGATCTCGGTCATCCCACGGCGACTTTTTTTGAAGACATAAAAAAGCTGCCGCCGGGTCATACGCTTTTAGTGACTGCCAGCTCTCTAGATGTTGCATGTTACTGGCACCCAGAATCGGTAGCGCCACGCACCGAAGCTAGTGAGTGCGATCTAGTATCTGAATTTCAGGACTTACTTGAAGACGCGATAATCCGGCGTGCGGCAAGCAAGTTCCCAGTGGGTGCGCACCTGAGTGGAGGGTTGGATTCATCGGTAGTTTCTATCGCTGCAGCCCGCAGTCTGGATGGTGAGAACGGGCCGCTGCATGCATACAACTGGATTCGTCCGCCCCAAGAAGGCCAGGCCGAAGAAGGACCGGACTATGAGGTAGCTCGGCGACTCGCCAGCGCTGAAGGCATTGAATATCACACGCTAGATTTTAGTGCCGAGGATATGTCACATCAGATTCTTAACCACGACATCAGTTTCAATGATACGGCCATGTTGCGATTTGAACCTTTTGTGCGTGAACTCGCGAAATCTCATGGTGTGCGCACTATGCTGTCTGGCTGGGGAGGAGATCAATTCGCCTCTTACCCGGGTGGTTATCCGATAGCATCTGCCTTCTGGCACGGACGCCTTCTATTTGCTTTTCGCGCTCTTTACAAATCAGCATTAGACCAACCGATAATGCACCGACCCTGGGTGGTGCTGAAACGCTTAGTGAGTCAGGTGTTTCTTCCCGTGCTCCCGGATCGCTTGCATCGTTGGATCATTGGTGACGGATATGATGAAAAGGACTACAGTTTTGTTCTGAGTAAAGCATGGCGGGAGAAGGTGCATGACCTAAAGCCTAAGAGAGCTGTCTATTCAAGGCTAGATAGCCGACTGCATCGTTTCCAGATGCTAACAGACGGAATGATTACAGCGCGTCTTGAATCATGGGCAGCAGGTGGCATGCGCTGCGGTATTGATTATCGTTTCCCGCTCCTCGATAAAAGAGTGATTGAATTTTCTTTGGGGACCCCCGTTGAGTTTTTTTCGCGCAATGGCGCGCGGAGGTATCTATTCCGCGCTGCGAGCACTCGATGGTTGAGTCAAGCTGATGCGTGGCGCCCAGACACGAAGTCTGAGCCCAACCGCATACGGCAGCTTGTCTCGCTGGAGAAGGTGCTGCTCAGCCTTTGGGCTAATCGCCTGGATATGTTAAGATTTGACGATACGACCTTGATCGATGCGGAGGTGGCTCGCTCGTTGCTGAAAAAACTATCGAGTTTTAGCCCCACCGAAGACCACAGTGAGCTTGACGAGGAATATACGGCACTCTTGTTGACAATTTTTTTGTCGAAGCTGCCGGTAAGTGACTATGACCGAATCTAAAAAGAACGATGACATCAAAGGCAAGAAAAAAGCTTGGAATCCCCCCGCAATGATTCGACTCTCCGTATCGGGTACCCAGGATAGGAAACACAAAAGCACCCGTGAGAGAACGGATAAAAACGCCATCAATTCATAGCTGTGCTGCAAATTTTTAAGAGACGCGGTTTGGAAATGGGGTACGGTCGCCGTGACTTAGGGTTGTCGGGGGTAGAAGTTCAATAACCCTGTCCGCCAAGCTGAGGCTTGCCGTTCTGTGAGTAATTAGCAGTACCGTCTTGCTAGCGAGCAGGTCTTTACATTCCTCAATAAAGCTTTCCTCTCCAGCAGGATCAAACATCGATGTAGCTTCGTCCAGAATGAGTATGGGTGGGTCGATGAGCAGTGCTCTTGCAAGGGCGATTCGCTGGCGTTGCCCACCAGATAACCTCAAGCCCTGATCGCCAATGACCGTATCGTAGCCCTCTTGCAGGCCGTCAATGAAGTCATGGGCATGGGCTTTACGGGCGGCGGCTACAACTTCTTCTTCTTCCGCCCATGGCCGCCCGTAGGCGATATTCTCGCTAATGGTTCCATTTACCAATAGCGTATGTTGCGCCACTACCCCGAATTGTCGGCGCAGGCTGGCAAGTGTGGTGGATTTTAGATCTCTGCCGTCAATGAGTATTCGTCCCTCATCGGGATCGGCCATGCGTTGTAAAAGATAGGAGAGTGTGGATTTGCCTGCACCGTTGGGGCCGGTAACGGCAATGGTTTCGCCGGCCGCGATTTCCAGGTTGAATTTCTCAAGTACGGGGCGACTTTCATTGTACCGAAAGCTGACGCCTTCAAACCTTATCTCCCCAACTGATGCAGGCATATCGTCACAATCCGCATCGCTGGGCTCAGCTTGAACAGCGAAGAACTCCAGTATTCTCTCTGCGGCTCCTCGGGCACGCTGTATTTCCCCATACACGTTGGAGAGACTGCGCAATGGCTGGCTCATGAGCATGGCGTATAGCAGCAGGCTAACCAGTTCCGCTGGCGTCAAAAAGCCAGATTCGACTCTGGCGCTACCTAACCAAAACAACAACAACAAACCCATGCCTGCTAGCAGTCCGATGGTTGGCGAAATTAGCGACTGAACTAGCAGTTGCTGGCGAGACAAGCTAAGCAACCGCTTGTTGTGGGTCTCGAACTGCGAATCTTCGATAGCCTCTCGAGCGAATGATTTGATGGCTGGTTTCATCTCCAGGTGTTCACTAAAAAAGCTAACTAGTCTGCTGTAGGCCTCTATCCATGACCGAGAGAGGGGTCTAATGCGTTTGCCTATCACTTTCACCATTAAGAAGTAGGCGGGAAGAAAGCATACCGAGAGCATCGCGATCACGGGGTCTATCCATAGCATCGCCAGAAAGGCTCCAGCAAGGGTAAATAGCAGTGGTAGCAGTTGAACGAGAGTGTGAGTGACGAAATCACTGATTTGCTCGGCATCGTTGCTGAGCATGGCCAGCACGTCTCCCCTGCGACGTTGGTGATAGTAGGCGATGGGGAGCGCTTGCAGGTGTTGGAACAAGCGTGAACGCAGATCTGCTGTGATGTTCTCACCGGTGCCACCGATATAGAACTGGCTGGCAAAGTCCAATGCGCTGCGCACTATCAGCAGTATCAGCCAAGTGATTAGAATGTCTTTGGCGTCCCAGGCCCCAAGCTCATCAAGTAAAGCCTCGGTTAATTGCCCGGCCAGCCATGGTTGCGCAAGTGAAGTTACGCTGCCCGCTAGCATCAGAAAAACAATGGTTGCGAGCACTCTGCGGTGCGGTATGACGTAAGGTAAAAAAGCAGAGAAGGTCATTGCAGGTAGGGTTGGCCTTTAGCTGGCCTCGGATTTGCTGGATGTGTAACACTACACACAGATTTCGCGGTACGCTAGCAAATCGGCGCCACAGATAGGGAATCCTCGGGACATCCGCCTCAGAAGAGCAGCGTGCGCGATGTCGAGGAAATTGACACTAAGAGTTAAAAATCCTAGGGTGTGCGCATCAAAACAGAGTAGAAAGGGCGCCTGCGCCCGTCCGGAGTTCCCGATGAAAGTATTACTGAAAAACTACCTGCTGATTTGCGTATTGGCGTTATCTTCTATTGGCGTTGCCGTGGCCCAGAACACAACAGCGGATCCCATTAGCGCTGCATTGGCCGAGGGTAAAAGCCCAGCAGCCATTATTGAAATGCTAACGGCTGATCCATCCGAAATGTCTTTGGAAGAAGCGACTTTGGCCGCCGTTGATGCGGGTGGAGAGAGCAATCAAGAGGCGTTTGCGGTTGCTGGCATCGCTGCTGCAGGGGACCTGGTTGAGGCCGAATCACTGGCTACAGCGCTCAAAGCTGCCGGTATTGATGCCTCGGTGGTGGACGCTTCCATGCAACAATTCGTAAGACTGATGGACCAGCCCTTTATCCACCATGACGGAACCATTCCCACCGGTGGCGGCAATTACACCCCTGGCCCCATTATTGGCGGTGGAACCCTGCCTCCCGTCGGCGGGACTGGGGAAAGGCCTGGGGTTAGCCCCAGCTCTTAATTGCCGGTGTTGCAGAGGGGTGGTTTAGCCGCCCGTGTGCAGGGCAACCCCAAAACCCATGCTCCCTCACCCGGTAAACAGATTGTTTACCCATCAACGCTCCATTCTCGTTTATGCCAATAGCTGAGCGCCTGGAAGCCTGCCTTTTTGGTCTCTTTATGGCCGTGCTCGTATGGGCGCCATTGCCTTTCGCCTCCAATCGGGCGTGGGGTGGAGGCTTGTTGGCAGTTTTGTTGGGCCTGATCTTGCTGGGCTGGCTGATGCTCCTGCTGGCTGGCAAGGCGCAATTGCGCATGCAGACATGGCAAGCCGCGCGATTGCCGCTTTTATTGCTTGGTCTGGTGCAAACGTGGGTGCTGATTCAGCAGGTTCCTCTGCCTCGCTCGATCATTGAGTGGTTGTCTCCCCAATCCTTTGCCTGGCACATCGATTCTGGCTGGCTCACTGTGTCGTTAGATACGGCGGCGACCCGGTTCTACCTGCTACGTGGCTGCACCATTGCGGCGGCATTCTTCCTGGTTTTGGCGTTGGTAAACAGCCCGAACAGGCTTAAGTTAATGCTGCAGGTATTGGTATTCAGCGGCACGTTTCAGGCCTGTTATGGCGCTTTCATGGTGTTAAGCGGCCTGGAGCTTGGCTTTTTCGTGGAAAAGTATGCAGGTCAGGGCGTTGCAACCGGCACGTTCGTGAATCGCAATCATCTGGCCGGCTATCTGGTGATGTGCCTATCAGCCGGCATTGGTCTTTTGCTGGCGCAGTTAGTACCAACTCGCTCCACAGGCTGGAAAGACCGGCTGCAGCGCTGGTTGCAGTTGATGCTGAGTCCCCGCATTCGGTTGCGTATTTACCTGGCAATTATGGTGATTGCGCTAGTGTTGACCCGCTCGCGCATGGGCAACGTGGCGTTTTTCACCTCGCTGGGGCTTGCGGGGGCTTTGTATGTTTATGCCCACGGCCGCTTTTCAGTCCGAATACTGTCTTTTTTGGCGAGTTTGGCTCTGGTAGATGCGCTTATTCTGGGGCGTTGGTTTGGTTTCGATAAGCTCGTTGAGCGCTTGGGAAAGACCAATCTGGAAACAGAAGGTCGGGTATGGTCTAACGCCTATACTATTGATTATATTGAAAAATTCCCTATCACAGGTTCAGGTGCAGGCTCTTACTACGGGGTTTTCCCTAACTTCCAGCCCGCTGATCTGGTGGGCTACTACAATCATGCGCACAATGATTACCTTGAATTTGCGGCTGAGCTGGGAATTCCAGCCGTCGTATTGTTAATGGCCTTTGTTGCTATGGCGATGGCCGCCTCACTGAAGGCGATGCGTCGGGGAACGCCTCTTTATAGGGGGGTGGGCTTTTGTGTTTGTATGACCATATGTTGGGCAGCACTGCACTCCTTCGCAGATTTTAATCTGCAGATTCCTGCCAATGCGGTCACGTTTGCCTCGATTCTGGCCATGGGTTACGTGGCGGTTTCTTTAAGGGGCAAGGGAACCAACGCGGTGCTTTCAGGGTCGAGTTAGGCGGTGAATGGTCTTTTTGACGTTTTCTGACGTAAATACAGCAAGAAGTGTGTGTGACTCACTTCACATTCCGTTGAAGTGTGACAATTTGTCACGTGTTTAGGGCGTGCTTTCGAGAGGCGCGGCTATATAATAGTCGTCCGGTTAGTAATGGAATACTTAGCTGCGTAATCCGCGATGCAAGCTGAGGTATCTGACAAGTAATGAGACAGGTTAACAAGGTTAAGACGCTGCTTGGAACGGCGGGTGCATTTATGTGCCTGCCTTCGATCGCGTTGGAGCCCGCCAATCTGAACTGGGGCTCCCTATACATCACCCCTACACTCGAGACTCGAGTAGAGTACGTCGATAACCTGTTTCGGACCCCCGAAGACCAAAAAGAAACTGGCTTGAGCGTGATTCAGCCACAGGTGCAGGCCTGGCTGCAAAATGGCCTAAACACCTACTCCTTCGATTACAAGATGATTGACTGGCGCTACTTTGACAGTAGTGCCGATGACTACACCGACCACCAGTTCAATATTGATATACACCATGAGTTCAACGCTAAAAACGTGATGAATGTGTATGGAGAATTTTTCGATACCCACGAAGAACGCGGCACGGGCTTGTCCGAGGGTGTGGCCGAGCTAATTGACGAGCCAGTGGAGTTTGAACGAAGGACTGCAGGCGCTGATTACATGCTGGGTAATCGCAGCTCACGGGGGCGGGGATTGTTAGAGGCCAAGTACCGCGACACGGAGTATCAAAACTTCCGTGAAGACACTCAATATCGCGACTATGACCAGTGGGGCACCGAGGGCACCTTCTTCTGGAAAGTGGCCAGCAAAACCGACCTGCTGGCAGCCGTTCGTTACCAGGAAATACGTTACGACTTGGTTGATCGATTTAGCCGGGGTGGTAGCTACGATAGTGACGAGTACAACTATTTCGTCGGTGTTAATTGGCAGCCTACTGCCAAGACCTCAGGTAGTGTTAAGGTCGGTGCTTTTGACCGAACTTATGAGTCTGATTTTCGAGAGGACGACGACGGATTCTCCTGGGAAGTAGATGTTTTTTACAAGCCTCGCACTTATTCGGTTTTCCATCTCGAATCCAAGCGTTTCTCTCAGGAGACCAATGGCCTGGGCGATTCGGTCAACACTCAAGCCACAAGGCTTGATTGGGATCACAATTGGAGCTCCCGCTCCAGTACGCGTTTGTCGGGGCTGGCCGCAGTGGAAGACTACCGTGGCGTAGAGCGTAAAGATGATGTGTACGGTATCGAGGCGGCATACGAATACGCACTGCGCCGCTGGGTCGATGTAGGGGTTGGCGTTCGTTACGAAGACCGAAACTCTGATCAGGAGTTGTATGACTATGATCGCACCAAAGTCTTCCTCGAGGCCAAATTCAGCCTTTAACCCAGGCTGAACGCGCCGGCATGCGCCTGAATTTTTCAAACGTCTCCAGACTGTCATCTCTACCACTCATTATCTTTGCAGGCTCTCTTGTGCTTGAAGGCAGCCGACAGGTGTATGTGGATATAGTGTCCACCGCAGCGGGCACTGAGCTTTCCTTTTGGGGCGCAGAGGCCTATCAGCCAACCGAAGCGGTCATCGCTCGCACCGGTTCAAATTTGCAGCAGTTAGATCATTTTCCTCCAGTTGCACCGGGCCACATGGCTCAACAGGCCTACTTCCTTTCCTGGCAGGGTTTTTTTGCAGACGACATAGAGCAGCGTCTGGCATTCAATGAACAAGCGGCCGCTAAGCAATACCAATCGATGATGCTGAGACCGGCTTACCGACAGGGCTGGGCAGAGGTGATAGAGTATGCCTCTCGAACCCGGGGCGGCGCCAAAATGCTGGATGAGGCATACACGCGCATAGCGGCCCTGCAACCTGCGCTCAATTGAGGCTAGTGATACGTGACCAGGCGAATTGCCCAACTGTTTGTTGTAGTCGGTTTGCTGCTGATGACAGCTTTTGCACAGGCTCAAGACGCTAGTGGTTATACGCTGAATGCCGGCGATTCTGTTCGCATTTACGTTTACGGTGAGCCTGATCTTACCTTCGAAAATTTGTTGATCGGTCAGAACGGCCGTATCTCTTACCCTTTTCTTGGCGAGCTTAAAGTCACCGGCAAAACTTCCTCTCAGTTACAGGAAAGCCTTATAGCGGGCCTCAAGCCCGATTACCTGATTGACCCGCGCGTCTCCGTGAGCATTGTTAAATACCGCCCGTTCTTTGTGAATGGCGAAGTTAAGCGGCCGGGTGGTGTGGATTTTCAGCCTGGGCTCACACTGCGTAAAGCGATTTCTTTGGCCGGAGGCTTCACCGAGCGCGCCAATAAAAAGCGCATACTGGTGATTGCCGATAGCGATCCGAATCGACGAGAGAAAGAAGTGAACTTGGATTATCGAGTGCAACCGGGCGATATATTTACCGTGCAGGACACCTTCTTCTGATGAATAGTCAGGGCATGCCACAAGGGCAGATGCTGTCGCCACAAGGCGCAGGCATGGACGATGACTTCATCGACCTGGGCCGCCTGCTGCGCGCAGTGCTGCACTTTAAGTGGGGCATTTTGGGCCTCGCCTTCGCCATTACTCTCATCACAGGGCTGTGGGTTTACACATTAGAGTCTGTATACCGAGCATCGGCCTCGATCGTTCTTGAGTCCCAAGACACGAACGTAGTCAACGTAGAGCAGGTTTACTCTATGGGCTACCGCGATTACGACTACTACCAAACTCAGTTCGAAATTTTGAAAAGTCGTAACCTTGCAGAGCGCGTGGTGCGCAAGCTGGAGTTACACAAACACCCGTTCTTTTTGCCCGATGAGGATGCGGAAGAAGAGGGTGGTTTTAGTTTCACCGAAAGCGTTAAAGCGTTACTGCCGGCGCGGGAGCAGGAGCCTCCGGTGCAGCTTACTGAAGAGCAGAAGGAAGAGTTGGCGATTCAGGGTGCCACCGGTTACGTCGCGGGCGGACTGGGTGTGCAGCCAGTGGAGTACAGCTACCTTGCCTACCTCACGTTCGAGTCTACCGATGCCAAGCTTGCCGCCCTGATTGTGAATGCTGTGGCGCAGGAATTTATTGATGCTGACTTGGAAGTCAGGCTATCAGGTACGCTGCAGGCCACCGACTGGTTGGGCAGTCGTATGGACGACTTGAAAAGCAACTTGCACGATTCAGAACAAGCCCTGCAGGAGTTTCGAGAGCGCGAGGGATTGGTGGAAGTAGAAGGTGAAACCAGTCTGGGCGGAAACGAATTACGCAGCCTGGCACAGCGCCGAGAAGAGGCGCGCAAAGCGCGCATTGAAGCGCAGAATATTAAGGAAGACGTTCAGGGCATGACCAATGCCAGCACCGAGCAATTAATGACTGTGCCTGCGGTGCTGCAGCATCAGGGTATTCGTGACATTAAACGTGATCAGTCTTCGGCC
>JBDWQQ010000150.1:0-3116 GCA_039986455.1 Halioglobus sp.
TCGTTCTTGGAAAGCCACATGTCCGCCATAGAACCGTTGGGAGCGATGTGCATTGGATACACGTGCTCCATACGATCAATGAGGACATCGACAAAAACGGTGCGATCTTTCATCGCGAAAGCCTCTGCCATCGCATCATCAAGGTCATCGAGCTTTTCAACCTGAATACCCACATGGCCGTAAGCGCCCATCAGTTTGACGAAATCAGGCAGTGAATCGGCGTAGGTCACCTGCGAGTAACGGCTCTCGTACTGCATATCCTGCCACTGCTTTACCATGCCCAGATAGTTGTTACGCAGGTTGATAATTTTTACCGGCGTCTTGTAGTGGGTAGCGGTCGACAGCTCCTGAATATTCATTTGTATGCTGCCCTCGCCAGTGACACAGGCCACGTCAGCATCAGGGAAAGCCAGCTTCACGCCAATGGCGGCGGGCAGGCCAAAGCCCATCGTGCCCAAGCCACCTGAGTTGATCCAGCGTCTCGGCTTATTGAACCGATAGTACTGAGCAGCGAACATCTGGTGCTGCCCCACATCGGAGGTCACGTAAGCATCGCCACCCGTTGCGTTGTAAAGACTTTCGATCACCTGCTGAGGCATGATCATGTCGCTCTCACGATAGCGGCGACCCGTCAGCAAGCCGTGCGAGGCTCGCCATTCATCAATTTGCTGCCACCAGCGCTGCAATGCGCCCGCATCAGGCAGGTCGGAGTCTTTCTCCCTGATCTGTTCTATCTGAGTCAGCATCTCAGTCAGAACAGGCCTCACCGGGCCAACGATAGGTATATCCGCCGTCACCGTTTTGGAGATAGAGGCAGGGTCTACATCGATGTGAATAATCTTGGCACCCGGGCAGAATTTATCCACGGTGTTCGTCACGCGATCGTCAAAACGGGCGCCCACTGCCAGGATGACATCGGCGTTGTGCATGGCCATATTGGCTTCATAGAAACCGTGCATGCCGAGCATGCCCAAGAACTGACGATCTGAACCGGGGTAACAACCCAGGCCCATCAGGGTGTTAGTGACCGGGTAGTTCAGGTCCTGCGCAAGTTGAGTCAGCAAATCGCTGCCCTCACCCAGAATCACACCACCGCCCGCATAAATCATGGGACGCTTGGCCGACAACAGCATGCGGGCGGCCTTCTTGATCTGGCCGGTATGACCACGCTGAGCAGGTGCGTACGAACGCAGTTTTACCGACTCGGGGTAGTTGTACTCAAACTTCTCATCAGGGCGGGTAATGTCCTTGGGAATATCGATGACCACCGGGCCGGGTCGGCCTGTCGACGCGATATGGAAGGCTTTTTTGATGGTCTCTGGAATCTCCTCGGCGTGCCTCACCATAAAGCTGTGCTTCACGATGGGCCGGGAAATACCGATCATGTCGGTTTCCTGAAAGGCATCCTCACCAATCAAGTGACTCTGCACCTGACCGGAAAGTACGACCATGGGAATGGAATCCATATAGGCGGTGGCAATACCCGTAATCGCGTTAGTCGCGCCGGGGCCAGAGGTCACCAGCACCACGCCGGGTTTGCCAGTAGCGCGAGCGTAGGCATCTGCCGCATGCGTCGCGGCCTGTTCATGGCGCACCAGCACGTGGGGCACCTTACAGTCCTTAAACAGGGCATCGTATATATGTAGTACCGCGCCTCCGGGGTATCCAAAAACGTATTCAACGTTCTCGTCTTCCAGGGCACGGGCGATCATTTCACCGCCGGATAACATTTCCACAACAATTCTCCAATAAGCAGCGCGACGCGTAACCCTCGTCGATGCGTATCATTTTTTCGTGTGGACGTTGCAAGAACAAATACCTGGGACCGGTACTTGATTGGCCACGCCACCCCCTTAGTCGAGCTAGATACACTGTGCTTCCCGCTTCATGGAGCGACGCTCCATCAGGGAAAAATCGAACACAAAACCGTGTATCGTCGCCCTGCGAGGTAGCGCAGTGTCTGGCCCTCAACCCGGCCAGTGCGGCGCAGGTTGATTATGGGACTCACAAACAGCTGGCTTGAATAATCGGATCAATCCAGTGAGCCAGAGGCCGAGGGTACTCGACGTTAGCTGTTGCCATGAGTGAGACGGGCGTATTGTTAGGGGCGAACGATAGGAAGTCAACCCGATTACTGACAGCAAAGTGTGCATTTCCCTGTTATTTGATTGCCTGTGAGGCAGCTCTGCGCTATTTTCCACCAACACCCCTCACGATTACTGGAGCTGGCGGCATGAGCAAATATCCCTGTAACACCGTCCTCATTGTATTGGTAGCGCTGGGAATTCTGGCGGCATCCTCAACCGCCAAGGCTGAAGTTTTCTACCGCTGGTTAGACGACAGAGGCAACCCTGTCCTGAGTGACCGCACCCCCCCTGAAGGGGTGGACTACGAAGTGGTGTCTACGGATTCTAGCTTGATTCGCCCGGTAGAAGCCGAAGAAGGCGCAGTACCAAAAACAATAAAACCAACCGCAAGTAATGAGTTTGAGCCAGTAAAAGCTCAGCTTCCCGAGATCAAAAAAAATCCAGTATATTGTGGGCGTGCCAAGGAAAATTTGACCGTTCTCGATACTAAACCGCGTATTCGCATAAAAGATGACGATGGTGAAATCCGCTTTTTAACTGACGAAGAACGCACGGTCAAACGAGAGGAGGCTTTAAAGTCCATGGAAGCGTATTGTGAATAAAAAGTACCGCGCAAGTTGTTTGGCGAAGCCTAGGCACCCTTTGGTCAAGTTTTTTGCCTATACGTTGTCTATTTTCGTCGTATCAGGATCTGCAATGAGTATTGCCGGGGCCAAGCTTTACACTTGGAAGAATCAAGCGGGTGAGTCAGTATTCAGCGATCGTCCGCCTGTATCCGGAATCGCGTATGAAGTGGTAGATGCAGTCTCTGGGTCAAGGAGAGCCCCCAGTGCGGGCGATGAAACTTCCGAATCAGGATCTGTCGAGGCTAGCAAAAATATAGACCCCATACTCTGTGAAAAAGCCCAAATGAACTTAATCGCCTTACAGAGTGAAAGCACTGTAGTGGTTCGCGGAGATGACGGGGCATCCAGGGAATTAACTGGTGCAGAACGAGAAATAGCGAAGCAAACGGCTCAAGCTCAAATC
>JBDWQQ010000151.1:0-72635 GCA_039986455.1 Halioglobus sp.
AGGCCAACCAGATGAACGATCACGTTCACATTCGCCTAATGGTCAGTCGCGGCATTAAAGCCACGCCCTATCAGGATCCGGCGGTCACTATTTCAGGTCCAACCATCGTGATTATTCCGGAGTATAAAAACCCGGACCCCACGCTGAATGATCGCGGCATCAACCTTTACACCGTTTACGTACGCCGCGGATACGCTGACGTGCAAGACCCCCGAATTAACAGCCACTCCAAACTCAATTGCATTTTTGGCTGCATTCAAGCTGCCAAGGCGGGGGCAGATGAAGCGCTGATGCTGGATCCTCATGGCCATGTCGCCACGTGCAACTCCACCCACTTCTTTATTGTTCGCGACGGTGAGGTTTGGACTTCCTCCGGCGATTACTGCCTTGACGGCATTACCCGACGCAACGTTATCGACCTGTGCAAGGCCAACGGCATTCCGGTGTTTGAAAAGAACTTCTCCGTCATGCAGGCCTACGGTGCTGATGAGGCTTTTGTCACTGGCACCTTCGCCGGTTTGACGCCCGTATTCGACATTGATGGCCGCACCATTGGTGACGGAAAAAGAGGCCCCATGGTAGACCGACTGCAATCGCTGTACCTGGAGATGATCACAAAAGAATGCAGCGAAAACCAGCGATGACAGCACGCATCGCCATGTGGTCCGGCCCGCGCAACATATCCACAGCGTTAATGCGTAGCTGGGAAAACCGAAGCGATTGTTCGGTCGTTGACGAGCCTTTCTATGCTGCCTATCTGGCAGACACAGGGCTTGATCACCCCTGCCGTGAACAAATTCTTCTGACTCAAAGCACCGACTATGGAAAAGTGATTGAGGAGCTCACGCGAAACCCGGTAGCTACCCCGCTGCAATATCAGAAACAAATGACGCATCACATTCCACGAGGGATGAGCATGGACTGGTGTGCTGCGTTCAAACATTGCTTTCTGATTCGCGATCCGGCGCAAGTTATCGCATCCTACCTACAAAAAATGCCGTCTATTGACGAAGACGCTATTGGGATTAGCAGGCAGGCCGAACTCTTTGAACAGATCACGGCGATTACCGGCAAACCGCCCGCTGTGATCGACTCCAATGATGTTCTACAAAACCCCAAACAGGTGCTGAGAAAATTATGTGAAGTGCTCGACGTCGATTTCCCCGAGCACGACATGCTGAACTGGCCAACCGGTCGTCGCTCCTCAGACGGAATCTGGGCCGAGCATTGGTATCACAACGTCGAGCAATCTACCGGTTTTGGCCAGTATCAGTCGACCCCGCCAACGCTCACTGGGGAACACCTGGCTTTGGCAGAAACCATGCAAGAGCACTATGAGAAGCTGGCCAAGGTGCGAATCAGAGCCTGAGAGGTCCTTACGCAGTAAAGTCGCTGTCAGGCTTCAGGCTTCAGGCTTCAAATTCAGCGTATACCAGGTTTCTCTCGCCCACATCGCAGCATCGCTGGTGGAACGATAGTGTTCGGGCAGTCGTAAATAAACCACATAGCCGGCTTTCAGGCCCGGCATAGTCACCCGCAGTGAACGACGGTCATCAGACAAGGTCAGGCTATCGACAGACAGGCTGTGTTCATCGTATTTAGGCCCGCCGTATTGCAGCGTCGGTTGATAAAACCATTGCTTGGCGATCAGGTCACCGGGGGTTGGGGTAATGTCCTGGGCCAATGGCTGCGTCAGTTCCAGAGTGAAGCCATTGACCTGCGCCCGCACTGCCAGTATTTCAAAGGCGTTATTGCCCTGATATTCCAGGCGCTCGAGGCCATACCATTTTTTATTGGACTCACCCCAATTGGGCGGATTACCAATCTCACCGACGTAAACATGGTTATCAGGCCCTCGGGCGAGTCTGTTGACGCTACCCAGAAAACCACCACTGAAATGGAAGACAGCTCCCTGAATCTGTCCGTCGACCTCCTCCATGAATACCCGCTTTACCCCGCCGTTATACACATCGCCATGTATCATCTGACCAGCATATTCACCTTCAACCAGCAGTAAAGGTTCGGTGGGCGAGTTACCGACTTCATCCTGCGGCAACCAAACCACGGGTGGCTTCTCTACCTGATTGGTCAGGCCTTCGTCCGGCACCGCTCGGGAACCATAAAAACCGTTCTTTACAACGCGCACCAGCTTGCTGGAAGGCAGCCAGTCACCCTGATTATCATTCACATAAATAGCACCATCCTCGCCAAAACCGAGGCCATTGGGCGTGCGAAATCCAGAAGCATACACTCGCGCGTCGCCGTCCATATTCACCTGCATCAATTTACCCTGATCAAGAAGCTGCTCCGGACAACTGGCTCCGCCAGGTAAAATACAAATTGAGGTCAGGAAATAAAAATCCTCGTCTTCGTGCAACAGACCAAAGGCAAAGGAATGAAAATTGGGGTTCGCCTGCCAGTCATGGCTGTGGGCACGATAGCGGTCGATCACATCGTCACCGTCCAAATCGACGAGTTCGGTCAGCTCTTGTTTCTGCAGTACGAAAATACGGCCATCGACAACGGTAACGCCCAGGGGCTCGTGCAGTCCTTCGGCTATTCGCTGAACTCGCTTTTGCTCCGGCGCCTTCGGGTCCAGTAAAAACACGGCGCCATCCGGATCCCAGCTGGCGATAACCAGCTTGCCGTCATCACGAAAGGCAAGCCCTCCCACTTTCGGTGTAAAACCCTCCGGGGCAAGATTAGTCAGTGCAAACGCCGGATGAACTGTGTTTGGCCGAGGTAGTACGTCGTAATCGCGCGTGGACGCATAGGGCTTTCCATGCTGGTCCTTGGGAACTTCCAGGTTGTCTTCGGCAGGCTCCACCAACAGAATATAGGTCAAGGCATCGCGAATCTGCTGTTCACTCAACTGCGGGTGCGGTGTCATCGGCACTTTACCCCACCTGCCCTGACTCCCATTGCGAACGCCATCCACTAAAGCGTTGATTACTTCATCCTGCAGTTTACCGCCATAGCGCTGGGCAATTTCAGACCACGCTGGGCCTGCAACCCTGTGCGTCTCTGCGTGGCAGCTAAGGCAGTCGCTGTTGGCAATCACTTGAGCACCCGCTTCGGTTTCGCCATCCCCCGCCTCTCGACCCCTATCGGGATTATCGAAGGGCTCTATCTCTTTAGCATTTTCAAGCGACACACTCACGATCCCTTGTGCTATCGTTCGATTGCCGTTTGCAGTGACAAAAACCGGTTGCCAATCTTTATCGCCTGAGAAAAATTCGAAACGCCTTTCAAACGAAAAACCCTGATCGTTTTCACTCAGCGAAGGATACTCATGCAACTCTACCTGGTGACGACCAGACTCGATGACATAGCGAATCACCAACTCTGTACCGCCCAAGGTGTAGTCATGACCCAGATAGCGAACTGTAGCCTCTCGCTCCCTGCTCCCCTTGACGAGGTACCAACTGACGGGTTCTTCATTGCGCAGAAAGGCCGCGCCCACACCGATGGGTTGCGGCCCGTGCCGGTAGTCATAAACAGAACCTTCAAACAACACGCTGCCGTTCCACAGCTGATAGAGGGACGCGGATTCAAGGTCATAAGCAGCCCATATCTCAGGGGCCATGGCGAGTTTGAGCATACGCGGGCGTCCGTCGAGGTTACCTCGCAGCACCCAAGGTGAATGGCCTTTTCCTTCAACGTCTATACGCCCGTAGGAAGGATCGCCCATTTGCGCTTTTGAGGGGCCAAACAATTCGTTACGAACCAGCGCAATGGCTCTGCCTGCGCCCTCGCTTTTATACACACCCGCGAGGTACCGCAGGTCATCCCGGGGGACTAATTCAGCAAACCAGGTAACAGAGAACGATAGAACAATGATCGCCACCAAAGACAGCGGCAGGTAAAGCAAAATCCAGCGGAGAAAACGCAGCATGTAACAGGTATCCATGAGCTTGCATATTATTAGTGCAGCAGATCATATACCTGGAAGGCAGCTGACAAAAGCGCCGATTCGCTGCTTTCGCCAGCCAGTAAGAAGAATCGCTATTCCATCGACGAGATACTGTTCACCCGATCAAGGGCATCGGCATACTCAGTCAGCAAATCGTACATTATGTCGCGACAAGACGTTTCTTCGTTCATTTGCCCCACCACCTGTCCAACCGGATTAAACGCAATTTTCTGACAATCGCCAGAACCCGCGTAGCGGTGAGTACGTCGCACCGCATCAAAGGTTAGATAGCCCTGCAAGGGCATGGGCAGCGGGTCGGGCGTATCTTCTCGCTCCCAAGCCTCTGTCCATTCGTTCTTCAGCATACGCGCCGTTTTACCGGTAAAGGAGCGAGAGCGGACAGTATCTTCCGAGGTCGCTGACTTGTAGGAATCGCGCTGGGCGGGTTCCGCCTGCGCTTCGTTGGAGATAAGCCAGCGTGAGCCCATCCATACGCCCTGAGCACCCATAGACATGGCAGCCAGCATTTGGCGGCCATTACCAATGCCGCCGGCGGCCAGCACAGGCAAGGGTGCAATCGCATCGATCATTTGCGGCCACAACACCATGGAAGACACCTCGCCTGCGTGTCCTCCGCCCTCGCCGCCCTGACAGACGACAAAATCCAGACCGGCATTTTTGTGGGCAATACCATGTTTAAGCCGGCCCGCCAAAGCGCCAATAAGCCGGCCGGAGTCCTGTACCTGTTTGATGACATCTTCTGGTGGCGTACCCAAAGCGTTCACTATCATCCGGCATTTTGGTCGCGTCAGGGCCTCATCCACCAGGGCTTGCGCCTGAATCGCTGAAAAACTCAAGGTCACTTCGTCATCACCCTCGGGCCAAGCGGGCACGCCCGCATCCGTGAGCATTTTTTCGGCGAACTTGCGGTGTTGTTCAGGAATCGCGTCCTGCAACATGGCCACCAGTTCCTCTGGAGAGGTTTTATCCATCCCTTCGTATTTCTGCGGAATCGCGGTATCAACGCCATAGATATGATCGCCGATATGGGCATCGATCCAATCGAGCTCTTCTTTCAACTGTTCAGCCGTAAAGCCGACCGCCCCAAGAACACCTATTCCACCGGCCTTGGACACTTCTACGACAACATCACGACAATGGGTAAAGGCAAAGATGGGGGCCTCAACACCTAGCTGTTTACAAAATTCGGTTTGCATGGAAATCCTCTGCTCATTGGTTTAATGACCACAGAGTGGGGGATTTAGCCCTTCTAGAGAATGGCGGAAAAGGCCGAATGGGTTGACAGAACTTTCCCCAAAGACCTTTCCCCAAAAAAACCTTCGCCGATTTGTTCCGACGTTTACCCGCCTACTCTTCGAGGCTGAAAAGCTGGGTATTGCCACCTTTTGCCACCACATTATCAGTGCGGGTTTTCTCAGTCACAAACCGCGACAAATAGTGAGGACCGCCGGCTTTTGGCCCGGTGCCAGAAAGGCCCTGACCACCAAACGGGTTAACCCCCACCACGGCACCCACCATGTTTCGATTGATATAGGTATTACCCACTCGGGTGGCGTTGAACACCTCCCTGGCAAACCCGTCTATTCGACTGTGAATACCCAACGTCAAACCAAACCCAGAAGCGTTAATATCTGCCAGCACCTGGGGAATCTCTGACACCTTATAAGTAATGATATGCAAGATAGGGCCGAAGACTTCTTCCGGTAATTGCGAAAGACGCTGAATTTGATAAACCTGCGGGGCCACAAAATACCCACTTTGGTGAGCATCGCTCAAGGTGCATGCGTGCAGAAGACTGGCCTCACTACGCATGCGCTGCTCATGTCTTTCCAACATTTGTCGCGCCTTAAGGTCAATCACTGGTCCTATATCTGTACTGAGCGCTGCCGGGTTGCCAATCTTCAACTCATCCATGGCGCCACGCAGCATGTTGATCACGTTATCGGCAATGTCTTCCTGTAGGTACAACACGCGCAGTGCACTGCAACGTTGGCCCGCGCTTTGAAATGCCGAAGCGATAACATCGTCCACCACTTGTTCTGGTAATGCGGTCGCATCGACGAGCATCACGTTGAGCCCACCCGTTTCAGCAATGAGCGGCACAATAGGGCCATCGCGCTCTGCCAACTGACGGTTAATCCGCTGGGCGGTTTGAGTGCTACCAGTGAACACAACGCCAGAAACTCGAGCGTCGGAGAGCAAAGCCCCACCAATCCTGCCGCCGTCGCCCGGCAACAGGTGCAACGCATCGGCAGGCACTCCCGCCTCATGCAAAAGCTGAACCGCCCTGCCCGCTATCAAGGGAGTTTGTTCTGCTGGTTTGGCAACCACCGAGTTACCCGCGGCTAAAGCTGCGGCCACCTGACCCACAAAAATAGCCAGCGGGAAATTCCACGGGCTGATGCAGACAAAGACCCCGCGACCGTGCAACGTCAACTCATTCACCTCACCGGTCGGGCCGGGCAGCGCTTGAGGCGTTAGCATATAAGCGCGGCCCTGCTGCGCATAATAGCGACAGAAATCCACGGCCTCACGAACCTCTGAAAGCGCATCATCAATAGTGCGCCCCGCTTCGGCCACAATCAGCCCGACCAATGACTGGCAGTTGCTCTCCAGCAGGTCTGCGGCTTTTTCCAGGCATGCCGCTCGATGCTCTGAACCGGCCTTATCCCAAGCGGCTTGCGAGGCGCTAGCACGCGCCAGAGCAGCGTCAATACTTTGCTCACCGGCTTCCACAACCTCTCCGACCTGGCTGCCTTGATCTGCGGGATTAATGACCCTTTGAGCGGTGCCGGGAATCAATTGCCCGCCGACAATCGGTGAAACACTCTGGGGGCTTTGAGCGACCGCCATCACAGCCTGTAATAGCGGTGCAACCTCAAGTGGATCAGCCAGATCAATCCCTTTGGCGTTAAGCCATGGATAGGGCTCGTTGGCGAAGATCGTTCGCGGCACTGGTATGCCGCTGTGGCGATGCACGTCATGAGAGCGCGTTTCCACCACTGGGTCCTGCAACAGATCCTCAGGCGCAACCTCCGCATCAAGGAAACGATTCACAAAGGAGCTATTGGCTCCATTTTCCAAGAGACGTCGCACCAAATACGGTAGCAAGTCACGGTGATTACCCACCGGCGCATACACCCTGACAGACGCATTGGGATGACTGTCCAACACCTCGTCATACAACAAATGCCCCATGCCATGCAGACGTTGGAACTCAAACTGCTTGTCGCCGGCAAGCTCAAGTATCAACGCTGACGTGTGGGCGTTATGAGTGGCAAACTGCGGAAATATCTCCTCCTGAGCTGACAGCAAAACTTCCGCGCAAGCGTGATAAGAAAGATCAGTGTGGCACTTGCGAGTGAACACGGGATAGTCAGGCATGCCCTGTTCCTGCGCGTGCTTAATCTCTCCGTCCCAGTAAGCGCCTTTCACCAAGCGCACCATGAAACGGCGTCCTGAGTCTCGGGCTAGCTCAATTAACCAGCGAGCAACGCCTGTGGCCCGCTTCTGATAGGCCTGTAATACAAAGCCCAAACCATCCCAACCGGCAAGTGCCTCATCCCGGGCCAGTGCCGCAAATATATCCAGCGACAGGTCCAGTCGGTCGCACTCTTCTGCATCAATGCTAAACCCAATACGCCCCTCCCTGGCCATCAGCGCCAACGCTTTAACGCGAGGTAGTAATTGCTCAAAGACCCGTTGCTTTTGACGGTACTCGTAACGTGCGTGCAGAGCAGAAAGTTTAACGGAGATACCATTGGCCTCGACTGCACTGGGACTGTTCCCGGCGGCGACGATGCGGCGAATAGCCTCGGAATAGGAATCAAAGTAACGGCGTGCGTCCTCGTCGGTACGGGCTCCCTCCCCCAGCATGTCGAATGAAAATCGAGTGCCGGGTCGATTGCCACTGGTGCCTTTATGAATCGCTTCTTCGATAGTACGGCCCAGGACATATTGCCCACCCATAATGCGCATCGCCTGCAATACAGCGCGGCGCACGACTGGCTCACCCAGTGAACTCACCAGGCGTTTCATCCATGAACTGGTGTCACCGGTAATATCATCTTCCAAGTGAACGACGCGGCCGGTAAGCATCAAACCCCAAACCGATGCATTCACAAAACGCGAGCCAGACTTGCCTTTGTGTGAAGCCCAGTCGCCAGACAAAATTTTCTCGGCGATCAGCCTGTCTGCGGTCTCCTCATCGGGCACTCTCAACAAGGACTCAGCAAGGCACATCAGCGCTATGCCTTCTTTGTTAGACAGGCCAAACTCCTGCAGGAACGCATCCAGAGTCCCCGCTTTATGACTCATTCCCCGACAGCGCTCCACAAGATTAACTGCAGCAGCACGCACTGATTCACGCCCGGTCGTCGAGAGCGTACAGGCACTCAGCAGTGCCTCTACAACCTTGGGTTCATCGGCATAGGTAGTCAGCCGAATATCGTTCCTAATCTGGGGCAATAGCTCAGACACGCGAGCTCCTTTTAACAATACGGTTGCGACTCGAACATCGGAATGAGTCTAGTTGATTTTCGGCACTAAGGTAGCGGCCAAAAGCCACATTGGGAAGCAGTTTTACAGCCATTGAGTAGGCAAAAGCGTCAATTAGCCAAATCACGGGCCAAGGCTTACGCGTTACGGAACAACGGCAGGGAAATTACGGAAGTTTAGGCGCTGGATATGCGGCTGTCAGAAGACTTACCGCCCGTTAGCCGGCAGCGGGTTGCCCATTGGAAAACTCAGGCACCACACGACGAATGACGTCAAGGTAGCTACTGGCGATAGCGTTTTCGTGGCCCTCGTAGAAGCCCCGCTGAACCAGCAGCTGATGCAATGACTTCAGTCTGTACGCCGGCACGCTTGCCAACAAGTGATGTTCAATATGGTAATTCACCTGATTGGGACAAAAGATCAAACGTTCAACGGGATTGGCATAGGTAGTGCGCGTATTGAGGCGTGGGTCCGGATTGTACAAATCCGTTACATTACCGTGTTCCGCCACCTGACGAATGCGTGCGATTAAAGGATAGGTGGTGAGATACGCCACAAGCCAGAGTAAATAATAGGCGCCTAGACCCAACCCCAGCATGCCTAAAAACAGAACCAGATTAACCAGCAGCCCTTTGCGCTCGGAGTGCGTAGTTTCGCCGTCACGCAACATCAGGTTACGCCCCTTACCGCCAAACACACTGCGCACCAACAGCATCCCGGTTTGTCCCGTAAGGTCTCGTTTGAGCTTGCGAATGAAGCTGGCCTTACTCACCGGATAGTTGCGGTAGTTAGGCAGGTCTGGATCTTCTTCAGTACCAGCCAATCGATGATGGATTCGATGCGACGCTCCATAGGCATTCACATCACCCAGCACCGGGTAAGCACAAAGCCACTGGCCAATGCGTTCGTTTAAAGCATCGGTTTTGAACAGCGATTTGTGCCCCGCTTCGTGCATCAGCACTGCCAGGCCCAGCTGTCGACCTCCGAGCAATACAATAGCAATCAGCCAGGTAATCGGGTGAGACCAAACTATCGCGCCAGCAAATATGGCCACGATGAGCACCCAATTAACAAAGACAGCCCAGGCACCTTGCAGGTCACTGCGTTGGGTGAAGTGTTGCACTTCATCTTTACTTAAAAAATCGAGCGCTTTCATTTAGATCTCGTCATCGCCAAGCAATGACTCAATATACAACAATGATGAGCGCGATGGCCTATCATTTTGGCGACATAGCGTCGCCAAGTCAGGCTGCTTGTAACTCTCTCGGTTCAAGCCCGCGCGCACCAAGCCGGTAAATAGGCGCTCCTTTGGCCACCATGACAGGCTCGATGTCATGAAACAGCTTTTCGTACTGATAAAAGGGAACCCGGGGAAACAGATGGTGAATAGAGTGATAATTCTGGAACACCCAAACCCAATTGAGTAATGCCTGACCTCGCCCTGGAAGTAAAATTGTCGAGGTATCGACATAGCGCCCAACTTTGTCTTGCGGCCGATGAACCAGGTAAGCAAATAAATACAGTGTTATTGCAACCCCCAGCAACCAGGCAACACCGAACAGTAATGCGCCCTCAACCCAGAAGCCCGCTGCCAACACAGCAATTCTAGGAAGCAATGACACAGCAATTTCGGCACAAAACTGCACGTTTTGACGGGCAGGTGCTTTACTCCAGCGATGCTGGAAGTAAAAGCTGAATTGACTGTGGAACACCTGCGCGGCAGCCCTTAGCGCCTCGATCGGCGTATTACTGATCTCACCAATGTGGTAATCCGGGTCGTCATCTTTGTCATTGGTGTTGCGGTGATGGGCGAGATGTTCGTGCCGATGAGCGGTCAGAGGGATCATAAGCACCCAGCCTGCGGCATAACCCAGCGCTTCGTTAAGCCAGCGCAGATTTTGTTGATTACCGGCAATCGTACCGTGCGCCGCCTCGTGCAGTACGGTATAGCTAAGATAGGTTAGTAGCGCGATGAATGGTGTTGCCAGCCATAACGAAAGAGCACCAGTCAATGACGCTACGACCACCAAGCCGTAGGCGCTAAAGACCAGCACTGCAAAACATACCGTTGGCCAGGCAACGCCGCCCATATAACGCTTGGCACTCGCAAGGGCTTCTTGATCCAGCGTGTCTTGATTATTCATGTGCTCTTCCGGCTTTGTCGACGATGGCCCTACTGTGCCGCAGATTTTCGACACAGATGAGTGCATTTAACGCCAAAATGGTGTCATAATTCGCCAAATAATAGAATTTGATGCTAATGAATACCATAAGCCCCGTGTATGCCCGTCTGGTGCTTCGCGAAATGGAACGCAACTCTATCGACACCGCGCCTTTATTTGCGGGCTCGTTACTGACTCGACAACAGCTGTTGCAAGGCGGCGATATTCGCCTTGAAGACTTTCTTCGCATACTCGAAGTCGGGCGGCAAAGTTTAGACGGCGAGCAACTTGGCCTGATGCTGGGCCGCAATATGCGGATATTTGTTCTTGGGCCTTTGGGCGCAGGCATGGCTGTAGCACCCACCATTCGCGAGGGCCTGCAACTCATGGCGAGTCATACTCGCCTGCACACCACCTACACCAGCGTGCACGCCCGCCCCTCCCTGGCGGGCCTCAAATTACTGCTGAAATACCAGTTCGACATGGGCGATCTTGAGCACTTTCACACTGAAACAGCGGTTATGCTGTTTCAGCACTACATTGAGCAAATCACAGGTGAACCACTGGTCGATGCGCACTATCGCTTATCGATCCCTTCACCTGCCGACCCAAAGGTTTATAGCGAAGCCATACATGGCCAACTGAGTTTCGGTGGTGACCGCGATGAAATCGAGATTCCCCGGCATTGGCTGGATCACCCCTCCCCCTACTACCATGATGAGCTGTGGCATCAAACTCAGCTCACCCTATCCAAACGCTTGCAAGAAAAAGGGGAGCAACAAACGGAAACCTATTCGCAACACGTCAGCGCGTTGCTAGGAACCAGCGAGCCGCCATTACCTGAACTGGGACAGGTTGCAAAAAATCTGCTCGTCTCAGAGCGAACTCTGAATCGGCGTTTACAGGCGGAGGGTGTCAATTTTCGTCAACTTAAATCACGCGCCCTGGCTAGCTGGGCGAAGATCTACCTGATTCAAACCCAGAATAGCGTTGAATCCATCGCAGCCAATCTGGGCTATAACGACACGGCAAACTTTCGCCGTGCGTTTCGCAAAAGCACCGGCGCCACACCGAGTGAATATCGATTAGCGAACAAGAGAGCATAGCCATGCAAGACTACGAGGCCGTTCCCCTACCCCCAAGCGAACAATACAGCGCCGAAGAGATGAAACGCAGAGCTGAGAGCTACTATCAGCAAATCAAGCGTCGGCATTCGGTTCGCCACTTCAGCGACCAGCCGGTTTCCAGACAAGTTATCGAAACCTGTATAAAAGCGGCGGGCACTGCGCCCAGCGGTGCCAACCATCAGCCATGGCATTTCGTGTGCGTCGGTGACGCGACGGTTAAGCGCAAAATTCGGATCGCGGCTGAACATGAAGAGGCCGAATTTTACGGCGGCCGAGCCGGCGAAGACTGGTTGGAGGATCTAGACAAACTTGGCACCGATGCGAAGAAGCCCTTTTTAGAGACAGCACCTTGGTTGATCGCCATTTTCCTTGAGCGCAGCGGCACCGATGAAGAGGGCAAAAAACGCAAGAATTACTACATGTCGGAATCTGTTGGCATCGCGACGGGCTTCTTACTGAACGCACTGCACAGTGCAGGCCTGGCGACCCTCACGCACACTCCAAACCCAATGAAGTTTCTTAATGAAATACTAAATCGGCCAACCACCGAGCGACCCTATATATTGCTAGTGGTTGGACACCCATCAGACGAGGCTACTGTCCCTGCAGCAGCGCTGGTAAAGAAGCCATTGGGCGAAATTTCAACGTTTATCGAGTAAGCGTGAGCCTGCAGCTTCAACCCATTAGCGCCTAAACCAGCACAATGTCGGCCTTCATGCTGTAAAGGATATAAAGCACTTCTTCTTTTTCGCGCTGACCCACACCGTTCTTTTCCAGCGCCTGCAGCGCATCGTCAAGCACTGCAATAAACTCCTCCGCATCGATATTCATGCCCTTGTGCGTGGCCAGCATATCCTTACCTTCATAGACACTGGGCCCGCCCGTGCCTGTGATGAAGAATGTTGCTGCGCCGTTTTTTACCTTGGCGAGATCGCTATTAGCGTAGCGAGGTGATATTCGAGGGTTCTGCATATGTGTATCAACAAGGTCATTTGCGATATTGGTAATGCCGTCTGTGCCGCCTAAACGTTCATAAAGAGATTCCGCCATGGTCTATTTTCCTCTCGTGAGCCAGTGCAACTTAAAGCTAGACGATATTCATCCAAGTCGCCAATGAAGGTCTATGCTGTACAAAGCACTGAAGATTAATGCGTGTTCATTCACTCATTATTGCCAATGCATCTTCCACCTTATCGAGAGGGAACGACATTATGAATTGGGAAGCACTGGGAGCGATTGCGGAACTAATCGGCGGGCTCGGCGTTATCGTAACACTGGGGTATTTAGCGCTGCAGATCAGGGGAAGCAACCGGGTGGCCAGCGCGCAGTCGCGGCAGTCGATGTCTGCCTTCGCCATGAGCATTTCGCGATTTCATGCTGAATTCGCTGATCGCTGTGCCAAAGTGGGGTCCTCAGAGCAACTGACCCCAGGCGATAAAGAATTCCAGTATTGGAACCATATGCAGATGCTCACCTACGGGGAATCTTACTATCATCAATTTCAACTGGGGTTGATGCCAGATAGCCACTGGAAAGGGTTCTCGAACTGGATTGAGGCCTACTCAAACACTAACGGATTTGACGAGTTCTGGGAGCAAGAAGGCAACAGCTTCGCCCTGGACTATTGCGCATGGATAAACGAAAGACTTGTGCAGCGAGAAAAGCCTAAGAAAAGCGTGTGATCAAGATGCACATCGGAGTTTCATGAGCACCGCCGTAAACGGCTCAACGATCAGCGACATCAGTGATCTCCATGCCCGGGGTTAGCGTAAAGACTTAGCATGCACTTTTTGGAGTTACTACTTCATGTGGAAATACACGGGACAAGAGCGCCCTCCTTTCGCCGAACAGCCTGCGCCGGGGCAGGAATCCGTCTGGGACTATCCAAGACCCCCCGCATTGGTCGCCAGTGAAGCAGTGGTAGAGATCTTTGCCGGTGAACTGAAGATTGGCACTTCAAAGCGGTCTCTGCGTGTATTGGAAACAGCAAGCCCCCCTACTTTCTACCTGCCCGCTGCCGACATCCATTGGGATCGATTGCAACGAGTTGCCGGCAGTAGTTATTGTGAATGGAAAGGTATGGCCTCTTACTGGGCGCTGGCATCAGCCCCGGGCGAGGGAGCAGTCGGCTGGAGCTATGACTCCCCCAGCACACGCTTCGCCGCGATCGATGGGCATATCTCGTTCTACCCCGCGCTAGTGGATTGCAGGGTTAACGGTGAAGCGGTTGAGCCCCAGCCCGGTGGCTTTTATGGAGGTTGGGTGACCAAAAACATCGCAGGCCCCTTTAAGGGAGGGCCAGGAACAGGACATTGGTAATCGCAGGAGCACACCGCTGTTACCTGAGTGCTCCTGCAATAACGCTTGATTGTGTCTCAAGTCCGCATCTATTCTTAACCAGAATTTTACAGCCAGGAGCTTGAATGATGACGGCCTACGAATACGCAGATTTAGCCGCCAGTAATTACACCATCAGCTTTACGATTCTGTCGCTGCTCGTTGCGCTTGCCAGCGCCTACTTTGTTGCAGCCTATGTTATGGGTAAATCCTTAAGCCCACTTCAAGTATTTCTGCTTAATGTTGTCTATGGCCTGTGGATGTTAGGACTCGCCTGGATAGCCACTCGGTTTCTTATCCGCGCTACGGAAATAGGCATAATTTCTCGATCGCTTGATGATGGCCAAACGGGAAACGTTTTCGCCTTCGCGGTGTTCGTGCCATCGATTATGATTATCTCAACCTTATTGATCAGCTATGGATTCATGTGGAGCATTCGTCACCCGAGCTCAAAATAATCCCTCTTTTTAACTGCGATCATCGGTTCCTCCCCCATAGTCTATTTTTAGCAATACATTTTTTAATGAGGAAAACCTAACAGTGAAGTTTTCTACACAACGAAATATCCTGCGCACGTTCCATCTAGCCGGTGCGGCCATTATTGGCACGTACATCTATTCGCCATGGAGCAATCTCGAATGGTTTACACTACTCAATCAAGTGATTGTGGTTCCTTTGCTGTCACTCTCTGGTATATGGATGTGGAAGGGCCAAAGCATCAAGGCTGCGTTAAAGCATTAGAAAAATGCACTCAACAATGCTCATCTGGGCAATCTTGAGCCACTTCAGTGTTTACAAAATTTCTCACTCCATTGAGGCAGTACTGGCTATGATCGCCTCGGTCGGGTTGTCGGTTTTTCATAAACTACGCTGCATATAACGCCTTGAATTCTTCCCAGCCCAATTCGCCAACCGTATTTCCATCATCATCCATCAGTTCGTAACAAGATCCCCCGCCGCTGCGAATACTGAACAAGATCACTGCGTCCACATCACCGCCACCTTCGCGATGCACTTCCTCGCTTGCAGGGCTGACGGTGAAACGGCCTGTAGGGCGGACTTCTTTTAGTTGTCCATCAGCTTCGTACAGGCGATGCTCGCCCTGAATCACTAACATATTGTTTGGCGCTGTGTGGCGGTGTAACAATATTTTCTCGCCGGCCGCCATTCGAAGGAGCACATCTACCACTTTGTTTTCTTCATCAAGATCGAGAATGTGATACCAGAGATGATCGACACCCGGCAGTTGCTTCCAATCGATAGTATCGTTGTCCAGACATTGAAAAGCCGACATGGTTGATATCCTTATTTAATGGCGTTGTTGTGCCAATTTACCGCGCTAAATGCACGTCGTAAAGCTACCCGGGGGTGCGAAAGTCGCTATATCGATCCAGCCATTTCATTGCCTTGGCCCGCAAGGGGTTGCCAGACATTCAAACGCGTCGATTTTGACTATGCTATCGTCTATATTCCTGTCATAACGCAGTACAACCGTGAGCATCTTTCGAGGATAGCTAAGCATTGAGTATGAGTGAAAAAAATACAGGCAGCATTGGTGGAAACGTTATCGCCGGCACTCTTTTTCTGTCGATTGGCTACGCGATTGTGCGCTACCACATCGCCGGAAACGTACCCTGGGATCAGTTTTCACTGTTTATCCTCAATAAGGGCCTATGCCTGGCAGCCTTCATATTGCTAACGTTCAATTTTGCACTTGGACCCGGTAAAAATATTGGCCTGCCCGTGCCGCCTTCCTGGCTGAGTGCCAGAAAATCCTTTGGAATGACTGGCTTCCTGCTGATTCTTATTCATGCGCTTATCAGTTTTATGCTGTTCTCGTCTCCCTACTACGGGAAGTTCTTCGGATCGGAAGGTACGCTCACAGCAGTAGCGAGTGTGAGCATGCTGGCAGGTATTCTCGGTTTCGTTTTTCTCTGGGCCTACAATCTCAGCTTTCAAACCAAACTGAGCGAAGATGCCGCGTTTATAGAATTTGTGACATCCCGCCGCGTTCTAATTTGGGCCCTTTCACTCGGAGGCTTGCACCTCGCCTTTATGGGATTCTCCGGGTGGCTCAAACCTCAGGGATGGCATGGGGGGCTACCGCCTATCAGCCTGGTGGCTTTTGCGTTTTTCATCGTTGGTTATATTCTCAACTTGCTTGGCCGAGAATAATTTACTTTCCAGAGAATACGCCCAGGCTGGCAACGTTAAGAGCCAGTAAAAGCAGATGAATCGGCATAATGACTATAAATTGGAGAGCGCGAATGAGATTACCCTCGTTAATACTGTTAAGCATGCTCGTTGTAACGCCTGTTCTGGCCCAGAGTTCAGCCTCTTCAGATAGCGTGGCTATTCAAGAAGCAGTCATGAAGGTGTTACAAGACTACATGAAGCCTTTCAGCAGTGCGCAGGCGCTGGATATCGAAGCGTGGGAGCGTTCGATTCACTTCCCGCACTATCGCTTATCACGGGGGAAAATGACGATTCAAAGCGCGCCTGGAGAATTTTCTCTTGAATCTCTCAGGCAAGCGCTGGGAGAGGATTGGGATCACAGCAAGTGGCAGAAAAAGCACATCGTTCACTTATCCGAGTCGAAGGTGCATGTTGATACGCGATTTGCACGCTTTCGCAAAGACGGTTCTGTCATCGCCAGTTACGATTCGCTCTATGTTCTCACTAAGGAAGACGGGAGATGGGGGGTGAAGATGCGCTCTACTATGGCGCATTAACGCCGCTAGTACTTTTAACGCAAGGTCTAACGCGGAATCGGTACGAATAGGCGCAGAGTCGGCAGCACTTTAGTTTTAATTCAGAGAATAGAGTCAGCTTCATGGAAGAATATTGGAAAGCCTCCATAGGAAAGAAGTTCGATTATTTTGGACCCAAATTCCTCGCCATAGAAAACGGTAAGCATTTATGGGGGGCTTGGAACACTTCTGCCTTGGTCTTTGGCCCGATGTGGATGGCTAACCGTCAGATACCGATGCGGCGCGTTAGATGGCGAGTTTTTGTTTGTGCTCTTGCTTGCCTGTTCGCCTATGACTATCTTCCGATTCCGCTAAATCTAACCGTATGCAGTATTCTTTATATCTATACTTTCCCGCTTCGCGCAAACGTCATTTACAAGGCATGCATAGAAAAATGCGTACAAGAAAATTCGCATTTAAATGAATTGGAACTAAAGAATTTATTGGCCTCCAAGTTTAAAACTGATATCGAAGAGGGTAATGAAAGGTTTACGGCATGGCGAAAGCCTTGGGTCTAATGTCTGTTCTTGAAGCCCAGGCTACGGTCAAGAAGGTCAGAATTTCTGCGAGATATCGTCGCCTTTGAGGTGATAGCGGACATTTCCATCGCAGATCGAACCAGGCTTAATAACGTCCACTCTCGCCTACATGCGGTCTATTGGTTTAGGATGATGAGTTCAGGATACAGACTTGTATGTATGTTATTTGAGTCAAAAAGATATAAGGAACTGATTTCATGCTCGCTTTCAATTTAGTGAACCTTACATACTAGGAATCGGTGTTATATAGACCGTTATGTGTATGTACTTTTTATGTGCAATCAGAAATTATTTTTATATTGAAGAAAAGGAAAAACAATGAAACTGAGCTCTACTAGAAAAGCCTTACTCCCCTTTCTAGCTCTGTTTAGCGTTGCCTGCGTTGGTCAAACTACACTCCCTACTTTTGAAGGCCCATACTTAGGGCAAAAGACGCCTAGCTCTACTCCAACTCCTTTTGGCGCTGGCGTTGTATCAACAGATGGCTACGAGTATGGCGGTGTTTTTACTCTCGACATGAGCGAGTTTTATTATATAAAAGCAGAAAAAGGTACACGGCGGCAAAATTTTATCGTATATCGCGAAAAAGAAGGCAAATGGTACGGCGAAGTAATGTCTAAAAGACTCGGACAACCAGCTATATCTCCAGACGGAAATACCATGCATTTGGGAAGACGTTATCTAGAGCGCAACGACCAAGGTTGGTCCGAACCTAAGAATCTCGATTTACCTTTTACCGACATCTCTATAATGCGACTTACCTCCTCTTCAAGTGGCACCTATTTTTTCGATACGTGGGACGAATCCAATAAAGAATTTCCAATCAGGTACTCTCGAATTATAGATGGCAAGTATCAGGAGCCACAAAATCTAAGCAAAGAAATTAATACAGGAGCACAACTAAATCACCCTTATATCGCTCCCGATGAATCATATTTAATCTGGGATGCGATTCGGGAAGACGGTTTTGGAGACTCCGATCTTTACATCAGCTATCGACAAAAAGATGGATCGTGGGGCGAAGCTATTAATTTAGGGGAAAAAATAAATACTAAAGCGTGGGATGCAGCTGGATATGTTACGCCAGATGGAGAATATTTTTTCTTCAACCGGATGATCAACTCAGGCGTAAACAATGAACTGCCAAATGTAGATATCTTTTGGGTAAAAGCAGATTTTATCGAAAAATTAAGACCAAAGCCGTAATGCATAGCACAAGAAAAGGCCGTCGGATGCCGCGCACCGCTGCCTGAGCGTTAGTGACCGCTATGAGGTGGCAGCGGACATGAGCAACCCCAAGGACGATTCATGCACTCTAACGTCCGCTTTCGCCTAATAGAGGACATAGGTCTATTCTTGTAGCGGGCAATAGAGTTGAGAGCAAGAATATGCAGGAACTGACAATTCAAGACTTGGGAAGTATCGGCGAACTTTTAGCGGCTATTGCTACTATAGCCACCCTCGCCTATTTAGCAGCACAGATACGCCAAAATACCCACACTGTAAGAGCAGCAACAACTACCGCGCATACTGAGTCAGTAAGCGTCTTTTCACGACTCCTTGGGCAGAGCCAGGAATTGAGTGATCTATATTTTACAGGCCTGGCTGGCGAGGTCGAACTAAGTGAATCTCAGCAACGCCAATTTCATATGCTTTTGAGCGGTTTTCTCATGGCAATTCAACAAGCGTACCTTCTTGATGAGGAAGGTATTGTTCATCCAGAGATCAAGGCGTATCACGCAGAAACGATCGATTGGCTAGCAGAACAGCCCGGATTTACTCCTTTCTGGGACGCATGGGGAAAAACTTTTCCACCAAGCTTCCGACACTATATCGAGGGTAAACTGAACTGACGCATTCCAATTCGAAACTGTCCGCTTTCGCCTAATAGCAGACTTAGGTCTATCATCAAGTCACAACAAATTTGATAGAGAACAGCTATGCTTTTTGAAGCAACCGAGCGCACGTATCAACTAGATCTTGCTCAGTTTTCCAATGTGGAGTATGCAATGGCCTCGATCTACGAGAGTCAGGGCTTTTCTACGATTCATCACGATTACTACCTGTTCCATGCGTCTGCAAAGACCAAATACCCAGAGAATGAGCAAGTGCTAAAAGATACGATAGGGCGCGAACGATTGTCAGCACTTAGAGACATGTGCCGCGCCCTGTATCCTTTAGATGCGGGCCCGGGGCAGAGACCTGAGCAACCAGACTTGTTCGTTTTTCGCCCGGGCGGTGAGTTCTTTTTTTCTGAGGTAAAACGGAAGAAGACAGGAGACTACTTGCGCGCACCGCAAATGGTCGGTATTTCTCTCATAAAGCAATTTCTATCGGTTACCACTGAGCTCGCAACTGTTATCGATGAAAGTGAAAAGGAACCGCTCGCACTTCGAACATATCAATGGGTATGGCCTGCAGTGCAAGAAACGGGCTTTCATAAAGTCGAAATTTAGTCCGCTTTGAGGTGAAAGCGGACAGTACCCGCCCAAGGCCAAATCAGACTCCCTAACGCCCGCTTTCGCCTAATGGCTGACTTAGGAGTATGCTTTGTTAATCTTATAATGAAGAGGGTCGAGCATTGACGATACAGGACTACCTGGCAATATTCTGGGATGCACAGGAAGTAGGCCTGGCAGCATTCATGATGTACCTATCGGTTGTCAGTGGGTATTTAGTAGTTGCATACCTCGTCGGTGCGAAACTCGATCGATTTCAAACTTCGTTTATATCCTGCGTATTCGTTATGTTCGCCCTTTACCCCCTATGGGGTGTTGTCGAGTACTGGACCTCTGCCGAGGAAGCGCGGCAGGCTCTTATAGAGCTAAAAGCCTTAGAGAAGGTCGAGCTTAATCATCTAGGTATAAACGCGGCTATTCCAGCACTACCGATGGGCCTTCTTGGCATAGCTGGATCACTAGTTTTCATGTGGGATGTTCGTCGAAAGCAGGGACTGTAGTGGCCGAAATTGCAACCGCCCCCCTTGAGATGAAAGCGGACTTCGGTCTATCTTTATCGGAGGACTTACAATAAGGAACTGATCATATGACCGAGTATGAATTGGAGGACGCACTAACTTCAACAACTGTGGCCTCGCTCGAGGCATTTAGTATGTACGTAACTATCTTGGCTAGCTACTTGGTAGTTGCATATCTTGCTGGGAGCAAGCTAACAACCCAGCAAATGTTTATTGTCTCTGTGCTTTTTGCCGTTTCATCCCTTTTAGCAACTTGGTCTGCATTCAGCTATATGGAGCGCTCGATTCCCTTCGCGGATGCTCTTGAGTTACTTAACCCTGAACGCCGGTACGGGGCTCAACCTAGTACCCAATATTGGATGCTAACCTTAATGCTACTGGGCGTAGGTGCCTCTCTTAAATTCATGTGGGATGTTCGACACCCCAAGGCGGAGTGACCGCCTAGAGGTGAAGGCGGACATTACGTGCCCCGGGGCCGATTCATCCCCTCTAACGTCCGCTTTCGCCTAATAGCGGACATGTGTCTATCATAGTCGAAGGCTTATCGATTGGGAGCAAGGTCATGACTGAAGCGGAGCTACTTGAAGCAGCCAGCAATAACTGGTCAGACACCATTAGTTTACTAACACTGTTCATTAGTGTCATGAGTGGCTATTTGGTCGTCGCCTATCTAGTCGGCAAGGAACTCAAAACTTCACAAGTCGTGCTTGTAAATTTCCTTTATGGCGCATTTATTAGCTTTTGCTTATTTGCTATCTATCAAATGTCCGCTACAGCAGTGGAGCACGGTATTCTGGCTAGCGATTTATCAACTCAGCGTTCCAACAGGCCGCAGACTTGGATTCCCATTGTGTTCCTTGTAATCATGCTTCCAATGATTTTGGCGAGCTTCAAATTTATGTGGGACATCAGACACCCAAAGGCTGAATGACGGCTTAGAGGTGAAAGCGGACATTACGTTGCGCGGTAACCTTCTTGTCGCCCCGGGTCATAAAATTGGCGTTTCCAGTCATTTCTGAAGAACCTCCCTCCCTCTAACATGGCTTCATAAACCAATCAGGGAGGAAAGCGCATGGTCGATAGAAAATATTGGGTAGCACTCTGCTTAAGCATTATGATGTGGGCCGCACAACCTGCGTCTGCAGCGTATGAGGCTGAAAACGGTTCTTTAAGTTACTGCCCTTCGGCAGTACACATGGATTTTAGATAGTTGGAAGAAATGTCCAGCATGGTCGTAGATTCTAAAGTCCGCTTTGAGCTGAAAACCGACACTCTAAGACAACTTCACCTCTTGTGAATTTGCCGGCGATGCTAGATGCATTTTCAGCACTAGGCTGCCCAGAATAGCTAAAACCAAATCTCTGCCGAAACCGGGGTGGCCGGATTTCGTGTTGGGTTCGATCACACCTCAAGGAACACGCTGGTAGGTGTTGCCGAAGTCGTCGGTGATGACCTCGGCTATGCCGTCCACCGTGAGGAGTTCGAAGTCGTCCTTCACAAGGGCCACATGGAATGACCAGCCCTCTGGCAGAACTAGTCTTTGCCCTAACCGCTGCAGATCAACCAGTTGCTGGTTCCGGTCTTGACCTTGGGTGAAAGACTGCATCCGATAGCGGACACCGTACGGGTCTTCCAATTCGTAGACCTGACGACCGGCCACGTAGTGAAACACCGTGTCGCGGCTCACCCTGTTAATTTGGTAAGGCGCCGCTTCACCGATCCCTACCCCCGGGGCTACATCCACGCTGGCAGCCAGGCGCATGAGGATACCGCCGAAGTTCTCTATCACAGGCGGTCCCGGTGCCATCTCGCTTTCGATGAGATCCAGTACCCAGAAGCGAACCCCGTTGAGCCCGGCCCCCAGGGCGCCGTAATCGATGGCGACCTGCTCTGCGTCCAGCGCATCCCACAGGTCCTGGGGACAGGTGTTGAGGAGCATCGAGTTATACACGTCTGCTCGCAGGCCAGTGCTGCCGGGATAGAACAGCAGCATCTCGCAATAGCGAAAATCAAACAGTGGCCCTGTAACCGGCGCGGGCAGTACCGTACCTGGTACTTCACTGGCATACACCAGAGTGTTCTCCACACCCGCCTCTTTGTATACGAGGGCCTCCTCGGCCTGGGGGTTGAGCGAGAAGGCATTGAGAAAGGCGTCGCGGCTTGCGTAGCGCACAATCGCCGCCTGCTCCCACTCGACTCTCTCGTTGGTCAGCGTGACCGCTACCGGCATCAGGATATCCGGCAAAGAGTTGTAACGTAGCAGGGTGGGCAGGATGGCATTGCCATAGACCTCGCTGGCCTCCTCCCCGCTTAAGTCGGTATCGCGTCCGTCGATGAAAGTGGCCTTATCGTAAAAGTCGATCAGGTTCACCATCCAGAACGGGCTGGGCGCATCGCTGACTACCATGTCAACAACCGCCGCGGTATTGGAATCGAAGCCAGCCCCCTCCCCGCTTCCCGCGCCGCCGGCACTAGCCAGCAGGGCCAGAGCCTCGTCGTTATCGAGATTCTGCAGCGCCGGATCAAAGTAGCTGCCGCCGGGTTTGATGGGAAGTAACTCCTCTTCACCGAGCACCCAGGCGTGGTCGTCGCTGGCCGAGGCCAGGGTATTCATCAGGTCGGTGAACGTCGGCGTATCAATGGCGCTGAGCAGTACCATCATGCTGGGAAATTCAATCACGCGGGTCTGGTTCAGTGAACGATCGCCGACCAACTGGTCGAACACCTGGCTGCGAAAGCGCTCGCTTGCGCCGATGCTTTCCCACAGGGCGGCGGCCTCCTCTTCGTAGCGCGCAAAAGTCTCGCTGTCGGTGACCGACATCAGTTGCACGAGCGTCACCGGCCTGCCAGTGTCCGCGTAGTCTAACAGGCCCTGCACGCCGGCCTCGGTGAAATAGGACTGCAGTTCGCCAAACTGCTCAAGCAGCCGATGAGCTTCACTTTTGATGTTGTCTGAGCTATCGCTGCAACCACTTACCAGTAGCAGGCACAGAACCGCGCCAATCCGCGCAATGGGTTTCATGCGTGTTCCTTATCTTTATTAGAATGCGTTATGTATAGGGTCGAGTATTGCCAAATAAACTCGCTGATTCTAGCAATTTATGCGAATTTACTTGCCGGCATGAACTGTCGGGCTTTTTAACGTTCGCTTTCGCCTAATAGCGGGCATTACACACTCGGCCACCAAGGTCCGCTTTCGCCCATTTCGAGACATTTGGTTTACACTGTGGACGAACCCGAGACGAACAGCATTTATCGGTCAATGGGCCTATGAGTCGCGAACTAGGCATTTTTCGATAATCCTCACCCTAGAACCGGAGAGCACAATGATTCGACTACTCTTTTGCCTGCTAATGGGCATCTCCCTAATTGCATCGGCCGGCACCAGCAGCGTCATTCGAGCAGCGGCGCTGCTAGATGTAGAAAGCGGGCGTATATTGGAGAACCCTGTAGTTCTGGTAGAGGACGATAAAATCGTCGATATAAATCCCAAAACGCTCCCGGATGACGCTACCAATATCGACCTTCCCGGTATGACATTACTACCAGGTTTCATGGACGCGCACGTGCACTTGGCGATCTCCGATGCCCAGTTTCGGAAAACACTGCTCACAGAGAATTCCGCCAGTGCTGCTCTGCGCGCGGCACAATCCGCCAGCGAAACGCTCATGGGCGGATTCACCACGGTTCGCGACCTGGGACAGGTAAATCCCAGCATTGAGCTGATTACTGTTTCGGTTGCTGACGCTATAGCTAAAGGACAGATCATTGGGCCCGAGGTCATCGCTTCTGGACATTCCATTGGCGTCAACGGCGGCCATGTAGACCCGACCATGGGCTACGCGGAGGGTCGCTTTGAACGAGACTGGCGCTTTGGTATCGCCGACGGAACCGACGAAGCCACGAAAGCCACTCGATATCAGATCAAACATGGCGCTAAAGTGATAAAGATTTCCGCCACTGCGGGTGTACTGTCATTGGAATCCAGTGTTGGCGCGCAACAAATGACGGACCAAGAGATGCGTGCAGTCGTTGAAGAGGCAGCGCGACACGGTATGAAAGTGGCTGCCCATGCACATGGTGCCGATGGAATCATGGCAGCCGTACTAGCCGGCGTGGCCTCTATTGAGCACGGCTCAATGATCAATAGTGACATCCTTCGCCAGATGAAGAAAAAAGGCACTTACCTTGTGCCCACTACCGGCTTACTGGACACCATAGAGCTGGAGGGGCTGGAGCCCGAAGTGCAGGCAAAGGCGAACCACATTCTACCGCTAGCCGGCAAAAACCTGCGCGAAGCAATCAAGGCGGGGGCCCTCATTGCGTTGGGGACCGATGCTCCCCTGGTGCCCCACGGCAAAAATGCTTATGAGTTTCAGGCCATGGTCGAGCGTGGCATGACACCGCTGCAATCAATCCAGTCTGGCACTATTCGAACTGCAGACCTGTTTGGTCTAGAAGACCGTGGGAAGTTAGCAAAAGGGCTTCGCGCAGACATTGTCGCCGTTCCAGGAAATCCGCTAGAAGACATCACACTGCTTCAACACGTAGGCTTCGTAATGAAAGCCGGCGTAATCTTTCGCCATGCATCGCCTCCCCCAGCTAACTGATCTATGAACTGCAATTACAACGTTCGCGAACCTAATAAACCCTACAAAGGATTTAAGCGATGAGTCAATTCAGCTTGAGCGGCAAGACCGCAATCGTAACCGGCGCAAATCGAGGTATTGGGCGAGGCATCGCATTGGCATTTGCCGAGGCAGGCGCCAATATTTGCATAGCGGGCAGGGACAAGCAGAAAAACGAAGAAGTGCGCATCGAGATTGAACAGCTCGGCGCCTTGGTTATCAGCCAGTTTTGTGATGTGAACGATAATACGTCAATCAAAGAGACTATTGAGGCCACTGTCGAGGCTTTTGGTGGCTTGAACGTCCTAGTCAACAACGCTGGCATTGTCTCGCTAAACAGCGCCGAGGCGGTTTCTGACGACGAGTGGATGTCGGTAATTGATACCAACCTCAATAGCGTATTCAAATTCTCCCGTGCCGCTCATGACTCTCTGGTTAAGGCAGGCGGTGGAAAAATCATAAACATTGGCTCCATGTACTCTATTTTCGGAAGTCCACTAGCAGCAAGTTATGCTGCAAGCAAGGGCGGTGTGGTGCAGTTAACGAAGTCACTTGCGGTTTCTTGGGCTCAAGACAATATTCAAGTTAATGCCATACTGCCTGGCTGGATCGAGACTGATATGACAGCTCCAATCGAGACCAATTTGGCTGAAATGCACGCTGGAATCATTGCGCGCACTCCCGCGGGGCGCTTTGGCCTACCCGAGGAAATCGGTGGCACGGCGGTGTATCTTGCGTCTAGTGCCTCCAACTTTGTCACCGGCCAATCCATTCCAGTTTGCGGCGGCTATAGCATCGCTTAGCAGATTTGCTCAGTTTAGCTATGGCTTCTGCATCCGCAGATCTCATTACAATCAGGGACCGAAGCGTCATAAGCGCCAGAAAATGATTCTATTGGAGCGCCGAGCGTTCGTTCGAACATCGATAGTAAGACACTGGCAGTTGGCTTGCCGTGAAACCTCCGGCCATCTTAATACGCCAATTTGGGTTACAACCTTGCATCAAGAACTAGAGTGAATGCCGCTCTCAGTTCTTTGATGATGGCCATTCGCCGCCAACGCTCTCAGCTTTCGCTGCTTACAATTCCTGGCGAATGCTCGAGACGCATCGATAGCGCAGAAAAGAATAAATGCCGCGACAAAGCTTAAACCGATTAAATGAAAAATAGTTAAAGCAGAGTTCATCATGCGACTCTCGCCAAAACTGCGGAATCGCGCTCGTAAGCCGAACTCACAGCCGCCGCGATAATGCGATTGCTTTCCTCCAGTTGGATCTCGAAATCGTCGGGCATCTCACGCGCATACATGCGCAGCAGCTCCCTTCGCTTTTGAATGGCTTTTCTAACCCGTTCGGCGTTCCTTTCTTGGATTTCAATGTGCATACACTTCTCCCAACCTGTGCAAACACTTTAGTCATTGCAGCGCGAGGAGTAGATGGCTGTGGGCGCCAACAGCATGGCCCTGTGCGACAACAGAATCAAAACAAGGTTTGCCGAGACCGGCGAGACATAATTGGCGACATCCACTAGCCGTATCGATGTACAGGCAATACGCCATCTTCCTTGACCGCCAACAAACTGAAGTTCGACTCGATGTTACTCACGCCTGAGAATTTGAGGATGCGCTGCATCGAAAGCTCAGAAAAATGATCCATATTGCGAGCAACCACTTTTAACAAATAGTCGTGAGAACCGCTCATCGCATGGCACTCCACAATGTGCTCCTCGGCCTCTACTTCTGCCAGAAAAGTCCGCTGTTTTTTATCGTCTTGTTTATCGAGTGTAATCAACACGAATGCGGTCACCTGTAGGCCGATGGAACGCTGATTCACTTGCGCGCGATAGCCTGAAATCACCCCACTCTCTTCTAAATTCCGCACCCTTCGAAAACAAGGCGACTCAGATAAACCGGCTTTCTCCGCCAGATCCACGTTCGAAATTCTGCCATCCGTTTGCAGCACCTGCAGAATTTTTACTTCAGCCCTGTCCATGCCCATAGGTGGATTCCTTCTCTATAACTACAAATTATGAATAATTCTGCCTTATTATGGCCCATTATCAATATTTTTAGAACAAATGCCTCCCTGCAATCGCAATATCATTTTCCTCATTGCTACTAAAATGATACGAGGCATCGAACAATGGCTGATCTTTTCGAAAACCCTATGGGGCTTAATGGTTTTGAGTTTGTCGAGTACTCCGCTGCCGAACGCGGAATTCTTGAACCTGTTTTTACTTCTCTGGGCTTCAGTCACGTGGCTAAACACCGCTCCAAAGACGTAGATCTCTGGCGTCAGGGCGATATTAACTTCATCATCAATTACGAAAAGAACTCCCCTGCCTACTATTACTGCGAGGAACACGGTCCCTCCGCCTGCGGCATGGCATTTCGTGTCAAAAACGCAAAGCAGGCGTACCAGCGCGCTCTAGATCAGGGTGCCCAACCCATTGATATTCCAGTAGGCCCAATGGAACTCAAACTGCCCGCAATTCGCGGCATCGGCGGCGCTATTCTCTATCTGATCGACCGCTATGAAGAAGGCGCATCTATCTACGACATCGATTTCGATTACCTGGAAGGTGTCGATACGCACCCTGAAGGCTGTGGATTTGAGTTGATCGACCACCTGACTCACAACGTCTACCGCGGCCGCATGGATTACTGGGCTAATTACTACGAGAAACTATTTAACTTTCGCGAGATCCGCTATTTCGACATCAAAGGCGAATACACTGGCCTGAGGTCGCGCGCGATGACAGCGCCGGACGGAAAGATTCGAATCCCGCTGAACGAAGAAGGCGGGGCCAGCGGCGGCGGCCAAATTGAGGAATACCTCCTTGAGTACAATGGTGAAGGCATTCAGCACATCGCATTCTCCTGCGACGATCTCCCCGCATGCCTGGATAGGCTCAAAGGTCTTGGTATGAAATTTATGACCCCTCCCCCCAATACCTATTATGAAATGCTGGAAGAGCGACTTCCGGGGCATGGTGAATCGGTCGATCAGTTACAGTCCCGTGGAATACTGTTAGACGGCACCACAGAAAACGGTGAACCCCGGCTGCTACTGCAGATTTTCTCTGAAACAGTAATCGGCCCTATCTTCTTTGAGTTTATTCAACGCAAGCAGGATGAAGGGTTTGGCGAAGGCAATTTTCAAGCCCTGTTTGAATCAATCGAGCGCGATCAGGTTGCCAAAGGCTCGATCAACACTGATTCAGCGGCTTAGCGATGAGTAACATAGCGCTTAAGCGCATACACCATGTGGCCTACCGCTGTCGTGATGCCAAAGAAACTGTCGCATTCTACCAGCGCGTTATGGGGATGGATTTTTTGCTTGCCATAGCTGAAGACCAGGTGCCCTCGACCAAGGCCCCTGATCCGTACATGCATGTGTTTCTGGATGCAGGCATGGGTAATGTGCTGGCGTTTTTTGAACTGCCGAATTCGCCGGACATGGGTTTTGATGGCAATACGCCCGATTGGGTTCAGCACATCGCCTTCGAACTGGAATCGATTGACAAATTGATGGAAGCAAAAGCGGCGATAATGGCCGAGGGCATTGATGTCATTGGGCCAACCAACCATGGAATATTTCAATCCATTTATTTTCGTGACCCCAATGGACACCGACTGGAACTCGTGGCCAACAACGCCAGCGAAGAGGAAATAGCAGAACTGTATCGGGTAGCCCCGGCTATGCTTGAGGAGTGGAGCCAAACCAAAAAAGCGCCCAGGCACGCTGCTTGGCTTCACGAGAAAGAACTCAACGGAGAAAACACATGAAACTTGCAAGCTTGAAGTCAGGGCGAGATGGTCAATTGGTGGTAGTGTCACGAGACCTGACCCAGGCAGTGGTAGCCGCCGAGGTAGCCTCTACATTACAAGGCGCGCTGGACAACTGGGCCTTGGCAGAGCCTGCGCTGGAAAAGCTTTACCACTCGCTGAACGATGGCAGCCTTGACAACAGCTTCGATTTTGACAGCGCACAGTGTGCAGCCCCGCTACCTCGGGCATATCACTGGGCCGATGGAAGCGCATACGTAACGCACGTGGAGTTGGTACGAAAGGCGCGCGGTGCTGAGCTTCCCGATTCATTCTGGACCGACCCCCTAATCTATATGGGAGCTTCGGACGCCTTTATCGGCCCGCAGGATGATATCGAAGTGGAAAGCGAAGAATGGGGTATCGATTTCGAAGCGGAGGTCGTAGTGATTACCGATGATGTGCCCGCCGGGGTCAACCCTGATCAGGCCAAAGAGCACATACGCCTGATAGGCCTGGTAAACGATGTTTCCTTGCGTAATTTAATTCCTGCGGAATTGGGTAAACAGTTCGGTTTCTACCAGTCTAAGCCGTGGACCAGCTTTACCCCTGTGTTGGTAACGCCCGAAGAGCTGGGCGATGCATGGGACGGCGCAAAGTTAAGCCTGCCACTGCGTGCAACACTCAATGACACGCTAATAGGCGCCCCTAACGCTGGCATTGATATGACATTCGACTTCCCTACCCTAATTTCCCATTGCGCGAAGTCACGCTCATTAATGACAGGAACCGTAATTGGTTCAGGTACAGTATCCAATGTGGGCAGCAAAGATGGCTCCTGCTGCCTGGCAGAAGTTCGGTGTCTTGAAATTCTAGCCAACGGCTCGCCCACGACGCCATTCATGTCGTTTGGCGATCGAATAGAAATTGAGATGATTGATGACAATGGCCTGTCAATCTTCGGTAAGATTGACCAGCGTGTAAAACAATATCAGCCACCCCACTAGGAAACGCTGCATGAAGCTATACTCTTACTTTCGTTCTTCAGCCGCTTTTAGAGTACGTATCGCACTGAACCTGAAGGGCCTGAATTTTGACTATCTTCCCATTGACCTGGTGCAGCAGGAGCACAAAAGCCAGGCTTTCATGGCAGAGAACCCTCAGGGGCTTGTTCCGGCATTAGCGCTGGATAACAACGAAGTGCTGGCGCAATCGGTCGCAATCATAGAATGGCTGGAAGAAATCCATCCTGAACCTGCCCTACTGCCTCACGACGCTCTAGCACGTGCCCGGGTGAGATCCATGGTAAACAGTATTTGCTGCGACGTTCATCCGCTATGCAATGTGTCGGTTACGAATTACATCAAGGATCAGTACAGCGCCGGCGAAGTCGAAACCCTCGACTGGTATACCACCTGGATGCACCGCGGTTTTGCCGCCATCGAGCAGGTGCTGGCGGCCAATAACACCGTTTACAGTTTTAGTGACGTTCCCTGCATGGCTGATGTATTTCTTGCCCCTCAGCTCTACAACGCCAGACGTTTCGGTATTGTGCTAGATCAGTTTCCCCACTTGGTCCGTGTTGTCGACAGCTGCATGCAGCTAGAAGCCTTTTCCAATGGGGCACCCGAGGCCCAACCCGACTTTAATCTTCCCACGTAACGCCATGAGCCAACAGGACATAATCCAAAGCCTTCCGGAACACTTAAGGCCATTCGTCAAAGAGCAGGATTACGGCAACTACACAGCCCGAGATCAAGCGGTGTGGCGCTTTGTCATGAAGCATCTCACTGGACGACTAAAAGATACGGCTCACCCTGTCTATCTCGAAGGCCTTGAGAGAACCGGCATCTCCCTTGAGCACATTCCGTCGATAGAAGAAATGAACCTTTGTCTCGCCAAGCTGGGTTGGCGAGCTGTCGTTGTGGATGGGTTTATTCCCCCCGCTATATTTATGGAGTTCCAGGCGCTAAAAGTGTTGGTAATCGCGTTAGAAATGCGCAGCGCCGACCACATCTTTTATACCCCCGCGCCAGATATTGTTCATGAGTCAGCCGGTCACGCACCGTTTCTTGTCGACATCGATTACGCCGAATTTCTGCAAAGCTTTGGGGAAGTTGGCATGAAGGCCATCGCCACGCATGCAGATCTCGAGCAATATGAAGCGATACGTAAATTATCAATTCTGAAAGAATCTCCCGCCAGTTCAGCGCAAGACATTGTCCAAGCCGAAGCTGAGCTTAAGTCGCTAAAAAAAGCCGATTCAGCGCTGTCAGAAGCTGCTCTTCTAACCCGCCTGCATTGGTGGACTGTAGAATATGGGCTGGTGGGCACCGTTGATGATTATCGGATTTTTGGCGCCGGGTTACTCTCCTCATTGAGTGAAAGCGAGCACTGCCTGAATAATGATGCGGTACCAAAAATACCGCTCACAGTTGACGCGGTTCAGCAGCCTTACGATATCACCCAAGAACAGCCTCAACTATTTGTGACCAAGAGCTGCAAACACTTAAGTCAGGTACTGGAGGAATTCGCCGAGTCCATGTGTTTTCGCAAAGGCGGCGCTTCATCTTTACGCACCGCTATCGGCGCCGGCAGTATTTGCACCGCCAGCTACGATTCTGGCATGCAGGTGAGCGGCGTGTTTTCAGAGGTACTGTGTGATGCCGTCGGCAACGCGACTTACCTGCGAACCCAGGGCCCTACCCAACTGGCTTATCGTGAAAAAGAGGTGTTGCACCACGGTGTGGATTATCACAGCCAGGGCTTTGGATCGCCCATTGGGCAGATAAAGGACTTCAACCGTTGCTTATCCGAGTACAGTATTGATGAGCTTAAGGCGCACGATGTCGTCATTGGGCAAGTCACACGTCTTGAGTACCTTTCGGGCATTACCGTGCAGGGCCATCTGCAACAAATACATCGTCACGATCATCGCAATCTTATACTCACCTTTACTGAATGCACGGTCACGGATCTCAGTGGGCGCATACTATTTGACCCTGCCTGGGGGACTTACGATCTTGCCGTCGGTTCCAGTATCGATTCAGTGTACGGAGGCGTTGCCGACAGAGAGAAGCTGCAGTTATTCAGACCGACTCCCACCACTAAAACACCGCACGTATCCAGTGATAATGCACTTATGGACTGCTATCAGCGTGTTGCCGAGTTGCGGTCAAGCAAACAAACCACTGTTAAGTACGCAGAAATTCTAGACGAGCTCAATACGGCCTTAGCGCTATATCCAAACGAGTGGGTGCTAAGGGTCGAAATGCTCGAGATCGCACCTCCCACCCTAAAAGCAAAGCTGCGCAACGAAATTGCCGCGTTGGGCCAATCTAACCCAGCAATTGAAGGCTTGACTGCTCTAGCGCTTGATTCAAAATAGCTTCCTCTAATCCATCGTGGGAAATCAAGGCATGCTGAGCAACAACCGCATCGTAATCACCGGTGCCGCAGGCACACTGGGTCAAGCCACCGCCAAAATCGCCAAGGAAAAAGGCGCATACACCATTGGCCTTGACCTGATAGACACACAATCGCTGCCGCACATCGACAGCTACTATCAAGTCGACCTGATGAGCCGGGAGTCCACGGCAGCCTGTTTCGACAGCATTGGCCATTTTGATGCGCTGGCCAACATTGCCGGAGGTTTTACCATGGGGCAGGATGTCGCTGACCCCTCCGATGAGCAGTGGGATTGGATGTTCCGTATTAACGTGGAAACCCTGCGTAATGTGGTTATTTCAGCCGTACCCGTGCTCAAGGCACAGGGCAGAGGAAAAATCGTCAATATCGGCGCTCTGGGCGCGCTCAGCGGCGCCGGCGCAATGAGTGCTTATTGCTGCGCAAAGTCTGCGGTAATGCGCCTCACTGAAAGCCTCTCCGAAGAACTCAAAACTGAGGGTGTGAACGTTAACGCCGTGCTACCGAGCATTATCGACACGCCCCCAAACCGGGAAGCGATGCCCGACGCCAATTTCAGCGAATGGGTCGCACCCGAAAAGCTGGCACAGGTCATTTGCTTCCTGGCGTCTGAAGAAGCCAGCGCGGTCCATGGTGCGCTGTTACCGGTAAAAGGCCTGGTTTAACGCCATCGTTACGCTGAAGTTACCCGCAGATGCGGGTAGTCGTCGATTGGCTGACACCTCATTCCTCTTGCAATGACGTAAATGAGGAAGCAGCGCTATACTAAGGCAATGAACTTCACTGATAAGCCTAATAAAACAGTGCCAGTACCTACGTCCCTGCTCGAGCGAGAGAGCTTTCTAGCAGAGCTGGAGACCACTGCCCGGACGCTGGGAAAAACGCATGAACAGGCGCTCAAGCACGCACGGAAATGCCTCCGAGAGATTGCCGCCACTCCCAGCGAGTCCTGGCTTGCGCCTGCGGCCAAGATGGCCCGATTCATTTACACCCGCAGCTATGAGCCTGAGTTGGACATTAATCTCGAAGCGCTTGAAGAGTTACGCGAACTCTCCAAAGACAACTTGTTATTGTTTCTCTGGTCGCACAAGTCGCACATGGACAGCTTTGTCTTTTTGCTCTCACTCTACGAAAACGCCTTCAAGCCCATTCCGCTAGTCTTTGCCGGCATCAACATGAACTTCCTCGGCTTTGGCACCTTGGCCAGAAAAGTGGGCGCGATATTCTTGCGACGTAGTTTTCAAGATGACCCTATCTATAAGTTGGTGTTTCGACACTACATTGACTATCTAATCCGTAATCGCTTGCCGCTCACCTGGTCAATAGAAGGTACTCGCTCTCGCACCGGAAAACTTTCTCCGCCTAAACTTGGCATCTTGAACTGGGTGCTGGAAGCCTGTGAACGGGAAGAAATGCACGATGTGAAACTCGTCCCTGTTTCTATTGCTTTCGACCGCATCGCCGAAATCGACGACTACGTCGCTCTTCAGCGCGGACTGCCCAAGCGCAAAGAATCGCTGCAGTGGTTTCTCAACTTTATATTCGGCATGAAAGAGCCTTACGGCAAAATTTATGTGCGCTATGCACAGCCAGTCTCAATTGAAAGCGTTCCCACAGCACCCCAAGTCGATGTCAATGAAGGCGCTTCTCAAGCGACCCGGCTGGCCTTTGAGGTCTGCACCCGCATAGAGCAAATCACTCCCATCAAGTCTGCCGATGTACTGACCATGGTATTGCTGGGCGCGAACGGGCGCGCGCTAAGCCTGGCTGAAATATTCCAACAGGCACAGGGTATCGCCCTGGTGGCCCGAGAGAGAAACCTGCCCGTTGCGCGTGGTTTCAGCCTGGCGGACGAGGAAGAAATAGCTGCTGCGATACTGTCTATGCGCAGTTCCAGCCTTGTAAAGGCCTATGAAAAAGGCACTACGGCAGTTTTTTATATTCCCGAGGAACAACAGCTTGCCGCGGCCTATTACCGCAACACCATCACCCACTATTTTCTGGCTGCAGCCCTGGGAGAAATTGCGCTGGCCCAAAGTATTGGCGATATTAGCGTACCCAGCGAGAGTTCCCTGCGTGACCGCGTTGAGTCATTAAGAGAACTGTTCAAGTTCGAGTTCTTTTTCAGGCCCAAAGAAGAGTTCTGGCAAGAAGTGCTGCAAGAGGTCAACAGGCAATACCCTCAATGGCAAAAGAGTGGTGCTTCTCTCAGCCGACAACTGACAGAGAATCCCCCAAGATTCGGGCACGCAATTCTGCGCTCGATCGCGGAAGCCTATAAAGTGACTGCGTCGACATTGATTACCCAGAAAGATGCGATAGAGAAAAACGACAAAAAGTTTGTCAGCAAACTACTGGATCAGGGCGAAGAAATGCTTTTACGTCGCCAGATTAGTGGCGTATCGACGCTTTCACGAGACCTGTTCAGCACTAGCCTAAGAGTGGCCGAGCATCGCCAATTACTAGATAACCCCAGCGGTGATATCGCTCATGATCGTCAAAGTTTTATGATAGAGACGCAGAACCTGGTGAAGGCCATCGACCTACTGCAAGACTGCTATAACAGCGCCTGGTTTGAATCAGCAGATACTGACTAACGTTTACAGCCGTTCGATTGAAGAACCGCGGCTAGGGGTCAATACGCGGAACGGATTTCAGTAGCGCCTGTGTATACGGGTGCTCAGGGCGAGTCAGAATTTGTTCGGCGCTGCCCTGCTCCACCAGCTTGCCCAACTGCATGACACCCACATGGTGTGCCAAGCTGGGAACGATGGATAAATCATGGGTAATGAACAGATAGGAAACGCCAAAGTCCCGCTGCAGTTCTTGCAGAAGGTCTAATACTTCGGCCCGAATGCTGACATCCAACGCGCTCGTTGGCTCATCGCAAATAATGAGCTCGGGCTCTACCGCTAACGCCCTCGCAATCGCTATACGCTGAAGCTGTCCGCCAGAAAACTCGTGGGGGTAGCGAGAAGCAAACTCCGGACCCAACTGAACACGGGTCAACAGTTCGTCAATGCGCTTGTCTCGCTCTTGCTTACTCAAGCCTAGACCGAGGCTAATCATACCCTCGGCGATAATCTCGCCCACCGAAAGACGCGGGTTCATCGAGGAAAACGGGTTCTGGAAAATAACCTGGATTTGCTTGCGGTAAGGCAGCATATCCTTGCGCCCAAGATGCTGTATCTCTTTCCCATTGAACGAGACACGCCCTCCGGCCACTGATTCAAGGTTGAGAATTGCCCGGCCCAATGTAGATTTACCGCTGCCGGATTCGCCCACCAGGGCATACGTCTCCGCCCTACCGATGGTCAAGGATACGCCGTCAACGGCCCGGGTGTGATCAACCACACGCTGCAAAACCCCCTTACGAATAGGGAAGTGGATTTTCACATCATCCAGCTGCAACAGTGGCTCTTCTACTGCCGCACTTTGAAAATGGCTCAGATCCGGAAGCGCATCGATAAGTCGACGGCTGTACTCTTCTTTAGGGTTATGGAAAAAGTCATCAACGCTGGCCTGTTCGATGATTTCACCGTGATACATGACTGCCACTTCGTCAGCAGTATTTCTCACAACACCCATATCATGGGTGATCAGCAGAACCGCTAGCTTACGGGACTCTGTAAGCTCCCTGATCAGATTGAGCACCTGTTCCTGAATGGTGACGTCCAGTGCCGTTGTGGGCTCATCTGCAATCAGGACCTCTGGTTCGCAGGCAAGCGCCATTGCGATCATAACTCGCTGCTGCTGCCCTCCCGATAATTCGTGAGGGTAAAAACTGTAACGCTGATCCGCGTCCGGGATGCCCACTTCGTTAAAAAGCTGCACCACCCGCTTTCGCAGGTCACCCTTGCGCAATGGCGTATGCAACTGCAGTGTTTCCGCCACTTGCTGGCCCACGGTTTGAACCGGATTGAGGGCTGTCATTGCGTTTTGGAAAATCATCGCCACTCGACGTCCGCGAACCGTCTGCATTTTTGACTCTGACAGATCAAACAGATCCTGCTCACCCACGTGGACAGAACCTGACGTAATTTCCAATGCCTCAGGCAACAGCCGCATTGCGGCCATCGAGGTGACAGACTTACCACTACCCGACTCGCCAACCAGAGCGAAGATTTTGCCCGCTTTGAGTTCAAGCGATACGCCTTTGAGGATTTCAATACCCGTCTCAGCAAGCGCTACACGCAGGTCGCTGATTCGCATGCGTACTTCTTTCATGTCGCTCATGCCTCAGACCTCCGGCTAGCAGTCCGGGGATCGAATGCGTCCCGAACCAGATCAGAGAACAGGTTAGCCGCCAGCACAAGCACGAACATGAAGAAGAAGGCACCGGTTAGCGTCCACCAGATGGCAGGCTCTCTGGAAAGTTCGGAGCGTGCTCCGTTAATCATATTGCCCCAGCTGCCCATTGAAGGATCTATGCCTACGCCAATGTATGACAGTACGGCTTCCGCCAGCACCAGCGCTGAGAAATCCAGTACAAAGGTGATGAGAATAATATGTACGACGTTAGGCAGGATGTGGCGTGTCAGAATTCGAGTGTGACTCACGCCGAACGCATGGGCAGCTTGCACATAACCCAACTGGCTTATCTTTAAGGTCTCAGCGCGAATGAGACGACACAGCGTAGACCAGCTGGTCACACCGAGAATAAAGCACAGAGCAATGAATCTGGCATCCGCCTTTTCCATTCCAATTGAGAAAAAGTCGGGATTGAGATCGATATACACCTGAAACAGCAGCACCGAAGCCGCAATTAACAAAATACTGGGTATAGAGCTCAGCGTTGTATAGAGATACTGCACAACGTCATCGACCCAGCCCTTGAAGTAACCCGCTGAAACGCCAAGTGTTACGGCAATGGGCAGCATAATAAGCGTGGACAAGGTACCCAGTAAAACGCCCGTACGGATGCCTTTCAGGCTTTGGTAGGCGACGTCAGCGCCTCCCCTGTCAGTGCCCAGCACGTGATAGTGGTGGCTGATATAGACCAACCAGGTGAAGAAGCAGATTACCCCCGCCTGAACGCCCCATGATGCATACCAGGGGTTTGGGCTAGAGCGCAGCAAAAGCCACTGCGGGAAAATGGCTAACGCCGAGATCAGTAAACCCCAGAGCAGTGCCACCAGAGTTTTGGACATCACGTCTGCCAGTTGCTCAGACTCATCCGCCAAGTGAGTACCCGCATGGATTAATGCTGGGTAGTCCCTAATAGAGTTACCCTCGGCATCCTTCATGTTCTTTTTCTCAAAAGAAATCAGGGCGAAGGGCGCCGAGTATGTACGCTCAAACCGATCACCCATGCCCTGGAGCATGACATCAAGGGCACTGGTGACTTTGTTATCGTAAAACACCTCTTCCGTTTGCAAGCCTTCGGGATTTTCCAGGGCTTTACGAAAGTGGATTGAATCAAGCAGCGCGACGCCGACATAGGTCAGAATCACGGTGAACGCCACCATTCCCAATCGAGACGAGAACACTTCGCCCCAACGTTCACGTGTCTGCGGATCTTGTCGCAATTTATAGAAAAACAAAATCAGTGCGACAACCAGCATGAATATCAGCGCGTCGGACCACAATAGAACAGGCTTCATCCTCGTGCGACCCTCAGCTCAGTCTTACCCGGGGATCAGCCCAGGTATACGATATGTCGGTAAGTATGAGTCCTAGGATATAAAGAATCGATCCTATGAACACCATACTCCGCACGATGGCAAAGTCTTGCGATTTGATCGCATCCAGCATGTAACTGCCTAGCCCGGGAATCCCGAAGAAAGATTCAATCAACAAGCTTCCCATGAACAGGGCTGGCACCAAAACCACTACGCCGGTCAAAATAGGAATGAGTGCATTAGGTAAAATATGGTTGAAGAGAATACTGATTTCACTGGCGCCTTTAGCTCGCGCAGTGCGCACATAGTCCTGATTTGCTTCTTCAAGGAACAGCGTTCGATACCAGCGAGCGCCTGAGCCAATTCCCGCTACCACGCCCACCATCACCGGCAAAATGAGAAAACGCCACACCTGGCCATCGGGATGGAACCCCGATACCGGCACCAGCTTCCAGGTTTTTGCCACCAGGTACTGACCGCCAATAATGTAGAACAGATAGGAAATGGACATCAGAGAAACAAATACAAACACGGCCCAGCGGTCCAGCTTGGTACCATGAAACATAACCACCATTAATGCCACACAGATATTCACCCAAATGCCCACAGCAAAGGTCGGTAAGGCAACAGCAAGGCTGGGCCACATTCGGTTCGAGACATCCGTGGTGATATCCCTGCCGCTTTCGGAGCGACCGAAGTCGAAGGCAAACAGGCGCAGTGATTTGTTAAAAAATATTGTCTCAGTAATGGTTCCAAGGCCATCTGCACTGTCGTTCACGAACAATGGTTGGTCATACCCGTTCTTCACTTTCCACTTTTCAATCGCCTCGGGTGTCACGTACTTTTCACCTAACTGAGACGCGGCCATGTCATCGGGCGAGTTAACGACAAAAAACAAGGTGAACGTCAGCAGGTTGACACCAATCAGAATGGGAATGGCGTAGATCAAACGTCGAATAATGTAGGCAAGCATTATTGGTTATCCGTATTTCTGGCTGTCGCGTTCTGACGACGACGATAGGCTGTGACACCTGGAAGTACCAGCCCTATAACGAATAGCGCGCCGGCATATAGCGGCCAAGTGACAGGCTGGTTCCATTTGGCACGTTTTTCTTCACGCAATTCATCATCAATACCGATGTACTTCAGCGTTGCTTTTGATATGCCGTGGCGTTTGGTATTGCTGACCCAAGGATTGCTGAGATAAATATCTTTCGGGTAATAGGCGTACAACCACACGGCCTCTTCCCTAAAGATTTCAACCATACGGGCGACCATGGCATCGCGTTCAGGCCCGGGCGCAGAAATTCGAACCTGGCGAAACAACTCGTCGTATTCCTCATGCTCAAAATTCGAATTGTTGGCTCCGTCACATTTACAAACCAGCGGACTTTCCGGGCTATACAACAAAAATAGGAAGTTTTCAGGATCGGGGTAATCGGCCAGCCAACCGTAAGAATAAATTTGCGTGTTTCCTGTAAGCAGTTTTTCTCGTGTTCGGTTCCAGTCGGCGGGTCGATACTCAACCTGAACGCCAATTTCGCCAAACGCTCGATCCATCCAGTTCATGGTGGTGTTGCTGATGGCTTGACTTTGTACATCAATGAAAATTTTCAGAGGTTCGCCGGTACGGGCATCTCTGCCGTTAGGGTAACCGGCTTCCACCAGTAACTGCTTGGCCTCATCTATTGACCGGCGCACCGCTCCGTCTTCGCCCCACACGTGGGTATAGGGGTTGATGCCGGCTTCACCTTCTAGGTGCCCTGGGATACCAGGTGGAATGGGACTTGGGGCGGAAATGCCATTACCTTTGTAAAAAATCGCCAGGTACTCTTCAACCCTGAAGGCGATTTGCAGAGCGCGACGAAGTTTCCGTTTTTCTTCGGTATAGCCTCCAACAACGGGATCTTTCATGTTGAAGCCGTAATAGTAGATGCCGGGCTTAACGTCAGGGTCCATATGGATATCGTGATCCGACAAGTCTCCAGACATTTCTATGCCATCTGGGCCCACCACAAATGCCTGATCAAAAACACCATTGGTATTGCCGTGATTCTCACCTGAACGATCGTAGTAGCCCTGCAGAAACTTCGTCCAAAGCGGCAGTGTTTCTTTTTCTAAGCGGAAAACCGCTTTGTCGACCAGCGGTAAGCGTTTACCTGCGTCGGCCAGGTTACCCGCCTCCATGTCACCGGGAGCGCCTTCAGACGGGAAGTAGTCTTCGCGAAAATTAGGGTTACGAGCCAGCACAATTTCACTGTTAGGATCGTTATTGAGCATCATGAATGGCCCGGAACCTACCGGCCACCAATCGAGTGTCAGGTTACGGTCAACGAACCCGGGGTTGTGGTAAAAGCGATCAACCTCAGGTGGAATGGGCGAGAAGAAGCGCATGGCCAACCAGTAAATAAACTGCGGGTAGCGGCCGTAGATAGTGAGGTTCAACGTGTGTTCGTCAACAACCTCCAAACCCTCCATGGGGAATTCATCGAGGTTCAACCAATCGTCTCTTGGCATATCTGCCAGCTGAGCCGTGAACTCTTTCATCCCCACAATGTATTGCGCCATGAATCCGAGCATTGGCGACCCTAGTTCAGGATCTGCCATTCGCTTGATGCCGTAGGCGTAATCGTTGGCATGAACCGGCCTGTCGCCGGTTTCGGGAAAATCAGGAATTGAATGGTACCGAGCTCCCTCACTGGCGCTCTCAAAAATGTAAAGTGGCTCGCCGTTAGCGTTCTGCGCAAAGGATGGGTGAGGCTGATAGTGAGCGTCGCGGCGCACCTTCAAGGTATAGCGACTAAAGGCAACCGATTCATCGTCCTCGTCAACCTGATTACCGTCTTCATCCAGGAAGATTACTGGCGGATGCTCTTCTACGCCTAAAGGAATCAGTTCATAGGGCCGCTTCAGGAAGTGGTAGCCCATTGGAGATTCATAAATTTGGCTAATGAACACGTTTTCATCAGCAGCATAAGAAATCGCAGGATCAAGATGCTTGGGAGGTGCGGGAGACATCACCGATTGATAGACCAGCTGGCCTTCAGGCGATGGCGGATTCGGATTGTTCCATGGACCCTCTCCGCATCCGGATAGGAGCATGAGAAGTGCCAGCCCGAAGGCGGCGCGCGTAGCGCTCAGGATCTTCATAGCGATAAAAACCTGGTGAAATCTTTTTTTTATAGGACACTTTTGGCGTCAAGCGGGCAAGGTTACCTTTACCAGAGGTAACTCACAACTGACATTTCCCTCTCCGTGGCCGAATGCGAGCACAGTGAGCAAGAATCGTCCGTATTGCCACTGGTATAACGACTGGAATGGTCTTTACCTCAAGCCAAAACACCCTCAGAGGGTTATTTTCAGAATCTCCGGTAGAATCTAGGCTGATCCCAATCTATCCCGGACCCCGACTATGACCAAAAGTGTTAGCGATGTAGTGAACTTCAGCAGCAGCCAGGCTGAGACCGAGACCTACCCCACCCCTGCCGAGAAGCTGGTAAAGGGCTCTCCAATGCAGAACGCGACAACCCACTTTACCGCTGACGATAAATTCTTTGCCGGCGAATGGGGCGCTGACGTCGGTTGCTGGAAGGTCAGTTACACGGAGAACGAGTATTTTCACATTCTCAGTGGAAAATCGATTCTGCGCGACTCACAAGGCAACGAAATGATGCTGACCGCCGGCGATAAAGCCTGCGTTCCAGCCGGCTTCGAAGGCGAATGGGAAGTGATTGAACCGACTCAAAAGATCTTCGCGATCTACGAGCCATGACACCCTTCCGACCCTGACAATCTGGTACACTGCGCGCCTCAAAACCCCACCAATGGGCCTTAACGTGGCAGATGTGTCTTTCTCCAGTCTCCCCCTACCTAAAGACCAGCTCGCCAATCTGGAGGGGCTGGGCTACACCAAAATGACCGGCATACAGGCCGCCAGTCTTCCGCTGGCGTTCAAGGGCAAGGATCTTATCGCGCAGGCCAAGACCGGCAGCGGCAAAACTGCCGCCTTCAGCCTGCCATTACTCGACAAGCTGAACCCTAGAGACTTTGGTACCCAGGCACTGGTTTTATGTCCCACCCGTGAATTAGCCACTCAGGTTTCCGGAGAAATTAGACGACTGGCTCGATACCGCCAGAACATCAAGGTCGTGACTTTGTGCGGTGGCCAATCCATTGGCCCTCAAATCGGTTCGCTAGAGCACGGGGCACACATCGTAGTGGGAACCCCGGGACGAATAAGCGACCACCTACGTAAAAAGACCCTCAATTTGTCGCGCGTTAGCACGGTGGTGCTGGACGAAGCCGACCGTATGCTGGAAATGGGCTTTGTAGAAGACATCAGCAGCATCATCGAGCAAACCCCGTCAAAGCGGCAAACGCTGCTGTTTTCAGCGACCTACCCAGACGACATAGAAGCCCTGAGCGCCCGCTTTCAGAAACAACCTGAACGCATTAGCGTGGAGACGGTTCACAGTGATCAACAAATTGATCAGCGGTTCTTCGTTTGCAAGAAGTCAGGGCGACTCGAGGGCCTTGTCACCTTGCTAAATCACTTCGCTCCGCAGACTGCGGTCGTATTTTGCAATACAAAGCAGCTGGTGCGCGACGTCACCCATCATCTGGATCAGAGCGGTATACGTGCATTAGCCCTTCACGGCGACATGGAGCAACGCGACCGTGACCAGGTGCTCATTCAATTTCGGCAGCAGAGCTGCAGCGTTCTGGTAGCCACTGATGTGGCAGCCAGAGGCCTGGATATCGATGACCTGCCTGTCGTCATTAATTTTGAGTTGCCCCGGGAAACAGAGGTTTACGTACACCGTGTGGGCCGCACCGGCCGTGCCGGTAAAGCAGGACTCGCGCTATCGCTGTTCGCAGACTCAGAGCAATACAAATTGGATAAGATTGGCCAGATGCTGCAGCAAGAACCGCAGGTAGAAGCCATTGGTACAATCTCAGTGAAGGGCGATCGAATGCCCCCTCCTCCATATACCACCCTTTGCATCTCCGGTGGCCGCAAGCACAAGGTTAGACCTGGCGATATTCTGGGCGCTTTAACGGGCGAGGCAGGCATTGAAGGCTCAACCGTGGGTAAGATCAATGTCATGGATTTCGCAGCCTACGTAGCGGTAGATTCAGCAGTAGCCGACAAGGCACTGGGGCGTTTACTCAACGGCAAAATAAAAGGCCGAAAATTTAAAGTGCGCAGGCTCTAATACCCGTGAAAATTCCAAAGCGCCTGAGGCCACTCGTAGAAGATGGCGTGATCGATGAAGTGATCTGTCCATTAATGAGTGGCAAAGAAGCCGACGTGTTCGTCGTGCGTTGCGGCAGAAACACCCGCTGTGCCAAAGTTTACAAAGATGCCATGAAGCGCAGCTTCAAAAAGGCCGCTCAATATACAGAGGGCCGAAAAGTACGCAATAGCCGTCGCGCCAGAGCCATGGAGAAGGGTTCAAAGTTCGGTAAACAACAGGCTGAAGAAGTCTGGCAGAACGCCGAGGTAGATGCCCTGTATCGCCTGGACCGTGCCGGAGTCAGGGTCCCCCACCCCTATGGCTGTGTCGATGGCGTACTACTCATGGAACTCATCGTCGATGAAGACGGTGACGTGGCGCCCAGACTCAACGACGTCACCATGTCGGCAGAGCAAGCCCGCGAAGACCATTCTCAAATTATGCACGACGTCATGCGAATGCTCTGTGCAGGCCTGATTCACGGCGACCTTTCCGAATTTAATGTACTGGTGGATACCAGTGGCCCGGTAATCATTGATCTCCCTCAGGCCGTTTTTGCCGCTAACAATAACAACGCTCAAGCCATGCTGGAGCGTGATGTGGCCAACATGACAGCCTATTACTCGATGTTCGCGCCAGACTTGAAGAACAGTCGCTACGCAGAGGAAATCTGGGCCCTTTACGAAGCGGGAGACCTGCACCCGGACCTGGAGCTTACCGGGCAGTTTGACGTTGAATACGATGATGCAGACGTCGATGCGGTAATGCTGGAAATAAAGGCGGCGATGGCAGAGGAAGAAGAGAGACTGGAGCGTATCAGGGACGCAGACGAGCCCGAAGTTTAGGGCTTTACTCATAAAGTATTCGAACTTCTTACCGCGAAAAAACTCCGTTTCCATATCTGTGAAAGAAAGCGCTCCGTCAGTGGCTCTGCCTCCGCTTTAGCCATTGCGCTCTTATTGCCTGAGCTCCTGGTTTTCGATCGTGCAATTGGATGCGGCTTAAAACCTCCTGATAAACTCTGTCATACCCAGATGGGCTAAAAATTTGTCTCAGCACCCTACAAGCACCTCAACGATGAGCATCGAGTAACGATCATGAAAGATTTGCAACACAAAGTGGCTGTTATCACCGGCGGTGCCGGTGGGGTCGGTTCTGCATTAGCGTTCGCACTAGCAGATCATGGCTGCCACTTGGCTCTGGTGGATATTTCTGAAGAGGCGCTTGCCAAAGTGGTACGTGAGCTTGCAGATAAAAAAGTTACTGTGAGCAGCCACATTGTGGATATCACTAATAAAGCACAAATGGCTGCATTGCCGGCGCAGGTGCTGGCAAAACATGGCAAGGTCAACATTCTCGTCAACAACGCCGGCATCACCTACCAAAAGTCTTTCGAGACACACACCATGGAAGACTGGGAAAAAATTGTGGGAATCAATTGGTGGGGGTTGCTCTACGGCTGCCATTACTTCCTGAATGCGCTAAAAGAATCAGGAGAGGGACACATCGTCAACCTATCCAGCATGAACGCTTTCGTCGGGCTGCCGGGACAAACCTCTTACTGCGCCACCAAGGCAGCGGTAAAGCTGCTTAGCGAGTCTATGTGGGCTGAGATGGACAAAATTAACATCGGCGTTACCTCCGTGCACCCTGGGGCGATCAAGACCGATATGATTCAGGCCACCCTGAAAAACTCCGACGATCTTGAAGCTGCACAGCGCAATTATGAACTGGCCCAAAAAATAGGCGTTACCGCCGACCATGTTGCCGCGCGCATCATCAAAGCTATTCAGAAGAAGCAAATGCGCATACGCGTGGGCAAGGATGCCATTCTACTTGACCTGCTCAAACGCGGTTTCCCGGTTGGCATACAGAAGCTGCTGCGCATGGCGGCATAGTCTATGCTTAGCCCAACCATGGTAAAGGCGCTGCAATGAAATATAACGACCTGTCACTGGCCATCACGCTGGGCCTGCTTGTTCTGCTAAACGCCTGTAGTGGCGATCCGCACCCTACTGGCGAGGTTAAAGGCCAGGCCCTCGCACAGGAAGACCTGCAACGCAGGGATATGGGACGCCAACCGGGCGCCGATTTAGCTCGCCCGCGCAGTGAAGACAAGCAGATACTTTTTGGCGATTTGCACGTTCACAGTACTTACTCTGTAGACGCCTTTACTCTCGAACTACCGATGATGGCCCAGCAAGGTATTCACACCGTGGCAGACGCCTGTGACTTCGCTCGCTACTGCGGAAAACTGGACTTTTTCAGTTACAACGATCACGCCGAAGGCCTAACCCCCAAACACTGGCAAATAACACGAGACACCGTGAGGGCCTGCAATGCCAGTGCAGACAGCGTCAATCCGGATTTGGTCGCATTCGCCGGCTGGGAGTGGACCCAGATGTCGCCGGCAGCCAACGCGCACTTTGGTCACAAGAACGTTATTTTTCCCGGCACCCAAGATGATGAATTACCGGCTAGGCCCATTAGCGCAAGGGTCACGCCCGATGACATGGGCGTATTCGCGCTCTCCCGACGCAGTGGCGCCAGCAAATTTATCGATCCACTCAACTGGAAGCCCTACGCAAACATGATCAGGATGCTAGATGATATTGCGGCGGTACCCGGCTGTGATACCAACGCTAATACCCGAGACCTCCCCGCTAACTGCATGGAAAATGCGGCTACGCCAGACGTCCTCTACCGGAAGCTGGATGAATGGGGCTTCGAGCATATGGTTATACCGCATGGCAACACCTGGGGCGCTTATACACCGCCTACCGCCAACTGGGATAAAGCACTCGCTACGAAGTACCACAACGACCGTCAGCAACCTTTGTTAGAGATAATGAGCGGGCATGGTAACAGCGAAGAATACCGTCCATTTGACCAGGGTATCGAAAATGCAGACGGCAGCCTTGTCTGCCCCGAGCCGAGTGAAGGTTACACGCCCTGCTGTTGGCAAGCCGGTGAGATCATGCGCGAACGCTGCGGAGATTTGGATGAAGCGCAATGTGAATCACGAGTGAAACTTGCACGTCAGTACACCGTTGAAGCGGGCAATCGCTATATCGGCGTATTCCCCGATACAGTGGCTGCAGACTGGCAACAGTGCGGTCAGTGCACCGATTGTTTCAAACCGTCGTTCAATCAGGTGTTCAAAGAAAGCTCGCAGTACGCAATGGCCCTTTCGAATTTTGAAGAGAAAGATGAAAACGGCAAGCCCCTGCGATTTCGCTTCGGTTTCATTAGCTCAACAGACGACCACACCTCTCGTCCCGGCACCGGCTATAAGCAATACGACCGTCGCAAAATGACCATGGTCACTGGGGTGAGAAGCGACTTTTTTGGCAGCATCGCCTCGCGAATGGCCGGCGAAATGATAGACCCACAAATGCCACAGCAGGTCGTTGGCACTCACCCTATACCGGATATGGAGCGAATGCAGAGCTTTTACTACCCAGGAGGTATCGTCGCCGTTCACGCTGAGAGTCGTCAGCGAGAGGACATCTGGGGGGCTTTAAAGCGCAAAGAAGTTTATGGGACCTCGGGGCCCAGGATGTTGTTGTGGTTCGATGTCATTAATGGCCCCAATGGTGTCGCGCCCATGGGCTCAGGCGTGACTCAGGCTGAAAACCCACGCTTTGAAGTACGTGCTCTGGGTGCCTGGAAACAATTACCAGGCTGTCCTGCTGATACCAACGCCCTGAACGGCGACCGCAAAGAATACTTGTGCGCCGGCGAATGCTTTAACCCCTCCGACGAAAGAGAGGTTATCGAAGCGATTGAAGTTGTTCGCATCCGCCCGCAAGCGTATCCGGGGGAACCTGTTGAATCACTCATAGAAGACCCCTGGAGGCGCTTTGACTGCCCAGAGAACCCCGAGGGCTGCGTTGTACAATTTGAAGACGAGGATTACGCAAGCAGCGGCCGTGACAGCGTGTATTACGTGCGAGCGCTGCAGCAAGCGACACCCGCAATTAATGGCGCGAATCTAAGACCGACTCTGGATTCCAACGGAGAGGTGACGAACATCGACCCCTGTTACGGTGACTACCGCACTGATTTTTCAGATAACTGTCTGGCACCCGTTCAGGAGCGCGCCTGGTCCTCGCCTATCTTTGTGGATCAAGCCGGCGCCCTGCCCCGCGTTTCTCGCGCAAACGTGGAGCAATGAGAACTAGATTTTAGGGGCATACTTCTCACAGCGCCCCTCAAACGCTTTCTGTACCGCTTCCAGATCGGAGGCATAAGACACTTCCAGTACCTGCCTATCCAAGCGAAACGCGACGGACGCGTGTTCAGCCGCAGGACGTACTGAATATGTTTCGTAAACCGTAGCGCCTGTACTCACCGGAAATACATTCTTTTTGAACTCTACGCCTTCAACCGTCGCTAGCGCTTTGGCATCGCCTTCTTGCGGGTCAATGCCGACATAGACGGCAGTGAACTCAGGCATTTTTTCGCCGTTCACAATCCATACACCGGTACAATAAAGCTCGGGCTCGGCTAAGACAAAGGGAGCTGTCAAAACGAGAAGTACGCTTGCTAGAATTCTCATCGACTACCTGCAATTTTCATTGGTTGATTCCTGTAAGGCCTGCGACTTCACGGCGCAGTGTTAGTATGATTCTTTCGAAACGGCACGCACCCACTATATCGCTGGCATTGAACATCTTAAAGGCGTTAAACCGATGAAATTACCTACTCCTGCCATTACTGCATGTCTCATTGCTTTTGCACTGCTCAGTGCATGCGACGGCTCTAACAGCAAGATTGTCACCGTTTTTACAGCGCAAAGCGTTATCACAATGGATCCAGAGGCCCCTACCGCTGAAGCCATCGCTGTAGCGGGAGATACCATTGTTGCCGTAGGTGACCTGAACACCCTTAAAGAAGCATTGAGTGGGCAGGCATTTCATATCGATAATCGCTTTAACGACAAAGTGATAATGCCCGGTTTCATTGATCCGCATGTGCATCCATCTATCGCCGCTACCATTCTGCCCATGGAGATTGTTGCTGCCATGGCCTGGCCAACGGCGGACGGGTTTTCCAAACCGCTACGAAGCCCTGAGTCTTTTATCAGTCGATTGAAGGAGCTCGACCAGACTCTTCCGCCTGGCGAATGGCTAATGGCATGGGGCTACCACCAGCCTTACCACGGGCCGCTGAACAAGGAACTACTGGATCAGGTATCTACCGAGCGCCCTATTATGATCTGGCAGCGTTCGGTGCATGAAATGTTCTTTAACGGTAAGGCACTGGACTCGCTTGGTCTTACTAAGCAGGACTTCGCTCAAGAAGCACACAGCAACTGGGTTGACGGTCACATTTGGGAGTCTGGTTTGTTTTCGCTTGGCAAGCCGATGATGAAAATTCTCGCGTCACCATCCCGGTACCTCGAAGGCTTATCTGTTATGAGCGACCTGATTCATCGCGGCGGTGTCACAACCGTTGGCGAACAGGGGTTTCCACAAATAAGTACGCTGCTTGAGTACTGGTCGCTCAGATGGGAGTTAATAGGCAGACCTTATCGGTTTGCACTGGTACCCAACGCCATGTTCTTTTCCAACAAAAATGATTCGGTAGAAGATGTATTAGCGGATGCTGAAGCGCTGCTAAAGAAATCGAACAATAAGCTTCGCGTGGTAAAACACGTCAAATATTACGCCGATGGCGCAATTTACAGTCAACTGATGAAAATGACCGAACCCTATCTTGACGGTCATCACGGTGAGTGGATGATTCCGCCGGACGAGCAAAAGGCTTTGCTCGAAGCGTTCTGGCGCGCGGGCTGGGATATTCATATCCATGTCAATGGTGACGCAGGGCTGGATAAGGTGCTCGATGACATTGCGTCGCTGAGAAAAGATCAGTCCCGGCAAAGCCCAAGAATAGTGTTAGAGCATTATGGCTATGCGCGTGAAGATCAGCACCAGCGAGTGAAAGCGCTGGGAGTCGCTGTTTCAAACAACCCGTATTACCTTTATGAGCTGGCGCCGATTTATGCAGAGCATGGACTTGGTCCTGATAGAGCGAAAAACATTTCGCCCCTGGGTGGGCTGCACTCCGCAGGCGTCGATATCTCGTTCCATTCTGATTTCACCATGGCGCCGCTACAACCTTTGACGCTTGCGTGGGTAGCTGCAAACCGAATCGCCAGTGACAATGCAGTCTGGGGCGAGCATCAGCGCGTACCCGTTCACGTCGCACTCGCCGCCATCACAATCGAGGCGGCAAAGAGCCTGGGGCTTGATCACGAGATTGGATCTTTGAAACCGGGGAAAAAGGCTGACTTTACGATATTGGAGGACAACCCCTACGAGGTTCCCAGTGAAACGATAAAAGATATCAATATTTGGGGGACGGTCTTTGAAGGCTCAATTCATAGGCTACAAAACTAGGCATCTTTGTCAGCAGACTCACTTCTTGACTATTCATCAGCTATTAACAATGCCGGTGCTACAGCTCCGGCACCGGGCCGAAAAACCCAATAACGCAGGTCACAAGACCTGAATCATCGGTTTCGGCAACATCAAATCCGGCTATGACAAGATCACCGTTCTGGTGAATTGCCCAGTGGTACCGGTAGAAGTGGTGATGTGAATCGACCCCGCTAGTTCTCGAATAGACAGCGCCAGGCAGTGCGTCACGAACTTTATGAACATTGGCCTCGAATTCATCGATTCCGCTGAGGTCAATCGACGGGTCGACAAACCTGACGTTAGCGGCAAGTGCTTGTTCGAGGTGCCCCCGCACTCGTTCAGAATCGGCTTCGTTCCAGGCGGCGAGCATATAATCAAGTGTTTGCGGGTAGTTCGACATGGTTTCGTATCCAGTGTTCAGGGGTTGGGTAGAGTGAAGCACGTATAGAAGCATTGTGCTTTGTCACAACTAACCCTCAATTTGAATGACAGGGTTAGCATAACAACGAGGCCTGCAGCTGCAGGACGCTTATATGTCCGACGGTTAGAGATTAAGCTCGTCAAATTCACCTAGATTAATAAGAAATTTATGCGCGGCAAACGCTGCCGAAGTCCGATCGGTCGCTTCCGATAAATGACGCACACTCTCGGTAATCGCCAACCACCAGCGCATGTGGTCCGCACTGAGCTGAGCTGCAACGGGTATCAAATCACGTGTCACACCATAGCTTCGCTCCGCCGATGACTTGAGTCGGGCTATCGCATCCAGCTCCAATTCAACCCCATTAAGCTTGCGAAAGAGAGCAGCAACAACTTGCGGGTCGTGCTCCAGTGCCTGCGAACTCGTGGGTTCTGCGTTTTGCGCGAGCAAAGCTGCATCCAGCTGGCTGAGAACATCCCGCAGCGCTCCCCGCAAACTCTGTCGTAGTTCGTGCTTGCGGTCTCGTTCAAGGCGCCTCTGAATCAGTGAGAACAGACCGACCAGGAAGAACCCTTCCAGGCAAAACCCGATAAGCTCGGGTAGCAGGTTGTCGCGAATGGCACCTTCACCCGCTCCACGCATGAACTCTGTCAGAAAATAGATGCCCGTGAGACCAAACACCAGCAGCGGGGCAAAAACCATCAGGTGCCTCATAATCTAATGCCCACGACTATCACTCGCCCTCCTCGGGTTTCGCTAATGCCTTAATCACCCGAGCAATGCGATCGGCTTCTTCGAGGCTCAAATCAAGCGGTACATTCTGGATATAAACCACAAGGTCTTCGCGAATAGGAACAGGAAAAATTTCGTGCGGACTCCGCGGAGGATTCAGCACCAATTCTTCGCGCGCCTGAGCCTGCCCCGGCGTATCTCGCGCTGCGACTAGTTGCACTTCTGAGGCTTCGCCTTCCACACTCGAAAAATTGCTGGGGTCTTCCATCCAGCTGTAAAAATCACGAAGACCGGCTTTCAAGCGTTCATTGTAAATTTGCAGCGTTTCAGGGCGAATGGTTGAGCCTTGGAGCTTATGAAATCGACTGCACAAATCATCAACATCAAGCTGGCGTAAATCGAGACGCTCATGCGATCTGAGTTGAACCAATAGCTGCTCGGCTGCCCTCTTCCTGGCCCGGGCCGTGTCCGGCCGAATAACACCCGCCACCGTGCCCTGCCTGAGAAAGTCTAAGAAGGCCGCCTCCGAATATTTTCTGTTCTCCATACGCACCATGACATTGTTGTTAGAACTCCAACTAGAATACACCGATGCTCGGAATTAGGCGAAAGCGGTCATTAGGCCCTGAAGCGGCCCTGAGAAGATAATGTGCGTTTTTCCCTCAAAGAAGCTGAGGAAGTATCTAACATACTGGGAGAAAAGAATTTGGTTTGGGCCGCCAGCTTCCTGCTGGCGACCTAATGGCGACGAGCTCTAGGCTCCGCCCAGTTCAGATGTGCAGTTAGGACACCTTGTGGCCTTGATAGCTATACTCGTTAAGCAATGAGGGCACTCTTTTTCAGTAGGCTCAGCCGCCGGTTCCTCTTCTTCCGCTTGCATATTATTAATACTCCTTATGAGCAAAAATACTGCGAAAGCAACAATCAGAAAGCTTATCACTGCATTGATAAAGACACCGTAGCTAATAGTGACCGCACCGGCCTCTTGGGCGATTGCCAAGGTTGCGTAGGGACCTGCGTTAGCGCCCTCTTTTAATGTGATAAATAAATCGGAAAAATCGACCCCACCTAAAAGTAATCCTACGGGAGGCATAATGACGTCTGCGACCAGGCTCTTCACGATGGTTCCGAACGCGCCGCCTATGATTATGCCCACTGCCATGTCGACGACATTTCCTCGCATTGCAAATTTTTTAAACTCTTCTAACATTAAACACTCTCCTAAACGCTAATTTATTCCTATTCCCAATTAGGGGACAGGCTAGGCAACCAAGCTATAGATTTTTATCCAAGCCCTCCACGGGTATGCCTGAATAATTGTAGACCATTGGATCGATATTGGGCGAAAGTATGCCCTAGCGAGAAATTTCTATTCATGATTGCTTTTTCTCCCGCTGGGCTAAACGTACCAATGCCCCGAGAATTGTGACCGTCCGGCTGCGGTCACCTTATTAACACTCAGTTCCACCTATAAAACTGTAAATTAGCGCCGTAATCTAAAAACAGCATGCGAAATTTCGTAGCTTTCAACCTCCTTACGCGCAAGGTGTTGCAGTTTGCAATTCAAAATACTTCAAGTTGCAAACTAAAACTTCACAGCTACCTAATCTAGCCCCATCTACCACTGATATGTATGGCACGCATCTTGCTTTTACCTAAGAGCGATAAGGGAGGCGCCCACATTGGCCGGCGTCACGCCATGCGAAGCCTCTAATGGCGGTTGGTGGGAGACATCTACCTTCAACTGAATTGTAGATATGCATGCAAAGTCACCCATAAATTTTTACAGACACTGAAAAGGAAGACGAAATGAACGCAGTTTTAGGAACCCCAAAAGCGTCCCAAGTAAAGACGTCGAGCTTGGCTTTAATAAACAAATCTTCGAGCTACAGCATGGATCCTGTCGCTCTGGCTTATCTAGATTTCAATTTGTTTACATCGCTACGCAAGCTGGGGGTAAGCCGTGAAAGATTGTGTTCAGCTTTATGCATCAGCTACGACGATTACTTCTACTTGTGCGAGCTTGAAATCGCTTAGCCGCTCAGCACCGGTGTAGATACACTCTGAAGGTAGAAGTGCGAGCCTTTACTTAATCAGAGACATTGTGTTTTGGGACGCCTCGTTTGCCCCTTAAAAATTCGTTCCTAGCAGCAAGGGGGGAAAACACCACCCCTTCGCTTATTGAGCCGTCACTATCGTCAGATAGGACGCCCAAAGCTATCGATGAGGCGAAAGCGGACATTACGGGGACTAATTCTTCGGAGAGTGAGTTATTTTTGCTTTCGCCTCAAAGCGGACATTGGTCCAATCTTGTCTAGCGCCAGAGCTAGACTAACTAGGACGCCGCTAGTGCTCTCAACGACAAACCCTAAACGAAAGTACTGCTCGACTACCGAAGAGCCTTTAATGGCTCTGCATCTGATGAAGTTTTTGTCGCATTCAAAGACACGGGCACAAAGCCATTGGAAAATTTTGAGCCCATAGATATTGCCCTGGTGCTCAGGAGCCAGCTGAAGCGTATGTACAAATAAGCCATCCTGCACTTCTTCTACTGAGATAAAGCCTATCCACTGGCCTTTTAAGAATATCGAGTAGTTATCGAGCGACAAATAGTGTGTTCGGTTCCATTCGTCATCCCACGGAACACCGACTGCTTCTAGCGTGGCTGACATATTCGTCCGCATAAGAATCAGCCCTTTATCGAACTCAGACTGCTTGGCAGCTACTAACATCAACATTTACTTAGCAACTCTTTAACAGCGCCTACTAGATGAAATGTTAACCCCGTGAATGACTAAAGACTGTCACCTGAAATCCAAATCTTTGCGGCATCCAGTTCATTAAAATCAAAGTGCTTGATTTCAGCGCTTACAAAATGATTCCCTACTTTTTCAGCAATAGTTCCAACTGGAGAATTAGTCGCGAACGCAATGCGTGAAACCCTTCTATGGTGGTCCTTGACGAACTTCAAGTGAGACACGAGGGACGAAAAAGAGTCCCATCCCGGAAAATTTTCAACATGGATCGCAATGCCTTTTAAGTCACCGTGCTCTTCTATAAACGGGTCAACAATTTCAGCTACTGCCTTAAAGTCGTTTCCTGAAAGCTCTCCCTCTGGGGTCAATATTGCAATACCTGCCTCTTTATCAAGCTCGATGCTTAACATTCGTAATCTCCTGAATCTATTGGACGTAAACAACTGATCTAATCTAGGTTATGGCCCGCTTATAGTCGAAAGCGAGGTATTTCTTAAGTTTAGACCAAATGACCGCTACTAGGCGAAAGCGGACGTTAGAGGACTTTATTGGGCCCCGGGGCAGTTAAGCGCTCTTTCACCTCAACAGGGACTATTTAGAGGTGTGAATAGCGCTGTTTTCAATGTCACCTTTGGGGCCAAGAGCGAAATCTGCCACGCATAAGTTCAAACTTTATCGACTGTATATTTCCATTGAATGAAGTCATTGGAAAAAACCTGGGCTTTTGCTTCTGACAGCCTCACGACTTTCCCGATTTTTCCAAACAAGGGCAGGCCTCCACCCAGCAGGATGGGGGCCTGTGAAACACAAAGCTCGTCGATCAGGTCATGCTGAAAAAATGAAGTAATCGTGGCCCCTCCATCCACATAGACATGTCCGAAACCGCTCCTTTCCAACTCGCCATACAACTCGGGGATAGTTCCGGAATACATCCTGACGTTGCCCGGTAGGCTGCGTGGGGCTTTCGAGACCGATTTGCTCAGCACATGGATTGGAATTTCTCTGTACGGCCATTGGTCTGGAGTCAGGTTAAAACTTGCTATCTTCTCCATCGTTCTACGCCCCATGACCATGCAGTCTACGGAGTCCAGATAACTCGAAAAACCGCCATCGCCCATAGGCTCTCTCTCCTCGGTTTCAGCATTTCCAGCAGAGTCTAGCCAATCCACACCACCATCAACGGTGGCAATGTAGCCATCAGCACTAGTAGCAATGTAAACGGAGCACTTCATACCTGAACTCTATTACCATGAGAGTCCGCTTTTGACGTCGAAAGCGGCTATTCACCATACCATAGCAGAAACCTCGCAAAGCAGACGAAAGCGAACATTAGGGGCCTGAGTTGACTCGGGGGCGTGAAACGTCCGCTTTCACCTCAAAGCGGTCATTCGGCCTTGGGGTGTCTAACGCTCCACATGAACCAGAGGGAAGCCAAAACCCCTGCTATTTGAACGAACATAAATAAGTACATATTAAGAGGGGTTCTAGTACCAAAGGGGAGAGCAATCGAATTGATCTCATCTAGTGCTACTTCAATGTAAACCAAAGAAAAGCCCGCGATGATTTGACCAGAAATAACCGCTGCAACCCATACCAAATATAATATTGAAATAACGGAGGCTTGCGCCTTCGTAAGGTTTCCGCCCACCAAATAGCTTACGGCCAAATACGCACTAACTAACGTAAAGTACATCTGTCCTGCTTGCCACATCTGGCCCATTTGGTTGTGCATCATCTCGCCCATTTCATACTCGGTCATTTCTTGTCTCCGTGTTTATAGAACTACAACAAGAATAGACCGATGTCCGCTGTTAGGCGAAAGCGGTGGCTTTGGGGCCAGTAAATGCCTCGTAACGCTAGTCATTCCAGAGGCAATCGACGGCCCCTGCCTCTGCAATGGACGGGTCGACAGCCTCAACGAAAGAACTTCTGTAAATGCCCTGTATATTTCCCCATATGCGTTGAAAGCAAGGTCTTCGCGCCTGAGAGGCGGCAATATCTCTCTGGTTCAACCACTCCTCTTCAGGAAGCAGTCCGAGCTCAAATTGATAATGGGCGTTCTCTGTCGTAGTTAGCCAGACAGTGAGATAAGTCCGGACAACTGAACGCTCGCTTTGGGTCATGGAACTGTGATCATTGCCCCACAGCTGCAGTGCACTCCTCAGTGTTTCGGGAGCAAGAGAGGCTAGGTTGATATCGATTTCCATTGCCGTCCGCTGCTGGTAGATATCAGCCCGAGCCATATCTCGGCTCAATTTGAGTTCATAGGCCACAAAAGCTAATGACAAGACAACTCCAAGTGCGGCCAGCATCTGACCAATCCACTGGTATATAGGTAGCTTCATCCTTGTTTTCCCCATTCGATTCATCCAACAAAGGATAACCCGATGACCTCTATTAGGCGAAAGCGGGCATTACGGCCCTTACCAGACCTGGGGACTGGAAACGTCCACTTTCACCTCAAAGCTGCTGTTAACGTTTAGTTCGGTGGCAGTATGCCGTCGTGACTGCCTTACCTTGTGATGCGAACCGGGTAGCACCAATTTTCTCGCCATCGCTCTCGTTTCTCCTCACACGTTTGAGAGCTAAAATTAGCCTGCACAGAATCAGAGAAGCCCAGTTTATTATTAAGACAATTGGCATTTAACGCGCCGTACAGCTGATCATCAATTTCCGCTGTTACGAATACGAGCTGGCCACAATTGGCGCACTCATGAAAAACAGCGCTTTTTGAGCCGTGCTGGACCTCTTTAAGAAGTTTTCTATTGCGAATTAAAACATCAAATTTTGTCCCCGACTTTGTGACGTATTTTGCTGCTTTGGATAAGCAATAGTCACACTGGCATGCTCGAGGCACCGAGCTGAGATCTACCGTATGCCAAGTAACCTGAATATTCTTGCAATCACAGCTGCCGGAGATACTCATTTAAGGGGCTTATTACAGCTCATCAAAGCGGTTACTCAGTCTTGGCCCGTCGGTAGTGGGAGTGCGGGGTTATTCGCTTGCTTCGGGGACGACGCTGTAGTGCAGGCTAACAATCTTCCAGGCACCTTCAATTTTCTGCCACACATCGGTTTCAAAAGCGCGTTCCTCGTTCATGCCCTGCGGATAGCGCGTGCGGTTGTCGATGAAGTAAGTGACGATAGCCATGTCGCCGCTAGGCATAAGCTGCACAAGTAGGTCCGATGTGTCGTTCTTCTCGACACCACCACCGGCGTTCATCAGTGAGTGCCATTCCTCGTTGTATGCGACTATGTCCTGGCGTTCGCCGTAAAAGTACACACTCGCATTCTCGGCATAAAAGCCGAAGTAGGTATCGACGTCGTTGGTCGCGTAGGCCTCGTTAAATGATGTATATGCGGTGGTGAGATCTTCGGGAATCTTTCCCTGATTCTCGGCGTTGGCCGCCAAGGGCAAGTGCAGAAGGAATAGAAGAGAGAGTGCGGCGCAACTAAATAGCATCTTGTAGTTCATAACTATGGCCTACCGATTCGACGGCTTCGAAAAAATTAGAAGTGATGCGACGAGATTGTAGCAGAGTCAGATCAGAGATTCCGGGGCGAGATAAGCATCTCCCAAAACTCCCTACCCAACCGCTGCCGCACTCTGCAGTTGATGGTCGCAGAATGCATGAGTGAGATCTGCGTGTCACTCGGGACCAAGAAAGAACTTACCCGGAGCAATCCGGTGAGCACCAGTATTACTTCTTGCAGCCACATAACTTACTGCGCAGCGATTCTCTCAGCCTAGAGCACACTCGTTTGCAGTGGCTTACCGTCGAGAAAACTCTCAATATTCGATTGTGCGACCTGCGCTTGTGCGAACAGCGTCTCGTAGGTTGAGCCGCCTTGATGAGGCGTGAGGATCACGTTTGGAACATCGGCCCAACGATCGCTGCTGGTTGGCTCGGGGTCGAATACATCTAGCCCCGCACCACCGATTCGACGCGACCTGAGTGCGTCTATCAATGCTATTTCATCAACCACACTGCCTCGCGATACATTCACAAGTACACCGTCTGGCCCAAGTCGATCAAGAATATTTTGACTGATCAGGTGTCTATTTGACGCGTCCGGTCGGCAACAGATGACTAGCCCGAGGCACTGATCAGCCAGCGCTTCGAGGGTATCGACGTAGGGAATGGCTGCGTCCGGTTTCGCTCTAGGACCCCACCATTTCAGGTCCAGCCCGAAAGGAGACAACCTTTTCACAACTTCCTGACCTATTGAGCCAAGGCCCACGATACCCACAGGCGTATTTCGAAGTGAGTGGCGCAGAGGGCCGGCCGGTGAGATCCATTGGTCGTTCATAATGTACGACTGCGATTGAGGTAAGCGCAATAGCAGGCTTGTCAGCAAAGTAGCCGCCAGATCAGCGACATCGCCAGAATTCAGCCCTGGGGCATTGGTTACCACGATACCACGCGATCGGCACTCATCGAGGTCAACATTGCTGAAGCCGGCGGAGACCGAGGCAATCATTTTCAATCTGGGAAAACGCGACAACAGACTCTTGTCCAGCTTCTCAATGCTCGCTGAAAGAAGAACCTCCACCTCGCTACCGTGTTTCTCAATAATGTCGTTGATATCTCCTTTCCCAGTAATCCAGCGCCAGCGCGATGGTGGGTTGGGAAACAAGGTGTGCATTTGCGCGTGCATAGCAAGAATGCCTACGGACTCTGACATTGGCAGCTCCTGTGTGGATAGTTTCGCGGCAGGCGCATTGAACAGCTAGCGCTCGCGTTCTGGGATAGTTATGTTCTTAGCTGGTCGGCCCTAGATGCTCAAATCAAGGGCGTTATAGTCGTGTAAGACAACCTTTGCTTCCGCGTTCCATTTGTAGTCCAGCCCTCGCTCTCGAAACGGCTGATACTCGTACGGCGCTTCGTCGGGAAAGCGCTGCCTTCGCGCGTCGATAGCGTAACCAATAACCTCAGAACGCTTCGCGATAACTGCGTCGTCGAAAACTTGTGCTTCGTTATGGGTACCAGCACCCATCACGTTAAGCACCGAGCTCCGCCGGTGGAAGCCCATATTGACTGTTATGCGAGGCTCGAAACCTGTATTGGCGAAGGACCCGTGAACAAGTTGGCGATTGCACAGGATTACATCACCGGCTTCGCAGACGAGAGGGACTGTTCCCTTGATGCGCTCGCTACCGGATTCCTTCACCAGTTCTGTGATGTCTACTTTTCCAGCTTTATGACTCCCCGGTAAAACCCAAACTCCGTTCACGGCAGTGCTTCCATAGACTTGGGCCATAAAGTTGAAACCGTGAATATCTTGATCAAAGTCTTCGCTGTCCCAATGAGTCGTGCCGTCCTGATGCCACGATACTGCGGCACCGATACCGGGTTCCTTGATGAACAGCGTTTCATTGAAGGGTGCGAAGTCTTGTCCATTAATCTCTTCGGCAACCTTCAATAACTGCGGGTGTCCGTAGACCCGCAGGCAGGTTTCGGAGAACTGCAGAGACCCAAGCAGGATGAATGGCGCCATTTCAGGCGCGTCGTCTGCGGCTATAGGCTCGTGCAGCTTTACCTGATGCCTACCATTAGCGAGCGTTGAGCCGCCTAGAGGATCGCCCAGAGGCTTTGACCAAACTAATGTCGGTGCTTTGCAGTCAGCACCAAGTGCGGGCGCACCATCGGCCGTAAGCGGCTCCCCAGGCCCTACAGGGAACCGTTTTTTAAGGGCTTGGAGATCTTGTTCAATGTCTTGGAGCTCTTCAGGTTGCAGAACGCCGGTGAATACGTAAAAACCGTAGTGTTTGTAGGCATCCACAATCTTAGGGTCGAGCTTTCCGTCGCCATCGAAGGAGATAGGCCCCCGATTGTCCAGTTGCATTGCGCGTTCATGCCCACAGAGCAGATACGTCCGCATTGCCTGAGCATCATCACCATAGTGTGCCGCACACGCTTCAATTGATTCCATATAGTCTGGTTGCTTCATTAGCGTGCCGTCCGCTTCAGTAGTATTCGTAAATGGGTTACATATTTTATTGATAGTAAAATTTTACTAATAGTAAATTTATGTGTCAATATCTATCCGATTAGATTGCTGGGAGAGCATTGTGGCTGCTAAAGGGCAGGCAACACGACAAGCAAATAAAGAACTTCGCAGGGAGAAAATACTCTCGGTCGCCAGGAGCCTGATCGCCGAAGAGGGGTTTGACGCCCTTACTATCAGCAAAATGGCCCAGAGATCCGGGGTTACCATTCCGACCGTGCACAACCTGCTAGGGAAGAAGAACGATATCGTTCTCGCGCTGTTCCGGGAACTCGTCGATCGCATTGATGAAGTACTTGCTGAACCCGAGATGGTGGATCCCATAGATGCATCAGAGGCTTTCCTGGATAGCCTTCTGAAGCTCTACGGGTCCGATGAAGTGTTCTACAGGGCAGCGTTCCTGGGAGGAGAGCGTCTCGGGCTCTTTGAGCATGAAATGAACGATGGTGTATTCCGAAAGTCCATCAAGGTAGCGGAGCGACTCTGTGATCGCGCCCTTGAGCACGGATATCTGCTGGGCCGCGTGGACAGCCGCTGGTTGGCTCAGCAGTTGTTTGGTTCCCAGCGACTCGCGAGGCAGGACTGGGTCAGCGGATACATTGATTTGGCGACGTACCGGCAACAGGCTCTGATCGGTATGCTGATTACGTTCGCCGCAGATGCAACGCCAGATCTACACCAGCGAATCTGTCAGCGAATAGATCAGTTGGCGCGCTAACACGGCGAAAACTTTCAATCTGGTGGCCCCACCGAGACTTGAACCCTGGAAAAATCGCTTACAAGTCTAAAGGCCTTGCCCTCCCCTGCTTCGGACAGATCATAGGTTGTCGCAATGTCAGCCTATAACGCCCAGCAAGCCATCATGCACGCTCACTGGAGCGCCTGTTACTGGCGCGTATGTTTTAGTTCTCATTCAAAGCAACAATGTCGCCAAGGATTTCAGCAGACAGTACCGATTTTGACAGGTACTGTTGACCTCCAGATTTAGTCACTAGAATGATGCCCAGATCTGTTTCAACAACACGCTCAACATCTGACCACAGCAATGAAGATTGCGTATAGGGGTTGCGCGTTTGTATCCCGTCTGAGTCTATGGTCAATTTCACTTCGCTGTTAGCGCTCCTCCCCCACATCTGCCTAGCTAACCACCACGCTCGTCGAAATCGTATATGAATCAGTTCCAGTGCGCCCAGAGCGATTAAGATGAACCCCGCGACCTTGGGCTGCTGACTAAATACCAGCAAGCCTGATCCAGCGACAAACAATATGACTGGAAATAGATAACTAGGCTTGGCGTTTTTCCCATGAGGCAAAGACTGATCGAAACATTCAGCAAGGTACTCCCGAGACAACATGAATTGAGTATTGAAATGCTTCATGGCAAAGACTTGTTATGGATAATTCAGTTGTAGTAGCGCTAGCATTTCTAGCGTAACTATTAATAGATGCTTGCTCACAGCGCTAGATTAGTTTTCTGTACGCAAACATTTGTTCATCAGCTCTCTGCACAAGCACCTCTAGTTCGTACTTTTTCACTTAGGGAATTGCGTCATATTAACCGGCGCGGGGTTAGGGTATTTCTGCAGCGACTTTTGGTACTCGCCAATCAACTTCAGGTACGGACCGATTACCCAAGCACTTGTGCCAAGTACATTCATTTCCTCACGTGGGTCAGCCTCTATATTGAAAATCGCGGGAAAGCCGTTCCCCTCCTGACGTTGACCCGCAAGACCATACATTGCCGGGTTTCCCGCCGAGCTCACAAATTGCTTGGGGTAAATCCTGTACTGACGCCAACGCACGGCTGCGACTTCTTCGCCGACAAAGGAAATTAGACTCTCCCGATTGGAGTTAGGCTGACTACCAATCAGAAAATTGCTCTGATCAACGCCATCGATCGGCCTGTCGGTGGGAATATCCGCGCCGATGATCGCCGCAAGAGTCGGGAAAAAGTCGTGGACGGAAACCATCTCGTTACTGACGCGCGGCTCGATCTTACCTGGCCACTTAATCATGCCAATGGTGCGGATGGAGCCTTCCAGCGCATCTCCAAGCTCTCCGCGAAATGGGCCATTGGAACCTGGACGAGAATCAGATGGGCCGGAAGTCGGGGCAGCTGCATTATCTGAGAGCCACAGAACGATAGTGTTGTCCTCAATACCGGCCGACTTAATCGCATCCAGCACTTGGCCAGTGCGGTAATCGAGCTCCATTACAGCGTCGCCGTAGCCACCGATACGTGACTTCCCGACAAATTCAGGCGCAGCCAGCGTAGGATAATGGGTGTGAGTCCAGCCAACGTATAAGAAGAAGGGTTGCTTCTCTTTAGCCTGGCGTTGGATGAAATCGACAGACGCCTTGGCGATGTCGCCTTCTACTTGTTGGCGATACTCCAGCGTATACGGTCTCACCTTCTTCAGGTCACCATTCGCCTTCGACTCCCAGATGTACGGCTCCGCCGCTGCTACCACCGCCTCAGGTAAACCGGCCCTCTCCATAGACTCACGGTACAAAGTGCCATCGGTGGTCTCCAGTACGCCCACATGGTATTCATCGAAGCCCTGACGAGTCGGCCAGCTCTGCTCACTTGAACCTAGATGCCACTTACCCGCAATAGCGGTGGCATAACCCCGGCTTTTGAATAGCTCACCCAGGGTCACTTCCTCTGCCTGAAGCGTATTAGGAGTGTTAGCGACGATAACGGTGCTCAAGCCTGACCGCGGCGAATACCGCCCGGTCATCAGCGCCGCGCGTGACGGCGTGCAGCCGGGCTCTACTAAGTATTGGGTTAGACGCAAACCCTGTTCGGCAATAGAGTCTATCCGCGGGGTGGGCATACCGCGCACCTCGCCCGCGCCATAGGCGCCGATATCTCCATAACCGACATTGTCGCCCAACATGATGACAACATTGGGATTGTCTTGAGCAATCACAGAGTCCGTTAGGGCAAAAAGTAACATTGGTATCAAAAAGCGTTTCATATTTCCTCCCACGAGATTCTCTCAGCTTGTGCAGCATTACCGGCTTCAGGATAAGGCAGTTCCCACTGAGTGCCATTGTTCATTCACTAAAAGGCGCACCCGCAAGATGTAACATTGTGTAGTTTGCAAGAGCAGCCTTTCGATGTCTGGACGCCGATTCGAACACTGGATCAGACAGCATCTGCATAAACGCTTTCCTTGTCGGGAAATACATCACCGCAGCTAAATCCCACGATGGGTCTGAGGGTCCGATCAATGTCTGATCTACTGGTGTACTAAAAACAACTCTACCACCAAGGTCTCGAATAGAACTGCCTGCAATGTCTCCGTATCGGGCGTAAGCCTCCCGTCCTGTTACATCAGCCTCGGATGTCCCATATTCAGGGTCTTCTGGTTGATACTGGGCCTTGGCATTGAATTGAAAAAGGTTCAAAGCGGCCACAGGCGCATCAGCGGGTAAAGACTGCAATTTCGTTATTTGCTCTTGAGTAGGTACCAATACAGACATAAGACCCTCAAAGATACGTATTCATGTGTGGCCGCATTACAACCGCTTAAGGCGTGACCGAAAAGCGATTCACGAGGCACTGGCTCGGTTGCGATATTTTTCTTTGTTCTTGGCGCCCTTCTTGTAAAGTGATGGCCGCATTTTCCGGCGTAACCATGGGAAGAGATAGCTCAGGTTAGTTAAACGGCCGCTCATGGCGGGCATGCAAATCTCCACGCTTTCGCCATTAGCCACTGCCACCACCGCCTCTGCCACTTCGCCAGCGGTACTCATCGGTTGCGAATAAACGATATCTTCCACTTCGTCGATGCTATCCATGATAAATGCAGTATCAATGGGACCCGGTGCTACTACACCCACATTGATATCACTGCCAGCGAGTTCGTCTGCGAGTGAGTGGGCAAATGCCTTTAGACCTGCCTTGGTAGACGCGTAGGTCGCGGCCCCCTGCATTGGCGTGCGACCCGCGAGAGAGCCGACCATAACCACGGCGCCGCCGCCGGCTTTGCGGATGTGAGGCAACGCGAGCGCGGTCAGGTAGATCGGCGCCCGTAAATTGACATCGACCATTTGGGCCATATTTGCAGGCGTTTGTGTTTCTACCGCACCGCGATGGTGTGCGCCTGCGTTATTCACCAGCACATGAATAGCACCAAACTCAGCCGCAGCTTGCTCGACCAAGGCTTGGCATCCCGCCTCGTCTGCAACGTCCATGGGAATAGCGAGTACACTGGTTTTATCGCGCAGCGTATCGGCAAAAGTATTCAGTGCCTCCTCGCCCCGCGCAGATAGCACGAGTCGGGCCCCTAGGTCCGCAAATAGTTCGGCGCAAGCGGCACCCACACCCGCCGAGGCGCCGGTGATAATGACGGTTTTGTCTTTGAAGTTCGATGTGCTCATGGGCTTCTCACATGTCCAAATTGATAGATGTTGTATTTACGGTCTTCTGTGGCGCCATTGTAGCCTGACTTACGCCAGGTTGTGAGCAGTCGCTTTTGGGCGGCGATTGACTCATGGGCCGGTGTTCACTCATAACGTCTCTTGGCTAACAGTCACCAAGCACTCACTCAAGCACTCTAAGAATTTGTATGCGCTCCCCATCGAGCCCAATTATTTGTGTATGGGTAACGCGAAAATCTCCTATTTTTGCGTACTGTACCCTCTCGTCGGAAAAAGCGGGCTTGGCTCCTTTTGATATCGCTAAATCATACGTGGCCTTTACATCTGCAACCTCAATCGCAAAATGATTGATGGGCTCTTGTACCTCTTGCCGAGCATCGGGATCAGCCCTTTGTAGAAACTCAAGATGCATACCGTTGTCACCAACCAGATAGAGCCCAGCCAACGGGACTGTTTGATAATTTTCATCATCAAAACTGATGTCCATGCTATCCCACTCTCTGACAACCTTTAGACCAAACACGGATGTATAAAAATCTTTTGTTCTTTCTAAGTTGGTAACATAGACACCAATATCGTAAACATTCGAGCCCGATTGTCCTTGAGCGCTGGCAAAAGTCGAGACTCCCATTAACGTGAGGATAAAGATTAATCTGGATAAAGGTGCATTAACCATTTCTAGTCTCTCCGTGTTTCCGAAATTAGATGGCAGTAAGCTTGGCATTCGCCCGACATAGATTAAGAGCTTTCGCCTATAGCTGTTGAACTGCGAATTTGATAAGCGCGATGAGGCAGCAGCTACTGCTGCGCCCATATGCCACCTATGCCCCGCTGCTATGCCCCGCTACGATGACTCACTGCTTTTTTAGTAAGCGCCTTGCGAATAGGTCAATTCATAGCTGTGTGAGTACACTTCGAAGATAAGACCAAAAGGATCCTCGACGTAGCACATTTTGTAGGGCTTTTCTCCGGGATAGTACTCACGAATCGGCATTCGTTGTTTACCGCCGTGTTCAACAATTTTAGCGACCAGACCCTCGATATCCGGGTCCTGGACACAAAAATGAAAAGTACTCGTTTTCCAGTACTCGAAGTCTTTGGGTGTCTCGTTGTTTTTGAACTCAAACATTTCAACGCCAATTTTATCGCCAGTGGACATGTGTGCGATTTTGAACGAGCCCCAACCTGCACCAAAAACATCGATACACATTTGGCCTATGGGTGTATCTGACTCCTCTGTAATAACGGTAGGCTCCATGATGTGGTACCAACCCATAACGTCACTGTAGAACTTTGCTGCTTTCTCTACATCAGGAACGGAAATTCCAATATGCGAAAATGTTCTGGGATATGTGCTCATAGTGTTTCCTTTAGCGACTAGTTAGTGAAGGTAGTAGAACTTCGTTTTAAAGATAAGGCAGTCTCAAAATTATAGACTAATTTACTGTTGCCACAGCCCGAATGCAGGTACTCAGATCTGTATTGGCAGCGCTTGGACGGCTCGGTGTTTTGATATCGCACACTTTGCTAGGTATTAGAACGACCTACGTATTTAGAACGATATTTGGGCAGCAGGATGAAACCGGCGGCTATTAGAATCAGCATAAAGTAAGTGTCGATGTTCGAAACACTATCTAGCAACTGGACGGCACTGGGGACATGTACGAAGATCTCGCTGATCGTTGCACATAAAAGGCCGATGTAAGACCAATTCATAAAGAAATAGTGCGCTTCTAATTTTCTGTAACGTATCGCGACGTACCCTGCCAATAAAGGCAAAAGACTGGCTACTGCCATCCAGTGGAAGAAACCCCATCCATCAAACAGTTTGTAGATTCCAAATGCAGTTAAGTTAAGCCCCAACATCGACCCAAAATAGATCCGCCCTATCAAACGGTGTCTTGGGGTACCTTTCTTCACAAGCAAGACTATTAGCCCACTGATAAGCGACGAAAAGCCGAAAACAATATGTATTATTTCTATCATATAAATTCTATCTGCCAACTTTTTCTAATGATCTTCAAGACAAGGGCGCCCTACTTCCGGCCCCTCCTCCAATCCCACGGCGGCACAGGATTAGGATCGGCCCACAGGCCCAGTTTTTGAGCTTTAGCATGCTTTTCCGCCTCCTGCAGTGGCCTCTCGTACTTGGCATGCCGCCTATACCACCATGCGTATCCGCGTTGAACCATCGCTCGATTGATGTCCTTACCATCAAGATAAATCGTCCCGACGGTTCGACCGTACTGATCCTGCTCGACGACAGCAACCCCCACAGTCTCACCCGCTATCATCCCCGCCAAAGCGTCCTTGGATTTGCGGTAGTACGGCTGGTCTCTTTCAGGGCTATCAATGCCATAAAGGCGAATTTTTGTCTGTACGCCTTTACCTTCAAACACATGAATGGTGTCCCCATCGACAACTCTCGCCACTCTTCCCGTGATCTCAAACTCAGTAGGGACAGCCTCTCTGGCAGCGCCTAGATCCTCAATAGCATCAGCCGCTTTCCTCCACCCAGCATCGGGTCTATTGGCGTAGCCCGTGACGCTATTTTCGACAGACTCATAGAATGCCTTAAACCAGGTCACCTTGCCTGTGGTGGCATACTGAAAAACGCTAATGACAACTGCGAATATCAGAATGTTCCGAGGTGAAAATAGGCGCGGCGTACGTTTTTTACTTTTAGACTTGCTGATTGTTCTTCTTCCTTTGCCAGATACCGCTATTTTGCACTGACTAAGCTATCAATTACTACCTGCATCCGCTTCCAGAAAAACGCTTTTCAATGGGGCTACGCTGTCTTAAGCGGGTTTATCACATGACGCGATTTACTCAGGCGTAATGCCTGCCATAAATGACCAGCCGAGAGACTCACCCCAAAATCAGTTCATACATGTAGCGACCTGGTACGAAGGTAAAACCTCCCGCGATCATAATGGCTCCAATGTAGAGCGACCACATAATCCTGCGGTGGCGCTTCACCTCGCCCCTGCGGATCGCGATGAGAGCCGCGGGCACGAAAAAGGAACATTGACCTGTCAAATTCTACGCACTTGCCAATACACTGCATAGCGTAAGCCATTGGACACAACCTTGAATACAGCGCGATCGATATTCGTGCGCGAGTTTCACTCTATGCAGCTCAATCATCAAACGGATGCCGCTGCGTCGATTTAATGGGGTTTCCAATCCAACAATAATTATTGATACTCTTAAGCCACTAGTTTGTGGCCACGGACAAAAAGACAATGCTTCTTAGAAGAGTCATCGACCATGTTGAATCGCAAAACTGGTTCGCGGTTTGCATCGACTTTGTCATTGTTGTTGCGGGTGTACTCTTCGCTCTTACCGCCGAGCAATGGTTGCGAGATGCTCAACAACGTGAGGACCTTGACCAGGCCGAGGCAATCGTAAATTACGATCTTCTGACCAACCTTTTCGCCGCAAGGGAACTCTTAGCGTTAGCGCCTTGCCGGCGTGAGCGTACGGCAACTCTTTCCCTGCTGTTAAAAGAAGATGATAACAACTGGAATGGACTGCCATGGCAAGCTCACTCAGGCGCGTTCGGTTCTCAACTCCCTGAAGTTTTACCGACGCCCTACAGGCTTTGGGGCTCGCGAATATGGGACGCAGAGTCAAGCATAGGGACATTCACTGCCATGGATACTGAGCGCCGACGAGCACTCGATAGTATCTTCACTGGCGCAAACGTCATACTCAGAAAGCAGGAAGATATTTTCGATGCACAGTCGCGATTGAAGATTCTGGCTATGGAGCGAAAAATGAACTCTAGCGAACGCGTCAAATACCTAGAGATCCTGCACTATCACGATCAGCAGAGTGGAATGCTTGAGCTACTTGCCCAGCAAACGGTAGTACAACTCGAGTCTTTTGGCTTCAGCTCAGACGAATCTTATCTTGAAGAGTTCAGCGAGTACTTTCCCACTTATACCGAAGCACGCATTGAGCGTTACGGGAGCTGTTTCATTCCCTTTGAAATGCCTTTCCTCTGATAGGCCAAGGCATTAAGGCGGGAAAATTCACTCTAAATAACCAATTTAGCAGATGCCACAGTGAATCATTCCAGAGAGCCCGTTCCCACGAAGCCAACCATTCGGGACACCTTACCCCCTTCGGTTTCAACGTAGTACTGGCCTATCTGAGTCACCTCATTGCCGTCGGGACCCTTGCCGCCAAAGGCAACCGTGGCGCGAGTAATCTGCGCGATGGTGTCGGAACCGAGCACCCTGGCAGACCAACCTGGAGCGTTCGCAGCGAACATGCCTACGTAATCGTTTAGCGCGTTGATGCCCTTTACCGTTTGCGGTGTGCGCGGGTCGTCGTATTCAATCGCGTCCGTGACGGCGCTGTTTATTAGCTTGAGTCTCTCATCAGAAGATTCGATACTCCAAGCCTCAAAAAATGTGGATATTGCGTCAGCCATACATTTCTTCCATTTTCGCTACGTGTCATAAACCCGCAAAGACTATATACCAAATGCAAGCTGCTGCGCGAAATCGAGCTATATAGCACCTGGGTATTGGGCAGCTAATGCGCGTTTTCCCTGTGTAAGCTGCCAGCCGCATACCCTTAACGACTTTGAGCCTATCCTTTGGATAACGACTAAACAAACCAGCAAGGCAGGCTTCTGCGCATCCTGGCTCGTCTTTTCGCACTGATTGTGTATAGATTCCTATCGCCGAGCGTGGCAAAGTGATCGAAGCCTGAGGTAGCCAGCCATCACTAATCAATCACCGTTTTTACATCGTTTTCTTTTCATGCTCGGCCTGGTCATTGCGGGCGAAGCCATCTTTATTCTGCCCTTCCATGTCACGCGCTTCTTCCGCCCGTCTGTGCTGGAAATTTTTGGTCTTTCTGCGACTGAGTTAGGCGTTATTCAGGGTGTCTATGGCGTACTGGCAATGCTCGCCTACTTTCCCGGCGGGCCAATTGCTGACCGATTCCCGGCTCGAAAGCTAATGGCGGCATCCCTGTGGCTAACAGCCGCGGGTGGCCTATACATGAGCACCTTTCCCGACTATCACGGCGCAATCATGCTGTGGGGGTTCTTTGGCGTTTCCACAATAATCCTGTTTTGGGCAGCATTAATCAGAGCTTGTCGTGATTGGGGCGGACACAACCAACAGGGGCGCGCCTATGGCTTGCTCGATGCAGGTCGAGGCTTACTCGGCGCAGTTCTCGCGTCTCTCGGTGTGCTGCTATTCAGTCTATCCTTTCCTGATGGCTATGCAGCTGCATCGGATACCGATAAAGCAGAAGCGTTACGATCAATTATTCTCGCTTATACCGCAGTCACGGCTGCTGCAGGGGTTCTTGTCTGGTTCGTCATTACCGACGGGCACCCCAGCGGTGAACCCGAACTGGCTGAGTGGCGCCCGAAACAGGAAAGCACATCAAGACACATTGTGAGCGTGCTATCGATTCCGGCGGTTTGGTTACAAGCATTAATCATTTTGTGTGCCTACGTCAGCTACAAAGGTTTCGACAACTACACACTATTTGCTGTGCAAGCCTACGGTCTGGACGAGGTTGAGGCGGCACGTATCGCTACTATTGGCGCATGGGTGCGACCCTTTGCCGCTATCGCTGCAGGACTGGTAGGCGATCGACTCAGCGCTTCGCGAACTATCGCGTCATTGTTTGCACTTTTGCTCGCTTCCCATTTGTTCTTCGCACTAACCACGCCGATACCCGGCGCGTCCTGGGTCATACTCACTAATATCCTCATCACGTGTATCGCTATTTACGGTTTCAGAGGGCTTTACTTCGCACTGTTTGAAGAAGCAAAAGTGCCCGCCGTAGCAACGGGCACTGCGGTCGGCTTCGTTTCTGTCATTGGTTACACGCCAGACATATTCGTTACGCTAGTGGCCGGCATTTTAATCGACCGAACTCCCGGCCTTGCTGGCCATCAGCACTTCTATCTATTTCTTGCCGCCTTTACGCTGATCGGTCTCGTTGCAAGCGTGGCCTTAGCTCGCCGAGTCAAAGTAAACCGTACAGACCCCTGAAGAACTAAGTTCCTGCATTTTCAGCTTGCTTCAATAGCGTTATTTCAAACCGAAAACCTCGGCTTTTAATTCAGCTGCTCCTGCAAAAACTTAACAACTCTGTCACCTACAGAAAGTCTGGTGCCATCATCACTGAGTGAAACTGCGCCGGTTGGATAGAAATGGGGGAATCCCGGCACCCAGACAAGTTCAAAATCAGCACCGGCTTTACGCATTGCTTCAGTTATCACAGGAACTTTTTCCATGACGGCAGGCTCGTCGTTTTGCGAAAGAACAATCATGGTCGGAGTGACTGAATCGGAGGTCACCACCTTCATAACATCAATCGCAGAAACCGGTGGTGATAGTGGGAATATCGCTGCCACGCGGGCATTCAAACCCATTGCAGCATTTATCGTGGTAGCGGCTCCCGCCGAATGTCCACCCATTGCGATTTTTTCGGGAGCAACATTATATTGTTCGGCGGACGACCGAACATACTCTACAGCCTTAAACAGATCCTCAGCTGCGGACAGTATTGTCTTCCAAACAACTGTTTTACCAGCATCTCCCTCAAGAGGCGGCAAATCTAAACTTGCGCGAGCATAATTAACCCGTCGCATACCCGCTTCGGTAAGGTCCTCCCCCATCGGTAGCAGCCAATCAGCGTCCAGTGCTGTTTCTGGCTCAGGCAACTCAGGGGCGAGTCGGTACTCGATAACAAAAACAACATAGCCCTGTGGGGCCAGCAGCCGTGCATAGTCCTCCATTCGACCATGAACAGCACCTTGCTCTTTGTAGGGAGGATTTCGTAAGCCGCCTCGTTGAAAGCCGCCTCCATGTACCAGGATGACCGCCGGTCTGGCCTCACTATTGGCATCAGTAAGCGGAGTATAAACATCAAGAAGCAAATCGCGTTCGACTAAAGCTCCATCGCTAACCACCAACCCTTTGTCGTAAGGCACGTTGGTTTCGATCCGATAACCGAACGCGGCATCAGCGGAAACCTGTCCACTAATTAACAAGCCCGCAAAGATGCTCAGGGCTTTTAATATTTTCCAGCTGTCTCGCATTGACCTCTCCTCGGGTGACCTGCCATATGTTTAGGCAGTGCCCGTACATTCGTTGATAGCTCTAAATTAAACGCAGACTACGTCGGAATTGTAGCTTAGTCGTCTCGAATATGGCGAAAGCGTCCACTAAACGACCTGATTCGAATCGGGAGATAAAAGCGCGGGCTTTCACCTAATAGCGAACAGGTCTTTCGCGTGATTCTATGGCCCGACCCTCGCCGCGCGTCACTGCAGGGGTTCAGCGATAAATACTGGAATTACTCGACTGGTCTTTGCCTGATAATCGTCATAGACGGGATAAGCTGCCACCGCAGCAGCCCACAGCTTTGAGCGTTCTTTTTCGTTAGTCACTTCTCGAACACGCATCTCAAATACTTCTGTTGTGTCACGTATCTGGACCGCAGGATTCGCCCTGACATTGTATACCCAGGCAGGGTTCTTAGGCTGACCACGCATGGAGCCGATAAGAACGTAGTTACCGTCAACCTCTACGCGCATGAGAGGAATCTTACGAATGCCTCCTGTCTTTTTGCCTGTATGGGTGACCAGGATGCAAGGAATTCCGGTATCGAGAAGCGTTGTGCCCTCTGTACCCCCACTGCTCTCATACAGCTCTACCTGCTCGCGCACCCAATCCAGCGTGGGGGGAATGTAGTCAGCCATTCAGCACCTCCTATAAGACATTCAATTGATTAGCACTACGCCATTCAAACTGACAATACCGATGAAACGACCGGTGACAAATACCTCTTGCGGGTAGGCATGTAAGTTGAAGTGATCGTGGGTAGGCCCGGATTAATTTTTAGAGATGAAAGCAGACATTAGCCCTTCCCAAATCGAACCAGGTTCCATAATGTCCGCTTTCGCCTAATAGCGGATATCGGTCTATCCTTCTGAAAGATGTTTCAAACGGGGAAAATTGATGACTGAAGCTGAGCTAGTCATGGTCGCTTCGGAAGCCTTTGACCGAGTGTGGTCTTTGCTGCAGTGGTGGGCCAGTGTTTCATTCGGGTTGCTCGTGGTAGCACACATAGCTTCGCATAGAATTGGCACTTACCTCGCAATCCTCGTGCCCGTGCTTTACACCTGTTTTAGCCTTGGAATTGTGGCGATAATGCGGAGAAATCTTGGGATAGTTCAATCTGTTTATGAGGATTTGGGAATTCTGCAAGCGACAGATATAGAATTATCGGTTACCGCGAAATATATGATGCAGGGAGCAGGAATTGTGGGAGATCTGGCATTACCTATTGCACTTTTAGCAACCTATGTTGGAGTTATCGGCTACTTTATTTATAGCTATCGAACGGAGAGATACAACGACAACGTCTGAATGTAACTATCTCAGTCCTTAATAGTGTCCGCTTTCGCCTAATAGCGGACATGCAGGTACTCTTGTTGGAGGAATCTAAGAGGAGAGATAGACATGGCAGTTGAAACAGTTGAAATTATACCCCTTGGCACCCCCGAGCTAGGCATGACGCGAGCAGAGATGCTGGAGTACGGTAGTAATATGTCGGGTGAGGCCGTTACAACGGTTGATACGTTCTACACCTTACTCTTTGCCTATGTTATCGCGATGTTCATAGCAGGTAGGCTACTGACCAGAATGCAGTATGTCATTGCCAACATAATGTACTTATTAGTGATGGCCATCACTTTATTTACTCACTACCAATTGATTCGGCTAACTAACAGCTGGATTGCCTACGCGGGTATACACAGCGCATTCGCGGATGAGTTCTTATGGGGCACATCTGCACTATATGCAACGCTTGTAATCCTGAGTATCTGGTTCGGTAGGAAGATACGACACC
>JBDWQQ010000152.1:0-8463 GCA_039986455.1 Halioglobus sp.
TTTCTTTCATTTGCGGCATTTTTTCAAGGTAGAGTTGCATGCCTCCCGTGTTAATGCCGCCAGGACACACGGTATTCACTCTGACACCGCGCTTTGCGTATTCGGCAGCAGCGGCTTTGCTCAAGGTAATGACGCCACCCTTGGCAGAAGAATACGCAGATTGAAAGGTTTCTCCGCGCAGTCCCGACACTGATGCAATATTAACGATTGCCCCTCCACCAGAAGCCTCGATCAAAGGCAGCTGCTGCTTCATACATCGCCAAACCCCTTTCTGGGTCACATTCATACAGCGATCCCACTCTTCATCAGTCAGCTCGGTGATCGGTTTGTTGGGCGCTGCCATCGCCGCATTGTTAGACACCCAGTGCAAAGCCCCGTAATGCTCGTACAGCGCTTGGTGCGCTTCTATAATTGCATCGCCGTCAGCCATGTCACACACCAAGGGCAACGCGTCACCCCCCTGCTCTCGAATAAGAGCTGCCGTTTTCTCGGCCCCAACAGCATTGATATCAGCGACAGCAACTTGCGCGCCTTCTGCTGCAAATGCGAGGGCCGTCGCCCTACCCGTTCCCGCGCCACCGCCCATTACCAATGCAATCGGACTAGTCATGCGTCTCGCTCCTTCCTTTAGCCAGCACTGCGTCCTTACGCTTGGCAATCATTGCAGCCATGGTCTGCCGGGCTGATTCAATGGCCTGTTCCTCTTCCCAGGGCAAGGCCTCTTTCAAAGGCATGGAGAAACCCCCGTCGATAAGAGGTTTATAAGCCTTGAGCGTTTGTGGTACGCAAGCGGCCATATTCTCCGCCATGGAAATTGCCAACGGCATGAGTGCCTGCTCGCTAACCAGATGATTGATAATTCCCCATTCATAGGCCTGCTGAGCGAACACCGGTGCACCGGTAAAATGCATTTCCTTGGCGCGAGAAAGTCCTATCAAACGCGACAATTTTTGACTGAGACCCCAGCCCGGCAAAATACCCACTCTGGCATGCGTATCGGCGAATCGTGCCTTGTCACTTCCGATTAACACATCGCAGGCCAATGCCATTTCAAAGCCGCCGGTAATAGCGTGACCATTAATCGCAGCGATAATCGGCCCCTCAAACTTTTCCAACGCGCGAGCGACAGCGTTATCCGCCTCCTGCGATGCATCACTGGCCGACTCCGCCAGTTCCTTCAGGTCAAATCCGGCACAAAACGCCCTACCCGCCCCGGTAAGCACCAACACTCTAATGCCATCATCAGCGCAACAGTCATTCATCACCGTAACGAAGTCTTCACGCAACTCGCGAGACAAGGCGTTCATTTCGTCGGGACGGTTCAGTGTGACAATCGCATAGCCGTCGTGCTTTTCCAGCAGAACCTTATTCATGACTCTCTCCCAACAGTGATGGCGCTTTCAATAGACCCAAGTGCTTCGCCAGTGCGGGACCGCGAACACAATTATCGTCCTGAACTTCAGACGACGGATTGTTGTCTGCCAACCAGGCCACGACGGCGCCAATGGTCGCCGGCGTGCAGGGTTTATAACGCCCGACAACCACCTCATCGATACCGGCAGCACGCATCACTTCAGAAATGACGGTACCGGGTTCAAGGTTAATGGGACGCAAACCGCTATCGGCGTGCTCTACCCGCAGCGAGCCCACCATTTTAGCAAACGCAGCCTTGGAGGCACTGTAAGCAAAGCTCCAGCCGCCCTGGGTAGCAGAAGCAGGAGGCGCATTAAAAGCTGCGTAAGACACCATATTGATAATGGTACTCTCACGCTGCGATTTCAGGGCTGGCAGCAGAGTCTGCACCAGCGCCAGCGGCGTTAATACATTGCCCTGAAACATCGCCTTCACTTGATCCGGTTGAACATCCACCAAGTCAGACAGCACACCTGCTCCCTGGTAAATTGCATTATTGAACAGCAGATCGATTCGCCCGAAATATTCGAGTGCAGCATTGGCAGACTCTACGATGTCGTTGGCTTGCAGAATATCTGCCTGCAAGCACAGCGCCCGACCGCCAAATCGCTCAACGGCAGCCGCTGTAGCTTCGAGGCTACCGGGTAAAGCAGCTAAATTTCCACCGTAATCCTGTTGCTGACCGCCCGACAATGTACGTGCGGTAATGGCTACATCGAACCCCGCCTGCGCCAGGGCAACTGCAGATTCAGCGCCAATACCCCTGCTGGCTCCGGTAATAAACGCGACTCGTCGGCTCATGGCTCGTTCTCTTCTAAAATTAAAGTATCTAGATTAAGCACGGTACGCTTAAGCTCCCGGCTGCCCAGTATGTCCCGGTACTGCTGCCATACTGTTGCCGTTGATTCACTCAATTCGTCAATCAACCGCTTACCGTCAGCGGTAAAGTCCACAAGCTTGGCTCTGGAGTCGAGTGGATCCGGCCGGCGCTCTACTAGCCCTTGCTGCTCTAGCTCCTGAATGATTTTCATCATGGATTGAGGTCTTATGCCGGCCGCAGAAGCCAGGTCTACACCTCGGCTAGGACCATAACGGCCCAAATAGAGAAAAACGTCGTTATGCCGGTGACGTATACCTGTAATACCCCGAGCCAAGAGGTCAGCGTCCAGGCGACGCTGGAAATCACGGGCGATCAACATCAATGTCTGGCCGATGGATTGTTGTTGAGTCACTGCCATTGTGAGGCGCCCATATAGTAAGCTAAACTTACTATCAGCCTAACTGCCTATAATAATTGAGGTCAAGTATGTTTCAGGTCTTTGCCGCCACCCCGGAAGGCATGAGCCCCGGTGAAATCGGCGCTCATGCAGCGCGAGCGGAAGCGATGGGATTCGACGGCCTGCAGGTACCTGACGCATTGCACGACGGCCTGCTACTGGCGGCCATGGCATTGAACGCCACCGAAAAACTGATTGTTGGTACCGGCGTTCTAGTCGCATTTGCCCGCAGCCCAATGGTGACCGCGATTGCCAGCTGGGATCTTGCCAGAATGTCCGGCGGCCGATTCGAACTTGGCCTGGGCACCCAGATCAAACCTAATATTGAGCAACGCTACAGTGCGCGATGGGACTCCCCCGTGCCACAGTTAAGAGAGTACGTTCAATCGCTCAAAGCGATATTTCACAGCTTTCAGTCCGGTGACAGACTCAATTTCGAAGGCGAGCATTACCAATTTACCAAACTACAACCGTTTTTTAACCCGGGGCCAATCGATAACCCTGACATCCCCATACTCTGCGGCGCGGTAGGTCCAGACATGACGCGCATGGTAGGCAAGATTGCCGATGGCATGATCACTCACCCCACCAATACGCCGCCAGAGTATATAAGCGAGGTTTGTCTTCCCAGGTTGCGGGAAGGCTTTACCAGAACTGATCACCAGGGAGAGAACTTCAAACTACTGTTAGGCCCTTTGTGCGCCACAGGCAAAGACGATGCAACGGTGGCAGAGGAATGGGAGAAACAGCGCAATCTTCTAGGATTCCTCTACTCTACTCCCGCATATTGGCCCAGTCTTGAGCGATTCGGATGGGCACACAAGGGCCAGGAACTTCTGAATATGACCCGATCAGGCGACTGGCAAACAATGCCTGACATTATCACTGACGAGATGCTGAACACCTTTGTTCCAAGAGGCACCTATGAAAGCATCGCAGACGAGTACAAAACACGTTTCCAGGGTCTGGCTACACGTGTCACTTTTCCGGTTCCGGAAAACCCGGAAGACGATGCCCTTGCCGCCGAAGTCATAAGCCGTTTGAAGCAGTAAGTGTTATTAAAGGGCTAGCCGGTAAACTTATCTGCCAGCTTGGCTTTTTCAGGAGGGACGGGTACAAACTTATGCGCATCTGCAAACGCGCTTAAAAATGCGGGGCGTTTAGACACTCTGGATAAGTATTCGTCAAACAACTCACCCTGACACAGACCGTAGCTTCGCGACCACAAAATATTGTGCCCGATGAGGCAATCAGCGGCACTAAAGTCATTCCCGCAAATATGGTCGTGTTGTTCGAATCGCGCAAGCACCTGTGGTTCCACTTCCTGGGTAATCTTAGTCATATAGCGCTCTACCGTTTTTTCATCTTTTTCAGAGTCAGCTAATACGTGTTTGTGCACACGGATTTGCCACAGCATCATGTCCCAGGAAGATGCTGCAAAATGCAGCATTTGTAGATAATCGACCCGCTCCACAGAGAAAGTGGACGGCGGCGGCGCAAGCTGTTTCTGTGGATTGATATCAGCGAGCAACGAAATCATCGCCCCACTTTCCAACATACATCGAACGTCCCCATTATCTAAGGTCAATTCCAGCACGGGAAGACAGTGATTGGGGTTCTTGGAAAGAAAATCGACAGCGTATTGCTCGCCGTCATAGAGCTCGACAACCTCAACGCCAAAACCATCGTCATACAGTTCGTGTAGCAGCCACTTCACCCGGCTACTGCGCGTGGCCGGATAGTGATAGAGCTTGATGTGATCAATTTTCATTGCAGTGGCCTGTTTTATCCAAGATAAGCAAACAAAAGACTTTCTAACATATCGTTTTACAGTGACAAACCCATACTACGCTCTGCTAAGATTGCGTCAATAAATGCGGCGACGAAACAGTCACTATCAAGCGGTAATACCTGCGTTAAAATCGAATTGCCGCTGCGAATCGCAGTGAACTACTGGCTAGCCAAATTATGATGCGCCTGAGGGCTGACTGCCACAGAACCGTCGTACACAAGGTGTATGTGTGACTATAAACATAAGAAAAGCAGATCAGGGTGAGATCGAATTACTGTCTGAAATAGCGATAGCGTCCAAGGCCCATTGGGGCTATTCGTCTGAATTCATTGACCTGTGCAAACACGAATTGACGGTGACGCCAGAGAAATTTAATGCTGAGTGCTTCACTCACATGGCCTACGAATGTGATGGCGTCATATTGGGTTTTTACGCGATAGGCACGCTTAATGACAAAGAGTGTGAACTAGATGCTCTGTTCGTTCGGCCCGACAGTATTGGTACAGGAGTAGGAAAAGCCTTGATCAAGCATGCAATAGCGTTTGTAGCCCACCAGGGATTTGATAGGCTTATAATAAACAGCGATCCAAATGCCGAGCGATTCTATTTGGCCGCTGGCGCAATTCTGATTGGCGAAGAAGAGTCCAACAGCATCAAAGGACGCTACTTACCGGTACTCAGTATTCCACTACACGCTGAGCAAGGGCCCAGCTAAGCACCGGAGCATTTATGATCGATTATGTTGCTACGTTTATTTTCTTTTTCGCGGTGATTGACCCGGTCGGCACTGTGCCGGTTTTTATCGCTGTTACCAGCAAATTTGATACGAAAGCCAAACGAAAAATCGCTTTCCAAGCGACTTTTATTTCTGCAGGCATACTGCTCTTCTTTGTCGTCGCCGGTGAGCTTATCCTCACTTCAATCGACATTCCGCTGTCGGCCTTTCAAATCGCGGGAGGCTTGGTGCTTTTCCTATTCGCGATCACCATGATTTTCGGTGAGAGTAAGCCTGAAGAAGAACTCAAGCTGGCGGCGAACAGCACCGACACAGCAGTTTTCCCACTTGCAGTGCCCTCAATTGCCAGCCCAGGAGCAATGCTTGCGGCAGTATTGTTAACAGAGAACAAGCAATACAGCCTTGCTGAGCAAGCACAAACATCATTAATGATGATTTGCGTATTGCTGGTGACTCTCGTGCTCATGCTATTGGCAGGAAGAGTCCACCGTTTAATCGGCGACGCCGGGGCCAGCGTCGTCAGTCGAGTCATGGGACTTATTCTGGCCTCCGTCGCTGTGAGTAATGTCCTTCTGGGCATCAAAGAGTATTTCGCCCTGTAACGATAGATTACCCGGTCTTGCAGTACCGTTGATGAGTGATACTCTCCAAAGCGTCCGTTTCTTTGAGCATTAAAAATGAGCTTTCAAAGTTTTGTAGTCTTTTTAGTAGCAGCCTTTTTCCTCGTCTACGGACTGGCGTTCGTCGTTTATCCAGAGGGAATGGCATTGCTAGTGACTCAAAACAAGCCAGAGGGCGTATCGGCGTTGATAGACTTCCGTTCAACTTACGGCGGCATGACGGCGGCGGTAGGCGGCACTCTTCTCTACCTACATGCAATCAACCAGATCAGGCCGGCTCTGGTAATAGTGATAATCGTCCTTATTGGCATGGCTGTCGCTCGCACTTATGGCCTGATTGTCGACGGGGCAGGCAACCTAATGATGTACCTTTATCTCGCACTTGAAATAACGGGCAGTGCTCTGGCGTATTTTTCCCTAAATAAACACTCAAAAGACGACTAGTGGGCCCGTACGGACATGAAGCTCACACCTGCACGCTATTGGCGGACATTGCCCAGGATGTTAGATGACGCTCCAAGAAAGTCTTTGTTAGTATTCTCCCTCTAGAATTTAGACAGGTACACCAACATGATTAGGCATCTCATTAAAATTCGCCCATCAAGGCTGGGGCTACGCACCCCACTGCTAGTACTCAGCATTCTGCTTCCGTTGGCGCACGCGCAACACAGCCTTGCCGACGAAGAAGATATCAAGCGAGTTCTACGCGACCTCGACCAGTCTTCGCAACAAAAGAACAGAGAAGAAGAACAGATTCAGCGTGAGAAGGATCAGCGTCAGCAACAAAACGAGCAAATGGAGCAGAACAGCCAGCGAGCGTATGAACAGGAAGAGCAGCAACTAAAAAATGGCGCCGACCCTGACCAGATAGCCCGCCAAAGAGAGGAGCGCGAACGCAGGGAGGCGCAGCAACAAAGTCAGCAAGCGGAGCAGAAAAAGCAGCAAGAAGAACAAAGAGAGCAACAAGAAAAAAGACAACAAGAGGAAAAACTTCGCCAGGTCATCAGGGAAGCTTCTAACTAGTTCAGCTTGGCAACTTCAGTGACTCTAGTGCAACGAGCGTGAACTGCGCGAGTAATATGGAGATAAGGTCTATGGCTGACTACAGCGACTATTACTACGATAGTGAAGATGGCCTGCGCCTGTACGCACGCGATTACGCTTGCCGTGATGCCAGTCAGAGCCAACCCGCCACCGTGCTATGCATGCACGGCCTTACCCGCAACTCCGCTGACTTCGCTGATCTAGCGTTGCATTTGAGCGCTCACTATCGAGTAGTGTCGGTCGATAACCGGGGCCGCGGCCGGTCCGAATACGACAGCAATAGTGCCCGTTACACGCCGACGACCTATGTACAAGATATGTTTACCCTGCTCACCAAGCTTGATGTCGATGAAGTAATCCTGTGCGGCACCTCGATGGGCGGATTAATGTCTTTCATGATGGCTGCCATGCAGCCATCACGTATCCGAGCCATGATTATCAACGACATAGGCCCAGTAGTAGCCAAGGAAGGACTGGAACGCCTGAAGGGCTATGTCGGCAAATCCAGCCCGGTCAGTAGCTGGCAGGACGCAATCGCCCAGGCTAAAGCAACTAACAGCATCGCATTCCCAGACTTCAGCGACGCCGAGTGGGAAGATTTTACACGCGGTATATACCGCGAAGAGAACGGTGTACCGGTTCTCGCGTACGACCCGTCCATTGCGCAGCCTATGGCTGACCAGGAGTCCACTGCCCTATCGCCTGATCTGTGGCTCCTGTTTGAAGCCATTACGGCAGTCCCCATGTTGTTACTGCGCGGTGTGACCTCAGACATCCTGGCAGCCGAGACCGTTAGAGAGATGCGCGAAAAGCATCCGGCTATGCAATTTGTGGAAGTACCTAATCGTGGGCACGCGCCAACGCTAAACGAGCCAGTATCACGAGCGGCTATCGACGCCTTCCTGGTGGAAGTTTAAGCCCCGGGAGTCGAGGCCAGCGCACTCTCGGCATTCGCACACCTTCTATCCGCTTGAGTTGCCTGATGCATGTGCGGCTTGAGATAGGACCGCTGCAACATATGCGGAGCACTCGGGAAAGGCTAGATATGCGATGAGGGGAATGGAAGGCTCAGCTTTACCAAAGGTGATTAATCGAATTCTCTAATGTCCGCTTTCGCCTAATAGCGGACATGCAGGTACTCTTGTTGGAGGAATCTAACAGGAGAGATAGACATGGCAGTTGAAACAGTTGAAACAGTTGAAACAGTTGAAGTAATACCCCTTGGCACCCCCGAGCTAGGCATGACGCGAGCAGAGATGCTGGAGTACGGTAGTAATATGTCGGGTGAGGCGGTTACGACGGTTGATACGTTCTACACCTTGCTCTTCGCCTATGTTATCGCGATGTTCATAGCAGGTAGGCTACTGACCAGAATGCAGTATGTCATTGCCAACATAATGTATTTATTGGTTATGACCATCACTTTATTTACTCACTACGAATTGATTCGGCTAACTAACAGCTGGATTGCCTACGCGGGTATACACAGCGCATTCGCGGATGAGTTCTTATGGGGCACATCTGCACTATATGCAACGCTTGTAATCCTGAGTATCTGGTTCGGTAGGAAGATACGACACC
>JBDWQQ010000153.1:0-14569 GCA_039986455.1 Halioglobus sp.
CGACACACAGCGACTGGCGGCAAATGCGGCCGGTGGCAACGGTACGGTCGATTTTTCAGCCAGCGTCGCTGATTACAGTACCGATGGCTTCAATGCCACAACAGCCGACATCAGCCGAGATAAAGATGGCTACGATAATACGACAATGCATGGCCGCCTGGGCTGGAGCGCAACGGATGACCTGAGATTTGAAATAGTCGCGCGTGATGTCGATGGCGAAGGTGAATACGACGACTGCTTTGATAATGATTTCCTGCCTTCCAATGACTGTAGCAATGATTACGAGCAACAGGCCTGGCGTGCCAGCGCGGCTTATCAGCACGGCAACTTCACGCATGATTTGGCTTATACCAACTCTGAAACTGACAAGCAGTTTTACACCAATGGCGAACCTACGTTTGGTGGAGAAGGCGAGCTTGAGCGCACCAGCTACCTTGGCTCCTGGGATGCGTCTGAAGCGGTGATGTTGGTGTATGGCGCAGATTTTCGCAGTGACTCTTTCGACGATGGCTATAGCAATGGCGAGCGCGATCAGGATGGTTACTACTTTGAATATCAGGGCAACCATTTTGAAAATGTGTTTCTCACTGCAGGCGCTCGCTACGATGATAATGAAGACTTCGGTACCTACACGACTTACCGCGTGAGCGGGGCATACCTGTTTATGGTCGGCTCAGGTGAGATGAAGCTCAAGGCAGCCTATGGCACTGGCTTTCGTGCCCCCAGCCTCTATGAAATCGCCTATAACGCAAACACTTATCCTCCCGCCAGCCTGGTCGAGCTGGATGCCGAAGAAAGTGATGGTTACGATGTGGGTTTGACTTGGGCATTCGACAGTGGCCTTTATCTGGAGGCAACCTATTTCGATCAGGAAATCGATAACGAAATATTCTTCGACCTGGAGTTCTTCTCCGGCTATTTGCAGGATGGTGGAACTTCAGATTCCAAGGGCGTGGAACTTGTCGCTATCGCGCCATTGGGTGCGGGTTTCGCCATTGATAGTAACTATACCTATAACGATACCAGTGACTCATCAGGCGAACAGAGAGCACGCCGTCCAGAACAGCTGTTTAACCTCGGCGTCAAATGGCAAACCGCTTCAGACCGTTTTGCAATAGGTGTCAATCTACGAGGTGCCTACGACGCGGTAAGCACCAGCGGAGAGTCACTGGATGATTACGAAGTTCTCGATTTAAGCGCTGACTGGCGGGTGATCAATTCTTTGCATTTGTTCGGCCGTGTCGAGAACCTTACTGACGAGGAATATGCGGAGGTTGAGGGTTTCAATACCAGCGGCACAGCCGGGTATGTCGGCGTGCGGTATAACTTTTAGACTGTAAACAATCGCGATATGCGCAGCTTGGCTTCAACGCTTAGCTGCGTGTACGGGATCATCCTGTTGAGCGACACCAAAACCTTTCGCGAGAACGCAAAAAACGCGCGTCAACGCGCAACATCTGCTCCTCGCCCCACGCGGGCAGGGACCGACATCCAGGCATGCTTCATGCGATGTTAGACTCATAGATCATTTTTCGATAGTTTGGGTGAACCCTGAACAATAAGACGTCAACATAGAGATCGGGCGAGTCTGCCCTCACTGACTTTCTTTGTTGGGAGAAAATATCTATGAGCGGAATGCGTTTTAGCCTGACTTACCTACTGCTGATTTTTGCGCAAGCTGGCTGGGCAACAGAGCCTCCCAATATCGTTTTTATCATGTCTGATGATCATGCTACTAAGGCAGTGAGTGCCTATGATGACAGCTTGATGCAGACACCCAACATAGATCGCATCGCCAATAACGGTATTCGTTTTGATCGCGCGTACGTAGGGAACGCTATTTGCGGACCGAGTCGAGCGACAATGTTGACCGGTAAGCATAGCCACGGCAACGGCTTTTACAGCAATGAATGGTCTGGCGCTTTCGATGGCGATCAGCAAACGCTGCCCAAGCTGTTGCAAGGGGCAGGGTACAAGACCGCGGTTATCGGCAAGTGGCATCTTTACAGCGACCCCGTCGGTTTTGATCACTGGGAAGTGATTTCCAATAATTTCGAACAGGGCTCTTATTACAACCCCGTATTTCGCACGGCACAGGGTAAAGAGGAATCGGTGGGTTATGTTACTGAGTTGGTGACGGATCGCGCGATAGAGTGGCTCACACACAATGCCAAGCCGGATGCCCCGTTTTTTCTGTATTACAGTCACAAAACCCCGCACCGGGATTGGTTACCTGCGCCGCAGGAACTGGCTTCATGGGACGATGAGAAGCAGATAGCTGAGCCAGAAAGCTTGCTGAGATCCATGGATACAGAGGTTCAGGCAAGACAGCAGGCCCGCATGAGCATCGCTGAAAATATGACAGAGAAAGACGTCAAGCTCAAAATGGCGGGCAATTTGACACCGCAGCAAGAGCGCCAGTGGCGAGGTGCTTTCGAGGCGGGCAACCAGCGGTTTCACAATGCAGAGCTAAGCGGTGATGAACTCACGAGTTGGAAATACCAACGCTATATAAAAACCTACCTCGCATCGATTAGGAGTATGGACCGTGAAATTGGTCGCTTACTCGATTATCTTGAGAGCTCGGGGCTTGCCGATAACACCATCATTATTTACACATCAGATCAGGGTTTCTTTCTGGGAGAAAATGGGTGGTTCGACAAACGATGGATGGATGAGGTCTCTGCACGAATACCACTCCTTGTGCAGTGGCCGGGCGTTGTCGCACCCGGCAGTGTCACTGACGCGCTGGTCCAGAATATTGATTTTGCCCCAACACTGTTGGCGACAGCGGGCATCGATGCTGCATCCAGCATGCACGGGCTTGACCTGACGCCTTTACTGGAAGATCCAGAACATGCCTGGGAGAGGGACCTGTATTACCACTTTTATGAGAATCCAGGCTTCCATGGCGTGGCCAGGCACTATGGAATCAATACAGGACGACACAAGCTGATTCATTACTATCAGAATGAGGAGTGGGAGCTATTTGACCTGGAAAATGATCCTGCAGATCAGGTTAACCTCTACGGGCAACCCGAATATGCAGACTTAACAAAGGCATTGAAGCAGCGGCTATCACAACTTCGCGTTGATTACGCGGTGCCGGCGGAGGATCCGCAGGCGCCCTGGTATCACCCCTACCTCATCAGGGCGGCTGAGCTATGGTTCCAATAGACGCTGTTGCAGAAAAAGCACTGGCGATGATGCCGGCATGATTAAGAAAATAGCGCTTATCTTTTCAATTGGCTTGGTCGCGATATTTGGCGGGTTTTATGCCGTCGGCAGTGGCTGGTTTGGCGGCCCCTGGCAGTCCGCGGCGCCCGTTGAGGGTCCTCGAAAGGCGGCCAATTTTGTGGGCGCAATAGAGGCAGGAGAACCGAGAGTACTATTTGGCGATCTTCATAATCACAGCAATTACTCTCTCGACGCCTACGTGTTTAACACTCAACTTGTTAAAGGCACGGGAAAGGTTACCCCCGCAGACGCCTGCGATTTTGCCCGCTATTGCTCCGCGCTGGACTTTTGGAGCATTAATGATCACGCCGAAAGTCTGAGCCCAAGGGTGTGGGCTGATACTGTAAAAACAATTCGAGCCTGCAACGACAGTGCAGGCGATCCGAAAAATCCCGATATGGTGTCATTCGTTGGTTGGGAATGGTCAAACATCAACAGAGATGATGTTCCCAGTCACTATGGCCATAAGAATGTCATTTTTCGCACCTGGGAAGATGGGCTAACGCCCACCCGGCCCATTGCAGCCAAATCTATCTACGACATCAGCCGCGCTCCGCGGTTTCTCCTGGGGTTAATGAGCCTTGTAGAGAATTTCAATGTGGCCTCGGACTTTGGCTGGTACTCGGCAGAAGGAAGCTCCGTTCCAATCTGTCCCGATAATGTGCCAGCAGACCAACTGCCTGATAGTTGTCGCGAAGTGGCTCTGACGCCAACTAGCCTCTATCGAAAACTGGACGAATGGGGGTTTGATAGTCTTGTTATTCCCCATGGCCTTGCCTGGGGCAATGTAAATCCTTTAACTGCAGATTTCCGTGATCAGTTGGACGAGTACGAAGAACGTTACCAGAAGCTGGTGGAAGTATTTTCGGGGCATGGCAATTCCGAACTTTTCGTCGATTTTGATCGCGTGTCGTTAAACGGCGATGCCGAGCGTACCTGTCCCCCTCCCTCTGAAAAATTCACGCCATGTTGCAGGCAGGCAGAGAAAATTGTTCGCAGTCGCTGCGACGATCCTACGTCAGAAGCCTGCGAAGCGTCGGTGAATAATGCGCTGTCTGAGTATCTCAAGAAGGACGGTATGGCGGGAAGAAAGACGCTGGCAGGAACGACTCTTGATGATTGGGAGGGGTGTGGTCAGCTGCAAGATAGTTTCCAACCGAGCGCGGCTTACGTGCCGCGGATGTCTGCTCAGTACAATCTCGCGCTTGGCTTCGATGCTCAGGGCAAACCAAAACGAGTCAAGATGGGCTTGATTGGCTCCAGTGATGGACATCAGGCGAGGCCCGGTAGTAGTTACAAGGAAACGAACCGACTGCTTTACACCGATAGCAAGAGCGTAGGTAAAAATAGCGCCTATCCGTTCAAAGCAGATAAGGAAAGCGGCTCCTTTTATTACACCGGGGGTCTTGTGGCGGCGCATACCACCGGTCGGGACAGAGACTCCATCTGGCAGGCACTGGACAGTCGAAATGTTTATGCCACTTCAGGCGGCCGAATGCTGGTGTGGTTCGATCTAATCAATGGGCCACTGGGTGAGGCCCCAATGGGTAGTGAGGTGCTCATGACCGCTAGCCCTAAGTTTAGAGTCAAGGCGCTGGGAGCTTTCGAACAAGTACCCGGTTGCCCTGATTACGCCGTCGCAGCGCTCGGAAAGAAGCGCATCGAGACGCTTTGCGGGGGCGAGTGTTACCGCCCTGGCGGCGATAAACGCAAAGCCCTCAGCCGTATAGAAATCGTGAAAATCCAGCCCCAGATAAGCCCGGATGAAGAGATCGCGCCCCTGGTGTTAGATCCCTTCAAAGTCTTCGACTGCCCTCAAGATGGTTCGGCTTGTGTTGCTGAATTCGAGGACGCTGCTTATCCCAGTAAAGGACGAGCAGCGCTCTATTATGCGCGCGTCATACAGGTGGCGGAGCCAATCATCGGTGGAGATCCCTTTGGCTGCGAATTCAACAGCGCCGGTGAATGTGTAAAGCGAAATTACTGCATAGGCACAGAGGCGACCCGCGACAATAACTGTCTTGCACCTGCCGAACCTCGAGCTTGGACATCTCCCATCTTCGTAGAGTACCCACTATGAGATCGTGCCTTGTCGCGTGCTGGCTATTTTTTGTTGCCTCAACTGCTTTCGCAGCCGAGCTACAACGTCCCAATATATTGGTTTTGATGGCTGAAGACATGAGCGCCAGAGTCGGCGCTTTTGGCGATAAGGTCGCGGTAACGCCAAACCTGGACGCTCTGGCTCGACAGGGAGTGCGTTATCCCAATGTCTTTACTACCGCTGGCGTGTGCGCACCCAGCAGGGCAGGCCATATATTAGGTATGCATCAGATATCGACGGGTACGCAGCATATGCGCACCAGCAGTCGTCCGCAAGGAGGGTATTTCAGTGTGCCGCCTGCCGACGTCAAAGCTTACCCCGAGTTATTACGAGCAGCAGGCTACTATACCTATACCGACTTCAAACTGGACTACCAATTCAGTCACTCTATGGCCAACACCGGGCCATTTACCATTTGGGACGCACAAGGGACTAACGCTTCAGGCTGGCGCGATAGGGCCGAGGGACAGCCATTTTATGCATTGATCAACTTCATGGAGACCCATGAAAGTGGCGTATTCACGCCATTGGGAACAATGCCTAACAGTCTCACCCATTTTGTCATGCAAGGCATGCGCTGGTGGCGACTGGACGAGGACCCGCCAAGCGCAGTCTCAGCACAGCAAGTGGTGGTTCCACCTTATTATCCAGACACCTTAACCGTGCGTGAGGACATTGCTCGTCACTACAATAATATCGCCCTCATGGATTCGAGAGTTGGGCAGATATTGGATCAACTGGAAGCCGACGGTTTGGCAGATGACACCATTGTCATATGGACGACAGATCACGGTGATGGTCTGCCCAGAGCCAAACGAGAACTTCACGACGCGGGCACTCGTGTCCCCATGATCATTCGCTGGCCGGACCAGTTTAGGCCAGCGCACCTGCAACCAGGCCAGCTGGATGAACGCCTGGTAAGTTTTGTTGATCTAGCGCCAACCATTCTTGCGCTGGGCGCCGTTGCCGCTCCCGCACATCTTCATGGCCGAGATTTGCTAGACCCTGACGCAGCACCAAGAAGCTATGCATTTTCATCACGCGACCGAATCGACGAAGTCAGCGACCGACAACGCAGCGTTCGAGATGAGAGGTTCAGGTACATTCGAAGTTGGAACCCTGAACTGGCGATGGGACACCCCCTCGAGTTTCGGGACAACATCGCTATGGTCAGAGAAATGAGAGAAATGAATGAGCAGGGCACGCTTAACCGGCAGCAAGCTCGTTGGTTTAAGCCAGTAGGTGAAGAGCGCTTGTACGACATCATCGCCGATCCTCATGAGCTGATCGATCTTGCAACAGATCCCAATTACGCCACTGAACTCAAGCGCCTGCGGCAAGTGCTGACATCTCATCTAGTGAAAGTAGGGGACTGGAGTGAGCAATCAGAACGCGACATGGTTGCGCGATTTGAGCCAGACGCTGAGCGCAGGATGACAATGCCCCCAAACGCTACCATAGACGGCAATGTCCTCTCTGCCGTCCCGAGAAGCCCGGGTAGCTCTATCGGATATAGTCTGGACCAAGGGGAGCGATGGCTACTCTATAGCGGCCCTGTGGCTGTGCCGGCGGATTCGCAAGTGTTGGTCAAAGCGGTACGCTATGGTTGGTTGGAAAGCGACGAAGTGATCGCGCGATATATACAGTGATGAAGCCCCTACAAGCTCTGATAACAGTCTTACTGCTGATGGCTTCCATTGGTAGCACAGCAGCTTTGAGTGCTGCGCCCCCGCCCAATATCATTCTTATTTTCAGCGACGATGTCGGCGCTGAAACGATTGGCGCTTATGGCGGTGAGTCTTACCAAACACCGCAAATAGACGAGCTAGCGCGCAGCGGGGTGCGTTTCGAATACGCCCATGCTCAGCCTCTTTGTACCCCCTCGCGGGTCAAAATCATGACCGGCCGATACAATTTTAGAAACTATGATCACTTCGGTTATCTGGATTCAAGCGAAGCAACACTCGCACACCTATTAAAACGCGCCGGCTACAGCACTGCAGTCGCAGGGAAGTGGCAGCTTTACAACAATCGCTTTCAGGATATCCAGGGCTCACTGCCAGCGGATGCGGGATTTGACGAGCATCTGGTCTGGCAACTCACCAACGAGGAAGCGGGTTCACGCTTCTGGTCACCTCTGCTGAATCATAACGGTGAGTTGATTCAGCATGAGGCAGGCACGTTTGGTCCGGACGTCATTAATGACTACGTGCTTGATTACATTGGTGCGCACAAGTCACAGCCGTTTTTTATCTACTATCCCATGCTGCTGGCACACGACCCCTGGGTCACCACACCTGACATGCAAGATCAGGCTGCAAGTGACCAGGCTAAGTTTACTGCCATGATGGAATACATGGATAAGCTGGTTGGGAATGTCCGTCAAAAACTAGAACAGGAAGGCCTGGCAGAACGAACGGTCATTCTGTTTATCGGAGATAACGGAACAGATCGCGACATTGCCAGCTATCAGCGTGGAAAGCTTGTGAAAGGCGCTAAAGGAAAAACCATTGATGCAGGCACGCGGGTGCCATTCATAATCTCGGGAAGCACATCGTTTCTAAGGGGTGCGGTCAGTGACGTTCTCGTCAATCTTAACGATGTTCTTCCCACCCTCGCAGCACTTGCCGGTGCAGAACTTCCCGCCGACTATCCTGGGGATGGAATCAGCCTGCTGCCTGTGCTCACCGGGCAACAAAGGACACTGCCTCGCGACGACATTTTTATTCATTACGAGCCACGTTGGCCCACCGCAAAGCCTGCACGCTATGCATTTGATCGGCGGTGGAAGCTCTATCAGGACGGCCGCTTTTATGACTTTGTCGCTGACCCATTAGAAGAAAAGAGCTTGGACACTGGAAGCCTGACGGAGGAGGGCGAAGCAGCCTATCTTCAGCTGAAGGCCCGTCTCGAGTCTATGCCGGGGAACCTCACATCTAATCGACGGTGGTTCCCGCCGGTGTTCTACAAACTACTACTTGCGATTGGGCTAGCGATCGCACTAGTATTTCTGCTGACCCGCTTCCTCAGGCGGCATTCAAGGCGCCGAACATCAGACACTGCTTAGGGACTATTCGATGAAAAAGATAATGGCCGCGCTCGCTGTATTGTTGCTGGTTGTGTGCGCCTATGCCGTGGGCTTAATGCAATCGCGAAAAGTCATCAGTATTCCCCCAGCGCAGTGGACCGAGGGCAGTGACGCTGCGGATGCATGGCGAGAGTTCACAACGAGTCTTGAAGCAGGAGGGGCAAGCGTATTTTCAGCCGCCGCAACGAGTAAAGATCAACTCGAGGGCGTGCAATACCTCGCGCAACTGGCCTCTGCTGCACTCGAGATGAAGCTTGCCAAGGGCGATCAGGCCGAACCAGCTTTTACAGATTGGATGGGAGACTACCGTAAGTTTCTGGGCGATAGCCCCGACGCTGTCTATCACACGGCAGAGCTGTCAGCGAAATACCGATATGAGATTAAGGGTAATCGAGGTGACGCCGAATACCTGGGGTTCATGTTATACGGCAACCAGTTAAACGGCTGGAATCGCGCGGCCGCTAATATTTCCAGCGAAAATATGACGTTTGATGATGAAGGCAATTTCAGTATTTTATTGTCCCAAAGTCAGCCCAGGGATTGGCCCGGCGACTGGTTACAGCTTGAAAGCGACGTTCATATGGTCATGGTGCGTCAATACTTTCACGGAAAGCAGGGTAAGGCCGAAAGCCGTTTTAACATTCGAAACCTCGACGCGCCTGAATACCAACCACCGAGTGAATCGGATGTGGCCGCTTCGCTGCGCAACGCCACGTCCTTTTTCAATGACACACTTAACGGCGCGATCGCACTTGGCAGCATGCTGTCACAAGCGCCTAATAAAGCAGATCCACCGAAAGCATACAGCCCCGAATTTGGCGGTGTGTTCTATCCGACGTTTGATAACGAGTATTTTGGCAGTTGGTTCTATCTTGAAGACGATGAAGCACTCGTCATCGAGGCGGAGGTGCCCGATGCCGACTATTGGAGCGTTTCGATACAAAACCGCTGGATGCAGTCGCTGGACTATAAGCACTATCAGGTGGGCTTAAATAATCATCAGATAACCCAGACCGATGGTCGTTACCGTGTAATCGTGTCCCACAAAAAACCGCCCAGTGGTGATTGGATAGATACAGCCGGTCAGCGAGAGGGGCTATTGGCAATACGCTACCAACTGACGCAGGATAGCGAGAAGCCCGCTTTAAGCTTGGTTAAGTTCTCGGAGCTGGCCCCATACAAAGCGGAAGAGGAGGGCGCTGCTCTCGTGGGTTCCACGAAAGACGAATACGGATGCATCTCTTCCGCTGGCTACCGCTGGTGCGAGAAGAGCGGGCAGTGCGAGCGGTCGTGGGAGTTGGCTGAGCGTGAATCTATTGAGAATACGAAGGAGGCTTTCAACGCTTTCTGCGAACTCAAGTAGGTTGGTTGAGTCTTTCTCTGCTTGGTGGCGGGGTGGTAGTTCCTGCGGGGCTAGTCGGCGCTTAGCTACCGTCCAGCAGAAGGCGATTTGCGGAAGTCGATTAAGCAGTTTTAAACGCTATGCAATAGTTTGCGCACAGTGAATACCATTGTGCTATTTAACATAATAACGTTATTTACTGCGCCTTGTGTTTGAGCCTCCACGAGGTGATTCGGTGAGAATCCGTAGTTTCTAGTTTGCACGAGAGCATTGTATGCCTGCTAAGGCGGCTGTAAGAGAAATACTTCTTATCAGTCGTCGGAAGCGTTACAGGTCAAAACCGCAGTGAATCTCCGTCACAGAGCCGCTTTGTTTCAACGATCTCAGATCGATTAAAGCGCTACAACGACTATTGATAAAACCCCAAGGTGCTTAGTTTTCGCGAGCAACTGGATTGGTCGCCTGAATGGTGTGACTCCAGGAAACAAGCGGAATCAGTCGATATGGCTGAATCAACTGAACTCGGCATTCATTCCACAAAGTTCAATGAATTCTACGCATCCTCAAATTTGCACAGCGCAAGGGTAAGACCCGTCAAAACGTATTCTGTGCACGTAGGAGCGCGCCATTTTCTTGTGAGCAGTCAGGTTGCGGGGTTTTTGGATCGTAACGCAGTTGGACTAGCGAACTCATCAATCGATTCTTGCAGGGTCAGTTGCCGCGCGTTCGTAGCCGTGTACCTGGCGTCAGTGAACGCTAATAAAAAGTTTTGACTCTGCCAGTAGAGAATTTAAAAGACATGCAGTTGGCAGTTGGTCATGGCGTGCAGTGGTGGCTAGCCGTTGTGCGGTACAGACTCAGTAGCTTAGAAGGCTATTTAGCGTGACGCGCTCATAGTTCATTACCTAAGAACGAAAGCACCATAACAGGCCGATGAGCGATGAATGGGGCTGCAATAGCAGGCTTTAGGGCAAATATAGCCTTACCCGCATACTTATACACATGTGCGCATAATATATATTATGTTAAATTGAGTATTTGAGCACCTACTTGTCCACAGGCCCGTGGACGAACAAGTAAAGTTGGAAAGAAATCGCGACCTCCTCTGCATCTCCCTCTTGGCCCTCGAACCGATGTACACTCAATGCGACTTCACTAATAAGGAATAACGATGCTCACCATTCATCATCTGCGAGTCGGCCGCTCTCTGTTCACTGTTTGGCTGCTCGAGGAGCTGGAGCTTGAATACAATCTCATTGAGTACAACCGTCACCCTGAAACGATGCGAGCGCCGGCAGAGCTGAAGTCAGTGCATCCTCTAGGCAAGTCGCCGGTGATTGACGACGAGGGCTTGGTATTATCTGAGTCCGGCGCGATTGCGGCGTACCTGCTGGAGAAGCACGATCCCGAACATCGCTTCTCTCCCCCTCGCTCAGACCTGCGAGCCTGGGCCGAATATAGCCAGTGGCTGCATTATGCTGAGGGATCTGTGTTCACACCTTTGATGATGAAGCTGCTGTCGCTGCGAGCTGGGGGTACGTTGGATATACTCGATGGATTTGCTGATCCCGAGGTGGAATTGCACTTTTCTTATATTGCCAAGCAATTAGGCGACGACGACTACATTTTGGGTGACAAGCTTTCAGGTGCTGATTTTGGAATTGGCTACATGGTCAACATGGCGCACATGCTAGGACTGCTTGAACCATTCCCGACACTGATTGCCTATGTCGAACGATTGCGAGCCAGGCCTGCCTTTGAGCGTGCAGTTGAGCGCGCGGTTGAATAACGGGCTACCTAACGACGCGGCTTTTTGAAATACTGACAGACTAATAATAACAACCTCGGGGTAATCCAGGTGTCCGATAACGGCAAGAATCATTATGACAATCCCAGAGCGGCCTACTACGCGCTGGGATTACTAACGGTCGTATACGCGTTTAATTTTATCGACAGACAGTTACTCGCGATATTGCAAGAATCGATCAAGGCAGATCTCAACCTGTCAGATAGCCAGCTTGGCCTGCTGACAGGTTTTGCATTCGCGGTTTTCTACGTGACCGCAGGTATCCCAATCGCGCGTTGGGCAGACCATGCCAATCGTCGCAATATTGTTGCGGGAAGCCTGTTTATCTGGAGTTTTATGACCGCCATTAGCGGCATGGTCCAAAACTATAGCCAGCTTGTTCTTGCGCGAATAGGCGTTGGCATCGGTGAAGCGGGAGGTAGCCCCCCTTCTCACTCCATCATTTCTGATATTTTCCCGCCTAATCGACGCGCCACAGCGCTGGGTTTTTATTCGACGGGAGTCAGCTTTGGTATTCTGTTTGGCTTCTTGTTCGGTGGTTGGTTGAACGAATATTTCGGTTGGCGCACCGCGTTCCTTGTCGTGGGAATACCTGGGGTGTTTTTGGCTGGCGTTTTAATGCTTACCCTGCGCGAACCTACTCGAGGCCTTGTGGAGAAGCGCACTGCAACGACAGAATCTGTGCCGCTGAAAAAAGTGATACAGACTCTGTGGGACTCCCGAACGTTTCGGCATCTCTCACTCGCCGCATCGCTCAACGCTTTTTCAGGCTACAGCACTGCCAGCTGGACCGCTTCATTCATGATACGCAGCCACGACATGTCCACGGGCGAACTCGGCACATGGCTGGCGATTATTATCGGCCTATTTGGCGCCATCGGAGTGTTCTTTGGTGGTATGGCCGCAGACAGGCTGTCGCCTCGGGACAAGCGTTGGTATATGTGGCTACCTGCGATTTCGGGCTTTATTGCTGTTCCGTTCATGGTTGCGGTTTATCTTGCACAATCCCCCTACCTCGCTCTGGGTATGATGCTGATACCGGGTTTGTTACACCAGGTTTACCTCGGCAACACTCTGGCTACTACGCACAACATCGTCGGCTTGAAGATGCGAGCAACCTCCTCCGCAATACTATTTTTTATTATTAATATGATCGGCCTGGGATGCGGCCCATTTCTGGTGGGCGTGTTGAGTGATCAACTGAGTGATGTCCATGGTGCTGACTCATTGCGTCTGGCAATGCTTTATCTGCTACCAGCGGTCATGTTCTGGTCGGCCTGTCACTTCTATTGTGCTTCCAGGCACCTGCGTAAAGACTTGTCGATGGCGCCTGAATAGGCGCTTATGAAACGCTCCCTACCCTTCACCATCGATATCGAAGATCCATGCCGTAGGTGCGCTCGGCTAATTTGCTGTAGCGATGGAAGTAGGCATTGGGAATAAACGCGGAGTTAGTGTCAAAAATAGAGCCGGGATAGAACTCATCGGTCAAGTTTTTCACATAGAACATGGCTTCCCAGCTATCGCTGTGGCTTTGCAGGGAAAGGCCAGCATCCAATATTGTGTACGCATCGCCGATCGTATTTTCGTCCTGGTGCAGTCCGTATTGGACTTCGTCCTGGTAGCGAATGGAGCCGTTGAAAACAACATCGAATGTCGAATCACGCTGCCATACGTAAGAAGCAGCCACATTAATTTTCAGGTCGGGTGAAAATGGAAGGTCGCCACCGCTCAAGTCCTGCAGCCCATCAGGGCATTCATCGCGGAACTGTTGACCCGCGCTGCATACACCTGCCGGGTAGTCATCGATTTTCGCGTCGATAATCGCCAGGCCACCTGAAACACGGAGATTCTCACTGACCTGGGCAAGCATATCCAGCTCCAGACCCTGGGTGCTAACCTCCCCCGCGTTGATTAATAGAAAGCCACCTGGATCATCATCGGGGTCACACCCAGGGCTATCGTCAGGGCAGTCGGGAACGCCGTCCGGGTCAAAAAATGCTTGTGACTGAAAGTCGGTGTAAACCGCGTCAAAAAGAGCCAGGTTCAGCTGCAGTCGGCCGTCCCACATTCTTGTTTTCAGACCAAGTTCCCATGACTCAGATGTTTCAGGCTCTACACGGTCCAAGTCCACGGGATTCGTCCCGAAGGTCAGATCAAACGCTGGGCCTTTATAGCCCTCTGTGTAGCTCAGATAAGTCATGCCGTTATCGCTGTAATCCCACTGCAATGCCAGCTTGCCTGAAATATCGTCTTCGTCTGTATCTTGACCAGCCAATGGGACAGGGTCAGGCACGCCCACAGGAAAGCCCTCGCGTACCCGCTCGAACTCAAATTCCAGCTCGTCCTGGGTATACCGTGCGCCAAAAATAAATCGCCACGTATCGCTGATATTCCAAGTAGCCTCGCCAAAGGCTGCCCAGTTTGAAGTGTCTGCTTCAAATGTGGCGATACCTTCCCCGGGTAAGCCGGGTACGATTTCGAAGGCGCGAATAAACTGGCGCTCTACGGTCTGGTCAAAATAAAACAGGCCAACAACATAATTCAAAGACTCATTTGCCGGCGAGGCTAGACGAAGCTCCTGAGTGAACTGGTCCTGGTCTGTTGTGCCTCCCTGTGCAAAACCCAAAACATTGATAGGTTGGCCGTCAAGATCACCATCGCTCTTACCATCGATCTCAAACCCGCGAGCTGCGGTTATTGAGGTTAGTGAGTAGTCTCCAATGTCCCAGTTGACCTCCAGAGAATGTCCCCATTGACTGTTCTCGGTAAAGGGCGTCGAGTTGACGTTAACCTCATCGTTTTCATCACCTGGCACAACGGGATCAATTTGATCAAGAACCGCCTGTACTGCGTCTTCATTGCCTCCGTAAGGCTCGATAGAGCGCATGGGAGATACCGAACAGTCACATTCGGCATCGTAGTAGTCGCTTGCCCACTTGAATGACAGGGTGTCAGTGGGGTCCCAGCGTAGTTTTCCGCGCACGCTCCAGT